>NZ_NCST01000116.1 GCF_002088975.1 Henriciella aquimarina
TGTCAACGGCGGAGTAAAACCCGACCAAAGGGCGGCGCAAAAGTAGGCCACTTTGGGGTTGGGCGTGAAGGGCGCATAGAGCGCTGGCGGCCAGTCGACCGCGCTCCCCAAATAGCTGGCGGTTGACTGGCCGCCTTGGCCCGTGAGGGCCAAGTCATGGATTGTCGGTCAGGAGGTTTTGGTGGCTTTTCGCGCCTGGCTTTGGGCCAGGCGATAACTTTCGCCGTTCATCTCGAGGATGTTGACGTGGTGGGTCAGCCGGTCGAGGAGCGCCCCGGTCAGGCGCTCGGTTCCGAAGGTCTCCGTCCATTCATCGAAGGGCAAGTTGCTCGTGATCAGCGTAGCCCCGCGCTCGTAGCGCTGCGAGATCAATTCAAAGAGCAGCTCGGCCCCGGTTTTGGAGAGAGGGACGAAGCCCAATTCGTCGATGATCAGCAGCTTGGCGTTGGCCATCTGTTTTTGGACCCGCAGCAGGCGACGCTCGTCGCGCGCCTCCATCAGTTCGTTGACCAAGGCCGCGGCGGTGGTGAAGCTGACCGTCATCCCTTTCTGGCAAGCAGCGAGCCCCAGGCCGAGGGCGACGTGGGTTTTGCCGGTGCCGCTTGGGCCGAGGGCGATCACGTTCTCGCGCCGTTCGATCCAGTCGCAGCGCGCCAGTTCCAGCACCTGCATCTTGTTGAGCTTGGGGATTGCCTTGAAGTCGAAGCTGTCGAGGCTTTTGGTGGCCGGGAACTTGGCCGCCTTGATGCGGCGCTCGACCATCCGTCGCTCGCGATCGATCAGCTCCAGTTCGACCAGGCGCGTCAGGAACTGGACATGGTCCAAGCCCTCGGCGGCGCATTGGCGCGCCACCTTCTGATACTCACGCAGGAATGTCGGAAGCTTCAGCCTCTTGAGGTGATGCTCCAGCAGGATTTCGGGGGCATGGGTCATTCCGCAGCCTCCGACATCAGGGACATGTAGCTGGCCGCTGAGGTCGTCTCGACCCGCGCCCGTGGCAGGTAGGGGTACACGTCGAGGTCGAGCCGTGGTGGCCGCTTCTCGACCTGACACAGAACCAGATGCTTCACAGCATCAAAGCCGACCGCGCCCATCTTCAGGGCCTGCTTTACGGCGGCGTGTAGCTCCTCCATGCCGAAGGTCTCCAGAAGACGCAGCACCTGGACATACTCGCGGCGCCCTATCTTCAGCATGCGCGCTTCCATCAGGCGGCGCAGCGTGTCGAACTCTTTTGGCAAGTCCCACTCCGCAAGGGGCGCAGCCTGATCCAAAGCATTGATCTTGCGTTCGATCAGCGGGAGGTAGTGGATCGGATCGAACACCATGTCCTCGCGCGCGTAGCACCGCGGATGGCGTGCGATCACGTCCCCACGGCAGCCAATCACCACCTGATCGACATAGGCCCGCACCCACACATCCTGATGGCCATAGGCCACGGGGACCGAGTAATCGTTGGTGTTGTAGCGGACCAAAGACTGGGAGCTCACCCGGCCGCTGGCCTGTGCGCAGGCCTCAAAGGGGGCGGCTGGCAAGGGGCGCATCTCGGCCAGATCCCGCTGCAGGCGCGCGCCGATCATCTCCGTGTGCCCACGCAAGGTGTCGCCCTGACGGGCACGGCACTGCTCTTCAAGGTAGGCGTTGAAGCTCTCCCAATCCGGGAAGTGGGGGATCGGCACCATGTGGTTGCGGCGCACGTAGCCCACCATCCCCTCGACATTGCCCTTGTCATTCCCTTTGCCCGGCCGCCCGTAGCGGTCTCGGAACAGGTAGTGCGACAGCAATCCGCTGAACTGCGTCGCGCGGACCCGTGTCCCATCCGGCTGGATCTTCGAGACCAGGCAACGGTCGTTGTCATAGAGAACCGACAGAGGCACCCCGCCAAAGAAGGCAAAGGCATGCACATGCCCGTCCATCCAGGCCTCCGCCGTCGCCGCCGGATAGGCCCGCACGAAGTAGGCATCGCTGTGCGGCAAATCCAGGACGAAGAAGTGGGCCTTTTGTTCGACACCCCCGATCACAACCAACGCTTCGCCAAAATCGGCTTGCGCATGGCCCGGCGGATGCGCCAGCGGCACGAACATCTCACGGGTGCGTCGTTCACGCTGCCGAACGTAGTCCTTGATAATCGTATAGCCGCCGGTGAACTCGTGTTCCGCCTTGAGCCGCTCGTGGATCCGCTTCGCTGTGTGGCGCTGCTTGCGAGGCAACTTCTTGTCCTCTTCAAGCCAGCCGTCGATGATCTCGCTGAACCCATCAAGCTTGGGACGCTTGATCTCCTTCGTGCGCCGGTATCCCGGCGGCGATGAGAACGCCAACATCTTGCGAACGCTGTCGCGCGATATGTTGAAATGGCGCGCCAGATCCCGCTGGCTCATCCCCTCGCTGCGCGCCAGCCTGACCTTCAGATAAAGTTCCACGGTGTAAATCTCCTCGCCCTCCCTGCTGCCGCAAGAAGGGAAAAAGTGGACGACTTTTACGCCGCCCGCACCGCCAATACGACGGCGCTACCGTGGTCTAATTTTGCACCGCCGTTCTCACCTGTCCCAGGACGGCCTTCTCAATGACGACTATCTGAACGTCACGGTGGACCAGCCTGAGGGCGAAGACAGCATCCTCACCGTAACAGTCTCCTATGACGCGTCACAGCTGCCCGTCTGGAACCTCTATGGCGGCTTGCCGCTGCCGGAGCGCACGATCAAGCGCCAATCCGTTATTCGCACGGGAGGGTTCTGACATGTTTGCAAGCTCTCTCTATCGCCGAGCCAGCCAGTTTTTCGGAAACCACTCTGGCAATACCGCGATGATCATCGCCATGTTTGCGCCCATCGCAGCCATCATGGCCGCCCTGACCGTCGACACCAGCGTGATGGCCAGCCAGAAACGCGAAATGCAAGGTCTTGCCGATATCTCCGCCATCGCGGCCGTGAGCGATATCGACAATGCCAGGGGCGTTGCGTTGAGGACACTGGCCGACAATGGCTTTGGCGGGGTCAACCGCGAACAGAGCCATGATGGCAAGCTCGACCGGAAGACACGCCGCAAACTGCGCCACCACGTAACGGTGCAGACCGGTCACTACCAGCCAGACCCCAAGCGCGGATACAGTGAACGTTTCGTGCCCAGTGAGACCGCGCCGAACGCCGTAAGGGTAACGCTGAAGGAAAAGTCTGGAAAATATTTTGCCTTCTTCGACCCTCGGCACCGTTCGATTTCCGCTACCGGGATCGCCGCCGTCACAGCCGAAGCGGGCGTTACCGTCGGCTCCCGCCTGTTAAGCCTGAATGATGGCCTGCTCAACAAGTTGCTCAGCGGCCTTACGGGCTCCACGATTGACCTGACCGTGATGGATTATCGCGGTCTGGCGGACGCCGATGTCGATCTCCTCAAGACTTTCGAAGCGCTCGCAAGCGACCTCGACCTGAGCGCAGTGACATATGACGATGTCCTTGAGGCCGATGTCAGCCTTGCGGACTATGCCCGAGCCATCGCGGCAGCCTCCGAGGATTCAGTCAATGCGACGGCGGCGCTTGGAAAGCTGGCCCGGTCTCCGGATCTCGCGCAGCTGACGGTTCCGCTCTCGGCCCTGTTTGATCTCGGTTCGGTTGGAACGGTCGACCTTGGCAGTCCGACCAAGGGCCTCGACCTCAACGCAAAGGCCATGCAGATGCTGATGGCCGGGGCAGTGCTGTCCAATGGAGCCAATCAGATCGACATTGATCTGGGCGCAGACGTTCCAGGACTTGCGGCGCTGCGGGCCAGTCTGCTGGTGGGTGAGCGCCCGAAATCCGCTAGCTGGTTTTCCTTTTCACAAGAGAAACGCGCCATCGTCTCGACCGTGCAGACACGCCTTTTCCTGAAGGCCAGTGTCGGTGGAGACGGGCTTCTGTCACACGAAATAATCCACCTGCCAGTTCACCTTGAGATCGCATCCGCAGAGGCAGAGATTACCAACATCGTCTGCCGCAGCGGAGAGAAGGAGCCCGACCGGGTGGATGTCGCCGTACGTCCGGGCATCCTGACGCTGCGCATTGCCGATCATGAAGATGATATTGAGAGCTTCAACGACGTGCCCCGGTTCGAACCGGCAAACATACTCTCGACCCGCCTGGTCAACGTGCGGGCTCAGGCGCAGTCGAAAATGGTTTCTTCGGACTGGCAAACCCTGCGCTTTTACAAGGACGATATCGGGAGCGGCACCCCGAAAACGGTTGGCAGCCGTGATGTCCTCCAGGAAGCCCTTGAATCGGCCGTGCGCGATCTTGAACTCGATGTCGACCTGCGCATTGTGAGCCTGGCCTCGCCGGAGCTTATCGGATCCATTGTCGGCGCCGTTCTGGCTGAAGCCGCAAAGCCCCTGGACGATGTTCTCTTCAACCTGACGTCAGTTCTTGGTATAGGACTGGGGGAGGCAGACATCTGGGTCCACGACGCAAGGTGCAACCGAGCGGTCCTCGTTCAGTAAACCCGATTGCCTCTCGACGAGCTCGGTCTGACATTTGATTTTGTCAGACCGACAAACATTACCTATTGTTCATCCTGGCCGAGATTCGAGATGGGATAGTCAATGCCAAGACCGAGCGGGGTCAGAAATCAGGATTTCGCCGAAAAACGGCAGGCCCTTCTGGATAAAGTTGAAGCGTACGTCCTGGAGAAGAGCAACGAGCTGCCCTCCTTCCGACAACTTGCCATTGCTGCGGCTGTTTCTGAGCCGACGCTCCGTCATTACTTCAAGGACCGCAGCGGCCTCATCATCGCTTTGATCGGGCATTTTCACAAAAAATCTGAATTCATGCGCGAAGCGACGCGACAGTCCGGGGACGGTATCAACGCCTCCCTGGAGGACTATCACAGGCTGCTGCACAGCTTCCGGAACGAAACCATCTTCATTGAGGCCCAGGCCTTCATGATCCGGGAAAGCATGGTCGATCCGGCCGTGCGCAAGGCCTATCTGGAACAGATCGTTGAACCGAGCCTCGATGCCCTGGCTCAACGTCTCCTGAAAACGGAAGGCGGCCCCGCAACCGAGCAGACTGCGCGCACCGCCGCCATGATGCTTCTCTCATCCTCAATGTTCATGATCGTTCACCAGGAGCTGCTGGATGGGAAAGAACACACCCCGATCGACGAGACGCAGTATTTCCAGCTGATCCGGAACTGGATGCGCAACGGCCTGAAGCATGACCCGGAAGGCAGCGGGCTAGAGTGACCCAATCGTATCGATAACGGTTTCCGGTGTATTCCAGCCCGTCACGAGACGATAGCTGCCACCCGGCCATGGATAGAAGGTTGCGCCAGCCTCTCGCAGCGAAGACGCGAGCCCATCATCCATCCTCGCGAAAATTTCGTTGCCGTGGACGGGATGGACCAACAGCGTTCCGGAATGGCGACAGAGAGCATCGCTGACCTGCCGGGCCCGCTGATTGGCCGTCGCAGCCAGGGATAGCCAGAGATCACCCTCGAACATGGCAATAGCCTGGGCGGCGAGGTAACGCATCTTGGGCGGCATATGGCCTGAGCGTTTTGCGCGTGCCTTCAACTCGGCAAATTTTGACCGGGTCTGACCGAAGAGGATGATGATCTCGCAACCGATTGCACCGGTCTTGGTCAGGCCAAGCGAAAGAACATCCACGCCAGCCTTCCAGCTCATCTCGGCCGCCGTCGCACCGGTATGGACAAGCGCATTGGCCAGCCGCGCACCATCCAGGTGAACACTCAGCCCCGCTTCATGCGCCAGCGAAGCGTAGTGGCGGATCTGCTCCACCGGATAAGCCGTCCCGTTTTCCGTCAGATTGGTCAGCGACAGGACCTGGGCCGGCGTCTCATGGACAAAGCCCGGATCAATTCGCGCCAGCGCCTCCCGCAAGACCGCCTCATCAATCTGCGCGCCATCCCCGCCGAGCAGCTGGAGCTTGCCTCCCCCAGAGAAGAATTCCGGCGCCCCGCGCTCGTCGCGCGCGATATGGGCTTCTTCGTGGCAAAGCACAGCGCCTGTCGGCGGGCAGAGACAGGAAAGCGCCAGCGCATTCGAGGCTGTGCCGGATGCGCAAAGCCAATAGTCGAAATCGTCGGTCTCCAGGACCCGCGCCAACGAAGCCCTCAGATCCCCGGTCACGGAATCATTGCCATAGCTCGGCTGATTGCCCTCATTGACCCTGGCAAGGGCCTCGATCACTGCGGGATGCGCCGGGGCGGCCGTATCGGAAGAAAAGTCCATCAGACCTGGGTATCCGGTGTCTGCCACATCAAATGCTGGCCGCCATCCGGGGCGATCATCTGCCCCGTCACGCTGTCCGCCGCGATGAGGTAGCGCATGGCCCGCACGATCTCTTCCGGCCTTGAGCCCTCACCCGTCAGCGTGGCGCGGCGTTCGGCCTCGAACTCGTCTTCGCTCTGATGCACGCTCTTGAGCGTCGGCCCGGGGCCAATGCCGTTGACGCGGATGCTCGGCGCGAGCGCCTGGGCAAGCGTCTGCGTAGCCGAAAAGAGCGCGGCCTTGGACAGCGTGTAAGTGAAGAATTGCGGATTGAGCTTCCAGATACGCTGGTCGATCAGATTGATGACAAGCCCTTTCTGGTCAGCCGGGAGCGCTTTCGCAAACGCTTGCGCAAGCGCGATGGGCGCGCGCAGATTGGTGTCGAAATGCAGGTCCCAGCTCTGGCGGTCATGATCGAGGGCAGTATCGTCCTCGAAAGTCGAAGCAGAGTTGACCAGCAAGCCAAGCGGACCACCGAGCCTGTGCGCCGCCATCGGAATGAGGGCCGAGAGGTCCTTTTCCTCCGTAAGATCGCCCTGCACGATGCCGCCGATGCCGCCCGCGGCCTCGATCGCGGCAGCGGTTTCCTCCGCGCCTTTGGCCGAAGAGCGATAATGCACCGCCACCGCCCAGCCGTCCTCGCCCAGCGCTTCAGCCAGCGCCCGCCCGATACGCTTGCCGGCACCAGTGATCAGGGCACGTTTGGGTAGGTCTGCCAAGTCAGCCAATCAGTCCTTCCACTTCACCTGTTACGTTCCAGCCGTTCACCAGCCCATAGAGGTAAATGCAATAGACGAGCGCCATGGCAAGCGCCGCGAGCCGTGTGATCTTGGTCTTGGGAACGACGAAGAGACCGAGTGTGACCGCCGCGAGCGCCATGGCCCAATGGTCAAACTGGATGAAGGTCGGCGCCGGCTGCGTCGGACCGAAGAGAGAGACAATCGCCCCCGCCCCCGCCAGGTTGAAGATGTTCGACCCGATCACATTGCCGATCACCACCTCACCCCGTTTGCGGAAGGTCGCGGCCAGGCCCGCGCCGAGTTCCGGCAGGGAGGTCCCGATCGCCAGCAGGGTCAGACCGATAACTTCTTCCGGTACGTCATACTGGCGCGCGATCCCGGTGCCGCCATCGACGATCAGATGCGCCCCGATGGGCAGACCGACAATCCCTACCAGCAGGCAGGCCCACATGGCGAAGGTGTTCATGTGGTCATCATCGTCGAGACCGACATCGATCCCCTTCTTCAGGGCATCTGAGGTCCACCAGATCATGAGCAGGGAGTAGACCGCCAATGCCACCAGAAGCCCGAGGCCGAAGAGCGGCGTCAGCGGGAAATAGGCCGTCCAGGCGATCCAGGCAGCCGTGATCACCAGCATGCACCAATAGGAGCGGCGCACGCCGAATTGGTGCACCACAAAGGGCATCAGCAAGGCCGGCGCGCTCAGCACCATCCAGACATTGGCGATGTTCGAGCCGACGATATTGCCCAGGGCAAGGCCGGGTGTGCCCTGTCGGGCGGCGTCGAAGGAGACGACCATTTCCGGGGCCGAGGTGCCAAAGCCGACAATCAGGATCCCGGCCACGAGGGGCGAGACGCCCATACGCCGGGCAAGCCCCACGGCACCGCTGACAAGAAAATCGCCAGCAAGGGCAAGAATGACGAGGCCGCCGATGAGGGCTGCAAGGAGTCCTGTATCAGGCAAGCGTCACCCGGATGTCTTTCTAGTCGAGGCGGCGATAGTCGATCAGATTGAGCAGACCGAAGATGGCAACCGTAACGGCGATAGCAATAAGAGCGTACATGATGAGCCCTTCCCCTGAATTACTCTGTTGTGGCGCGTGATAGACTGTGTTGTGGCCTTTGGCGAGCCCTCATTTCACTGGAGCTTCTCCCATGTCATCCATCCGGACCCGTCTTTTCCAGACCTGGTTCAGACTGAGTCGGCCGATGACGCTCGGCGTGCGTGGGGTGGTGGAAAATGCCGAAGGCCAGGTCCTGCTGGTCCGCCACACCTATACGAAAGGCCTCTTCTTTCCCGGCGGCGGCGTCGAGCGCGGCGAGACAGCCCTCTATGCGCTTGAGCGCGAACTGGCCGAGGAAGCCGGCGTCCAGCCGTCGGGCCCACCAAGACTCATCGGCATCTATTCCAATCACCGCGTCTTCCGGAACGATCATGTCGTGCTCTATCGGGTCGTGGCGGATGGCTGGACGGCCTGCGCAACCGACAGCGCCGGCGAGATTGCCGAGCGCATCTGGGCCGACCCGCTTTCCCCACCCCACGATGTCACCCCTGGCACCGGGCGGCGCCTGGCGGAACTCTACGCCGATGGCGGGAATGACGGCCACTGGTAGAGACTAGTCGGAAGCATTCTCGCCGCGCGCCGCTTTCACCGCTTCCCGCAGATTTTCGGCATCCAGCGCACCGGCGATCCGGAACGGTCCAATAAGCAGGCCGGGCGTTCCCGTGAAGCCAAGAAGGGCCGCCTGCTTGCGTGAGCGATCAAGCAGGGCGTCGATCTCGTCTTCATGCGCCTTCATGTCGACCTGAAGCTGCACCCAGTCGACGCCCGCCTCGTCAGCGGCATCACGGATCGCCCGCGAGGAAAGCTTTCCTGTCGCCCGCATCAAGGCATCGTTGAAGGCGGCATACTTGCCCTGATATTGTGACGCGATAGCCGCCTTCGCCGCCCTGTCTGAAGCCCCGCCAAAAATAGGCCAGTCGCGGTAGACGAGCTTTACCTTGTCATCCTCCTTCAACAGCTCCTGAAGCGTTGAATGCATGCGGCGGCAGTAGGGGCACTGATAGTCGGTGAACATGACGATGGTGACGTCATGATTTTCGGGCTCGATGGTAGGTGCCAGAGGGTCGTTCTGGATGGCATCGCGTATGCGCTCTGCATCGCTCTTCTGTCCATTTTCCGAGGCGGCCTCATTGGACCCGCCCGTCTGAGCAGCCACTGGCGCCGCCCCCGCGAGTGCCAGCGCGACCAGAACGGCGGCGAACATGGATAGGATTTTCATTCAGGTCTCCTGAGTGACTTGAGCGCGTTGAGAAGGCCCGCCCGGGAAAGCTCGCCGGTATGGATACGCGTAATCATACCGTCAGCGTCCACAAACAACGTCGATGGCAGGATGGGTGACCCTGTTGCCGATTGCAGGACAAGACCCGGATCGCGGAACACCGTGTCTTCCTCCCAGCCCTCCTCCTCGAAATACTGCCGGATCGCGTCGACGCCTTCGCCCTGATTGGCGAGCAGGATGGGGATATCAGACCCTGATGCGACCTCGACAAGCATGGGCATCTCGCGCCGGCATGGCGGACACCAGGTGGCCCAGAGGTTAATGACAAAAGGGCGCCCGCGCAGGCTGTCCAGGCTGACCGGCGTGCCTTCCATCGTGGCCAGCGTCAGATCCTGCGGGAACGGCTTCGGCGGGGAGGTCAGTACTGTGCTCGCGACAAGCGTCTGCACAGCGGCAAGCGCGAGCGCAGAGACAAACAAGACGGCGCCAGACCGGCGCAAGCCTTCCCGCACAAATATGACGAGACCAGCCGCGGCAATCCCGGCCCAAAGTGTGAAACCACCCTGCCAGACGGCAAGGATGCTCAGCGGCGCCACCGCAAAGGCTTGCCAGTTAAGGCCGACATAGGTCAGTCGCGCGGCCGCCAGCCCTACGATCAGCGCAATCAGGGCCGTCTGCGGCAGCCGGCGCTGACCGCGCCCGGCAAGAACGGAGGCGACGAGCAGGAATGCCCAGATCAGGACGACGGCAAGCAGCCGGTCGTATGGCAGAACCAACGGCCCGATTCTTAACGCGTCACCCACGTCGTCTCACATCTCCCGTTACGATTGACGCTTTCGTAAAAGGTGTAATTTTCCCGAGCAATGTGGCTGGGTCAGGGATGACGGGATCGTGATCAGATGGGTATTCAGCCGGGGTTTAGCGGCCAGGGCGCGCCGCGGCAGAAACATAGTTGATGGCCGTCATCACCGAGAGCAGCGCAGCAAACCAGAGGCCGGCAATGCCGGCGAGAAGCAGGCCGCGCGTTACCAACCACAGCGGTGAGAATTCAGGGGCGTGGTGGGCATATTCGCTGACAGCGGCGCCGAACAAAAGGCCGCCGATGGAGGTCAGTACAATAGTGGTCTTCCACTTGGCCGCATTGCTGACTTTCAGGGTACTCGGATTGCCGAGCGCCTCACGCATTGCGGTGAGCAGGAAGTCGCGCACGATGATGGCAAGCGCCGGAATGGCAATATAAAGCGCCCAACGCTCAATATAGCAGAGCGCCAGGAGACTCGACGCAGCAAGCAGCTTGTCGGCAATCGGGTCAATACGGGCACCGAAACGCGACTCGGCGTCGAGCTTGCGGGCCAAGGCGCCGTCGAGCCAGTCACTTGCTGCCGTCAGGGTGAAAACCACAAAAGGCACGAACAGCCACAGCCCGGCCTCGCGTCCGCCGCGCAGGTCTATATCGAGCTGCAGAATCGCATAGCCCACCCAGATGGCCAGAACGCACCGGGCAATCGTTACGGCATTGGGCAACCAGCTCAGCCCCACGACAGCCTATCCTCCATTGAAATGACCGTAGATACGCTCGGCGAGGGCGCGATTGATGCCCTCGACATGTTCCAGATCTGCAAGTTTCGCACGCGAGACCCCCTTCGCCGATCCGAACCGGTGCAGAAGAGCTTTCTTGCGCGCCGGGCCGATCCCGTCAATCTCATCCAGTGGTGAAGCCTTGATATCCGAGGATCTTTTCGACCTGTGGGCCCCGATGGCCCAGCGGTGCGCCTCATCGCGCAGACGCTGCAAATAGTACAGCACAGGTGTGTCCGGAGGCAATGTAAAGGGGGCATGATTCGGGCGAAAGAATTTCTCCCGCCCGGCATTGCGGTCCGGTCCCTTGGCGATGGAGACAAGCGTGACATCATCTGGCGTCAGGTTCAGCTCCCGCAGGGTTTCGACCACCGCACTCAGCTGGCCGAGCCCGCCATCAATGAGCACAAGATCCGGATAGGTCTCGAGCTCGGCAATCGCCACACCGGCCTCATCAGCCTCTTTCAGAAGACGCTTGAACCGTCGCCGCATAACTTCGCGCATCATGCCATAATCATCGCCGGGCTCGAGCGCAGCATCCTTGATATTGAACTTGCGGTACTGGCCCTTGATGAAGCCTTCCGGGCCGGCCACCACCATGCCGCCCACGGCATTCGTGCCCTGGATGTGACTGTTGTCATAGACCTCGACACGTTTTGGCGGCTCAGCGAGGTCGAAGGTCTTCGCCAGATCCTTCAGCAGGCGCTGCTGGCTCGCCGTTTCGGAGAGCTTGCGCGACAGCGCCTCGGCCGCATTGCGGCTAGCCTGGGCCACAAGCTCGCGCTTGTCGCCCCGCTGCGGCGTACGGATCTCGACCTTGCGATCGGATTTCAGCTCCAGCGCATCGGCGATGAGGCTGGCCTGGTCAGGCACCTCATTGGTGAGAACCAGCTTGGGCGGGGGCCGCTTGTCATAGAACTGGACAAGGAAAGCGGAGAGGATTTCAGCCGCTGTCTGTTCCTTTTCATGTCGCGGGAAGTGGATGCTCGCCCCCCAGTTCTGCCCCGCCCGGATGAAGAAGACCTGCACGGCGGACTGGCCGCCCTCCATGGCAATGGCAAAGATGTCGGCTTCCTCGATCCCGTCGGGATTGACGTCCTGCTGGGCCCGCACATGAGCAAGCGCCCGGATCCGGTCGCGCAATGTGGCCGCGCGTTCGAAATCCATCGCCTCGGCGGCCTCCTCCATTTCGCAGGCCAGCTGCGCCTGCAGGTCCACGCCCTTGCCTTTGAGAAAATCGGCCGCCTGGTCGGCGAGGCGGGCATATTCCTCGTCGCTGACAAGCCCGACGCAGGGCGCGGAGCAGCGCTTTATCTGGTGCAGCATGCAGGGCCGGTTGCGCACCGAGAAGACACTATCCTCGCAGGTCCGCAGCAGGAAAGCCTTCTGCAGCGTGTCGAGCGTGCGGGTGACGGCGTTGGCGCTGGCAAAGGGGCCGAAATAGTCACCCCTGTCCTGTTTGGAACCGCGATATTTCAGGATTTGCGGATAGTCATGATCGCGCCGGATAAGGATATACGGGAAGGACTTGTCGTCGCGCAGCAGAATATTGAAACGGGGTTTAAGCGACTTGATCAGGCTGGCTTCCAGGAGCAGCGCTTCGGTTTCGCTTTCGGTAACGACAAACTCCATGCGCGCCGTCAGGGCGATCATGGCCGCGATGCGCTGGGTATGCCCGCCAAGTCGGGCATAGTTCGACACGCGGGCCTTCAGGTTTCGAGCCTTCCCGACATAGAGCACCTCATCCTTCGCACCGAACATGCGATAGACGCCCGGCTTCGCCGGCAGGCGCTTCAGATTGTCCTTGATGACATCGACGCCGCGCTTTGCGGGTTGTGATGAGGCAGTGTCCGGCATGGGCGGTAATCTAGGCGCTCCCCGCGCGCTCGCCTAGCCGCACCCTCAGTCAGCTGAACAGGAAGGAGAACCGGCCTGCCCCGGCATCGATCATCCAGCCGATGCCGAACGCAAAGATCATGACCAGTACGATCGATCCGCCGAATTGGCGCCCGGTACTGCCAGGGTCCTTTCCGCGCATCGACATGCGGATGATCAATCCAAGCAGAAGCAGGATGAAAACACAGGCAATAACAAGTTGTTCGGCATCGCTGCGCCGCGAGAGCCAATGCAGGATCTCGCCCCAGTAATGCAGCGCCTCATCCTCGAGACGGTGGTAGAGCGTTCCCAGTGCGCTCATCGCCTCATCTTCCAATCCCTTCGCCCTTACGGGCAAGCCAAAACTGGCAGATGATGTATCAAAAAACGGCGAATGAGCGGTAAACACGGGCCCTGAAATTTTGAAACCCCTCCGCCCCCTGGCCTCAGCGGGGGCACTTCGGCATCTTGCGCGCCTGCACGCGCAGACCTATGCATTGCGCCAAACATAAAGGAGATTTGCCGATGGCTTCCGACATCACACTGAGCCGCGCCGTTGAACGTGTTCAGCCGTCTGCCACGCTTGCCGTGACAGCCAAGGCTGGCGAAATGAAACGGGCCGGTATTGATGTGATCGGCCTCGGTGCTGGCGAGCCTGACTTCGACACACCCGACCATGTGAAAGAAGCCGCCGTCAAGGCAATCTGGGACGGCAAGACGAAGTACACGCCGGCCGATGGCATTCCGGAGCTGAAAGAGGCGATCTGCGCGAAATTCAAGCGCGACAATGACCTCGACTACACGCCCGCGCAGATCAACGTCTCCCCGGGCGGCAAGACCGTGATCTTCAATGCTTTCATGGCGACGCTCAATCCGGGCGACGAGGTCATCGTGCCGGCGCCCTACTGGGTCAGCTATCCGGATATGGCGCGCCTGGCGGGCGGCGACCCGGTTTTCGTCCAGTGCGGGCCGAATTCGAACTACAAGCTTTCACCCGACGCGCTGGAGCAGGCGATCACTCCCAACACGAAGTGGCTGATCCTCAACTCTCCGTCCAATCCCAGCGGCGCCGCCTATACCAAGGACGAGCTGCGTGCGCTCGCCGACGTGCTGCTGAAGCATCCGCATGTCTGGATCCTCACCGACGACATGTATGAGCACCTGGTCTATGACGGCTTCGATTACTGGACGATCGCCCAGGTCGAGCCCGGCCTCTACGACCGCACGCTGACCATGAACGGCGTATCCAAGGCCTATGCCATGACCGGCTGGCGGATCGGCTTTGCTGGTGGGCCGGAAAAGCTGATCGCGACCATGCGCAAGATCATGACCCAGTCGACCTCGAACCCCTGCTCGATCAGCCAGTGGGCGAGTGTGGCCGCCCTGAACGGCGATCACAGCTTCCTTGCCGAACGCAACAAGGTGTTCAAATCGCGCCGCGATCTCGTCGTGAAGGCCCTGAACGACTGTGAAGGTCTGTCCTGCGCCACGCCGGAAGGCGCCTTCTATGTCTATCCGAGCTGCGCCGGGGTTATCGGTAAATCTTCGCCGAAGGGCACGCTGATCAATTCCGACAAGGATTTCGCCGCAGCCCTCCTGGAAGAGGAACAAGTCGCCGTAGTGTTCGGGGAGGCTTTCGGGCTTTCTCCGGCTTTCCGGATTTCCTATGCGACCGCGACAGAAGCGCTCGAGGAAGCCATGAAACGCATCCACCGATTCTGCGCTGCTCTGAAATAGGCTCGAAAAATGAAAATCATTTTCAATATAGATTTTACCTATCTATATTGAAGGCATAGTCGATTGGGAATTTATATGATCTTCCCCATCTATGCGGCATAAGATGATCTGAAGGAGTGACCTATGACTGTTGATGTTGGACTGGACAAAAAAGACCGCGCCGCCTCGATCGAGGCTCTCAGGAAAGTTCTGGGTGAAACCTATGCGCTCTACTTCAAGACGCATGGCTATCACTGGAACGTAACCGGGCCGCGCTTCAAGGCGCTGCACGAGCTGTTCATGCAGCAATACACCGAGCTGTGGCAGGCGCTCGACGAACTCGCCGAACGTATCCGTGCGCTTGGGGAATTCGCGCCGGCCTCCAGTGATGAGATTGCCTCCTACGCCACCATCAAGCCTGATAATGGCGTGCCGGACGCCGAGGACATGATCAACAATCTCGTCCGCGGCCATGAGACCATTGCACAGGTTGCACGCGATGGCGTGAACGCTGCCGAAGCTGGCGACGACGCTGTCACCGCCGATCTGATGACCCAGCGGGCAGCCGCTGCGGAAAAAGCTGCCTGGATGCTGCGGGCCAGCCTCTAGGCCCGCACTTCCCTCACAATTCAAAGCGAAAAAAAGCCCGGCTGCGAAATATCGCGCCGGGCTTATCAAGTTCGGTTCCTATTTGGAGGGAGGAAACGCACAATCGGAGGATGATGTGCTAAAGCCGGAACCTAGGCATACGCGTGACCTAAGAGCTGGCACCGGCTAAGCCAAGTTGCGATTCCGTAAGCAAGGCATGCAATTACGCATGAAAGCAGCGGTTAGCTTGCGCGAAGATGCAAGCTCTCTCGCCGAATGGCATCCACTTCGGCCGTCAGAAAGTCCCGGAACGCGGCAATACGCTTCGACCGCTTCAGATCGCTGGGATAGACGAAGTAAAGATCAAAGCTCGGCCCGGTATGCTCCGGCAGGATGCGCACAAGCCGGGGAACAGCGCTGGCCATATAGTCCGGCAGATCGGCAATACCGACACCGGCCTCGACGGCGCGCAGCATGGCCGGCACGTTGCTGACTGTCAGGATCGCCCGCCGCGGCAGTGTATCGTCACGACCGACCCGTTGGGCCCAGCTCATCGCGTCCAGCGGCGAAATGCCGGTGCCGTAACCGATGATGCGGTGATTATCGAGATCCTGCGGCGTGCGCGGTGTACCATGCGCTTTCAGATATTCCGGCGAAGCATAGAGATTCGTCGCCACCGTGCCCAGCTTGCGCTGGATGAGGTCGGACTTGTCCGCCGCCCAGAGCCGGATCGCACACTCGGCTTCGAGCTTGAGCAGATCGTATTGCTCGCCATCATCGAGGCGCAGGTCGATCTGCATACCGGGATTGGAGTTGATGAAATTGCCAAGCCGCGGCACCAGCCAGGTCGAGCCGAAGGCGATCGGCGCCGTCACGGTCAGGTCGCCCTGGGCGACATCCTGCTGGTCGCGCAAGGCGGCATTCGCCGTCTGGGCGGCCGCCGCCATGTCCATGGTTGAGCGATGGAGCGTATGACCGGCATCCGTCAGCACCAGTCCGCGCGCGTGCCGCTGGAACAGCGAAACAGCCAGTTGCTCCTCAAGCGCTGAAATCTGACGCGACACGGCAGACTGGGAAATCCCCAGCCTTTCACCGGCAGCGGTCAGGCTGCCCGCTTCGGCAGCCGCGTGAAAAGATTTCAATTTGTCCCAATCCATCACGGATTTGGTTTGCACATGGACTGCGCCAAGGGCAAGCGGATAATGTGCTGCGCCTGCGAACGCATAACATCCTCACAGGACCTACTGGCTGACCCAGAGGATACGTGCCAGCCAGAGGAGATCGGCCGGCTTGAAGGTCCGCACCGGATGATCCGGATTGAGCGAAATCAGCTCAACCTGGCGTTCGCTCTGACGGCCGAGCACCTTGGCCATGACTTCGCCTTCCACCGTCTTGGCGACCACCCGGTCCCCCTTCCGCAACTGCGCGCCGGGCGCGACAATGATACGATCCCCGGCACGATAGGCTGGCTCCATACTGTCACCGGAAATCTCCAGGGCGTAGACCGGTTCGTCCCCAAGACCGGGAAAGCGGACCTCGTCCCAACTGCCCCCGACAGGGAAACCGGCATCGTCGAAGAAGCCATCGGCCCCGGCCTGGGCCAGCCCGATCAGGGGCGCCGTGGCGCCGCGCCGTCCCTCGATAAGGGCTGCAAAATCATCCATCCCGGCGCCGACGGCCTCAAGGGCGCGCGAGATGCTTTCCGTCGAAGGCCAGCGCGGCCGGCCATCCTTGGCCTGGCGTTTGGAAGGGTTGAAAATCGTCGGATCGAGGCCGGCCAGCCGGGCCAGGCCCGAGGCACTGAGCCCATTGCGCTCCGCCAGCAAATCGATCCCGCGCCAGACCTCTGAATGCCGCATCCGTCTTCTCCATGGTCAGGCAATTCCTACCATAGGAATAAATACCTAGCAACCTGCCATCTTGCCGGATCGCAAAAACCCTGTTTCAAGCCGATTCATGATCATAGAGACCCATGTCTACAAGATATTGAGTGCAAACGACGATGCGCGCGCCCGCGAACTCGGCCACACCGACACCGATCTCGATGCACGCGACGGCTATGTCCATCTCTCCTCCAAGGAGCAGGTCGCAGAGACATTGGGCCTGCATTATGCCGGTCAGTCCGGCGTGCACCTCTACGAATTCGTCTCGGAAAGCCTGGGCGGCAACGTGAAGTGGGAGGAGTCGCGCGGTGGCCAGCTCTTCCCTCATCTCTACGGTACGCTACGCCTCAGTGACGCCCGGCGGCATTGGGCGCTCGATACCGGACCCGATGGCAATCCGGTCCTGCCGGAGGCGCTTCGCTGATGTCCCTCGCCGATTTCGGAAGCAAGCTCGTTGCCGCTCTACCCCCCGAGGCAGCCCACAAGGCCACCATCAAAAGCCTTAGACTTGGTGTCGGTCTCCCGCGGATCAGCCCGATCCAGTGGAACACACCGGTCAAGCTGCCACACGCCAATTTGCAGCTCTTCAATCCGGTCGGTCTCGCCGCCGGCTTCGACAAGAATGCCGAAGTTTTCGAACAGATGCTGCGCTTCGGGTTCGGCTTTGTCGAGTGCGGCACGGTTACGCCGCGACCGCAGGAGGGCAATCCAAAGCCGCGCCTGTTCCGCCTGCCCGAGGATGAAGCCGTCATCAACCGGATGGGCTTCAACAATGACGGGCTGCGCGCCTTCACCGCCCGCATTCGTAAAGCCTCCAGCCGTCTCTCCCCGATCGGAGCCAATGTCGGGGCCAACAAGGACAGCGAAGACCGGATCGGCGACTATGAGGCCGGGATCGAGGCCGTCTATCCCTATGCCCGCTACATCACAATCAATATCTCTTCGCCCAACACACCGGGCCTGCGTGGGCTACAGGACAAAGGCGCGCTGGAAGAACTTCTGGAGCGTTGCGGCACAGCCCGAAACAGAGCCCAGGACGCCTATGCGCAAGAGTTGAAAGATGAGGGCCGCCTTGAGGAAGAAGACTCGAAACCGGTCTTCCTGAAGCTTGCGCCGGATCTCGACGAACGGGCCATTCGCGATGTCATAGAAGTCGTTCGCGGACCCGGTCATTGGCTCGCCGGGCTGATCATCTCAAACACGACGCTTGAGCGGCCAGAGAGCCTGCAGAATGCGCACAAGTCCGAAGCCGGCGGGCTCTCCGGGGCTCCGCTTTTCGAGCTTTCGACAGAAGTCCTGCGCGCCATCGCCTCAGAACTATTGGGTGAGTTCGACCTGATCGGCGCCGGCGGCATCGCGAGCGGCGCGGATGCCTATGCAAAGATCCGGGCCGGGGCTCATGCCGTCCAGCTCTACTCCGCGCTGGTCTATCACGGGCCGGGCCTGGTGGCCGACATCAACCGCGAACTGGCCGCCCTGCTCTATGCCGATGGCTTCACGAGTGTGGAGCAGGCTGTGGGGGCGGCGTTCCGCTAACCGTCTGGCGGATGAGCGAGGGCAGGTAAACGCCTAACGCGACCGCCCGCCAGACATACATGGTCAGGAAGGCCGACCAGACCCCGGTATTTCCGAAAGCGGGACGCAGGAGAAAGTCGGTTCCGACATAAAGCAGGCATGCGGCCACTCCGGCATTCCTCAGTGCACGCCCCTGCGTGGCCCCGAGAAAGAAGCCATCCAGTTGCCAGCTGGGCAGTCCGATCAGCGGGATAAGCGCGCAGAAGGGCAGATAGCTCTGCGCAATGGCACGCGCCTCGGCATCAGAGACAAAGCTCTGGATGATCCAGCCGCCCGCCGTGAAATAGGCCAGCGAGATCAGCGCCCCGAACAGGAACGCCATCTCTGTCGTCAACCGCATGGCCCGCATCAGCCGGGCCCTGTTCCTGGCGCCAAAGGCCTCGCCGATTTCCTTTTCGGCAACGAAGGCGAAGCCGTCGAGCACGAAAGCCGAGACACTGACGAATTGCAGGAGCACCTCGTTGCCGGCCAGCGTCGCGGTCCCGAGGCTCGCCCCGGCATTCACGAACCAGGCAAAGCAGAACAGTAGCGCAAGCGTCCGTACCAGGATGTCGCGATTGGCGTTAATGAGCGCGGCGATCCGGGCGCGGTCGAAGATCTGCCGGGAGCGTGTGAGCCCCCCGCGCACGAGGAAAAGCCCAAAGGCCAACGCCACCCATTCGGCTATGGCCGTGCCCGCGCCTATGCCCATCGGCCCCCAGCCGAGCCCCGCCACGAACCAGATGTCGAGCCCGGCATTCGTCCCGTTCATCACAATCTGGAAAGCGAGCAGCTGGCCGGTCCGCCCGGTGCCTAGCAGCCAGCCGGTGATGCCATAGCCCATCAGCACGGCCGGCGCGCCCCAGACGCGGGCATTGAAATACTCCACCGCCAGCGTCTTCACCTCTTCGCTTGCCGCAAAGGGCTGGAAGACGATGAGCCTGAGCAGCGGCGACAGGATGAGAATGGCAAGTCCGAGTGCCCCACCGAGCAGCAAGGCCCGCTGCAGGACGGAGTGGACTTCGATCCGGTCTTCCGCCCCCGCGGCCTGCGCGGTCAGCCCGGTCGTCGACATGCGCAGGAAGCCGAACGCCCAGTACAGGAAGTTCATCACGACAGCGGCTACACCCACGGCACCTAGGTCGAACTTGGTACCGTAAAGGCCCATAACAGCTGTATCGACCACGCCCGTCGAGGCGGTCGCGGCCTGCGCCAGCATGACCGGCGCGGACAGCGCCAGGACCTTCGATCGGGTGAGCGTCGGGTTCGTCATCCGCCCCGCTTATTCGGCGCCGCCGCGCTTGACAATCGGTCGCGAGAGGGCACCTCCCCCGGAATGTCCCTGCCGATTGTCCACCATCCAGATTATGACGCCGAGAGCGTCCCGGACAGCCACCGTTTCCCGATGCGCAAATATTCGCTCATCGCCGAACTGCTGCGCGAGCGCGGGGAGCGCTTCATCGTTCCGGCCCATGCCCCGGAGCCCTGGCTGCATCTCGCCCATGACCCGGCTTATGTGACGGCCGTGCTCACCTCTTCGGTCGATGCGAAGACGACCCGCCGGATCGGGTTCGAGATGACCCCGGCCATCGCAGCCCGGACGCGCGCTTCGGTTGGCGGCACCTGCCTGGCGACACGTCTTGCACTGGACCACGGGGCCGCCGTCAGCCTCGCCGGCGGCAGCCATCATGCGCATTATGAAGGTGGGGCGGGCTTCTGCGTGTTTAACGATGTCGCCGTCGCCGCCCAGGTCGCGCTGGAAGAAGGCCTCGCCCGCCGGGTCGCCATAATCGACTGCGACGTTCATCATGGCGATGGCACGGCCAGCATCTTCGCCGATGATCCCCGCATTTTTACCGCTTCTCTGCATTGCGAAGACAACTGGCCACGAGAGAAACCGCCGTCCGACCTTGATGCCGGGCTGCCTAAAGGCACGGGCGACGAAGCCTACCTTACTGCTCTGGAAACGATGCTGGGCAATGTCTTCGCCAAGATCACTCCGGACCTTGTTTTCTACAATGCCGGGGTCGACCCGCATGCCGAAGACCGGCTGGGCCATCTTGAGCTTTCCGACGATGGACTCAAAACACGCGACCGGATGGTCGCCGAGGCCTTTTCCAGCCGCGGCATAGCGCTCACCGGCGTGCTCGGAGGCGGCTATTCGAAGGATGCCCGTGCCGTCGCCCGCCGGCACACCTTCATGGTCGATGCCTTGCAGGCGCTTGTGGCTGCCTGAACGACACCGCCGAGGACGGACCGCCGGTAATTGCAGACATGTCCCGGCTCGGCCATTGCCGGAAGTCCCCGACTCCCGGCACACAGGCCTCATGAGCGCCGCCCTGAAACCTGCCCCGGACGAAAGCCCGCTTGATATCCTTCAGCGCATCTACGGGTATGAGGCGTTTCGCGGCCTTCAGCCCGATGTGATCGACGATGCCATGGCAGGCCGCGATGTGCTGGCCGTTCTGCCAACCGGCGGCGGCAAGTCACTCTGCTATCAGATCCCGGCCATGCTGCGAGACGGTGTTGGCCTCGTCGTTTCCCCCCTGATCGCGCTCATGGCCGATCAGGTCGATGCGTTGAAAGCGCTGGGGGTACGCGCCGAGCGCCTCGATTCCTCCATGAGCTTTGAGGACAAGACCGAAGCGTTGAATGCGGCGGCGCGCGGGGAGATGGACCTGCTCTACCTGTCGCCGGAAGCTCTCTCGACCGGACTGGCGGGGCGGCTGGCCCAGCTTTCAATCTCGCTGATCGCCATCGACGAAGCGCACTGTGTCAGCCAGTGGGGCCATGATTTCCGCCCGGACTATCGCGCCCTCGGGCGGCTGAAGCAGCTTTTCCCCGATGTGCCGCGTATGGCCGTCACTGCCACGGCCGACGCACGCACACGCGACGACATTCTGGCCCAGCTCGACCTCACTGAGCCACAGACGCATGTGGCGAGCTTTGACCGGCCAAACCTGACACTCGGCGCCGAACCGAAAGGTGGCACAAAGTCCGACCGGGTTCTTTCGCTGGTGAAGGCGCACAAGGGCGAGAGCGGCATCGTCTAT
The DNA here is from genome assembly GCF_002088975.1 of Henriciella aquimarina. Classification (GTDB taxonomy): domain Bacteria; phylum Pseudomonadota; class Alphaproteobacteria; order Caulobacterales; family Hyphomonadaceae; genus Henriciella; species Henriciella aquimarina. Next base: position 21,524 of record NZ_NCST01000116.1, read on the forward strand.
GCCGCAACCCGTGACGGCACTGAGAAGCTGGCCGACGCGCTTGAGAAAGCCGGCATTCCGGCGCTTGCCTATCATGCCGGCCTCGACGCAGACGTGCGCGCTGAGCGCCAGCGCCGCTTCCTGCTGGAAGACGGGCTGACCATATGCGCCACGGTGGCTTTCGGCATGGGTGTAGACAAGCCGGACGTGCGCTTCGTGATCCATGCCGACCCTCCGAAGACGCTGGAAGCCTATTGGCAGGAAGTCGGCCGGGCCGGACGGGACAGCAAACCCGCCGAGGGCTATGCGCTCTATGGCCCAGCGGACCTGCGCCGATCCATCAGCTGGACGGTCGAGAGCGATGCGGCTGAAGAGGTCAAACGCGTCCAGCTCAACAAGACACGCCAGCTCTATGCATTCTTTAATGGAACGGACTGCCGTCGCCAGGCTGTGCGCAAGTACTTTGGCGAGCGCGATGCCGAGCCTTGTGGAGAGTGCGACAATTGCCAGCGTGAGCCCGGCGACGGGTTCGATGCGACGCGCTTCGCGCAGATGGCCGTTTCAGCAGTGATCCGCTGCGGCCAGCGCATCGGGCGCGGACGCCTCATCATCCACCTGACCGGCTCGGCCCGCGACGGCTTCGATGAAGACCTCGCGCAGCTGTCGACCTATGGCATCGGAGCCGACCTGCCCAAAGCGGGCTGGAATGCCGTGTTCGATGAATTGCTCTTCTCCGGCCTTCTGGCCGAGGGCGGCGAGGTTATGCGACCGGTCATCGTCGTGCCGGATGCCGATGCGGCCAAGGCACTGTTCCGGGGTGAGCGCGAAGTCTGGCTGCGTGAGGATCCGACCGCACGCAAGACGCGCAAGCGCCGCCGCTCGGCTGCGGCCGACTTTTCCGGCGATCTGTCCGAGCGCGACCAGGCGCTCTTCGACGCCTTGCGCGCCTGGAGGCTGGAAACCGCCAAGGCCAAGGGGGTCCCACCCTATGTCATTTTCCACGACCGCACCCTGGCCGCCATCGCTCAGGAACGCCCGGCCGGCGAAGATGGCCTGCGCACAATCTCCGGCGTCGGCGAAAAGAAGGCCGGACGCTATGCCTCAGAGATTGCACGGCTTGTTGCTGCGGCAGCTTGAGCCGGAACCCTTGTCTTTATCGCCGGTTGGGCTTTCTTAGAGGGTAGACCTGCCAGCAGACAAAGGGGGCTTGATGCCCAGCCAGAGAACCAAGGCTTCCGTTATCGTGCGCAATGCGACGCTGGATGACGTGCCGAAAATCGCCGCGCTGGTGCTCAAGGTGTATGGCCGCCCCGCCGATGGCTATACGCCCGGCATGCTGCGCGGCCAGATATCGGCCTTTCCGGAAGGCCAGTTCCTGGTCGAATACGAAGGCGAAATCGTCGGCTATGCCGCGAGTTTCCTCGTTGCTGAAGAGCTGGCAATGCAGCCGCATGACTGGATCGAGATTACAGGCAATGGCTATGCGGCGCGTCATGACCCGGAGGGCGACTGGCTTTATGGCATGGAAGTCTGCGTCGATCCCGAAATCCGCCGCACGCGGATCGGCCAGCGGCTCTACAATGCACGCCAGCAGCTCTGTGAGGACTGGGAGCTGAAAGGCATTGTCTTTGGCGGGCGCATGCCTGGCTGGAAACGCCGCCGCAAACAGTATCCTGAGCCGGAAGACTATGTGGAGGCCGTCAAGGCACAGAAGATCACCGACCCGGTCATCCGCTATCATCTTCGCGCCGGGTTCGAGCCGATTGGCGTTCTTCGCAACTATCTCGAGGACGACAAGGATTCGGGCGGCCATGCGACACACATGGTCTGGCGCAACCCGTATGCCGAGGAGATCAAGCAACCGAACAAGGTCTCCTATTCCATGAAGGAGCGCGTGCGCGTCGGGACCGTCCAGGTGCAGATGCGCGCCGTCAAAAGCTTCGAAGAGTTCATGAGCAATGTCGAATATTTCGTCGATGTCTGCTCTGACAGGCGGGCCGATTTCGTCGTCTTCCCCGAGCTCTTCACGCTGCAACTCCTCGCCTTCGAGAAGCGCAAGCTTTCACCGGCTGAATCGATTGAGGCGCTGACCAAGTATACACCGCGCTTTATCAAGGAGATGCGTGACCTTGCCATCTCCTACAACATCAACATCATTGGCGGCTCCCACCCGACGCGCACTGATGACGGTGACATTCAGAACGTTGCCTATGTCTTCCTGCGCAACGGCTCGGTGCATGCGCAGGAGAAGGTACATCCGACGCCTGATGAGCGTCACTGGTGGAACATCAAGGGCGGCGACACGGTCGAGGTTATCCCGACCGATTGCGGACCGATCGGCGTACTGATCTGCTACGATTCAGAATTCCCTGAACTTGCTCGCCGCCTCACCGATGAGGGCGCGCGTATCTTGTTCACGCCCTTCTGCACGGACTCCCGGCAAGGGTATCTGCGGGTGCGCTATTGCTGTCATGCCCGCTGCATCGAAAACCAGCTCTATGTCGTCACGTCTGGCTGTACCGGCAATCTGCCCAATGTCGAGAATATGGACATCAACTACGCCCAGTCAGCGATTTTGACGCCGTGCGATTATCCGTTCGCCCGTGAGGGCATTGCTGCCGAGATCACCGAGAATGTCGAGGCCGTCGTGATGGCCGATCTCGATATGTCGGACCTCTCCTTCGCGCGTTCCGAAGGCACGGTGCGCAACCTTCGCGACCGGCGGTTTGACCTCTATCGCGTCGCCTGGAAACATGGCGGGTGAACCTGCCGGCGCTCAGCGAAAACCGGCCATTGCGGCTGGGAAGTCTGATGCTGCTCTATGCCGCCCAGGGCGCTCCGGAAGGCCTGCTCTATATCGCGATCCCGGCCTGGTTTGCCGCCCAGGGCATTAGCGCAGAAGCGATTGCCGGCTATGTCGCAATCATCCTGCTGCCCTGGAGCTTCAAGCTTTTCAACGGCGTACTCATGGACCGCTTCACCTGGGCGCCGATGGGACGAAAGCGGCCCTGGCTGATCCTCGCCCAACTGCTGCTGATCGCCAGCCTGATCTGGTTTTCCGGACTGAGCAGTCCGGGCGAAGCCCTCCCCTGGTTTGCCATTGCGGGCTTTGCGGTGAACTTTGCCGGGGCTTTCCAGGACGTCGCCATTGACGGCATGGCGATCGACATTCTGGGCGAGCATGAACGCGCGAGCGCGAATGGCCTGATGTGGGGCGGCAAGACGCTTGGCACGGCCGGCTTCGCCTTCCTCTCCGGCAAGCTGATCAGCGACGAGACAGGTCATGGCGTCGCCGCGATTGCGACGGCAATTTTCGTCGGGCTCGTCATGCTGCTGCCGCTTCTTCTGCGCGAGCGGGCCGGTGAGAAGCTGCTGCCATGGACCGCCGGGCAGGCCGCGCCGGTTACGAAAGAGCGCCAGCTGACACGCTGGTGGCCGCTTCTGCGCAATGTCGTCTCGGCCATGCTGAGACCGGCCAGCCTGGCGCTTGGCGCCGGGATCCTGATTGCGTTTGCCGCCTATGGCCTGAAGACCGCCTTTTCACCGACGCTTGCCGTTCAGGAGATTGGCTGGGAGCGCGAAATCTTCACCAATCGCGATGCGACCGCAGACTTGGTGGGAGGGCTGTTCGGCATCTTCGTTTCGGGCTGGCTGGCCGACCGGGTCGGCCCGATGACCGCCCTCGGCGGCGCACTGGCGGGCATGGCCGTGCTTAATGGCACTGGCGTCCTTTTCTGGGAGGAAGGGAGCTTCTACTTCGCTTACCTCCTGGTCTACAGCGTATTCTTCGTGCTGATGTCGGTCTGCACCTATGCCATCGCGATGGGCCAGTCGCGCGGGACGGTCGCTGCGACTCACTTCTCCATCTTCATGGCGCTGCTAAATCTCGGGACCAGCTTCGGCGCCTCACGGCTCGAACAAGTCCGGGGCATGGGCGGCTATGAAGCCGCCTTTGCCATCTGCGCGGGCTTGAGCGTGATCGCTGTGGGCGCTTATCTCCTATCGGTGCGTTTGGACCAGCACAAAACGTCTTCATCCATTCTCGGCGACGAGGAAATGCGCCTGTAGCGCTGCGACCGGCTTCTCCCGCTCGGCCTGCCAGGCTTCGGCGCGCACGCTAGCCATGCGCCGGCCCAGCTTGTGTACAATCGCCCGGGCATAGAGGTCTTCTCCCTTGGCCGAGCGCAGATAGTCGATCGTGATATTGATCGGCTTGGGCGGACGTGACAGCTCCGATTGCAGGAAGACCTGCGCCATTGCCGTGAGTTCCAGAAAGGCACCCGTGCAGCCGCCATGCAGGGCCTTGATGGCGGCATTGCCAATGAACTTATCCTGGAAAGGCAGAACGGTCGTCATCTCATCGCCCATGATCTCGCAGCGCAGGCCGAGATATTGCGCAAAGGGCGTGCGGTCGAGAAAGGCTTCAAGCTCTTCGGCACGGTTCATGAGGAGCTTTCCCCCATCATCTTGCGGGCGTATTCGACAGCTTCATTGCCGCTGGCCCATTTGGAAATGTCATTCAGCGCAAAGGCGCCCGCGGCGGTCGCGATCACCTTCTCGCGGGTCTCGTGATAAGCCCAGGCATGTGTGAAAGCGACGTTGCGCGTGAGGTGATAGCACTCGGCCTCGGCAAGGATGTCGCGTCCTTTTTCAGCGGGCCGCATATAATCGATGCGCAGATCTAGCGTGGCCATGGATTTCGGCTCCCGCAGCGCGGTGTTCGCCGCGACCCCACAGAGATTGTCGAGGAGCGCGGTCAGAACACCGCCGTGAATGACCCCGGAATCCGGATCGCCGACAAGATCCTCCCGCCACGCAACCTTGGCAAAAGCGCGCCCGCGCTCAATGCCGGTCAGCTCGAAGCCGAGCGCCTTGGCCCAAGGCACATTGTTCATGATCTTGGGAGCGTTCTTGCGCATCAACTCGTAGAGAAGCGCATCCTTGTCATCCTCGTTCGACATTTATCTGTCCCGCTTCCGTTGGGTGAAATTGACGTTGCCGCAAGCGTCGATACCATCCTTCGGAGAGAGCGCAATGCATAGCGCTACGGGAGGATACAAATGGCTTTCGGCGGATCGTCCAAGGGCAAGGCCTGCATTATCGGCGCCGGTTGCTCCGGCTTTACCATGGCTAAGCGCCTGAAGGATTACGGCATCGCCTATGACTGCTTCGAGATGTCGGACGACATTGGCGGCAACTGGTACTACCGCAATCCGAACGGGCTCTCATCCTGCTATCAGAGCCTGCACATCGATACGTCGAAATGGCGCCTTGCCTTCGAGGACTTCCCAGTGCCGGATGACTGGCCTGATTTTCCCCACCACGCTCAGCTCTTCCAGTACTTCCAGGATTATGTCGATCATTTCGGCCTGCGCGACACGATCACTTTCAACACCAAGGTGGAGAAAGCTGCCCGGCGCCAGGATGGCGACTGGGATGTAACCCTCTCAAGCGACGAGACACGGACCTATCAATGGCTGTTCATCGCCAATGGCCATCACTGGGATGCGCGCGTGCCGGACTATCCCGGCGAGTTCAACGGCTACCAGGTCCATTCCCACCACTATCGCGATCCGTTCGAGCCCTATGACTTCCGCGGCAAGCGTGTGCTCGTCGTCGGTGCGGGGAATTCGGCGATGGATATTTCGTCCGAGCTTTCCCAGCGCCCGATTGCCGACAAACTGTTCATTTCCATGCGCCGCGGGGTTTGGGTGCTGCCGAAATACATGAACGGCCAGCCGGCCGACAAATCCGTCCTGCCCGGCTGGATGCCGACCAAGATCGGACGCAAGCTTGCCCGTGCCGCCATCAAGAAGCGGGTCGGCATGATGGAGGATTATGGCCTGCCCAAGCCCGATCACGAACCGCTGGACGCCCACCCTTCCGTCTCGGGCGAGTTTCTGACTCGCGTCGGATGCGGCGACATCGCGCCCAAGGGGGCAATGGAAAGGCTCGATGGCGATGGCGTGGTCTTCAAGGACGGCACACGCGAGCAGATCGACGCGATTGTCTGGGCGACCGGCTATAATGTCACCTTCCCTTTCCTCGACGAGCCGGAGCTGACGCCCAAGAACAACAAGCTGAAGCTCTTCAAGCGGATGGTACGGCCAGGTTTCGAAAACCTGTTCTTCCTGGGCCTTGCCCAGCCATTGCCGACCCTGGTGAACTTCGCCGAGCAGCAGTCAAAGCTCTGCGCCGCACAGATTGCCGGCGAATACGACTTGCCGGCGCGCGACGAGATGGAAAAGATCATCGAGGAAGACGAGCAGTTCCACCTCGGGCATTTCTATGACGCCCCGAGACACACCATGCAGGTCGACTTTAACGCTTACGTAAAAGACCTTATGAAAGAGATTGAGCGGGGGCGAAAGCGGGCCAAGGCGCCAGCCTGAGGCCCATAGCCAGCATGGACCTCCCTCATGAGACAGATTGCGCTCATAATGTTTGTTGTTCTGATCTGGGCGACAGGCTGCGCGACATCCCCAAGACAGGCCACGGTCAAGCCGCCGCCGGCCATCTCGGCGACGGCTTCGGTCTCCGCTGAACAGGGGCCCTTCCAGCCGGACGCCAATCTCTATCTCTGCCCGAATGCGACGATTACGAACGCGCTTGCGCATGATAGCCGCAACCGCGTTCTGAATTTCAATCCGGTCGTCCTTGTCGACGGAAAGGTCGTCATCACGCCCGTGCCGGTGAACAATGCATGCATGACGTCCGGGTTCGGACACCGCTCGGGTCGCGATCATAACGGCCTCGACCTCAAATCCTCGCCGCCCGGCACGATTTATTCAGCCGCCCCGGGCATTATCCGGGAAGCCAAATATTCCAGCGGCTTTGGCAATTATGTCGTCATCGACCACGGTCAGGGCGTTTTCACCCGTTATGGCCACATGGCGCATCTGGCGCGTGGCGTCCAATCCGGCCAGAAAATCGGTTTCGGCCAGCCACTCGGCGTGATGGGCCAGACCGGCAATGCGACCGGCATCCATGTCCACTTCGAAATCCTGACCGGCAACTACAACACGCCCAAAAGATCGTTCGGCCTGACGCCCCGCAATCCGCTTTCCTTCCCGCCCTATACCGGCCAGGCTTCCGGCAGCTAGAGATCGGCACCCAGACCAGTCCGCCGGCGGATGGACCTGCAGCGCGACTCAGCTAGTAAAGTTGACGGAGCGTCATTAGTCTGATTGCTGAAGCGATCAAAGCGGAAGGCAGGGTATGAATTCAATCGCCAAACCCGTCGCAGCCAGCGGCAAACGGGCAAAGACAAAAGCGGCAAACCGGCAGGCGATCCTGGCGGCTGCGCGTCAGGTCTTTGCGCGGATCGGCTTCGATGCAACGACCGTCCGCGACATCATCCGCGAGACAGACCTCGCCTCAGGCACGTTCTACAACTACTTCAAGTCCAAGGAAGAAGTCTTCGAGGCCATCGCCGGGGAGAGCGCCAAGCGCTTCCGGCCCAAACTGCAGACTGTGCGAGAGGAAGCCAGCTCTTTCGAGGAGTATATCCGCGCCGCCTATGCCGCCTATTTCACCTTTCTCAAGGCCGAGAATGAAGAAGCGATCAGCAATGGCGCCCCGCATATGGCCCTTATCGGCGTACGGGTCGACACCCCCGAGATGCACGCCATCTTCGACGAGATCCGGACCGACCTTGAGGAGGTTGCCAAATCCGCCAATATCTCGCTCGGCGACTCCGAATACCTCACTGCCTCTGCGATAGGGATTGCACGTGAGCTCGGGGACCATATGCTGCAGCGTCGCCCGGTCGATCTTGAGGGGGCGACGCGGTTTGCCACCACGCTCCTGCTTGAGGGTGTGAAGGCAATCGCGGCCAGACCGAACTAAAACAGAGCGTACCGACAAGAGGGAGTGTCCGATGAGCCTGCAAGTGACAATCGCCAAGCTCTTGCTGAAGCTGCCCGGCAATCTTCTCTACAAACTCGGCGGGGGCAAACCTGTCGAGATCAATGGCCGGGTCATGGACCCGCAATTCCAGTTCATCGCGCATGGGGCCAAGAACCAGCCGCCCATGTCCTCGATGCCCGCTGCCGATGCACGCGCGGCCTCCGCCATGGGGCTGGAGATGTTTGCCGACGAGCCGGTCTCCGGCGTTGAATGGCGCAATCAGGACATCCCCTCCGACGGCAAGCACAGCATCCCGGTCCGCATCTACCAGCCCAACAATCAGGACCCGAAGGCACCGGTCATGGTGTACTATCACTTCGGTGGCGGCGTGATCGGCGATCTCGAAACCTGCCATGTCTTCTGCACCATTCTCGCGAAACGGGTGCGCTGCCCGATTGTCTCGGTCGATTATCGCCTGGCGCCGGAGCACAAATTCCCGGCCGGCCTCAATGACTGTATCGATGCCTATGAATGGGCACTGCGAAATGCAGCCTCACTTGGCGCGCCTGCCGGTGTCGCGACCATGGGCGGCGACTCCATGGGGGGCAATTTCACCGCCATTGTTACGCAGGAGATGATGCGCGAGCGCAAACCGAAGCCGCTCCTGCAACTGCTCATCTATCCGGCGACCGAGCTGGAAAACGAGTTTCCGTCCTATACGGCCTTCGGCGAAACCTACCCGCTGTCGGCAGACACGATGCGCTGGTTCATGGAGCAGTACCTACCCGAAGGCCAGGACCGGTCGGACGTCCGCCTCTCACCGGCCCGCGAAACACGGCTGGAAGACCTTCCGCCCGCCATCATTGTGACAGCCGGTTTCGACCCGCTTGTCGATGACGGCGCCGCCTATGCCGAACTGCTTCGCCGTTCGGGCGTCGATGTGACCTATAAGTGTTATGACGGTCTCGCCCATGGCTTCACCGCCTTTACCGGCGTGGTGAAAGAAGCGCGCAAGGCGTGTGAAGAGATCGCCGGCATGGTCGCCGACGCCTATGCCGATTTCGAGATCGAAGACGACGACTAGACTCTAATATTGGCCGAGGCGGGCGCGAAGGTTGCCGGCCGTCTCCGAGGCGTCGTAGACATTCGGATTGCCGCGCGGCTGCGGCCCGTAGCCGAGCATGATTTCCATCGACTGATCATAGGCCAGTACGTCTTCGCGCACCGTATCGGTGCCGCCATAGCGGGTCACCGGTTGGGCGCGCGTCGTACAGCCGAGCAGCCCGCAATCACGCTGCAGCTCGTAATCAGTCTCGAAACCGCGATTCTCAAACCGTGTGCGTGTATCCCTGTCTGTGGTCGTCGCATTGGCCACGACCTCAAACCAGTCTGCGTCCTGCTCAAGAGTCAGGTCCGCAGCGCGAAGAAGAGCGAGGTCACGAACCTCATTGGCCGTCTGAGTTTCGTCGCCAGTATAAGAGACGCGCCAGCGATTGTTTTCGATACGATAGGCATCGAATCCCTGCTCGCCCGGAGCAGAGGCCTGACGATAGGCAGGAGATGTTGCGCAGGCGGCTATTAGCAGGGCACCGGCGAACAGGCAGAAAATGGGGCGCATGGGAAGCTCTTCATAAAAAGGTGCAAGCGGATGATTGCGGCATAAACGCGCAGAAAATCATCCGGTTGCGTCATCCGGCACTTTCCTTTGGCCCATACGCTCGACAGGAGAGGCCTCTTCCTCCTAACGTGCAGGCCAGCGTCAGGGGAGAAATCGAATGCGTCTTGCGATCTTGGGCTGTGCCTTGTTCATGCTGACCGCTTGCCAGGCAAACGGCCAACCGGCCCCGGCAGCACCAGCTCCGCCTTCTCCGGAAACCGCAGCGTATGATCCAGACTCTCCCGACATGGAGACACGCAATGGCTTCATAAAGCTCGACGTCGATACGGCCGGAAACAAGATCTTCGCTCACCTGCCACCGGCCGGGGACGACGGTGTCTCGCTGCGCCTCATCCATGCCGTGCGGCTTACTGCCGGACTCGGCTCCAACCCTGTCGGCCTCGACCGCGGCTGGGGCGAGAGCGGGGAGATCATGGTCTTCCGCCGTATGGGCGACAAGGTGATCCTTGAGGTCGAAAACCAGACCTATCGCGCCGACGATGGCTCTCCGCTGGAAGCGCGCGCCGTGCGCGAGAGCTTCGCCTCTTCTTTCGTTGCAAGCGCCGAGATCGTCTCCGAGGACAGCGAGGGCCTGGTTATCGACCTGACCGACTACCTCACTGGCGACTCGCTCAACCTCGTCCAGCATCTCAAGGATTCCGAGCAGGGCACGTTCACGCTTGCCGAAGACCGCACCCTGGTGGACACAAACAATGTCTTCACCTTCCCGGACAACACGGAAATTGATGTCTTCCTGACGCTCAGCAGCGACGATCCGGGCGCGGAGGTTTCCACCACGGCGGCCAATGGCCGGGATGTCACCCTCATCCAGCACCACTCCTTTGTGCGCTTGCCCGAAGACGGCTACACGCCGCTGCCTTCGGACCCCCGCGTCGGTGTGATCGAGAAAACGCATTTCGACTACAGTGCCAATCTCGACGAGCCGATCGAGCGCCGGCTGGCGCGGCGTTATCGGCTGACGAAAGATGGGACCGGCCAGGTGGCCGACCCAATCGTCTTCTATGTCGATAGCGGGGCCCCGGAGCCGATCAAATCGGCCCTGATCGAGGGTGCCAGCTGGTGGGCGGACGCTTTCAACGCGGCCGGATACCCGAATGGCTACCGCGTCGAGGAACTTCCCGAAGGCGCACATCCGCTCGATATCCGCTACAATGTCATTCAATGGGTCCACCGCCAGACACGCGGCTGGTCGTATGGCGGCGGTATCTCCGACCCGCGCACCGGCGAGATGCTTAAAGGCCATGTCATCCTCGGCTCGCTTCGCGTGCGCCAAGACCGGATGATCTTCGAAGGTCTCGCCGGCACGTCCAAGACAGGCACAGGCGCCGCAGATGACCCTGTGGAACTGGCCCTCGCCCGCATCCGCCAACTGTCCGCGCACGAGACCGGTCACGCGCTTGGCTTTGCGCACAATTTCGCTGCCAGCACTTATGGCAAGGCCTCTGTCATGGACTATCCAGCGCCGGACATCCGGGTGACGGATGGTGCCCTGGACTTCAGCCATGCCTATGACACCGGCGTCGGAAGCTGGGACACATTCGCGGCAACCTGGCTCTATGGCGACCTCACAGAGGGTGAACGCGACGATCTTGTGCAGGACGCGCTGGCACGCGGGCTTGTCTATGTCGCCGACCCGGATGCCCGCTCACCGGGCACCGGCCATCCACTCGGCAATATCTGGGACAATGGCCCCGATCCGGTGGCCACCCTGAACGAGACCATGGCCGTGCGCCGCATCGCGCTGGACGATTTCGGTCGGGACCGGGTGAAACCCGGTGAACCGATTGCCGATCTCAACAAGGTGATCGTGCCGATCTATCTCTATCATCGCTACCAGACGGCGGCCGCAGCCAAGCTGGTTGGCGGCATGGCCTTCAACTATTCGCTGCGCGGCGATGGCCAACCGGCCGCCGAGATCGTCGCACCCGAAAGACAGCGCACCGCCCTGGACGCCGTGCTGAAAACGATCGAACCGGCGACCCTCGATCTCGATGACGATGTCCTGGCGCTCCTGACGCCCGGCATCGACAGCTATGTGCTGGCTGACAATAATCGCGAGCTTTTCGACCGGGCTGCCTATCCCGCCTTTGACACCGTTTCGGCGGCGGGCACGGCGGCCGATATGACCCTCGACATCCTCCTTGACCCGAGGCGTATCGCCCGGCTGATCGAATTTCACCGGCGCGATGATAACCAGCTCGGCGCGGAGGAGATGTTCACCACCATCCGCGAGACGGTCATGGCCAAAGCCTCCTCCGGCCGCACACAAGCCATCGCCGAGGCTGTGAGGACCCAATACGCCTTTGGCCTGATGGATCTGGCGCAAGCCGACACGACATCGGCGGTGAAGGCGGCGGCGACTATTGCGCTGAGCGACCTTGCCGAGGCGCTGACGGCTGACGGCAGTGCGCAAGCCGGGTGGCTCACCGACAAGATTGAGGCGTTTGAAACCCGTCCGGCAGAACCAGCCACCCCAACGGCGCCGGCCAAGGCCCTCCCGCCAGGCGGGCCGATCGGCATGGCGCCCTACGAGACCTGCTGGCACTGCGGAGAGCTGGATTAAGCCGTAAGGGGCTCTCCGCCTCGGCCTCAGTGCGCCCGGCGAACAGGCCGGCCGGGCATAACACCGGTGTCCAGAACGCCCTTCGAGATGAGAGGCGTGCCGCCAACAATCACGAAACTGAAGCCTTCAGAGGTCTGCGCCGGACGGGCAAAGGTGGCGCGGTCGCTGACGGTCTCGGGGTCGAAGACAACAATGTCTGCATCCGCGCCCTCCTGGAGCCGGCCTTTGCGCTTCATCTGAGGCACTGACTCTCCCAGGATCTGCGCCGGGATCAGGCTTGTCTTTGCGAGGGCATCGACAAGACTCAAGGCTTCTTTTTCGCGGACATAGACGCGCAGGAATTTCGAGAAGGTCCCGGCACTGCGCGGGTGAGACTCCGCATCCTCAGGCAGCGGCCAGACATTGCCCGTGATCCGCTCTCCGTCGAGCGCCCAGTCTCCTCCATCGGACGCAATGGCACCGCCCGGATAGAGAACCGACTGCGCCAGAATCTCGGCATCCGCCTCATTTGTATCCGGGTGGATGAAGTGCACGACGATATCGGTGCCGGGCGCCTCGGCCTGGAGCCGGTCGAACTCTTCGTCCGACAAGGGGTCACCATCGCGCGTGAAATCAGATTTCTCGATACCGCCCATGCGAGCCTGCCAGTCCTCACCCTGGAACATTGCTGCCCCGATCGACGTGGCGCCGGCCCCGTAAGGATAGGCTTCGACCGTTATCGGGACACCGCGCGCCTGGGCGCCTTCAATCATCTGCCGGATCGTCGGGATATCGCGCTGGGCTATACTGTTGAGGTGGCAGACATGCATGTGCGCACCGGTTGCCGCTGACACGGCCACCATTTCCTCAAACCCTTCAAAGGAACTGTCAGGCTCGACGTTGGAGAGAAAACGGGCATGGGTGAAGGTCGGCACGTCGTTCTCTGCGGCCAGCTGGTGGAGCTCGTAATATTCCCGCCGGCCGGACTCCGGCGCATAACCGAGCAGGACGCCAATACCGAGGGCACCTTCATCGAGCCCCTGCTGCACCATGTTCATAATGGCCGCACGCTGCGTCTGGCTTGCCAGGTCGTATTGCCATGAAGGCTCGCCCATAAAGTCCGCGAACCATTCCATGTCTGTCGACGGGGCCGTGTCGGTAAACTCTGCAATACGCGCATAGGCCCAGCTGACAGAGGCGCCGTAATTGATCGCCCGCCCCTCTTCGGCGGCTTTTTCGTAGAAGCCTGCGACGGGCAGGACACCCGCTTCCAGCTCGAGGGCCGTCGTGACCCCGTCAAAGGCCTGCATCCGGCCCGCCGGAATGGACATGCCATGCGCGTGGAGGTCGATAAAACCGGGCGCAACAACAAGACCCTCAGCGTCGATCACCTGCGCACCCTCGAGTGCATCTTCTGTCACAGCGACGATCCGGCCATCCTCGACACCAATATTGCGGACCGCGTCCAGCCCGGTCTCCGGATCGATGGCCCGGCCGTTCAGGATCACCAGATCATAGCTCCCTTCCTGCGCCACCGCCGGTGTGAACGACAGGACAAGGCCCAGGATGAGCCCTACCGCGTTAAGTCCTCTCATGATCTATCCTCCATGCGTGTTACCGCCCCGGACCGGGGCTGGAGCGCGCGGCCCCGCTTTCCGATCAGTTCTTCCTCGTAAAATCCAGATCACGGAAGTCGAAGGAGAAGTCGGTGGTTTCCGACACCGCTTCCATCGTCATACCGCTGACAGTGCCGTCCTCTTCCGAGAAGATGACATAGGCATCGGCGTTCAGATTCCGGTCCGGCCACCGCGCAACGAACTTGTCGTCAGCCACAGGCACAAGTGGAGCATCCAGCGCTTCCGAACGGCTCATATCGATGAAGAGCGCGCCCTGGCGGATCTCGATCGACACCGGTCCGTACCAGGGATCGACATATGTGCCGGTATAGGCCTCGAGCGGACGGGCGGGCTCGACCGGCTCTGTCTTCGTTTCCTCGTCCAGGCCGGCATCCTTCTTCGCCGTTTCCTGTTGCTGCTCGTAATAGCCGGCCAAAGCACCAATCCAGTCGGACTCCGATTCCGGCTCTGCCGCTCCGTCGAGAATCTGCAGGGCCAGCGCACTCGAGGCTGGCGTGAAACCATTGCTCACGACGAAGACGGCAATATCCTCTTCCGGCAGGATCCCGAAATAGGAGGTGGCGCCAAGCAGGCCGCCGCTGTGGCCGACGAACAGGTCCCCATGCAGATCCCGCAGAACCCAGCCGAGCCCATAAAGGGAGAAGTGTATGTTTCCCAGCTTGGCGAGCATCGGACTCACCTCCTGCGGCGTGACGGGGCTCCACAGCTCCTTGAGCTGGGCCTCGGAAACCAGCCGTGTGCCATCTTCGGTCGTGGCATCGTTGAGCCAGAACTGGGCCCATGTTGCGAGGTCGGTGATGGAACAGCTGAGACCGCCGGCCGGCGCGGAGGCATCGCCCATGATATAGCGCGGGTCGATCGGCTCATTCTTGCCGCTTCCGGGCTGCGGCATATGCTGGGTGATCGTGTTGTCGGCGCCTGCGGCTTCTGACGGCAAGGCCTTGCAGGAGGCCATACCGAGCGGCTCGAAGATGCGGCTTTCGATGACGTCGGCCCAGGGCTTGTCCTCAATGCGGGACAGGACTTCCCCGGCAACGATATACATCAGATTGTCATAGGCATATTCCGACCGGAAACTCGTCGAAGGCGGAATGTTCTTGATCGCAGCCAGGACAGCGGGCACGTCCGGGTTGGCGTCGGGGAAGACGAGGAGGTCACCAGCGCCAAGCGGCAGGCCGGAGCGATGCGTGACCAGGTCACGGACCGAGAACTCAGCCGTGATATAAGGGTCCGACATTTCGAACTCGGGAATGAAATCGCGGACCGGGTCATCCCAGGCAAGCTTTCCCTCATCGACCAGCATCGCGAGCGCCGTCGTGGTGAAGGCTTTGCCGATTGAAGCGAAGGGCAAAAGCGTATCTTCGTCGATCTTTCCGGACGGCTCGCGGACGTCGCGAATGCCATAGGTCTCCTGAAAGAGGACCGAGTCCCCCGAGACGACGGTAATCGCCAACCCCGGAAGCCCGAAGGCCTCTATCGTTTCCCTGGCCTGGGCGTCGATCTTGTCGGTCGACACCTCCGCCATGCTGGCATTCGCCGCGCAAAGCGCGCTGATGGCCGCAGCTGTGAATGTCCGGAATGCCCTCATCTTCATTCTCCTGCATGCTTCTTAGGGAGAGACTTCCGCACCCTAGCCGTGTTTACAAGACATAAAACAGCTTTTTTGAAAAATAAGGCATCCTTAACATCACCATTGACGGCCTTATGATCAAAACTCTGGCACAAGAGCGAAAAGTACGGCACTTAAGCGCCATGAAGAAAAATTCCGGCAGCCGAAGCGAGAAAATCAACGGGGCAGACCCCGCCGACGCATATGAACTCATCATGGACGCGATTGTCACCCAGGAGCTCGCGCCCAGCCAAAAGGTTTCGGAAAACATCCTGACCGAGATGTTCGACATCACCCGGACTACGGCTCGCAACATCATGGAGCAGCTGACGGCACAGCAATTTCTCGTCTCCATCTCACCGCGGATTACACGCGTGGCGCCGCTGACCTTGCTGGACGTCAAACAGAACTTCGAAATGCGCAAGATGCTGCAGCCGAACATCTTCGCCATGGCCGCCCCGCATATCGATTACGACAGGTTCCGGAAACTGAACGACGCTGTCTCTCACAAGGGACAGATCACGGACGAGGCGACGGCGCTCTCACTGCTCAAGGCCAACAAGAAGTTCAATGTCTTCATCGCCCAGCAGATCAAATACCCGCTCCTGATCCACTGGATCAGCCAGCTGGAAGACACGACGATGCGCATCTACTGGCTCTACATCAAGATGAAGGGGACGCTTCCATTCACCTGGGAGCATCAGCGCGACCTGATCGAGGCCATGCGCAACGACCGTTCCCGGGATATCCGGGAACAGACCCACAAGATTCTCTCCAAATCCGAAGAACGGGTCCTGGATGCCATCTTCCTCCATGACCAACTCTACAAACAGGATCTGAGACTTCCGTCGGATACCGAATAGGCCAGCAGGCCTGCTCCATCGCTCCTTCTCCTTCCGGCAAATTCCCCACCACAATTCCTGCTGCCATGCAGAATATTGCAGCTGTCCCGGCCTCACGGCTCACTAAAAAATGAGCAGAGACAATACTGGACGCGCTGTTCCCGCAACAGACGGCTCCTTTTTCGTATACAGACGATATTCCCCCTTTTCACATCAATATAACGGCTGTAAGGACAAATAAGGCTGTTAAAATAATTCTTCTTGGCGGCTAAACAGGGAAGGGGTGTATTGATGTCTCAGGGTCTAAGGTCAAAATTCATGGTGACTGCCGCATGCATGGCAGTTGTCTCTCCACTGCCAATGCTCGCGCAGGACGGCCAGCCGTCAGGCCGCGTCGAGGAGGTCGATGAACCGGTTTACCTCGATGAAGTGACGGTCACGTCGCGCTTTCGCGAAGAATCCGTCCAAGATATCGGTGTCAGCGTAACCGGGGTTTCCGCGGAGACCATTCGCGAGCAGGGTATTCAGGATATCGAGGATATCGCCCGGCTGGTGCCAGGCGTGCAGAACGTAAAGTCACGGCAGAATTCAAACGAGATCGCCATTCGCGGCGTGATCAACAGTAGCGATGGCGAGCGCTCCACCAGCGCACTCTACAGCGTCTTCGTCGATGATGTCTCGGTCGCTTCGGCCGGGACGCAACGTGATTACAGCTCTGTCGACCTGAACCGTATCGAGGTCATTCGCGGCCCGCAGCCAACGCTTTTCGGCGAAGGCGCTGTCGGCGGTGTGCTCCGCTACTTCACCAACGATCCGGATCTGGACGGACCAACGGTGACCGGTCAGGCGAATGCCCGGCTTGAGACCATCGAGGATGGCGGCCTCGCCTATGGCGCGGACAATTCGACATCCTTCATCCTCTCACCCGGCAAGCTCGGCGTCCGCGTGTCTGGCTTCTACCGCAAGGATGAAGGCTTCATCGACAATCCGAGCGCAGGGGAGGACGTAAACGACTTCGACACCTATGGCGGACGGGCCGTTCTTCTCGCAAAGCCGACCGATGATCTCGAGATCCGGCTCTCGGCCTATCTCGCACGGGATGAATCCGGCGAGTCGACCCAGATTGATCCGGGGTCCGATCCGGAAGATCTCACCTTCGCGGCCTCGCCCGAGACCGGTGAGTTTTCCGACGATTTCGACCTTTATTCCGGCAAGGTTGTCTACGATTTCGGCAATCTGGAGCTCACCTCGATCACCGGCTATTATGAGCGCGAGACCAACGCCTCGATGTTCAGCTCCGGCAACAGCTTTGGTCTGGTGCCTTTCTTCGCCACCGATAGCGGCGGCCCAATCGACACGACCACCTACCAGGTCTCCACCAGCAGCTTCGAGCAGCTGTCGCAGGAATTCCGGCTGGTTTCGGACTTTGATGGCCCACTGAATTTCACCTCCGGGCTATACTATCGCGACCGCGAGAACACGGTCGGGGCCTTCCTCGACTGTGAGGGGTGTACGGCTGTGACAACGCCGCCAACTGCGAACCTTGCCACGGAAGAGACCGTGACAGAGTCGGAGCACTATTCCGGCTTTGTCGAGCTGACCTATGAAGCGCTCGACAATCTGCGCTTTATCGGCGGCGCCCGCTATGTGAACGACACCGTCGAAGTGAGCCTGATCGAGAACGAGGCCATCAACCTCGCGCCGCGCTTCGATGGAAGCGGCGCGATCATTCCCTGGACGCCCTCCGATCCGATCGACTTCGCCTCGACGCTCGACATCCTGAACGGCGCCGGCTTCGGCACGAACTTCGAGTTCGAACAGGAGAAGGTCCTGCCGCGCATCGGCGTCGAGTATGACGTCAATGAGGACATCCTTCTTTACGTGAATGCCGCTGAAGGCGCCCGCAATGGCGGGGTCAGCCAGGCCATCGCCGCCCTCTCCAATTCCGGCGGTGACCCGGATGTCTTTTACGATAATCTTACATTCGACGAAGACAGCGTCCTGACCATTGAAGGGGGCGTCAAATCCACGCTGATGAATGGCCGGCTCACGGCCAATTTCGGCCTCTTCCACAGCAAGTATGAGGACACCCAGATTCTCGTCTCGCTGCCGGCGACGAACGTCACCAACGGCCCGGACCAGCGGATCATCGGGGCAGAGCTGGAAACGGCCTACCGCTTCAGCGATGAGCTTCAGGCCTTCCTGAACGCCTCTATCATCGACTCGGAATTCTCCGACGACTTCTCGTCCGTGCTGCAGCCGCCGCCGGGAGAGACGGCGCCTTATTACGATATCCAGGAAGGCAATGAAGTCCCACAGGCGCCTTCGCTTTCGTTCTCGACGGGTTATTCCTATAGCCGCCCGCTCGGCACGAACGGAATGCGCCTGACCTCGAACGGCTCGTTCCAGTATATCGGGGAGCGCTATTCCAGCGTTCAGAACTATCCGGCATCAGAACTGGACTCGCTTGAAATCCTGAACCTCCGCGTCGGGCTGGAGAAGGATGCCTGGGCGCTCAACCTGTTCGCCACCAACCTCCTCAACGATCTTGAGGAAGTGGATATCTATGCGAACTCGCTCGCCCATTACATCAATGATGGCGGAACGCTCGACGCCGATCCGATCGGGGTGAACGTCAACCGGCCGCGGACGGTCGGGCTCAGCCTGACGCTCCGGTATTGATCGTATGGCGGACGTGTTCCGACGCTTTCTCCTGCCGGGGCTGGTCTTTCAGTCCGTCATTATCGGTGGCGGCTACGGCACCGGCAGGGAAATCGCCGAGTTCTTCCTGGCGCATGGCGCACTGGGAGGGCTGCTCGGCATGGCGGTTACCGCCTTGAGCTGGGGCCTTGTCCTGGCAATTGCGTTCGAGTTCGCCCGCATCACCAAAAGCTACAATTACAGGGCGTTCTTCATGGCCCTGCTTGGACCTTTCTGGCGTGTCTTCGAGCTGGTCTACCTGCTGATCATCCTCCTCGTCCTGTCCGTGCTCGGCTCGGCGGCAGGAGAGATGATCGCCTCGGCCTTCGGTGTTCCGGACGTCGTGGGCGCGGTCCTGCTCCTGGCAGCGATCGGCCTGCTCGCCTACCTTGGCAGCAAGACAATCGAACGCGTCCTCGCTGGCTGGTCCGTCCTTCTTTACGCCGTCTATGCCATCTTCTTCCTCTGGGTTGCGACCGGCTCGGGCGACGCCATCATGGCCGCCCTGTCCAGCGGGCAGGCGACCGGGAACTGGGCGCTCGACGGGGTTCGTTACGCCGCCTACAACCTCATTGCGCTCGGGGCTGTCCTGTTCGTCCTGCCCTATCTGAAGACCCGCAAGGACGCGCTCGTCTCCGGTTTCCTTGCCGGAACGGTCGGCATCGTTCCGGGTGTGCTCGTCATTCTGGCCATGCTTGCCCAGTATCCCGCGATCCAGAACGACGCTGTGCCCGTCCTCTCGCTGCTGAATGGCCTGACCGCCTTCTGGTTCATCGTTCTTTTCCAGATTGTCCTGTTCGGGACCTTTATCGAAACCGGAGTCGGGCTGATCCACGCGGTAAACGAGCGGGTCGCCGATGCTTGCAAGGACATGGGCCGGGCCTTTCCCGGCTGGGGTCGGCTGGCCCTTGGCGCGGGCCTGACCGGGCTCGCCGTATTCCTGGCCAGCGCCATCGGCATTATCGATCTCATCGCCAAGGGCTATGGCGCCCTGTCCTACGCCTTTATCGCCATCGTCGTCGCGCCGCTCCTGACGATTGGCATCTACAAAATCTCGAAATCTTCCCCTGACCGCATGGAGACTGCGAATGACGCAGGCTAACTCTGTCTTTAAGCCGTCGTCTGCTGCCCCGGACACAACCGGGCAAGGGACCACACAGCTGAAGGCTCCCTACCTGATCTATTTCGGTGACGTCCCGAAACACGGCTACGCCAAGACCGGCCTCGGCCTGATCCATTGGCGCCGCGAACGCTGCGCCGGCCAGATGCGGC
Source organism: Henriciella aquimarina (assembly GCF_002088975.1). Lineage (GTDB taxonomy): Bacteria > Pseudomonadota > Alphaproteobacteria > Caulobacterales > Hyphomonadaceae > Henriciella > Henriciella aquimarina. The sequence goes on from NZ_NCST01000116.1 coordinate 41,631, forward strand.
GCGACGGCTGTGTCGTGGATGGGGGCCTGCCGGACATGGATATCGCCGAGGCCGTGAAAGCCGGCGCCCGGTCGATCGTGATCGGAGTGGCCTCACCGGGCGGGCCTATCCCTGCTCCATGGCTGCATGATCTTGCCGACGCGGCACGGGCCGGCCTGGACATCGTCTCCGGCATGCATGCCCGGCTCGCCGATTTCCCCGAACTCGTCGATGCCGCGCGAGAATCCGGGGCCCACCTGGTCGACATCCGCGCGCCCTCGAAAGATTTCCCGGTGGGCACCGGGATCAAGCGGTCCGGCAAACGCCTGCTGACCGTCGGCACCGATTGCGCCGTGGGCAAGAAGTACACAGCCCTCGCCCTTGAACGGGAGATGCGCAAACGCGGCTGGGATGCGGATTTCCGCGCGACCGGCCAGACCGGCATCATGATCTCCGGAAGCGGCATTGCGATGGACAGCGTGGTGGCCGACTTCCTTTCGGGTGCGGCCGAGCAACTGTCGCCGAACGCCGGCCCTGACCATTGGGACGTCATCGAGGGACAGGGCTCACTGTCTCACCCAAGCTTTGCAGGCGTCAGCCTGGGCCTGCTGCACGGCTCGCAGCCGGATGCGCTGGTGCTCTGCCATGATCCGAGCCGCGACTATCTCCTCGGCTTCGAGGAGCGTGGCATTTGCCCGATCCAGCCGCTTATGGAAGCGATGGAGCAATGCCTCATCTTTGCACGGCGCGTGAACCCTGCCGCACGCTTCGTCGGCATATCCATCAACTCCAGCAGTTTTGCTGACCCCGACCATAAGCGGCTGGTGCGGCAGTTTGCCGACGAAACCGGGCTGCCGGTCGCCGATCCCGTGCGCGACGGCGTCTCGGCAATCCTCGATCACCTTGAAAAGGAGTCGTTCTGATGTCCCTGCGCTTGAGCGTGCACAAGGCGATGTGGCCGATGACGGCCCCGTTCACAATTACCGGGCATGTCTTCACGTGCGCGGATTCCATCCTCGTCGAACTGATCGACGATGGGGTCGCCGGACGGGGCGAAGGGCTGGGTGCCTATTATCTTGGCGAGAATGGCGACCTGCTGCTCGACCAGATCGAGGCCATTCGCAGTGATATCGAAAAAGGCATCTCCTTCGAGGACGTCCAGGCGCTTCTGCCGCCGGGCGGGGCCCGCAACGCGCTCGACTGCGCCCTCTGGGATCTCACCGCCAAACAGACCGGAAAGTCGATCTGGGAGCTGACGGGCATTGACCCGAAGCCTCGCCAGACCGCTTTCACCATCGGCATTCAGGACACCCCGGAGCAGATGGCCGAGAACGCCGCCCGGGCGAAGGATTATCCGGTCCTGAAGGTCAAGCTGAACGATGTCGAGCCGGTCGAGCGGATGCGCGCGATCCGGAAAGCCCGGCCCGATGCCTATCTCGTCATCGACGCCAATCAGGGGTTTACCTTCGACCTGCTCCAGGAGGTGATCGAGCCCTTCGCGGAGTTCGGGGTCTCGATGATCGAGCAACCGCTGAAGCGCGGCGGCGACGAAGCGCTGGCCGGCTTCAAATCTCCGATCCCGGTCTGCGCTGACGAGAGCTGCCTGCATCGCGGTGAATTGCCCGATGCGCTCGAACGCTATGACATGATCAACATCAAGCTCGACAAGACCGGCGGGCTGACCGAAGCGCTGGCGCTGGCTAAAGAGGCCCTGGCCGCCGGCAAGGGCCTGATGGTCGGCAACATGCTGGGCACATCGCTTTCCATGGCACCAGCTTTCGTCATCGCCCAGCTCTGCGACTTCGTGGACCTTGATGGCCCCCTGAACCTCAAATCGGATTGCGCGGTGCCCATGGCATACAAGGGCGCCGAGGTCATGCTGCCGGAGAAAGGGCTGTGGGGTAGCCCGGGATGATTGCGGCCGACAACATTTTCGGCCTTCTCGCCGTCCTCCTGTCGCTCTGCGCGCTGGCAGCGCTGGTGGACACCACCCCTGTCGGCAAGAGGATCACCGGGCTCGGCGTCCTGCTGTTCGGGGCGATTGCGGCATCGCACTTCGGCCTCATCCCACACGCGGCCCCGGTCTATGGAGCGATCTGGACCTATCTCGTTCCACTCGCCATCGCGCTCTTCCTGCTCAAGGCGGATCTGTTTCGCGTCTTCTCGGAGGGCGGACGAGTCCTGATTGCCTTTCTCGCGGGCATGGTTGGAGCCTCGGCAGGCGCGCTTCTGGGCGCCCTCCTGCTGGATCTCGGCCCCCATGAGCCAGGGATCGCGGCTGTCTTCAGCGCGACCTACACAGGCGGCTCGCTCAATTTCGTCGCGGTCGCCGAGGCTATCCAGTTTGAAGACGAGTCCCAGCTTGCAGCCGCACTGGCCATCGACAATGTCCTAGGCGTTGGCTTCATCCTGATGATGAACCTGGCCGCCGGCTGGTCGCTCTTGCAGAAGCGCTTTGCCTGGCGCGCCGACAGCATCTGGGGCGATAACGACAGCACAGACACTGCCAATGCAGAGCCATACACGCTGGATCATCTTCTCACCGCGCTGGCACTCGCGGCGATTGTGGTCGCGCTGAGCAATTGGCTGGCAGGCCTCCTGGGCGGTGACCAGTATGCGCTTCTCATCATCACCGTCGTCATGACCGCCATCGCGACCTTCGGACGGAGATTCGTCTCGAAGCTGCGCGGTGAAGACCTGATCGCCATGATCTTCATGTACCTCTTCTTCACGATCATCGGCGCGGGTGCAGACATCAATGCCATGCTGAGCGCGGCCCCGGCCCTTTTCGCCGTGGTGCTGCTGATCTTCGCGGTCCACCTGCTCGCTTTGTTCGCGGCCGGTGTGCTCTTCAGGCTGAACTATGCCGAACTGGCCGTGGCCTCGCTCGCCTGTATCGCCGGACCGCCCATCGCGGCGGCGATCGCCATCCTGTTCAAGTGGCGCAACCTTGTCGCGCCCGGGATTCTTACGGGCGTGCTTGGCTATGTGCTCGGCAATTTCATCGGGGTCGGAATCTTCGCGATGCTTGGAGGATCGCTTCAATGACAACTGATATCAAAATTCGCAGTAAGGAGGGACTGATGTCTTTATTGCCAAGAGCGTTCGGGACGCTTGCCGCATTACTCCTCTTGCCGTCGACGCTGGCGGCCCAGGAGAGTGAAAACCCGCTTGTGCCGGAGGTCCAGACCGAGGTCGAGGACGTTCAGGCCGACACGGTGTCACCGCCCCCGGAAGAGGTCACGGCCCCTGACGGGACCCATCGCCTCACCCGCACGGACGTGGACACCTGGCTCGACGGCTACATGCCATACGCGCTCAGGCAGGCCGACATTGCCGGCGCGGTGGTTACCGTGGTCAAGGATGGCGAGATCCTGACCAGCCGCGGCTTCGGCTATTCCGATCTCGAAAACAAGGCGCCGGTCGATGGCTATGAGACCATGTTCCGGCCCGGTTCGATCTCGAAGCTGTTCACCTGGGTTTCGGTCATGCAGCTGGTCGAACAGGGCGAGATCGATCTCGATGCAGACATCAACACCTATCTCGATTTCGAGATTCCCGAAGCGTATGGCGAGCCGATCACCATGCGTAACCTGATGACCCACACACCGGGCTTCCAGGAAAAGCTGAGAAACCTGATCCTCACCGACGAGGACCTCTATCTCTCGCTTGAGGAGTTCCTGAAATCGACACCCCCGCCGGCACGGATTTTCGCGCCCGGCAAGACGCCGGCCTATTCGAACTATGGCACAGCGGTCGCTGGCTATGTCGTGCAACGCATTTCAGGCCAGCCTTATGAGGCGTATGTCGAAGAGCACATTTTCGAGCCGCTGGGCATGGAGCGCGCCACCTTCCGTCAGCCGCTTCCGGAAGAGTTCGAGCCGTATGTCTCGAATGGCTATAACAGCGCATCTGACGGCAAGGCGCAGCCTTATGAGTTGATCCCCATGGGGCCGGCCGGCTCTCTGGCGGCAGACGGCGAATCCATGGGCCGGTTCATGATCGGCCTGCTGGAGCGTAACCCGGCCCTGATGGCGCCGGAAACCTGGGACCAGATGTACAATACACTCTACCAGCTCACGCCGCCGCTGAATGCCATGGCGCTCGGCTTCTGGGAGCTCGACAAGGGCAATCTGCGGATCCGTGGCCATGGCGGCGATACAAGCTTCTTCCACTCCGACCTGAACGTCTTCCTCGACAAGAATGTCGGTATTTACGTTTCCGTGAACAGTACCGGCACCCACGGGGCGGCCGGCACGCTTCGTTTCGCGGTCACGACGGACTTCGCCCAGCGCTACTTCCCGGAGGCAACCGTACCGGTCGGCGAGCGGCTGGACACGGCCAAGGAGCACGGCGCAATCGTCGCCGGCACCTATGAAAGCTCACGCACCGTCGCCACGAACTTCGCGGCAATCATGCGCCTGCTTGGCCAGGAAACGATCAGCATGAACGAGGATGGCGATCTCGTCATGCCGCTCTTCGGGCAACAAGCCGTCTGGCGCGAGGTGGAACCGTTCGTCTGGCGCCATGAGGGCGGCTATGAACGAATGAGTGCGGTGATGACCGAGGACGGCAATCTCGACTATGTCACCTTCGAGCCTGTCTCGCCGATCATCCACCTGACGCCGGCCCCCTGGTATCGCAATAATGGACTCGTCATGCCGCTCCTGACGATCTCGCTGCTCGTGCTGCTGGCAACGCTCATCATGTGGCCGGTTCGCGCGATCGTCCGGTGGCGCTTCAAGCGGACCTTCCCGCTAAGCGGACGCGAAGCGTTGGTCTATCGCCTCACGCGGATCGGGATCATTCTGGTCTTCGTCTTCCTGATTGCCTGGTTTCTGGCGTTCCAGACCCTGTTCTCCAATCTTTCGGGCCTGAGCGGCGGATTCATTGCGCAACTGCGTCTGACCCAGTTCACCCAGATCTTCCTCTATGCGGCCTTCGCCGTCTCGGTCTGGAATGTCTGGACCGTCTGGACGAGCGGGCAGAGCTGGTTCGGCAAGGCCTGGAGCATCGTTGTCTCGCTTGCCATCCTGATAGTCCTGTTTGTCGCTGCGACCAACGGGCTGCTCAGCCTGGAGACGCACTTCTGACGGCCAGGCCCTTAGTTGATCTGGCTACTCTGTTGGATAGTCCATGTAGCGATCTGGCCGGCGTGAAAAATTTTCACGCCGGCCAGATACATTACGAATAAATATTTCTCTTCCCTGAGCGCTCTCTGCAGACCTGCTATCCGGCCTGAACCATCGTGACCGGGAACGCCGTCTCATTCTTGATCTGGCTGAGCGCGACCATGCTCTTTACTTCAGCGACCCCTTCGATCTTCGACAAGGTATCGAAGAAGAAGCGCTCATAGTCATAGATGTCCTTTACCGCCACTTTCAGGAAAAAGTCCGGATCTCCGAGAAGCACGAAACACTCAAGCACATTGGGAAGAGCACGCAGCTTCTTGCTGAAGATGTCCAGGTTGGCGCGGCCATGGGCCGACAGTTTCACATGGGCGAGCACAATCGTGGACAGGCCGATTTTCTCCGGATCAACAAGCGCAATGCGTTTGCGGATGAAGCCCTGCTCTTCAAGACGCTGGATACGCCGCCAGCAGGAGGCCTGGGACAGCTCGACCAGCTCGCCCAGTTCAGCAGCAGAGCGACTGCAATCCTGCTGGAGTTCCTGAAGAAGCCGGCAATCTATGCGGTCCAGATTGTGATGCATTATAATTTTCCTATGTGCGCGTTACTCGAATTATTCTTTCACAATACCCTTGATTTCAACCGCGCTCTGAAAAGCGTTTGATCCGCCCAGCCGGTAAACTGCTCCAGAAGGAGAGGTGACAATGATTTGCGAGACGCGCCCCCGAACCGACCACGCGACCAGCGCAGAGGCTGACAATCCCCTGCTGGTCATTGTCAGCGAGCCAGGACCAGTCAGCCTCCTCAGGGCCCTCAACCTGCTTTCGGTTTCCGGCTTCTCGCCACGCTCGCTAGCACTGGAACATACCGAATCCGACGATCAGGCCGTGGCCCGGATCTGGCTGGCCGAGGATGTCGACAGGAAGCGTTTGTCATCCGTCGCCGACAAGATCGCCCAACTCCCCTCTGTCTGGCGGGTCGAAGCCAGCGAAGGCCTTGCTGGCGTAGAATAAGCCCGCGGGATGAAGAGGCCTTCCCCGTTCACCCACAACCGCTCAGCCAGCCGGGAAATCCCAAACCTGGAACGCCACGTCCGGCTTATCGTCGTAGAGATAAGCGTTCAGCGACAATAAGACCCAAGGGAGAGCGGTGATGTTAAAAGGCCACCCAATTCGGCAGATTGCTTATGTTGTAGACGATATCGAGGCTGCCGCCCGGCGCCATCACGACCTCTTTGGGAGCGGCCCGTTTTTCGTCGCCGAGGACATTACCGTCCCGGTCACGCACAGAGGCAAGGAGATCGAATTCAGCCACAAGGCCGCTTTCGGGCAATGTGGGCAGACGCAAATCGAACTGATGAAGCCGCTAACCTCCGGGCCTTCCATCATCCACGACCTCTACCCCGACGGCAGCGGGAAGGGTGGCATCCACCACATGGCCATCATCGTGGATGATATCGATGCGACGATATCCAAAGCCGATGCCGAAGGCTTCCCGGCTGTGCTGCGGGCTTACATGGCCGAGATGGACATGAAGACCGCCTTCCTCGATTCCGTCACAACCTACGGCCATTTCATCGAACTCTATGAAACGTGCCCCAGCATCCTCGATTTTTACGACATGATCGAAAAGGCAGCGGAAGGTTTCGACGGGACGAGCCTGTTTCGGGAATTGTCCTTCTAGCGATAGTGCCAAAGGTGCCTAGCGTTTCCGGCTTATGACGATGGGACCGGCCGCAGGGCGCGAAACCGTGAGCGGGTGGATCGCCTCAAGCACATCGAAAACCTGATCCATATTGTCGACCCGGAAAGCGACCGTGGAGCGCATATCGCCCACATCAGACGAAGCGATCTCGATCTGACGGTCCGAATACCGGTTCAGGTCGGCAATGATTTCAGCGAGGCTTGCATCCTCATAGGCCAGCCGTCCCTCACGCCAGGCCCCCGGCTCAACCTGCTCGATCTGCTTCACTTCAGGCAGGGCCACGCGACGGGCCGCACTCACGCGTTCCCCTTTGGTCAGCACCTGCTTTTCGATGTCCTCGACATCCTGCTGCTCGATCGCGGCCGGAATATCGGCCGGCTTCATAACCTCGACGACCCCTTCGAGCACAGAGACGTGCACGATGTCGGCGCTGCGCTTCACGTCGAACTTGGTCCCGGTCACACGCACAAGCGTATCCTGACTCGTCACGAAGAATGGCCTGTCGGCGTCCTTGGCGACCTCGAGAAAGACCTCGCCGTCAAGCAAGTCGATCTTCCGCGTGCTCGGGGTAAATTCGGTTTCGATCCGGGACTTTGCGCCCAGCGTCACGACCGACCCGTCTTCGAGCCTGACCTCGCGGATCTCTCCCCGGCTGGTCGCAATCAGCGAACTCGATTTCGCCGCGAGGGCTTGCCCCGACGGGCCCTGGCCGCTCTCCAGCATGGATGGCGCAAAGAGGAGGGCAACCGTAAGCGCCATGGCGATACCCGCGCCTGCGATTGCCCCGGCAGGCCGCTGGATGAAACGCGTCAGGGCGGATCCGCGAAAACGCCGGCGCCCAAGCAGGCTATCGAGATCAACTCCCGCCTCAGGCGCAACGAGGTCGAGATCGCGATAAACCTGCTCAAATTCGCGATAGGCTGCCTTGTGGGCACGGTCATGGTGCAGCCAGGCCTCGAAATCGGCGCGTACCGACGCATCGACATCGCCGGAATGCAGCCGTGTGAACCAGGCCGCCGCCTCCCTTTCGAGCTCCTCTTCCGTCTTTGATACTCCCATCGTCATGGTTTCTGCCCGTCAGCTCCCACCATCCGGCTCCGGGGTTTCCCTGACCCGCCGCGCACGTTTGAGCGCAATTACAAGACTTGCAATTCCGTTGTTCATATTGCGGCTGATATCACCTGCCGACCACCCGGTTTCCTTTCTAATCTCGCGGTAGCTTTTGCCCTCCAGGCGGCTCATCGTCAAAATTACCTGCTGTTTGTGGGGCAGCTCGCGCATTGCAGCCACGAGAATATCAAATCGTTCTCTAGATTCTACGACGCGCTCCGGGGTTAAACCTTCCAATTTGAATTCAGCATCAAGCGCGATCTGCTCGGCAAGATAGGCATCGGCGACCTTGGAGGTCCGCTTGTAATCGAGAACGAAATTGCGGGCTGCGATGTACAGAAAGCTCCGCGGCGACTTGACCGCCGACTTGTCTTTCAGGTTCGCATATTTGACGAACGCAGACTGCACGACATCCTCGGCTTCCGGCGGGCCCGCCCCGAAGGACTTGCGGATATTCGCAACAAGATCCTGAAAATACAGACGGTAGAGACTATCGACGTCCTGGCTTGCCGCACCTGATGGAGGCTGCTGCAGCGCCGCGCGGCACTGAAGCCCCTTGCCTTTTCCTGCCCTTTTCAAAGCGGTGTCCCTCTCCCGTGAACATAATTTTTTTATGGCATCAAGCTGGCATCTAAACATGGGCAATGTCCAGATGCCTCAGCAAAAGAACGCGCCGGCAGAGATGAGCAAAATGGAAAGGAATTGGGGTCCGGATCGCCGGAAACGTAAATGGTTTCAATGGTGGGCGGTACTGGGATCGAACCAGTGACCCCTACGATGTCAACGTAGTGCTCTACCGCTGAGCTAACCGCCCATCCGTTTTGAAGCGGCCCTAATCGGGCCTTGTGGCGTTCAAGTCAAGCCTGCAAGCGCTGTGAATGTCAGGCCGCGATCACACGGTCGACCTCTTCCACGAGTTCACGCAGGTGGAACGGCTTTGAGAGGATCTTCGCGCCAGCCGGTGTTGGCGTGCCAGAAGCGAGCGCCACCGCCGCAAATCCGGTGATGAAGACAATTTTCATGGCTGGATCGAGTTCGGCCCCCCGCCGCGCCAGCTCGATGCCATCAATGCCCGGCATCACAATATCGGTGAGCAGCAAGTCGAAGACTTCGCGCTCCAGCGCCGCGAGCGCTGTTTCCCCATCCTCGAAATCCTGAACATCATGGCCAGCCCGCTTGAGCGAGGCGGTCAGGAATGTCCGCATCATCTCGTCATCTTCAGCGAGAAGGATCTTGCTCATGGCGTGGGGCCCCCGGGATCACCTGTCCTGTTTAATAGATTCCACAGAGCATGGCCGGGGTAAATTCCACGTGAACATCACGCACATGCTTGACCTTCTGCAGAAATATCCAACCATCTGTCCCCATGAGCCTTGCTGATCGTGAACAGGAAACATCAGACCGCCCGGACGGCCCCGTCCCGGCGTTCGCGTTCGCTCGCCCGGCGGGCGTTAAAACCCCGGTGCTGTTCACCTCTCCCCACAGCGGCACGCATTATCCCGACACCCTGCTGCAGAACCTTCGTGTGCCACTCATCGACCTGCGGCGCACCGAGGACGCCCATGTCGACGCCCTGTTCGCCCATGCGCCCAATCTCGGCGCCGCCTTGCTGCGGGCGACACACGCCAGGGCTTTTGTGGATCTCAACCGGGATCCGCGTGAACTTGACCCGGACATGTTCACCGGAAAACTGCCGGGAAAAGCGGCCGCGCCCTCTGTCCGCGTCCAGGCAGGTCTTGGCTGCATCCCGAAGATCGGTGCAAGAGGGGATACCATCTATGCAAAAAAGCTTAGCCCGGAAGACGGAGAGTCCCGTCTTTCTGGTGTGCACGCCCCCTATCATCAGGCGCTCAGCGGCGAGATTGCTGCACTGCATCAGAAATTTGGATGCGTTTTTCTGATCGACTGCCACTCCATGCCATCGAAACAACCCGGACGGCCAGACCTGCCGGATATCGTTCTGGGAGACCGTTTTGGCTCAAGCTGCACAAGCCAGCTGACCAATCTGGTCGAGCGCACTTTTCGCCAGGCCGGGCTGACCGTCACCCGCAATGCTCCTTACGCAGGGGGATATACGACCCGGCGCTACGGTCGTCCGAAACGCCACGTCCACGCCCTTCAGATCGAGATAAACCGCCGTCTTTACATGGATGAAGTGACGGTCGAGCCGCTGCCCGACATGGCCGGGCTCAGCGAGACTATCGATCTTGTCATTGCAGAAATCTGCCGTCTGGCTGTCCGGCTCAGTCCCTGAATAAAAAAATGGCCGTGCCAAGCCGGCACGGCCAATAAGGTAAAGGGAGGAAACGCCAGAAGGCGTTAGCACCGCAGTGCTGATACCTATATTATTGTGCGCCGCACAAATTGCAAGTGCGAATTCAGCCATCCCTGCATTTCTGCATGTGACACCCTGGCACAACCATTCGGCACATCCCTTGCTCACCCCTCTCCACAGACGTTCAAACCGGGACACTCCCGGGAACAGACCAACTGGGGAGCCGCACATGACGGACACAACGGATCTGCACGTAGGCAAGAGGCTTCGCCGCCGCCGCAGACTGCTGGGACTGACGCAGCAGGAACTTGCAAGCCAGGTTGGCGTGCGGTTTCAGCAGATACAGAAATATGAGTGCGGCGCCAACCGCATGACCTCATCGAGACTGTATGACCTTTCACGCGCACTGAATGTATCGGTTCAGTATTTCTTCGATGGCATGGAAGGCGACGACCTTCTCGCGGCCAATGACGCCGAACGCCTCGATGGCGACATTCTCAGCCAGAAAGAAACGCTTGAACTGGTTCGCGCCTATTATCGCCTGGGTGAACGCCCCCGCCGGCGCCTGCTCGAACTGGCCAAGGCACTGGAAAGCGACCAGAACGGGACCGGCGCTGCTTGACGCGCCGGGCCGGCTGGCCCAAAGCGCATCTCCATGACGCGCGCTTTCAATGAAGACGACACACTGGCGCTGACACGGCGCCTCGCAGATGCGGCCTGGACAGCGATCCGGCCGCATTTTCGCTGTGGCGTGGAGACCGAGAACAAAAAGGTGGGCACAGCCGGCTATGACCCTGTGACCCTGGCCGACAAGGCCGCCGAAGACGCCATCCGCACAATCCTGAAACAGGAACGCCCCGAGGACGGCATCGACGGGGAGGAATATGGCGCGCATGAGGGCCCCTCCGGCTGGCAATGGCTGATCGACCCGATCGACGGCACGCGCGCCTTCCTTGCCGGACTGCCGGTCTGGACGACGCTGATCGCGCTGGTTGATCCAGATGGGCACCCTGTGATCGGCATGATCGACCAGCCTGTCCTCGGCGAGCGCTATGTGGGCGCCCCGTCCGGAGCCTTCCTCGAGACCGCCGGGGGCCGGGAAGCGCTCAAGGTCTCTGACTGTCAGGACCTGCGCGAGGCGATCATTGCCACAACCGACCCTTTTATCATGACGCCCGCTGAACAGGGCGCCTGGACGCATCTTCGGCATACTGCGCGCATCACCCGCTATGGGCTCGACGCTTATGGCTATGCCCGGCTTGCCGGCGGAACGATCGATCTCGTCTGCGAAACCGGACTGCAGGCCCACGATGTGGCCGCGCTCATCCCGGTGGTGCGCGGGGCTGGCGGTGTCGCGCGCGACTGGCGGGGCAACGAGGCCAAGCTCGGCTCGCAGATCGCCTGCGCCGCCTCGGAAGCCGTTTTCGAGCAGGCCCTGATCTCGCTCAGACGGTCTGCGATCTGATGACGCCTGCACGCCGGCTGGTCACATCCGGCGGATTCGCGCTAGATAGGGACATATGACGGAAAACAGCGCATCCCTCGTCCACCGCAAGCTGCCCAGCAAGGCCTGGCCCAGCAAATGGAAGATTTCCAACATTGTCGATGGGCGCTCATTGCGCGTGAAGCTCACGACCACCTTTCTCGACAATCTCGGAGACGAGGCGGAAGCCCGCAAGGAAGTCCTGAACCACCTGCACGGCGCGCTTTTCCGCGGCCGCATGATCGCACAGGAACGGCTGCAGCAAGGCGCCGACGGGCTGGATACCGCGCGCCTTCTGGCCGCAGTGCAGGATGAGGTCCTGCACGCGCTTTATGACTATGTGACCGTCCACGTTCACCGGGCGCGCAACCCCACGGAAGGTGAGCGCCTCGCCGTCTTCGCGACAGGCGGTTATGGTCGCCAGGTGCTGGCGCCCTCGAGCGATGTCGATCTGCTCTTCATCCGCCCCTACAAGGCATCGGCCCATGCCGAGAGCGTGATCGAGTACATGCTCTATGCGCTATGGGACATTGGCCTGAAAGTCGGGCACGCCTTCCGCACGCCGGAAGAATGCATCCGCCTGTCCAAGCAGGATGTCACCATCAAGACATCCCTGCTCGATGCCCGGTTCCTGTTCGGGGATGAAAGCCTCGGCCGCGAAACCATGGAGAAGTTCCGCAGCGATGCCGTCGAGGGCCACAATGCCGAATTCATTGCCGACAAGCTCGCCGAGCGTGATGCCCGCCATGCCAAGCAGGGCAATAGCCGCTATGTTGTCGAACCGAACGTGAAGGACGGCAAGGGCGGGCTCCGCGATCTTCAGACCCTCTACTGGATTAGCAAGCACATGTATGGCGGTGAAACGCTGGAAGAGGTCATGCAGAACGGCCCGTTCACGCCGCATGAATACACCGTCTTCAACCGGGCCGCGCGCTTCCTCTGGACCGTGCGCTGCCATCTTCACTATGTGACGGGCCGCGCCGAAGAGCGCCTCAGCTTCGACCTGCAGCCCGAAATCGCCTCGCGCATGGGTTATCGAGACCGCTCCGAGCAGCTTGGCGTCGAACGATTCATGAAGCACTATTTCCTGGTCGCCAAGGATGTCGGCAATCTCACCCGCATCCTGGCCGCCAAGCTCGAAGCCGAGCACGTCAAGAAACCGGAAGGCTGGCGCCGCTTCATACCGGCGGGCGCCCCGAAGCCCCTGGAGCAGGAGGGCTTTGTCCTCGATGGCGGACGTATCAGCGTCACAGGCGAGGAGGTCTTCGACGAACATCCGGACAATCTGATCCGCCTTTTCGCCATCGCCGACGAGAGCGAACACGATATCCACCCCGACGCCATGACCATGGCCGCGCGCAAGTCGAAGCTGATCAATCCCAAGACGCGCCTGATGCCGGAAATGCGCGAGGCCTTCCTGAAGCTGCTGGTCGAAGGCCGCGACCCCGGTCTGGCTCTGCGCCGGATGAACGATGCCGATGTGCTGGGCCGCTTCCTGCCGGAGTTTGGCGGCATCGTCGCGCAGACGCAGTTCAACATGTATCACCACTATACGGTGGATGAGCATACGATCCGCGCCGTGGAATATATGGCACAGATGGACCGAGACGGCGGCGAAGGGGTCGAACTGGCCCACCGGCTGTTCCAAAAGATCGACAACAAGCAGGTCCTCTACCTCGCCATGCTCCTGCACGACACCGGCAAGGGACAGGGGGACCAGCAGGTCGAAGGCATGAAGACCGCCGCCCAGGCCGGCAAGCGTCTGGGGCTCTCCGACGCCGAAACAGACCTCATCGCATGGCTGGTCGGCCACCATCTGGAGATGAGCGAAACGGCCCAGAAGCGCGATATTGCCGACCCGTCCACCATTGTGCGCTTTGCGGCCATGGTCGGCTCAATCGAGCGGCTGCGCCTGCTCTATATCCTCACCATTGCCGACATCCGCGCTGTCGGCCCCGGAATCTGGAATGCCTGGAAGGGCCAGCTCCTTGAAGACCTTTACCACAACACTGAAGCCGCCCTCCGTGGCGGGCGCACAGACGAAAAGAGCGTTGCCAGAGAGCTTGCCGGCCGGGCCGCGCTCAACCGCGAAGCGCTGGAAAAACGCGTCGGCGCGATCCCGCAAGTGATGCAGGAAATGGATCCTGCTTATTGGACAGGCTTCGATGTCGATGTGCTGGCGGAACACGCCGAGAAGCTGCGCACCAGCGAAACACCGGTCATTTCAGCCACTGTGCGCGAAGATGGCGGCGGGGTTTCCCTGCTGGTCGCCGGCCATGACCGGCTTGGCCTGTTCGCCAAGCTGGCCGGCACCATCGCAAATCAGGGCGCGAACGTCGTCTCCGCCCAGGTCTATACTGGCCCGTCCGGTTTCCTTGTGGACGTCTTCATTCTGCAGGACGGCAAGGGCGGTGTTTTCGCCGCCGGGGACCCGGGACGCCTGAAGCGGCTGGAAGACGAGGTCCGGCGCGTCTTCACCAGCGATGCGCCGATCAAGCAGATCCCGAACACCTCCTCGCGCCGGGAAGCGGCATTTCTCGTCATGCCACAGGTCAAGATCGATGATACGGTCTCGACCGACTATACCGTTATCGATGTGGCTGGACGGGACCAGCCAGGGCTGCTGCACGATGTTGCCAATGTCCTGGCCCAGGAAAACATCTCGATCCACTCCGCGCATGTCGGTTCTTATGGCGAACGGGTTTTCGACGCCTTCTATGTCCAGCTCCCAGACAATTATACCGAAGACCGCAAAGCTTCACTCAAGCAGCAACTTCTCGCCATACTTCAGCGCGAAGAACCCGAAGCTCCGCGCACCCCGGCGCGGAGCCTGAAACAGGCCAACGCCGCCGACAGCTTCTGACAAGCCAGCCCGACAAGGACCTGCCCGCCAAAGATGAGTGTTCTCAAGAATACGCTCACCCAGTCGACATGGACGCTTGGCAGCCGGGCGCTCGGCTTCCTGCGCGATGTGGTCATCCTGGCCAAGCTCGGCGCGGGGCCGGTGGCCGACGCTTTCTTCACGGCGCTGATGTTTCCAAACCTGTTCCGGCGCGTCTTTGCCGAGGGCGCCTTTGCCCAGGCCTTCGTCCCAGCCTATTCGCGCACACTGGAGGCCGAAGGGCCCGAAGCTGCCCGGCAGCTGGCTGAGGAGACGCTGCGCGGCCTCCTTGCCGTGACCGCCTTCCTCGTCATTGTAGCCCAGCTGGCCATGCCGTGGATCATGATCCTGCTGCATGGCGGCTATCGCAATGACCCGGTCCACTTCCCGCTGGCGATCCTGCTGACGCAGATCACCATGCCATACATGTCCTTCATGGCGCTGGCGGCACTGCTATCCGGTATCCTTAACTCGGGCGGAAAGTTCGCCATGTCGGCGGGTGCGCCAACCCTTCTGAATTTTTCGCTTCTGATCGCGGCCTTTATCGGCTCGGACAATTATGAGATCTCGAAGTCGCTCGCTGTCGCCGTCTCGGTCGCCGGCCTGCTTCAGGTGATCCTGCTCTGGTACGGCGTCTCACGCCAGAAGATCCGCCTGCGCCTCGGTTTGCCAAAGCTGACGCCCGGCGTGAAACGGGTTGCGGCGCTGGCGGTCCCCGGCACGATCGCGGCGTCGGGCATGCAGATCAACATCATGGTCAGCCAGGCGCTCGCCAGTTTCGAGACCGGCGCGAAGACCTGGCTCTATTCCGCCGACAGGCTTTACCAGCTCCCGCTCGGCCTGGTTGGCGTGGCGGTCGGTCTCGCCATCCTGCCACGCCTGTCGCGTGCGGCGCGCTCCGATGACCGGGGCCAGAGCCAGTCAGTCATGGACAATGGGGTCGGTCTGGCCATGGCGCTGACCCTGCCGGCTGCGGCTGCGCTGATGGCAGCGCCCTTCCTGTTCGTCGACGGCTTCTTCACACGCGGGGACTTCACCTCGCTCGACGCCCAGCAGACTGCGCGCGCGCTCTTCCATTTCGGCTGGGGCGTACCGGCCTTTGTGCTCATCAAGGTGCTGGCGCCCGGCTTCTTCGCCCGCGAGGACACGCGCACGCCCATGGGCTATTCGCTGACGTCGGTAGGGGTGAACACCGTCCTCGGCGCCAGCCTCTTCTTCCTGCTCAAGACCAACGGCATGGCGGGCTTTCCGGGCCTGGCCATCGCGACCAGTACGGCCGCCTGGGTCAATGCCGGCCTTCTCTTTATCGGCCTATTACGGCGCGACTGGTACAGGCCGGGCGGCGAACTCGTGCGCCGTCTCGTCTCTGTTTTCATCGCCTCTTCCGCCATGGCCGGCCTGCTCTGGTTTCTCGCAAATCATAGCGACACCATCGCCAACTATACGCTGGACTCGAAATTCCTCGCCGCCCTCGCCATCGCGGCGGTGGGTGCGGCAGCCTATGGCCTCTTCGCCCTGATTTTCGGAGCGATCCGCATCAGCGACATAAAGGGGGCTAGGCGCGCCTAGGCGCTTGCGCTATTGGCCGCGCCATGACTGACGAACAGACCTCGACCTATGCTGGCCCGACACGCGTCTTCTCCGGCATCCAGCCCACCGGCAATCTCCACCTGGGGAATTATCTCGGTGCCCTGAAGAAGTTTACCACGCTTCAGAATGATGGCTGGGACGGGATCTATTGTGTCGTCGACCTGCACGCCATCACCATGCCGTATGAGCATGAGGTTCTGGCAAGCCAGACCCGCCAGATTGCCGCGGCCATGCTGGCCTGTGGTCTCGATCCTGACCAGTCGGTCATCTTCGTGCAGTCCTCTGTCCGTGCCCACACGGAACTTGCCTGGGTTCTCAACTGCATGGCCCGCATGGGCTGGCTCGAGAAGATGACCCAGTTCAAGGACAAGGCCGGCAAGGATGCCGAACGCGCCTCGGTCGGCCTCTTCGACTATCCGGTCCTGATGGCTGCCGACATTCTCGCCTACAAGGCCACCCATGTGCCGGTCGGCGACGACCAGACGCAGCACCTTGAACTTACGAGAAACGTCGCCGGGCGCTTCAATCAGTATTACGGCCAGGATGTCTTTCCCATGCCTGAAGGTCTGATCAAGGGGCCGGGCGCGCGGATCATGAGCCTCAAGGACGGCACGAAGAAGATGTCCAAGTCCGATCCGGCGGAGAATTCGCGGATCAACCTGATCGATGACGCCGACACCATCGCGCGCAAGATCAAGAAGTCGAAGACCGACACGCTGGGCGACATGCCGAGCGACGTCGAGGGCCTGGAAGGCCGCCCGGAAGTCGCCAATCTGGTCGGCATCTATGGCGCGCTTGCCGACATGAGCGACGAACAGGTGTTGGCCGAATATGGCGGCACCGGCTTCGGCACGTTCAAACCGGCACTGGCGGAGCTGGCCGTGGAGCATCTCGCTCCGATCACGGCCCGCATGCGTGAGCTGATGGACAATCCGGATGAGATCGATGCCGCCCTGCGCAAGGGGACGGAGAAAGCAAACGCGATCGCCGAGCCGATCATGGACGAGGTGCGGCGGATCGTCGGCTTCTGGCGTCCCTAGGCGCGTGAAATAAACCTATCTGTCTTTTCAACAGGAAGCCCGTCATGAAACGCCTAGTGCTGAGCTGTCTTCTCGCCCCTGCCTTTCTGGCTGCCTGCCAGCCCGGCTCGACCGGCAGCGACACAGGCGAACCGGTGCTTTCCTATGAGGACGCCTTCATCCAGGCGCCGCTGGCCGGTCGTGATGTCACCATGGGCGGCATCCGGATCACGGTCGAGGGGGGCGGTGTCACGCTCACTGGCGTCACCAGCGATGTGGCCGAAACTGTCGAGACGCACACCATGGAAATGGTCGACGACCGGATGACCATGCGGCCGGTCGACGGGTTCGAGATCAAGGCCGGCGACACGCTGGTCATGGACCGTGGCGGCAATCACCTGATGTTGTTCGGGTTGCAGGAAGACCTTGCGGCCGGCGATACGGCCAACATCACGCTTACCTTCGAATCCGAAGGCGGCGAGACGCTGACGCTCGAGGCCGAAGCCGAGGTCCGCGCCGTCGGCGAATAACGCCTAGCGTTTCTTGCCGGCAACCTGCTTCTGGAACTCGGTCACCCGTGGGACAATCTCGCGGCGGAAGCGCGAGCCGTTGAAGACGCCGTAATGGCCGACCCCCGGCTGGATATAGTCCGCCTTCAGCTTGTCCGGAATGCGGGTGCAGAGATCATGCGCGGCCTGCGTCTGGCCGATGCCGGAAATATCGTCCAGTTCGCCCTCGACCGTCATCAGGCCGACCGACTCGATCGCGGCAGGCTTGACGATGCGCTCGTCGCGGTAGCGATATTCGCCACGCGCCAGAAGAGCCTTCTGGAAGACGCGCTCGATGGTCTGGATATAGAATTCCTCGGTGAGATCGAGCACCGAGAGATATTCGTCATAGAAGGAGCGGTGCTTCTCGGCGCTGTCCTCATCGCCTTCGACAAGGTGCTCGAAGAAGCGGTGTTGGGCATCGACATGGCGATCCCAGTTCATGTGCATGAAGGAAGTAAGCTGGATAAAGCCCGGATAGACCCGCCGGAACGCCCCCGGCCATGGCGGCGGGACGGTATGGATCATCTTGGAGCGGAACCAGTCGAGGCTGCGCTCTTCAGAGAGCTTGTTCGGCACGGTGGGTGAGCGGCGCGCATCTATGGGCGAGCCCATATAGGTCATCGTCGCCGGCAGGTTTTCCGAGCCATCCTCGGCCATCATGGAGATCGCCGCCAGAACAGGCGGGCCGGGCTGGCAGACAGCGACGACATGGGCGCCCGCCCCAAGGAATTCCAGCATATCCCGGATATGGTCGATATAGTCATCGAGATCGAAGCGGCCGAACCAGATCGGCGCGGTGCGCGCATCGGTCCAGTCGGTGATGTAGACATTGTGCGTTGGCAGGAACGCTTCCACCGTGCCGCGTAGCAGGGTCGCATAGTGGCCGGAGAGCGGGGCGACGATCATCAGATCGGGGCGGCCCGGCTCGACACCCTCGGTTTCGAAATGCACCAGCTGACACCAGGGCGAGGCCCAGGCGGTCATCGGCGTGACGGTGTGGGTCTTGCCGTCAATCTCGGTTTCGGTGATTTGCCAGTCCGGCTTGCCATAATACCGCGTCGCGCGCTCGAATACCTTGGAGGCAGCCGACATGGACCGCGCAAACTGGGTTTCCCGCAAAGGGTTCGCCTGGGATGACCAAAGCGTGTTGGCCGCTTTGACCTGGAGCCGGAACGGCGCCATCGCGGCCTTGTTCATTTCCACCAGAGAATACAGCACCGACGCACACCCTCATTGTTGCACCGCAGCATATTGGCCTTTTTTGGCCGGAATGCAATGCACTCAGTCTTTCAGGAGCTGTGCCAGACAGGTCGCCATCTCGTCAGGACGGCTGTTTCCTTCCGCGAAGAAGGTCTCAAGCGCCCAGTCCTCGTCCATAAGATAGAGCAGCGATGTGTGATCCATCGTATAGTCCGACAGGCTGTCGGGCGTCTCGATCTTCTCATAGCCGACATAGAACTCATCGGCGGCCGCCTGGATCTCTTCCGGCGTGCCGGTCAGGCCGACCAGATTGTCCGGGAAGGCATTGTTTGAGACATATTTGGCGAGTGCTTCCGGCGTGTCGCGTTCCGGATCGACCGAGATCAGGACCGTCTGCGGCGGCTCGACATCCTCGGGCAAAGCGTCATAGGCATTGGCGATCGCAACCAGGGTCGAGGGGCAGACATCCGGACAATAGGTGAACCCGAAATAGATCAGAGTCGGCTTGCCCTTGAAGTCCTCCTGGGTGACGCGCTCGCCATCCTGATTGATCAGGCTTATCGGACCGCCAATGTTTTCATAGGCGCGCGTGCTACAGCCCGCCTGGGAGCCACCGGCCTGTGGTTCGGCCGGGGCTTCGCCATTACAGGCGGCCGCCAGAAGACATGCAGTTCCTAGGACAATTGTCTGGATCGGTTTCATGGTCGAAGGTATGCGGGGGACACGCGTTTGCCGCAAGAGCGGGAAGCGGCGAAACAGTGTCGCAGGAGCGCTGATGGACGAGACACATGCCAGTCGTGAAGGCCTGGAGCAGGCGCTCTACAGCCTGCTGCCGACCGGCCTTGCCGGGGTCGAGGCCGCGCGCGGGCGGGCCCGGCTGCGCACGCTCGTCACTTTGCGCTGGCTGGCTGTGGCCGGCCAGACGGCGGCCCTGCTCTTCGTACGCTTCATCATGGGCTACGACCTGCCCCTGGGCCTCTGCCTGACGACCATTGCCGCTTCGGCCTGGCTGAATGTCTTCCTCTCCTTCGCCATGCGTGAGCAACTCCTGCTGCGGGGCTGGGAAGCCACCCTTCAACTTGCCTTCGACACACTGCAGCTCGCCGTGCTCATCGCGCTGACGGGCGGGCTCGCCAACCCCTTCCTGCTCTTCCTGCTGGCACCGGTGACGGTGGCCGCCAACAGCCTGCGCGCGCGGTATTCAGCCCTTATTGCCTTGCTGGCGATCACCTGCGCGGCCCTGATGCCGGCCTACTCGCTGGACCTGCCCTGGCGGCCAGAAGAATCGGTCAATCTGCCGCCCCTGTTCCAGTGGGGCCACTTTGCCGCTCTGGCGATCGGCATCGCCTTCTTCGCCATTTCCTCGGTCCGCCTGAGCGAGGATGAAGCGCGCCTGGTGCGCGCGCTGGATGCGGCCTCCATCGTTATGGCCCGCGAGCAGAAGCTCTCCGCCCTCGGCGCCATGTCGGCCATGACCGCCCACGAACTCGGCACGCCGCTGGCTACGATCCACCTTGCCGCCAAGGAGCTCGCCAATGAATTCGATGAGGCCGATCCGCGCCATGACGATGTCAAACTGATCGCCGGACAGGCCGAGCGCTGCCGCGACATTCTCGGCAAGCTGAGCCGAGCCCGGGAGGCGGAAGACATCGTCCACGCGAACATGCCGCTGAGCGCACTGGTCGAGGAAGCTGCCGCGCCCTTCAAGGGGCTTGGCGTGGCGCTCAACGTCACTTATTCGCCCGGAGAAAAAGGCGAACCCCGCGTCCCGCTCATCCAGCGCAGCCCCGAAATCCTGCACGCGCTAGGTGCCTTTATCGAAAACGCGGTGAGCTTTGCCGACAGCCAGGTTCGCGCGGTGGCAAGCTGGACCGACAGGCAGTTCATGGTGACCATTTCCGATGACGGGCCGGGCTTTGCCGCGGAAGTCATGCCAAAGCTGGGCGAGCCCTATGTCTCCCAGCGCAGCGAGGCGCATCTGGGCGGCGGGGACATGGGCCTTGGCTTCTTTATCGCCAAGACGCTCATCGAAAGAACCGGCGGACGGATCGCGACACGCAACCGGACACCGCCAAGACATGGCGCAATTGTGCAGGCCGTCTGGCCGAGAACAGCACTGGAATCCTTGGAATCTGACCGTAGGCAGATAAATAGTCCGGAAGTGGAGACTTGAATCATGGACTATAACGTCACCGTAAAACTTCATGAGGCGCTGAAAGGCATCGAGGACAGGACCTGTCTCGTGCTCGATGACGATGCGCCTTTTCTGCAGCGCCTCGGCCGCGCGCTGACCCAGCGGGGCTTTCTCGTCTCTGCCGTGTCCTCCGTCGCCGAAGCCAAGGACATCGCCCGGATGAACCCGCCGGCCTTTGCCGTGCTGGATCTCCGCCTCGAAGACGGCTCCGGGCTCGACGTCGTGGAAATCCTCCATCACTACCGCCCCGATGCCCGCGCCGTCATCCTGACCGGCTACGGTGCCATCGCTACAGCTGTGGCGGCGGTAAAGGCTGGAGCGGCCGACTATCTGGCCAAGCCGGCCGAAGTCGAGGACATTATCCGCGCCCTGGTCAACAGCTCCGAAGGAATGCCGGAACCGCCGGAAAATCCGATGTCAGCCGACCGGGTCCGCTGGGAACATATTCAGCGGGTCTATGAGCTCTGCAATCACAATGTTTCGGAGACCGCCCGGCGCCTCAACATGCACCGCCGCACGCTGCAGCGTATCCTGGCAAAGCGCGCACCGCGCTAAATCGGATCAGGCCGGCCCCTTCGGCCCGAGCGACGAGGTCTTCTTCGTCGGATCGGGTGTCTTGTCCTTGAACTTGCAGATGTCGGCAATCACGCAGTCCCAGCATTTCGGCTTGCGCGCGGTGCAGACATAGCGCCCGTGCAGGATGAGCCAGTGATGCGCGCCCTTCTTGAACTCCGGCGGCGTTACCCGCTCCAGCTGTGCCTCGACCTCATCGGGGGTCTTGCCGGGCGCAAGGCCGGTACGGTTCGAGACGCGGAAGATGTGGGTGTCCACGGCAATGGTCTCATGGCCGAAGGCTTCGTTCAGCACGACATTGGCCGTCTTGCGTCCGACACCGGGAAGCTTGGTCAGCTCGTCACGGTTTTCCGGAACCTTGCCGTCATAATCGTCGATCAGCATCTGCGACAGGGCGATCACATTCTTTGCCTTGTTACGCCAGAGCCCGATTGTCTTGATGTGCTCGGCCACGCCTTCCTCGCCGAGCGCCAGCATCTTGTCCGGTGTATCGGCAATCTCGAAGAGCTTTCTGGTCGCCTTGTTCACCCCGACATCGGTGGCCTGCGCCGACAGCGCCACGGCGACGACCAGCGTATAGGGGTTGTGATATTTGAGTTCCGTCGTCGGCGCCGGACGATCCTCGGCGAGGGCCGCATAAAGCCGGGCGGTCTTTTCCGGGCCGAGCGTGGGCGCGGCGCGCTTCTTTTTCTTCGATTTCGCGGGTGTCTTGGCCATAGGCCAAGCGGTGTAAATGCCGCACCGGCCTAATCAAGTCTTCACTTGCCGTGACAGGCCTGCCCGCTCATTTTAAGGGCCATGACGGATACGCCCTCAATCGTCTACTTCGATGCCACGCTGACCCCGAACACCGCGCTCAGTCCGCGCGCTTTTCTGGTTGTCATGAGCCTCGTCGGCGCGATGAGCTTCCTGGGCGGTATCATGTTCCTGTCCATGGGCGCCTTTCCGGTCATTGGCTGGTTCGGGCTGGATGCACTGGCGATCTGGTATGCCTTCCGGAAGAATTTCCAGAATCTCCGCGAGGAAACACAGGTTCGCATCACAGCCGAGACAATCCGCCTGCGTCATGAACGTCCGGGCCATGAGCCGAAAGAAGTCCGCCTGCCCACAGGCTTTACCCGTCTCAGCCTGGTCCATCCGCCCCGCAAGCCGAGCGAGCTGCGCCTGGCACATGGGCAAACCGCCTATGTCATCGGCCGGTTTCTGGCCCCGCATGAACGCCGGTCCCTTCACGAGGCCATCGATTCAGCCATCGCGAAAGCCCGCGCGGAGCGCTATTGATTAAAAATGACGCCTGCGTCATGGTTTTTCAATAAAGTCTGTGATAGGCTGCCTTCAGAACAAGAAAACACCGGAAAGCCCGGGAACCTGGAGGCATGATCATGACTGACACGGCAACTGAAGTTCGCCACAATCTCGAACGCCCGAAGACGACGGCCCGCGAAAAGCTGATGGACTTCCATCTCGACCGCGGCGCCCCGATCCCGTCGCCCGAAGAGGTCGATATGTCGACGTTCGACATCCTCGACCCGGAGCTCTGGCGCCGCGACGCCTTCTGGTCCTTCTTCGAGTGGATGCGTGACAATGATCCGGTTCATTATACCCCGGACAGCTTCTCCGGTCCCTACTGGTCGGTTACACGCTATGAAGACATCCAGAAGGTCGATATCGACCACAAGCGCTTCTCCTCATCCTGGGAATATGGCGGCATCACACTCGGCGAGCCGTTCGAGGACTTCGAGCTGCCCATGTTCATCGCCATGGACGAGCCGCGCCATTCCGAACAGCGCAAGACCGTGCAGCCGGCCGTCGCGCCGAACATGCTCAAGGAATATGAGCCGCTTATCCGCTCGCGCACACAGGGGCTGCTCGATTCCATCCCCGTGAACGAACCATTCGACTGGGTCGACACCGTCTCCATCGAGCTCACCACCATGATGCTCGCCACCCTGTTCGACTTCCCCTTCGAGGACCGCCGCAAGTTGACCCGCTGGTCGGATGTCGCGACCAACCCGCACAATCCGGACATCTGCCCGGGTGGCCTCGACCAGTGGAAACAGGAACTGATGGAGTGTCTGACGACCTTCACCGGCCTCTATCAGGAACGGCAGGCCCAGCCGCTGAAGAACGACCTGATGAGCCTGCTTGCCCATGGCGAGAAGACCAAGAACATGACGCCGATGGAACTGCTCGGGAACGTCATCCTGCTTATCGTCGGCGGCAATGACACGACGCGGAATTCCATGTCAGCCTCGGTCTATGGCCTCAACAAGTGGCCGGAAGAATATGCCAAGCTGAAGGCCGATCCGTCGCTCATTCCGAACATGGTCTCGGAAGTCATTCGCTGGCAGACGCCGCTGGCCTATATGCGCCGTACCGCGCTCGAGGATGTCGAGATGCACGGCAAGACGATCAAGAAAGGCGACCAGGTCGCCATGTGGTACGTCTCCGGCAATCGGGATGAGCGTTTCTGGGAAGAAGATCCGTACCGCCTGATCATCGACCGGAAGCAGGCCCGCAACCACCTCTCCTTCGGCTTCGGCATTCACCGTTGTGTCGGCAACCGTCTCGGTGAGCTCCAGCTGCGCATCCTCTGGGAAGAACTGATGGAGCGGTTCGACCATATCGAGCTGCTGGACGAGCCCGAGCGCACGCCGCACTCCTTCGTGAAGGGCTACACCTGGATGCCGGTGATCTGCCACCCGAAGAAATAAACCTATCCCTCGCACTGAAACGGGAAAGCCCCGCCAGTCCATTCTGGCGGGGCTTTTCTTTTTGGGGAAGGCACGAGCCAGCCTAGTCGTCGGTTTCTATAATGCCGCTCAGATTGGAGCGCCCGCCATCCATGACGATGGTCTCCCCCGTGATGATGGCACTTGAGGGCTGCGACAGGAAAAGCGCGGTCTCGGCGATCTCGTCGCCAAGGCTCGCCCGGCCGAGCGGCGTGCGCTTCTTCAGCCATTTGACCTCGGTGCTTTCCGCGCGCGGGCGCAAGGCACAGATGGCATTGGTCCGGATCCGTTTCGGGGCCAGTTCGACGGCCCCGGCCCGGACCACGCCAAGGATCGAATTCTGTACGACCGAATCGGCAAAATCGCCCTCATTGACCTGTCGTGCCGACAGGGAGAGGACAAAGGTCACGCTGCCGAGCTGGGCGCGCCGGCCCATCGTATCGCCCGCTTCCTCGACCCGCCGGGCAATGTGCTTGTCGAAGAGCTGTAGCGTGAGGATGGCGCCGCGCAGGGCGCGCATCTGGAGTTTTTCGAAGGCTTCGACATCCAGTCCGTCGAGCGGCATGTCCGGCGCGAGCGGCGGCACCGAAACGATGTGATCGACCTTGCCATAGGCTTCCACCGCGGCAGCGATGCAGTTTTTCAGGCCGATTTTGGTGTGCAGTTCTTCGTGCTGGACAATGGCCCGGTCTCGCAGTGTGTCGGCGACACGCTCGACCCGCTTCATCTGCGGATCGCAGGCAAGGACCGAATGGCCGGCATCACAAAACCGGCGGGCCACAGCTTCGCCTGTAAGCTGGCCGAGGCCAAGGATGAGGGTGACGGGTTTTTCCATAATGGCTCCTGATCCGGTGCTGAACGAACCGGATCAGGGAGAGCCGGGACTGGTCAGCCTAGTTCGGCCGGAGAGTGACCAGTTCCTCTTTAATCTTCAGTTTCTTTCTCTTCAGGTCGTGCAGTCTGACTTCATCTGCAGCAGGACGCTTCTGTTCCTCGTAGATCTCCTGATCGAGCCGGCGATGGCGATTGGAGAGTTCCTCGATACGACCTTGGATTGACATGGGATCAACCTCCTTGCTTGCTGCGTGAGAAACTGTGACTTTCAAGGCACAGTAAATCACAAGGCCGGGGTCCGGTCACGGGGATTTCGTCTAAAAAACGATTCATTTCAGAGGGTTCATCGACGCTCTGGTTTGCGGGCAGATTTTACCCGGAACATGGCTTCATCGGCCTGTGCAATAAACAATTCAGCACTGGGCTGGCCCTGCCAGGCAACAACCCCGCAAGAGGCCCCCAGCCTGACCGGGCCGGCACCTGGGTCAGCCCCGGAAATACTGAGCCGGTCGATGCGACGGACAAGCTCGCCCGCCTTCGCCTGGGCGCCCTCAAGTCCCGCATGGGTGAGCACGATACCGAATTCGTCACCGCCCAGACGGCCGACAATATCGGTCTGGCGCACCAGCGAGAGAATGATCTCGCAAACCTGCTTCAACGCCGCATCCCCGGCGGCATGACCGAAGCGGTCATTGACCGTCTTGAACCGGTCCAGGTCGATATAAAGAAGGACGAGCGGAGAGCCGTGCCGTTCGGCGAGCGCCATTTCCCGCTTCAGTTCGCGCTCGAAAGCCCGCCGGTTGAAGACCGGACAGAGCGAATCATGGTCGGCAAGGTTTTCGGCCGTTTCCAGCGCACGGCGTAGCCGGGCCTCCTCCTCACGCAGCCAGATGACTTCTTCCGCGAGCGCCCGGAACGCCGCGGACGTCTTCAGATCGTGCTCGGCAGGCTCGATGTCGAGCGCGCGCAAAAGCTGCTCCTCCGCCGAAGCAGAACGGCCTTTGCTTGGCGCTTGTCTTTCATTGCCGGGCGTTTTCTCCATGAGCCCCGCTATAGGGGAGTTCGCCGCCTGCATCTACAGTCGAACAGGCGCTTGACGGGGAAAGGCCGCTGCCTATTTTGGGCCGCTTCCTGAAAGGGGGCCAAATGAGCGAACGGGAACCCGTAGTCGGTGTGATCATGGGCAGTCAGTCCGACTGGCCGGTCATGAAGCTTGCCTGCGAAATGCTCGAAAGGCTGGGCGTTTCTCACGAAGCGCGCATTGTCTCTGCGCACCGCACACCCGACCGCCTCGCCGATTATGCAAAGTCTGCCAAGGACCGCGGGCTCAAGGTGATTATTGCCGGGGCCGGAGGCGCGGCCCACCTGCCGGGCATGACCGCCTCTATGACGCCTCTGCCGGTGCTGGGCGTGCCGGTAAAGTCCCGCGCGCTGAATGGCCAGGACAGCCTGCTTTCGATCGTCCAGATGCCGAAAGGGGTGCCCGTGGGCACGCTCGCCATCGGCGAGGCCGGCGCGGCGAATGCCGGCATCATGGCCGCCTCCATCATCGCGCTTGAAGATGACAGCGTCGCCCAGAAGCTCGATGCTTTCCGCAAGGCCCAGACCGACAGTGTTGGCGAGGTTCCGGAAGGATGACCCCCCTGCCGGCCGGCTCCGTGATCGGCATACTGGGCGGCGGCCAGCTCGGCCGTATGCTCGCCTCTGCGGCTGCGCGGCTGGGCTTTGACGTCCATGTTCTCGCCCCCGGCGAAGCCCCGCCAGCTGCTCGCGTGGCGGCGAAACACTGGAATGCCGCCTATGAGGACGAAGCCGCGCTGAAAGCCTTCGCTGAGGCCTGCGACGTCATCACCTACGAGTTCGAAAACATTCCCGTCGCCTCGGTCGACTATCTTCTGGCTTGCGGCGCCATTGTGCACCCCGGCACGAAATCCCTCGAAACCTCGCAGGACCGCCTCACCGAAAAGCGTTTCCTCAACGAGATCGGCATCGAGACCGGATCCTACGCGCCGGTGTCCTCGCCTGAAGAGCTGAAGACCGCGCTCGAGACACTTGGCGGCGAAGGCCTGCTGAAGACACGCCGCGAAGGCTATGACGGCAAGGGGCAGGCAAGCGTGAAAAGCGGCGACGACCTCGAAGCGGCCTTCGATTCGATCGGCCATGTGCCCGCTATTCTGGAAGCTTTCGTCCCCTTTGAGCGTGAAATCTCCGTCGTCATCGCGCGCGCACCGGGCGGGGCGACCGCAGCCTTTGATCCCAGCATGAACGATCATTCCGGTGGCATTCTGCGCACCTCGATTGCGCCGTGCGGGCTGTCGGAAGGTGTCATTGCACGTGCCACCAGACTGGCCGAGACCCTTGCCCAGGAAACCGGCCATGTCGGTGTCCTGGCCCTTGAACTCTTCGTGCTCGAAGACGGGACGCTGCTTGCCAACGAATTCGCGCCGCGCGTTCACAATTCCGGTCACTGGACGCCGGAAGGCTGCCTGACAGGACAGTTCGAACAGCACATTCGCGCCGTGGCCGGCTGGCCCCTCGGACCGGTCACCCGTGTCTTCGAGGTCGAAATGCAGAACCTGCTCGGCGAGGAAGCCCTGGCACCGCCGGAGAGCTATGACCCGGACGCTGTCGTCACCCTCTATGGCAAGCGCGACGCCAAGCCAGGCCGCAAGATGGGCCATGTCGTCCGGCGGACAGCGAAGGCGTAGCCGGCTGGCCGGGCCAGCCTCAGGCGCCGCTAGTACGTATATTTGACGTCGAACCTCAGAATACGGTCGAGCTTTTCGGTCATCAGAGGCGGGTTCGATTCATAGCGCAGGTCATAGGAGACCCCGGCACTGATCCTTTTCGAAACGACCGTGTTCAATTTCATCGTCGGATGCAGTGACGAAGTCGGCCCGGAGATGTTCACCTTCGTGTCGACTTCGAACGTCCAGTTTTCATCGATGTCCCAGTCAAGCTCCGCCGCCCCATAGAGGCCGATCGCGCCGATGGTCTTGTCCTCATTGGCAAGGTCAAGATAGCGGTAACCGGGCCCCAGTTCGCTGCGCAGCGTGATCCTGTCAGTATCCATGAGGTAGGCACCGGCCCCCACGCCAGTAAAGGCCTGTGTCTCGAAGCCTGAGAAGTCATCCCGGTCAAGGGAGCCGCGAACATAGCCGAAATAGGTATCCGTCCAGAGCGTATCGAGCTGGTAAGACAGCCCCCAATTGTTCTGGCTTTCTATACCATTGGCCTCGGCCGTGTTGGCATAGGACTCGATGCGGTGGATCTGAGCCTTCCGCATCAGGTTCAGCTTTCCGTGCAGGCCGAGATACAGCGTATCGCTATTGCCCGAGGTTTCCGCCGCATTGAGCGTCAGCTCGGCATGGAAGTCTTCCCAATAACCGGGGCGGTCGTATTCGACCGGGACCGGCGCCGGGACAACCAGCGGATCGATACGCAAAGGCTCGACCGGGGTCTGCAGAGTGGTGACAAGGGCATCGATTTCGGCTGCATGCTCCGGGTAGGCCGATTTCGCCGCCCGCACGACCGCGGCAAGCTCTGTTTCATCATCAAGACGCAGCGCAGCCGACAGCATCCGCTCCACAGCATGGGGGAGCCGTTCGCGCTGCACCTCTGTGGTTTCAGGCTGACTGACGACGGCAGCAGCCTGCGCCAGGAACACTTCCAACATCTTTCTGTCTCTGAAGAGAGCCCGGTTAACAAAATATTGACGCGCGCTGCCTGAAGCCCGGCAATGTCAGTGAAGGCCTGTCAGCGGGTCACAAAAGCCCGCTCAGCCCCGCCCTCTCAACCGGTCGAGCAACTCCAGTCCCGGCTTTGCGATCTTCGATCCCCACTGGCCGAGTTTCATCGCCCCTTTCAGACGGCTCTCGATGAAAGCGTCGAGCTCTTCCTCGTCATAGTCATTGTCGAGCCAGTAAAGCACGATGGTCGGCAGGGTGGCCGACAGCAAGCCGCGCTTGGTCTCGCGGTTATAGTCCGTGGCCGTGTCGCCCGCCGCCGTCCAGATGGCATCGGCGGTTTTCCAGGTGCGCTTGGCTGCATCCGGCGCATGCCAAGGCAGGAAGCCGCGCGTCGAGGCCTTCCTGACGGCGCCCCGATGCGGCTCCAGCGCATCGAGCCAGGCCCTGATGCCTGCAGCGACCCGCTCATGCGTGCGCAGGCCTGTGAGATCCCGGGTGGCCAGGCTTTCCAGCATTGTCTCTTCGGCCCGGTCGAAGAAGCGCTCGATCAGATCGGAGATGCCATTGGGCGCGGCCAGTGACATTTCTTCGGAACTTATGCCCGCCTCGCGCGCTGATAGTGTATAGGCTTCATCCGTCCAGCCCTTGTCCTCGACAAGTGGCAAGAGCGTTTCAAGCCATTTATCCTGCAGTCTCACTGATGGCCTTGCTGTCATTGCTGGCTCCGGGAGTAGGCAAGCCTTGTCTTTAATGCTATAGGCGCGCCTTCATTCGTCTACACGCCAGAATTATACCGGGCCAAGCCCGGTGAACCAATGGAGATTTGACCATCGTACAGATCGTTGTCCGCGACAACAATGTCGAACAAGCCCTTCGCGCGCTGAAGAAGAAAATGCAGCGTGAGGGCCTTTTCCGGGAAATGAAATCCCGCACGCACTTTGAAAAGCCGTCTGAGAAGAAGGCTCGCCAAAAAGCTGAAGCTGTGCGCCGCGCTCGCAAACTCGCTCGTAAGCGCGCCCAGCGCGAGGGCCTGGCATAAAACCAGTCCCGCCAATTCTGGCGTGAAATCAGCCCCTCTGGCCAAGGCCGGAGGGGCTTTTTCATGTCCGGGAGGGACGCGCCTTCGGCTGGGCCCTACTTCTTTCCGGGAACGAGCCTGGCAAACCACTTGCCGACATCGCCAACCCCGGCCCCATGAACCGCGCCGGCCCGGTAGACGCGGGCGGCCAGCCAGAGCACGAGAAGCGTTGCCGCGATCATCAGGAGCAGCAGCCCACTCACTTCCCAGAGCGGCGGCTGGGCCGGGATCCGCAGGATCAGCAGGAATGGCGTGAAGATCGGGATCCAGCTCATCACCGACAGGATGGGCGATTCCGCATCCGAAATCGCGACCACGATCATGAACATCGGCACCATCAGCAACACGATGAGCGGCGTCATCAGCGTCTGTGCCTCCTGGATCGTGTCACACAGGGAGCCAAGCGCGAGGAAAACCGCGCCATACATGAGATAGCCGAGCACGAAGCTGAGCACCGCCGGAACCAGCAGACCCGGTCTGGCGACCGCCGAAATGACGGTGAACATCATCTCCCGCGCATCGGCCGGCATCGAGCTGGAGAACGCATTCGTGACCACGGTCGCACCAATCGCCCAGACGCCCATCAGGGTCAGCGCGACAGCCAGCACGGCGAGCAGTTTCCCGGCCAGCATGTGCGGCAGTTTCACCGAGGTCAGCAACGAGTCGAAGATCTTGTTGGACCGCTCCTCGATCGTGCCCATCAGGAGGTAGTTCACCACTGAGAAGATCAGGAACCAGAGCAAGAACGCCATCAAGACGGCGGCGAAGAAGGGCGCCCGGTCGGCCAGCGTGACCTGCGATCCCGCCTCGGCCTGAGACGGCGGGCGAGCCTTGCGCTCGGTGACATCGCGGGCCCGCGCATCGGCCTCATCCAGGATTTGCGGGCTGACCCCGGCCTCCTCGAAGACGCGCTTCTCCGTCAGTGTGCGTTCGGCCGCACGAACCTTGGAGAGCAGGTTCTGGGCGGTGACATTCTCGCTCCAGTATTCGATTTCGTTGCCGCCTTCCGGCACGAAGATCGCCGCGAAGAGGGGTTGCGACCCGGCCGGCGTCTCCACCAGGCGCTCGCCGAGCAGCCAGGGCTGGATGTCTTCCTGCGTGGTGGCGGGCGGATCGACATAGACAAAATCGGACTGTGGCAGGTCGACCGTACTTCCGCCGGCCTCCTCCAGCGCGTCCTCGATACTGGCACCCCGGTCGATGGCCGCATCGAAGGTCTGGACCTTGTCGCTTGGTTCGCCGTTCATCACCCCGACCGGATCCAGCGTGATACGCGCGGTCTGGATACGGTCCTGGTCGAGTTCTGCGCGCAAGGCGGATGCGAAATTACCGCTCTGATCGATGACGGTATAATACCGGGTCGGCTGCGAAGCAGCCGCCCAGCTCGGCGCCATCATGCCGAGCCCCATCAGGAGCGGCGTCAGCAGCAGGCTGAGCCAGAAGCCCCAAGCCTGGACATAGCCGAGATAATCCCGGCGCGCGACGAGATAGATGGATCGCATCAGGCCGCCTCCACTTTGCCGCTATCTGCCGCCAGGGTCTGGCGCAGATCGTCTGCTTCGGCGTCGGAAACCAGCGACACAAAGACATCGCGCAGCCGCGCCTCCAAGGGGCGGAAGCTGGTGATCGGCGCGCCCGCATCAATCGCGGCGCGCAAGGCATCCTGCGCATCCCGGCCCGGGGGCAAGGAGACCCGCCATAGGTCGCCCTGCATTTCGTTTTCGGGAAAGCCCTTGGCGGTCATCGCGGCATCAAGGTCAAAGCCTTCGCTTACACCGATCAGGACGGCCCGACCGAGCGCGCCAAAGGCTTCGTCCAGCGTTCCGTCGAACACTTTTCGCCCGCGCGCCATCATCACGATGGAATCGCAGAGCCGTTCGGCATGCTCCATGACATGCGTCGAAAAGAGGATGGTCGCGCCGCGCTTGTGCTCCTCGATGATCAGGTCCTCGAGGCCCTGCTGGTTGACCGGATCGAGGCCCGAAAACGGCTCGTCCAGGATCAGGAAGTCCGGCTTGTGCGCAAGCGCCGCCAGGATCTGCACCTTCTGGGACATGCCCTTGGACAGTTTCGAGATCCGCGAGCGGCCAAATTCCGCCAGCCCCATCATCTCCAGCAGCTCATCGGCCCGCTTGCGGCTTTCACCGGCGCTCATGCCTTTCAGCCGCGCGAAATAGGATATGATCGCACGCGGGCTCATCTTTTTGTAAAGGCCGCGCTCCTCCGGCAGAAAGCCGACCCGGCGCAGGGAATGGATATTAGGCGGCGCGCCGAACAGACGGGCAGTGCCCTCATCCGGGCTCAGCACGCCAAGCGCCATACGCAGGCTTGTCGACTTGCCGGCGCCGTTCGGACCGAGAAAGCCGACAATGCTGCCCTGCGGGACAGTCAGGCTGAGATCGCGGACGGCAGTGAAGAAGCCGAACCGTTTGGTCACATCCTCCATCGCCAGTGGCACTGATGAGGTCATCACCCCTCCTTGGCCGAGTGTTCTCGACTCTCGATAAACTATACACCGCCTAAAGTTCCAGCCCTTGCCAAGAGATTAAATCGGACGCAGGCTCTCTGTCATGAAAGCGTATACTGGCCGCGGTCCAGCAGGGATCAGGACGACCGGAACGGCGTCATCCATGCCCGATGATGCCGGTGGCGCCATTCAACCGAAACGCCAGGCAAGCGACCAGCTGAAGCGGATTGACGATGCCCTGCGCCGGCTGGAAACGGGCCAGTTTGGCCATTGCCTCTATTGTGGCGACCCGATCAGCGTTGCCCGGCTCGACCACGACCCCACATCCGAAAGCTGTGGCGCCTGCGACGAGGACTAGGCGTTTCAAGCTCAACCCGTTGCCGATACCCGCATGAGGATGAGCCCGCTGACGATCAGGCCGGCCGCGAGAAGACGCGTCGGGTTCACGCTTTCCCCAAGAAAGGCGACACCGAGGGCAAACGCCCCGACAGCCCCGATCCCCGTCCACACCGTATAAGCCGTCCCGAGCGGCAGCACCTTCATGGCATAAGCCAGCAGGCTGAAGCTGCCCAGCATCGCCACAATCGTGATCAGGCTGGGAACCAGCCGCGTAAAACCGGCCGACTGCTTCATATAGAAGGCCCAGACCGTTTCGAGCAGGCCGGCCACGATCAGAATAGTCCAGGCCATTGCCCCTCCAGACCGGCCCGCTCTGCGAGCGCTAGTTCAGCCCCTCGCGGCCAATCGCATAGAAGCGCTCACGGCGCTGGCGTTTGAGTTCGGTCTCGGACAGTCCGTCCAGATCACCGAGGGCCTTCTCGATCGCCTTGCCGGCCTGGCTCATCGCCCGTTGCGGGTCGCGATGCGCCCCACCGACCGGCTCTTTCACAATCGCGTCGATCACCTTGAGCTTCAGCAGGTCATCGGAGGTAATCTTCATGGCTTCGGCCGCATCGCGTGCCTTGGCGGCATCCCGGTACAGAATGGAGGCACAGCCCTCCGGCGAGATCACCGAATATATGGAATGCTCCATCATCAGCACCTTGTTGGCCGCCGCAATCGCAATCGCGCCGCCGGAGCCGCCCTCACCGATAATCAGCGAAACCATCGGCACCTTCAGCGTCAGGCAGCGCTCGGTGGAGCGCGCAATCGCTTCGGCCTGTCCGCGCTCCTCGCCGGCCTTGCCCGGAAAAGCCCCGGCGGTGTCGACAAAGGAGAGGACCGGCAGCTTGAACTTGTCGGCCAGATCCATCAGGCGCACCGCCTTGCGGTAGCCTTCCGGGTGCGCCATGCCGAAATTGTGGCGCAGGCGGCTTTCCGTCGTGCGGCCCTTCTCATGGCCCATGACGACGACACTGCGGCCCCGGAACGTCGCCAGCCCGCCGATCACGGCCTCGTCATTACCGAAGACCCGGTCGCCGGCCAGTTCCTGGAAATCATCGAACAGGTTTTCGATATAATCGGTGAAGTGCGGGCGCTCGGGATGGCGCGCGACCTGCGTCTTGCGCCAGGGCGACAGCGAAGAATAGGTGTCCTTGAGCTGTCTGGCGGCCTTGTCCTTGAGCTTCTTCAGCTCATCGGAAATCGACGGGCCATCACCTGTCTGCGCAAGCGATTCCAGCTCGGCAATCTTGGTCTCGAGCTCTGCAATCGGCTTTTCAAAATCGAGATATGTCGTCGGCATGGGCGAAACCTAGCTGTAGTCGGCAGAGAATCCTAGGCTTTTCAACTGTGCCTTGTGCGCTCGAAATACAGGACATCCTCGCCGCTCATGCGTACACTTCCGCTCTGTTTGTAACCGAGTTTCTCAGAAATCCGGATCGAGGCGTGATTTTCCGGGTCAATGATGCAGACGCTTTTGGACTCATCCGTCTCGGTATCAAGCCAGTCATGGATCGCCCTGACGGCCTCGCTGGCGCAGCCCTGGCCATGCCGGTCGGGCGATATGATCCAGCCACATTCCGGTGCGCCCCAGAAGGTGGGCTCGGTGTCGCGATGGAAATCGGCAAAACCGACCTCGCCGACAAAGGCGCCGGTCTTACGCTCCTCAACCAGCCAGTAGCCATAACCGAGCACCTCCCACAGACCGCGATTGCGCAGGATGTTGCGGGTCCAGACCTCATGGGGTGTGCGCCCGCTTCCTCCGCCGATGAAGCGAACCACATCCGGGTGGCGCCAGTGCGCCGCCAGCGCTTCGAAGTCGGAGGCCTCATGCGCGCGCAGTTTCAGCCGCTCCGTCAGGATAACAGGCACAGGACGAGCCATGCTCATGCTTTTTGATCCTTCATCTTCTCAAGCATCGCCTTCATCGCGGCATGCACCGCCTGAATGCCCTTGAGCGGGCGGACCATGACCTTGAAATCGGTGATCAGGCCGTCCTCGTCCCACTCGATCATGTCGACGCCATTGACGGTGACGCCGTCCATCTCGCACTCGAACTCCAGCACCGCCTTGTCGCCACAGTCGAAGACGCGGACATACCGGAACGTATCGTTCGCCAGCGTCTGCCCTGCCGCGCCGAGATACATCATGGTAATCGCCTTGCCCTCTTGCCGCGTGTGAACGACCGGACTGCGGAAGACGACATCGTCATGCAGGAGCCCGGCGAGATCGCCTGGCGCATGGCTGCCATGGAAATAATCCATCCAGCGCTGCAAATTCGGTGAATAGCCGGTTGTCGTGACCATCATGGCCTCCCTCTTCTGTGGCTTTGCTTAGCCCGGAAATCACGGAAATCGAAGCCCTGACGCTAGCGTAAACGGCCCGTCTGTGTTTTTCTTTTCCCCAGGCTGGGGTGGCTCACTCTTCTAGGAGGGTCAGCCCATGAGTGTTGCCCGCGTCACAGAAATCACCGCCAGCGGATCTTCGGTCGAGAATGCAATGGAGGAAGGCGTCAAGCGCGCCTCGGAAACGTTGCAGAACGTCGAGCATGTCTGGGTCTCAGACATCAAGGCCCGTGTCTCAAACGGCAAGATCGATACCTATTTCGTCACCATGAAAGTGACTTTTGTCCTGACCGATTAGCGGCGCCCCTGCCCGTCCAGGCAATAGGTCACCGGATAGACGACATTCATCCGGCGCACCGCGCGGCCTTCGACGCGTTTTGGTGCAAACCGCAGGCCTTTGACGGCCTGATAGGTCGGGGCATTGAACTCCGGCGACGAGCAAGCCGTGAGGATCTCTTCCGGTGTCCCGTCCGTCGTGACATCAAACAGGCCATAGCATTGCGCTTCCACGCCCCGGCTTGCCGGACCGGCCGGATAAGCCGGGCTCGGGGGCTCGACGGGCTGCGCGTTGCGGTCAACGACCTCTGTCGTGACCGGGCCGCCCAGCAATTCGTCATTCGCCATCGACTTCTGCGCCACTTCGCCAAGCCGCTGCTGCCAACCTTCCGGATAGAAGGCCGTGGCTTCCTCGGCGCCGCGGTGGCCGCACTGGGCGATCTTGCCTTCAAGCGAGACCGGTCCCGATGTCGCCGCCCCCGTGGGTTCTGGCCCCGGGCCATAGACGCGGACCGGCTCGGTCGCACACGCTGACAGCAGAATGACGCCGCCAGCCAGCAAGGCGAAAGGGGAAAGCTTCATGGGGAACCTCAAACCAGCTTGACGGGGACGAGCTTATCAGCGGGCATCGCCCCCCGCCAAGCCAGGAATGAGGTGAAGACGGTTATTGGCTCTTGCCACCCTCTTCCTTGTCCGGGCGGCAATAGTTGATCGGCAGCAGGATGTCCGACGTCGCCGGGCTGTCCTGTCCGTCAGCGGCCGTGAATTCCAGCGGCTCCAGCATATCCTGGGTCGCTTCGGCAAAGCCCGGCAGCGTGCAGTTCGTCATGATGTTGTCGGTCTTTCCGTCTGCCGTCACATCGAACATGGCGTGGCACACACCTTCGACGCCAAGCACCTCATAGAGCGGCGGATAGTCCGGCGCGAGCGCGGCCGTCGGGACCGGCATGGGGACATCGCCGCCGGGCGGATTGGCATTGGCCAGACGCGCATCCCATCCTTGTGGCGCGTTCATTTCGACAGCCTGCGTGCCACCACAGGCTTCAACCTCGGTATGCTGGCTGAGTGCTGCAAGCGCCTCGTCGGTGATTGGCTGCTCGAGCTTTTCGTTCAGCGCATCGACGGTCTTCTCGTCGAAGCCGTGATAGTCGTCCATCTGCGCGCTGGCAGCACCGGCGAAAATGGCACTGCAGGCGGCGATGGTCAGGATGGGGGTGAGTTTCATGGCATGACTCCTTGGTTGCCCTTGGATTCAATTGCCAGCTTAACCATCCGAATAGGCTTTTGCCAAATCGGGATCTTTTTCGGCCACAAGATCGGCCAGATCGGAGATGACCTTGGCCTGTTTCCAGGTCGCATCATCCTGCATCTTGCCGTCGAGCATCGCGACGCCCGACCCATCCGGCATCGCTTCCAGAATGCGGCGGGCAAATTTCACCTCATCCGGATTGGGCGAGAAGACGCGCTTGGCGATCTCGATCTGCTTGGGATGCAGCGTCCAGGTGCCCGAACAGCCAAGCAGGAAGGCATTGCGGAATTGCTGTTCGCAGGCTTCAAGGTCCGCAATGTCCCCGAACGGGCCGTAGAAGGCATTGATGCCAGCCATGCGGCAGGCATCGACCATGCGGGCGATCGTATAGTGCCACGGGTCCTGCTGGGCGCTTTCACGGGGGCTGCCATCCTCGTTCGGATCGTCCACCACGCGATAATA
Organism: Henriciella aquimarina; assembly: GCF_002088975.1. Classification (GTDB taxonomy): domain Bacteria; phylum Pseudomonadota; class Alphaproteobacteria; order Caulobacterales; family Hyphomonadaceae; genus Henriciella; species Henriciella aquimarina. The sequence continues at coordinate 78,832 of NZ_NCST01000116.1, forward strand.
GGGGTGCCCGCCGCCGACGCGCGTCGTCTTCATCTTGCGATCGGCCGCGAGGTCTGCCGGCCCGAGCGAGATGCCCTGCATGCGCGGGCTGGCGAGCGCGATTTCTTCCACCAGCGCCATGCCCTGCGCTGTCTCCAGGATGGCATGGAAGAGGATCGGGCGTTTCAGCCCCGCCTTCGCTTCGAGCTGGGCGACATACTGGTCGGCGAAATGGATGTCCCACGGGCCTTCCACCTTGGGAAGCATGATCACATCGAGCTGATGGCCGGCCTTCAGCACAAGATCTGACACATCGTCCTGAAACCAGGGAGAATTCAGACAGTTCACCCGGCTCCAGAAGCCGGTCCCCTTGCCCTGCCAGTCATACATGGAGGCCATCTCGACGGCCCCGGCACGGGCAGCATCCTTGGCGTCGGCCGGAATGGCATCCTCGAGATTGGCAAGCACCACGTCCACGGTCGGTGCGATCTCCGGGACCTTGGCACGCACCTTGTCGAGATGCGGCGGCACGAAATGGATCATCCGCTCCAGCCGGACCGGCAGCTCCAGCATCGGGTCCGGGGCGCCAATGGCAAGCGGCTTGAAGAAATTCCGTGGTGTTTTCCGGGTCATGGGCGGCACGCTCCTCCTGATCTTGCCGCGCAAACTAAACGTGGCAGAGGCGGCGTCAATCAGCCCTTATGCGGCTTGTCCCGGCGCAGGACGGGCCTCGCTCTCCATGACCGACAGATTCATGCTGAAAGAGCGCCGCTCGCCTTCGGAACGGAACGGATAGACACAGTGAAACATGTAGGAGGGGAAGATCCAGAAATCGCCGACGCGCGGCTTCACCATGAAATTCGACACCGAATAATGTGAATCCGTGCCATGGGCGAACTGCAAGTGGCCGTGGGAAGGGTGATGGTCGCGATAATCCTCTTCCCATTCCGCTTCGATTCCGTCCGGCAGCTTCAGATAGCCGACGCAGGAGAGCGCCGCGCCGGTATGGATGTGCAGGGGATTATAGTCGCCGGCAAACTGACGCACGAACCAGCCGCCCGCAATATTGAGTTCATACTGCTTTGTCCGGTGCTCATAGTCCCCGAACGTGCCGCGGCGGCTGGCACGGATGTGATACTCGATGAGGGTCTGCCCAAGCGCGGCCGCGGCCATGTCGATCAGCGCGCGATCGAAGCGCAGCTCCTCGCGGACCTTGCCGACCAGCTGTCCGGAATGATCCTCCAGGTTGCGGGTAATGGCAGCATTCATGTCATCGACGAAGCGCGCCGGCATGCGCACATAACCCATCATCGGCCCGAAGGGCGTGAAGAAATCCTTGTCCCCCTGGGGCGTAAAGATCACGGCCATGCAGCGTCTTCCTCCTTAGGTTACGCAGGGAAAACCTGAGCTTGCTACAGCTGTCACATCGCCGTTCTAAGGCGAGGAGGCATTTATTGTCAAACGATAAATCAAGAAGGCGCGAGCCTAGCGCGTGAAACTATAATAGGTACGCTGGAACGCACCCTCCCGGCCGTCGATCCTGACCATTTTCCGGATGGAAAAAGCGTGCTCGGAGATCCAGTAGGTATATTCGCACTGCGCTTCGAGATCATTGTCCTTGCAAGCCTGCTGCGTGATCAGGACGAAACCGTCATCCTTCTGTTCACGGCTGACGATCGTCTCGTCATTCAGCATCTTGCCGTCATCGGAGACGATCACTTCCGCGCGGCCATCGGCCGTCGGCTGTTCGGGATAGCTGAAATAAAGCTCGAATGTCTGCCCGTTTTGCGCAACGGCCAGCTCCACGGGAAGGGTCACTTCCGCCCCTTCGTCAGCATCCTTGAGATAGGTCAGCTCGCCTTCCCAGTCGTCTCCGCTGAGAACGGCGAGCTCATCTGCGGACACTTCGGGCGCGACCTGTCGGCCTTCCGTGGCTGTCGGGTCCGGCGCGCCGCAGGCGGCAACCAGCACCGCCGCGAGAACCAGGCCCGGTATCTGTCTGTCAAAGCGCATCATGACCACACCCTTAGTGCGTAATGCCTGCGCGTCTCAAGACCTGCTCAGGCTTCGCCGCGGGCAGCCGCGCGCTCATAGGTGAGAGCGCGGATGAAGAAGAGGCTGCAGATATAGACGACCGCGGCAGAGACCAGCGCCTCCACACTCCAGAAGAAAACGCCTTCGACACTGACATGCAGCGCGAGGAGAAAAAGGGTCGAGATGCCAAGCGCAAACGCGCCGGAGATTTCAGCGATGAGGATTGTGGCCGTCAGGGCCTTGATGAAAGCAAACATGGTCTCACTCATTCAAAGGGCCGACAGGCCCAGCATGCGCCTTATATCGCCATTGATCGCCTTGAGGGGAAGGCTGTCTGCGATTTTTTTACCGCGCCAGCGGATGCGCCGTCTCCAGAAGCTCGGCCAGTTCGTCCGTCAGGACGTGGGTATAGATCTCGGTCGTCGAGATATCGGCATGTCCAAGCAGGGTCTGGACCGAGCGCAGATCCGCCCCACCCTGCAGAAGATGCGTGGCATAAGCATGGCGCAGGGCATGCGGATGGACGCGCGCCGGATCGAGGCCGGCCGCAAGGCTCAGCTCCTTCAGCATCTGGCCCAGCCGGCGGCGTGTCAGATGCCCCTCCTTGCCGCGCGAGGGGAAGACATAGCCAGCCGCCGCCTTCGCTCGCACCGTCTTTTTCGGCAAGCTATCCTCGCGCACGGCGAGCCAGTCGAGAATGGCATCCAGGGCAGGTGTCCCCAGCGGGCAAAGCCGGTCTTTGCCGCCCTTCCCACGTATAATGATATCGCTTGTCTCCCAGCGGCCATTCTTGCGGCGCGGCAGGTTACCGGTCTTCAGGCTGACCAGTTCGCTGACGCGAAGCCCGGCCCCGTAAAGCAGCTCCACCAGGCATCGAAGACGCGCATCGTCCCCGCACGCCTCAATCAAACGCGCCAGCTCTTCGCGCGACAGCACATCCGGGATGTCGCGCCCGGCTTTCGGTCCCTCGAGCTTCGAGGTCGGGTCGTCCTTGCGGTCACCCTCTTCGAACAGGAAGCGGAAGAAGCGGCGCAGCGATGAGAGCTTGCGCGCCTGGGTCCGTGGCGCGAGGCCCTGGGCGGCCAGCCCGCTAGCATACCGCGCGACCTGTCTGGCGTCGGCTTTCAACAGTTTGCCCTTCATGAAGCCGGACGCATCGGCAAGGTCGCGGCCATACGCATCGAGCGTATTGGGAGAGGCGCCGCGCTCGGCGCTCATCATCTCCAGAAAGGCATCTATGCGGGCCGCATCGCTCATGGCAGGAGAGTGCGCCTGCGATGCTTAACATCACGCTTATGAGAAACGGGCGCGAATGGTCTCGCGCCCGCTCCTGTTTCAATAGGCCTGCAGCGGCGGGTTATTCGCCCGGCCGCTCCTCGGTCTTGTCGAGCACAGGATGACCGTGATCCGGGTCATCATTCAGCTTGTGCATGGCCACCACGACGCTTGAGAGCGCGGCAATGGCGATCAGGTTCGGGAAGGCCATGGAGGCGTTGGCAATGTCGCCAAGCAGCCACAGCCAGTCCGCAGCCGCGATGGTGCCAAGGAAGATGATCACAACCCAGATATAGCGGAACGGGTGGGTCGCCCACTCGCCGATCATATAGGTTGCGGCCTGCTCGCCATAATAGGACCAGCCGATAATGGTGGTGAAGGCAAAGAAGAACAGCGCCACCGGCACGATGAACTCACCGCCCGGGAAGGCTGCGCCATAGGCGCGTGTTGTGATCGCCGCGGAATTGGCGTCAGTTTCCCACGCATGATCGACAGCGATCATCGCCTCATCGATTTGCGCCTGCAGGTCGCTCCAGCCTTGGCCCGCCTCGGCTTCCAGGGCTGCGACCTCTTCAGTCGACATGTCCTGAAGCGCAGCCGGATAGGCCGCCTCGATGGCGATGTCCTCGATCTCGACGCCCGAGGCGCGGCATTCCTGCAGCCAGGCCGAAGCCACCGCCCCGTTCTGGACGATGATCTGCTCACGGCCTTCAGTGTAGGCACTCGGGAACAGCGCGTCCTTTTCTGTGCCTTCCGGCAGAGCATAGTCGGCAGCGATACAGCTATTGGCTGCCATCAGCGCCGGGCTCTTCTTGAAGTCGCCGACCACGGTCAGGATGACGAGCGCCGTCATGGTGCAGATGACGATCGTGTCGATGAAGACGCCGATCATGGCGATTTCGCCCTGCTGGACGGGGTTCTTGGTGCGGGCCGCCGCGTGAGCGATCGGCGCCGAGCCCTGACCGGCCTCGTTTGAGAACAGACCCCGCGCGATGCCGTACCGCACCGCCTGCATGACGCCGTATCCGGCCGCGCCGCCGGCCGCTTCATGCCAGCCAAAGGCGTTTCCGATGATCTCGCCGAAGGCGCCCGGCACCTTGTCGGCATTGATGAGCAGCACGATGAAAGCCGCCAGCACATACAGGGCGGCCATGACCGGAACGACCTTGCCGGCAAAGCTGCCGATGGACTTGATGCCGCCGATAATGACGGCAAAGACAAGAGCCGCCAGGACAAGGCCGATGGCCCAGGCCGGGATGCTCAGGCCAAGCGTGGACTGGCTCGTTTCGGTGACCGATTCCATGATCGAGTTCGCCTGGATCATGCCGCCCGTCGCGGCTGCCGAGAACAGTGTCCCGATACAGAAGATGATCGCCAGCCAGCCCCAATTCTTCCCGAGGCCGTTCTTGATGTAATACATCGGGCCGCCATTGATGCGGCCATACTCGTCGGTTTCGCGGTATTTGACCGCGAGAGAGCTTTCCGAGAAGGCGAGCGCCATGCCGAAGATGGCAACGATCCACATCCAGAAGATCGCCCCGGGCCCGCCAAGCGTAATGGCGGTCGCCACGCCCGCGAGGTTACCTGTGCCAACCTGCCCGGAGAGCGCTGTCGACAGGGCCTGCCAGGGCGTGATGGCCCCGTCCTCGCCCTGCGCCTTACGGCCCTGCCATACCTCGACGAGGGCCGGCACGAAGCGGCGCAGGGGCCGCGCGGCCAGACGCACCATCATGAAGAGGCCGGTCCCGAGCAGGACGACAGCCAGCGGACCGATCTGGCCCGGAATGACGACGGCGTCGCCCCATGTGCCGCCCCAAATGAATCCGGCGACATTCTCGATCAAAGCGATAATATCCAAAGCTGGCCTCCCCGGCTCCCTTTAGGTTCCCTGAAGCGCCCGACACTAGACGTGTTTTTCTCCCTGTGAAGCAGGACGGGGCAGATTTTTACACCTGCCCCGCCTCAACGCATAAGAATTTTTCTTTGAATAATCAGGCGCCGAAGCCCTCTCCCACGCCAAAGTCGCGGCGCGCAGACACGATGGTGACCACCACGCCTGCCAGCACATCGAGCAGTGTCATGATGGTGATGATGAAGAAAACCGAGGTTGCGAAGTTCGGCAGAAGCAGGAATTCGACTAGGCAGACGATGAAAAGGATCATCGAAATCGCATGATTGATAATGGTGGCGGTGCCCGTGCTGGTCGACTTCAGGATCTCCATGAACAGGAGCGCAATCGAGAACAGGATCAGCATTTCCCCATTGGTGACCGCCCAGTTCACACCGGAGATCATCGGCAGGGTCAGCATCGGCTTGTCCATCAGCGCAATAAGCGGCGAGACGTTGTTGACCACACCTTCCACGGCCTCCCCGCCAAAAGGCAGGGCGATCAGGTTGTAGATTGCGACCGGAATGATCAGGAGCGGAAAGATACCGAGTAGCACGCGCATATTGGATCCCCTGCGTTGCGTTGGCCGGCCGGAGGCGGCCTGGCGTTTTCGTCGATCTTCTGCCCTGGCGATGGCCGCGGCACCGAAAATCCCTTTCAGACTCATGCCTAGCGTCCCCTTGCAGGCCTGTTAAGCATGAAAATCCTAGCACAGGATGGGCACGAAGGCAGGCGTGTCTTTTGGGACTCAGTCTCTCAGACCTCGTCGGCGCCCTCTGGGTTACGCCGGCGGCGGATCAGCCATGTCACGCCACGCAAATCCGACAGCGCTGCCCATAACCGGCCGAAATTGGTGTATTTCGACCGTCCGGCCCCGCGCTCGCGGTGGTTCACATCCATGAACTCGACGGAATAGCCCTCCGCCTTGATGAGCGCCGGCATATAGCGGTGCATATGGTCGAAATAGGGAAGCGAGAGGAAGACCTCGCGCTTGACCGCCTTGATACCGCAACCGGAGTCGTCGCAATCGTCGCGTAGCATCCGGCGGCGAATCGCATTGGCGAACTGGCTGCCGAAGCGCTTCCAGGCGGTATCCTTGCGCTTGGTCCGCCGGCCCATGACCATGGCCAGCTTTTCCGGCGCATCCTGGCGGGTCAGCGCCCGGTAAAGATCCGGCAGATCGGCCGGGTCGTTCTGTCCGTCCCCGTCCAGCGTGCCGACCACCCGCCCATGCGCCGCCCGCACCCCGGTGCGAATGGCCCGGCTCTGACCGGCATTCTTGCGGTGGCTCAGCACGCGCAGCGCCGGATACGTCTCCTTCAGGGCGGCCAGCACGGCACGCGTGTCATCGGTAGAGGCATCGTCGACGAAGATCATCTCATAGGCCCGCCCATCGAGCGCTGCGGCAATCTCGCGGACCAGGGACTCCACATTGCCGGATTCGTTGTGGACCGGCACGACGACAGAGAATTCAAGCAGTTCAGCCACGGGCAGAGCCTTTCGCGGGGTCAGTTCTGGCGCCTTTCTTTAAGCGCTTCGCCGCGTTTGCGAAACCATGGATCACCGCGCGAGCTGTTCCACCCCGTGCCAAGCTGGATGGATTCGGCTAGACGGGCAGCCATGGCCCGGCCCAGCGATCTCCCCATCGAGCCCCTGCTCGGCGACATCTGCGCGACACTTCGCACAGAAAAGCGCCTCGTTCTGGCCGCGCCGCCGGGGGCCGGCAAGACGACCCGCGTGCCGCTTGCGCTCGCCGGCCTGATCGAGGGGTATGAGGCCCTGTCCGGCAAGATCGTCATGCTGGAGCCTCGCCGGCTGGCGGCCCGCATGGCGGCCGAGCGCATGGCCGACACGCTCGGCGAGAAGACCGGCGGACGCATTGGCCTGTCGACGCGCATCGAGCGCAAGGTCTCGAAGGATACAGTCGTCGAGGTGATCACCGACGGCCTGTTCACCCGCCGCCTGCTGGCCGACCCGTCGCTTGAAGGCGTCGCAGCGGTGATCTTCGACGAGATCCATGAGCGCAGCCTGAATGCCGATCTCGGCCTGGCGCTCGCGCTGGAAACCCAGTCGGTCTTCCGGGAGGATCTCCACCTGCTCGCCATGTCGGCCACGCTCGACACCGAGAAAGTTGCCGGACGCCTCGACGCCCCGGTCATCGAAAGTGAAGGCCGGCAATACCCGGTCGAGACGAAATATCTGGGCAAGACGCGTGAGCGCATAGAGGACCAGATGGCCTCAGCCATCGAGAAGGCGGTCCGCACCGAAAGCGGCTCCATTCTCGCCTTCCTGCCAGGCGCTGGCGAGATCCGGCGCACGGCTGAACGCCTTTCCGGCCTGCCGGGGGATGTCTCCGTTCACCCGCTCTTCGGCGCGCTTGGGCCCAGAGAGCAGGACGAAGCGGTTCGCCCGGCACCCGAGGGCCAGCGCAAGGTTGTGCTTGCCACCGATATCGCCGAAAGCGCGCTCACCATTGACGGGGTGCATGTCGTTGTCGATTCCGGGCTCACCCGTGTGCCGGAATTCGATCCGGCAAGTGGTGCCCAGGCGCTGCGCACCGTCCGCGCGGCGAAGGCGAATGTCGATCAGCGCCGCGGCCGGGCCGGCCGTCTCGGCCCGGGCGTCTGCTACAGGCTCTGGGACGAAGAAGAGACGCGCGGCCTGGTCGCGGCTCCAACGCCGGAAATCCTCAATGCCGATCTCTCCGGCCTGATGCTGGCGCTGGCTGAATGGGGCGAGGACGACCCTTTCCGGCTCACCTGGCTCGATCCGCCGCCCAAAGGCCGAATCGACGCGGCTCGCGACACACTTTCGGCCTTCGGGGCCATCGATTCCGCCGGCAAGCTGACAGACCGCGGCAAGCGCATGGCCAAGCTGCCACTGGCGCCCAAATATGCCAGCCTGATCGCCAGCGCCGAGACAGACGGCGAGCGCGCGCTGGCCGCGGAAATTGCAGCCCTGGCAAGCGAGCCCGGCGTCGGCGGGTCTTCCGCCAACCTTGTCGACCGGCTCGCCGGCTTCCAGCGTGATAACAGTCCGCGGGCGAAAGCCCTGAAGCGTCAGGCAGGCCGCTGGGCAAAGTCGGCCACGCCGGCAGGCGATCCGGCGATGCTTCTGGCCCGCGCCTGGCCCGGTCAGATTGCCCGGCGCCGGGACGGCTCGGCCACGAGCTATCTTCTTGCCAATGGCCGGGCCGGGGAAGTCCCGGCAGAGGATGTGCTGGCAAAGTCCGCCTGGCTCGTCGTCGCCGATATGGTCGGCGCGGCTGGTCGGGCGCGTATCACGCTGGCCGCCCCGATCAGTGAAGCCGACGTGCTCAACCTGCACCCGCCCGAAACCGCCGAATGGGCAAGCTTTGACCCGGCCTCGAAAGGCTTCAAGGGCCGGCGGGTGAAAGCCATCGGCAAGATCGTGCTCTCCGAAACGCCCCTGCCGCAGCCCTCAGGCGAGGCGGCCCGCACGGCATTTCTGGACTATGTCCAAGACAATGGTTTCGAGGCCGTCGGGCTGGGCGCCCCCGTCGCAGTATTTCTTGCGCGGCTACGCTTGCTGAACATGGCTTACGGCGAGGACTGGCCGGCCCTGGACGAAGCCGGTCTCGCCCGGACCGCCGCCGACTGGCTTGCACCGCTTCTCGGCCAGAAAGGGTTCCAGATGCCTTCGGACGGCGCCGTGCTGAACGCGCTGAAACAATCCCTCGGTTGGCCGAAGGCGCAGGAAATCGACGATCTCGCCCCCTCCACGATGGCCCTGCCCTCGGGACGGCAAGCCCCGGTGGACTATCTCGATGACAATGCCCCGCTCGTCGAAGCCAAGGCGCAGGAGCTTTACGGCCTCACGCGCCAGCCTGCCATTGCCGGTGGGCGCGTGCCGGTGACGCTGCAACTGCTCTCGCCGGCCGGCCGGCCGATTGCGGTGACCAAGGATATTTCAGGCTTCTGGACCGGCGGGTACCGCGACATGGCAAAGGATATGCGGGCGCGTTATCCCAAGCATGACTGGCCGGACGATCCGGCCTCGGCCAGTCCCCATGCCGGAATGACCAAGAAGCGGCTTAGTTCGGGCGGCTAGACTCGCCCCAGTCCATGCCCATCGTCCTCTTCATCCAGTCTGAGAAGGTGGCGGGTTTTTCGAGGTTTTTCGGATCCAGCGTGCCAAAGGCGACGGCCGGTCCCTCGGCGGTCTCGAGCCGGACACCCGCGATTTGCTGATGCGGGTTGCCCCAATTGCCATGACTGGTCGCAGGATCGAGCAGCAGCATGATCTTGGTGCCACCGCTCCCGTCGGCCTCACGGCCGAAAACGAGGCCGTAGACTTTTTCGCGCGAAAATCCGCCGGAATGCGCCTGGCGCTTACCATCCAGCAGGACCTCGTCCCAGAGGAGGTTCCGGCGCCATTGCAGGACATGCATCTGTTCATCATCGGTCACGATCTTGATGTCGACCTGATGGAGCGAAACGCGGACGAGTTCGGCACGCATGGCACTTATCCTTTTATTATTATTGAAAAACGATAAAGCGCGATCGACGACACGTCAAGTGTCACCGGCGAGACCCGACGGTCATAAATCAAGGAAAGGAAAAAGCAGCGGGGCCCACGGCATGGAGGAGGAAAGAGGGGGACATCTGCCGCGCCTGATTGGACGGAAACCCCGCTGCGGGACACACCATCGCACCAGGAGCTGACGAGAAACCGAACCGGAAGTCAAAAAAGGTCAAAAAAACAGGCCGCGCTCCTTGTCGGAGCGCGGCCTGCTGAAAATCGGATTGAATCGGTCTCTAGCGCCCGGCCAGCCGCAGGAAGCGGTCGCGCATGTCCTTGTCGGTCTTGAACACGCCGGTGAACTGCGTCGTGATCGTCGAGACGTTCGGATGGTGAACGCCGCGCGTCGTCATGCACTGGTGGACCGCATCGATGAGCACGGCCACACCTGCCGGGGCCAGGCTCTCGGTAATCGCGTCGCAGATCTGCGCCGTCATCGTCTCCTGCGTCTGCAGGCGCTTGGCATAGATCTCGACTACGCGTGCAAGCTTGGAAATGCCCACAACGGCCTGCGTCGGCATATAGGCGACATAGGCCTTGCCGAGGAAGGGCGCCATGTGGTGCTCACAATGGCTCTCCACGTCGATCTCGCGCAGCATGACGATGTCGTCATAGCCCTGCACATCGTCGAAGGTCCGCGAAAGGTATTTGACCGGATCTTCCTCATAGCCCTGGAACCATTCCTTATAGGCATTCACGACACGCTTCGGCGTATCGATCAGGCCTTCCCGGCGCGGGTCATCCCCGGCCCAGGCCAGCAGTGTACGCACGGCCTCCTCGGCTTCTTCCCGGCTTGGTTTTTTCAGGGGTTCGCTCTGCGCGGCTGACTTGTCTTTAGTGATGGCATCCATCGCCATGTCGGAATCCTGTTTCTGAGGGACGGGGGTCGAGCCAGATGTTCTGTGGGTGCGCCCTCCACACCCCAATACCGGACTTAAACGCCCGCCCGAGTTGTACCCTCAGGGCGTATACAGACACATAGGGCAAACGGATCATTTTTTCCAGAATTCCCTTATGGTGCCGCTGCGGAACGTTCCCGTCCGCAAGGCTTGGCGCCCGCGTCGCAGCATGGCATAAGCCGCAGCGACGAAAGGATGACTGGCATGGAAAACACCCGGCACACCTTGTGTTGTTGCCTGCGCTGAGGCACCGGAGCCATGCAATGGCCCCGCCCGCTCGCACTGTTTTTACTTTCCAGACCTAGAAGACTTTCATGACCATCAAACTCTACAACACGCTCGGGCGTGAAAAGCAGGTTTTCGAGCCGCAGGATCCAGACCGTGTGACACTCTATGTCTGCGGGCCGACGGTCTATAACTACGCCCATATCGGCAATGCGCGCCCGGCCGTCGTGTTCGATGTGCTCTTCCGGCTCCTGCGCCACGTCTACGGCGCAGAGCATGTCGTCTATGCGCGCAACATTACCGACGTCGAAGACAAGATTATCGCACGCTCGATTCAGGATGGCACGCCGATCCCGGAGATCACGCGCAAATATGCCGACATCTACAACAGTGACCTGGCGGGACTGAACGTCCTCGCCCCGACCATCGAGCCGTGGGCGACGCAGAACATTGACGGAATGGTCGCCCTCACCAAACAGCTGGTCGACAAGGGCTATGCCTATACCGCGCCCTCTGGCGTCTTCTTCGACGTCGCGAAAATGGCCGATTACGGCAAGCTGTCGGGGCGCAATATCGAGGACAATGAGGCCGGGGCGCGTGTCGCCGTTTCCGAAGAGAAGCGCAATCCGGCCGATTTCGCCCTCTGGAAGTTCGCCAAGGAAGGCGAGCCGGAAGACGCGATATGGGACAGCCCCTGGGGCCGCGGACGACCGGGCTGGCATATCGAATGCTCCGCCATGGCGGCGGCCCATCTCGGCGAAACCATCGACATCCATGCCGGCGGCATCGACCTGCAATTCCCGCATCATGAAAACGAGATCGCCCAGTCCGAGTGCGCCCACGGCACCCCCATGGCGCGCTACTGGATGCACAATGGCTTCCTCGACATGGACGGCGAGAAAATGTCGAAGTCGCTCGGCAATGTGAAACTGATCCACGACCTGCTGGCCGACTGGCCGGGTGAAGTGCTGCGTATGGCGCTCTTGTCGGGCCATTACCGCGCCCCGCTCGACTGGACGCGTGACCTGCTGGAGCAGGCGAAGACGACACTTGGCCGGGTCTATGGCGCATTGAGGCGCGTCTGGGCAGCCGAAGGCGGCACGGCCAATGACACGGCTGTCCTCGACGCACTGCGCGACGACCTGAACACGCCTATCGCGCTGGCCGAACTCGCCCGGCTGGCCTCGGAAGCCAACCAGGCCGCCGATGCGAAGGATGAGACGCGCATGGCGACGGCCCGGGCCAATCTGCTGGCGGCTGGAGAGCTGCTTGGCCTGCTACAGCTCACACCGGCAGAATGGGAACAGGGCGGCAGCGAAGACGACAAAGCCCGTATCGATGCGCTCGTTCAGGCCCGCGTCGATGCCCGCCAGGCAAAGAACTGGGCGGAAGCCGACCGCATCCGGAACGAGCTGGCCGAAGAAGGCATTGAGATCATGGACGGACCGCAGGGCTCGACGTGGCGGCGTGTTTAGGAGACAGTAAAGCATGAAGCCGGGCTGGATCACGACGCTTGCCGCGCTTTTCAGCGCCCTGACACTCGCGCAAGCCTGTAGCGCCGAAAGAGATGTTACCCCGTCAGCGGCAAGCGAAGCGGGCTTCACCGTCTATCTCGTGCGGCATGCCGAAAAGACCGGTGCGGAGGACGATCCGGAATTGACAGCCGACGGCATGGCGCGGGCTGAAACACTTGCAGAAGTCCTCGCCGATGAGCCTATCGAGGTCATCTGGTCGAGCGATTATACACGCACGCGCCAGACAGCTGCGCCCCTGGCTGAGCGCCTGCGGATGGATGTCCAGCTCTATGATGCATCCGACCTGCCGGGCTTTGCCGAGACGCTCGAGGCGGCTGGCGAGACTGCAGTCGTTGTCGGCCATTCGAACACCACCCCGGCGCTCTCGGCCCTTTTGGGGGGCGATGGCGGCACACCGATTGATGAAGCCCGGGAATATGACCGGCTCTATGTCCTGAGCGGGGTTGGCACCGGCTCTGTCGAAACCGATATCCGCCGGTATGGAGCGCGCTATGACGGCGGAGACAACTAAGCCTTCGGTGCACAATCTCGAAAGCCTGCTCAATAGCCTGTGCGACAGCACGCACGGGGAAACGGTAACGATCCGCGACCTGCTGGATGCTGTCGGCCGGCGTGCCTATGGCCCGATCCTGCTGCTTCTGGGCTTCATCTCCGTCAGCCCCCTGACCCTCATTCCGGGCTCGACATGGCTGATTGCGCTGGTGACCCTGCTGATCGCCATGCAGATCGTGGTCGGCAAGAAATTCCCCTGGGTACCGCGCCGTTTTCTCGATTTCGAATTCAAGCGGAAATACCTGATCGAAGGCATCGATATCGGCCGCAAATACGCCCACATGATCGACCGCTACCTCAAACCGCGCCTGACCATCCTCACTGCCCCGCTATTCGCCCAGCTGATCGCCCTGGTCTGTGTCGCTGCGGCGCTGATCACGATTCCGCTCGGCCTGTTCCCCTTCGGCCCGGTCCTGCCGGGGCTGACCATTTTCTTCTTCGGTCTCGGCCTGACAGCCCGGGATGGTGTCTTCCTGATGCTGGCGGGCGCTGCATTCGCCGGTGCCGTCGCCATCCTGATCCGCGTCCTGCCCCGGGTCATTGCCATGGTCGATCAGTTTTTCTCCTGACCCGACGCGTCAGCAAGAACACTTGATCTTAACCGCTTTCGGAGCGATCTAGGCTGCATGAGCGCAGAGCTTTATCATAACCGCGTGCTGGAACTGGCCGCCAATATCCCGCATGTCGGGACCCTTCCCGATACCGATGCATCGGTGGAGAAGGTCTCGCGCGTGTGCGGCTCGGTCGTACGCGTCGATATCAGGCTGAGCGAGGATGGCGAGACAGTGGACGCCATTGCCGTCGATCCGCGCGCCTGTGCGCTGGGTCAGGCCGCCACCGCCGTTCTCGCCGAAAGCATCGTTGGCGCGAAAACCGAGGAGGTATTCGCCGCGCGCGACGCATTGCGTGCCATGCTGAAAGAGGGCGGCAAGCCGCCCGCCGGCCGGTTCGCGGAACTGCGCCACCTGGCAGGCGTGGCGGATTATCCCCCGCGCCATACCTCGACAATGCTCGCCTTCGAGGCGGCCTGCGAGGCCATAGAGACGGCGCGAACTAAGCGGGCTGCGGCGGCCTGAGCGCACCGCCGTAGCCGCATGACGGCCTTGTCACAGCCCTGGCGGGTTGAGGGCCGTCCCGCGCGCGTCTAGAACCGCTTTCGAGAAACAGACAAACCGGGCTTGAAACTGCCGTGTCCGCATTCCGCAGAAAGGCCGCCCATGCGGCCCTGAAGACGTACAAACTGACACTGTCTCCGACGTTCCAGCTGTTCGGAGCGCAGTGCCGGCATGTGCCGAGCTGTAGCGAATACTGCGCTGAATGCGTCTCCCGCCACGGCCTCTGGGCTGGCGGCTGGATGACGCTGGCAAGGCTTTCGCGCTGCCGCCCCGGCGGCTCGCGTGGCTTCGACCCGGTTCCCGAAAGCAAACCTGAATCACCCTTCTGGGCACCATGGCGGTCCGGAGACTGGGCCTGTACGGAACGGCCCTTCCCCGACGCCGAGCCCGAAAAGACCTGAAAAGCTTGAGACCCATGATCAACGTAACACTGCCCGATGGATCGGTGCGCCAATACGAAGACGGCGCAAGCCCGGCCGATGTCGCGAAATCCATTTCCAACAGCCTCGCCAAGGCGGCCCTCGCCGCCAAGGTCAACGGCGAAATGTATGACCTCAACCGACCACTCGAAGGCGATGCCGAGGTCGCTATCGTCACGGCCAGGGACAAGGACGGACTGGAACTTATCCGCCACGATGCCGCCCACGTCCTCGCCCAGGCCGTGCAGGAACTCTATCCCGATACGCAGGTCACGATCGGCCCGGTGATCGAGGACGGCTTCTATTACGACTTCGCCCGCGAGGCGCCCTTCTCCACGGAGGATTTCGAGCGCATCGAGAAGAAGATGGAGGAGATCGTCGACAAGGACTATCCGATCATTCGGGAAGTCTGGTCGAAGGACGAGGCCATCGAGACATTCAAGAAGATCGGCGAGGACTACAAGGCGCAGATCATCGACGACATCATCCCGCCGGGCGACCCGATCACGGTCTATAAGCAAGGCGACTGGTTCGACCTCTGCCGCGGCCCGCACCTGCCGTCGACGGGCAAGCTGCCCAAGGCGTTCAAGCTGATGAAGCTTGCCGGCGCCTATTGGCGTGGCGATTCCAATAACGAGATGCTGCAGCGGATGTACGGCACGGCCTGGGGCAATGAGAAAGACCTCAAGGCGCACCTGCACCGGATCGAGGAGGCCGAACGGCGCGACCACCGCAAGCTTGGCCGCGAACTGGAGCTCTTCCACCTGCAGGATGAAGCCCAGGGCCAGGTCTTCTGGCACCATAAGGGCTGGACGCTTTACCGCGTGCTTCAGGATTATATGCGCCGTCGCCAGCTCGAGAATGGCTATCGCGAGATCCGCACGCCGCAGCTGATGGACCGCGCCTTCTGGGAACGTTCGGGCCACTGGGACAAGTATCGCGAGAACATGTTCATTTCCTCCATCGAGGAAGAGGACAAGGTGCTCGCCGTGAAGCCGATGAACTGCCCGTGCCACGTGCAGGTCTTCAATCACGGCCAGAAATCCTATCGCGACCTGCCGCTCCGGCTGGCCGAGTTTGGCTCCTGTCACCGCTACGAACCGCACGGCGCCCTGCACGGCCTGATGCGCGTGCGCGCCTTCACGCAGGATGACGCGCACATCTTCTGCCGCGAGGACCAGATTACCGAAGAGGTGAAAGCCTTCTGCGACATGCTGCGCTCGGTCTATTCCGATCTCGGCTTTGACGATGTTGTTGTGAAATTCTCCGACCGTCCGGATGTCCGCGTCGGGTCCGACGACGTCTGGGACCGGGCCGAGAAGGCCCTGCGCACGGCCGCCGATGCGACGGGCCTCGAGGTCATCCACAATCCCGGCGATGGCGCTTTCTATGGCCCGAAGCTCGACTTCATCCTGCGCGATGCGATCGGACGCGAATGGCAGACGGGCACGATCCAGGCGGACTTCAACCTGCCGGAACGCCTCGATGCGAGCTATATCGCCGAAGACGGCAACAAGCACCGTCCGGTCATGCTCCACCGCGCGATCCTGGGCAGCTTCGAGCGGTTCCTCGGTATCCTGATCGAGAACTATTCGGGCGCCTTCCCGATGTGGCTCGCCCCGACGCAGGTCGTTGTGGCAACGATCACGTCGGATGCCGATGACTATGCCGAAAAGGCCGCCGAGACGCTCCGCGCCGCGGGTTTGCGCGTCGAGGTTGACACGCGAAACGAAAAAATCAACTACAAGGTCCGCGAGCATTCGCTGCAGAAAGTTCCCGTCATCGCCGTGGTCGGCGCGCGCGAGGCCGAGGAGGGCACGCTGGCCCTTCGCCGCTTCGGCTCGAAAGGCCAGGAGGTTCTGGGACTTGATGAGACAGCCGAAAAGCTGTCCGATGAATCGACTCCGCCCGACCTGAAACGGGCTAACGCCTGAACACGACGGACTTGTAGATGACTGAAACCCGCGGCTTTAGCTATGCACCCATAGTCGCTGCGGCTTTCATCCTGTGGACACCTGTCGGCATGTTTGGTGGGCAGGGCTATTCAGCCCTGCTCGCCCTTGCCGCCATACCGGCCGGTTTCCTGGTGGACTGGCGCCATCCGTCCCGACCAGCCATCTGTCTTCTTCTTCTGGCCTTGTGGTCCGGCATATCAGGGATCTGGTCTGCCGAATCCGATCCGCTCGTCTCCGGCAGCCTGACCAAGGGCACGTTCGGCGTGAACGCCGCCGGGTTGCGCATCGTCCTGACCGCGCTTGGCGCAGCGCTTGTGCTGGGCGCCTGCATGCGAATCAAGGAAGCGCCGGGCCGGGCCGCCATAGTGATCCTGGCGGCGCTTGCGGTGCATGGCCTCGAAACGGCGACCGTTGCAGCCTTCCCGGACATGATGCTGTCGGCCTACGCCCCCTTCAGCGACCCGGTGAAGGAAGCCCCGCAGAACATCCTGCGCAGCGCAAACGCCTTCTGTCTGGCCCTGCCGCTCCTACTGACACTGTGCTGGTTTCTAAAAGGGTGGCAGCGCTACGCCACCATCGCCGCCGCCCTTATACTGGCGACCTGTGCCTTCCGCTTGATCGGGTCCGATGTGGCCCTTCTGGCGGTCATCTTTCTCGCTTTGAGCTGGGCGGTCGTCTCCTGGCTGCCGCAAAGCGGTTTCCGGGTCCTGCTGGGCGTGGTCGCCTTTGCGATCGTCTTTGCACCGATCATTCTCAGCACCCTCGGCCCCGCGGCGGTAAACTCCGGCCTGCCGCTCTCGGCCTCCTCGAAATCACGGGTCTTTGCCTGGTCACTGGCCGCCGAGAAGACCCGTGAGCGCCCGATAACAGGACACGGCATCGAAGCCTCCAAGGAGTGGCGCGAGACCTTCAGCGAGCGTCCAAACCTGCTGGCGCTCATGAAAAAGAGCACCGACATCACCAATATCCCCTGGGAGAATTACCGCATCCTGCCGGGCCATCCGCATAATATGGGCCTGCAGCTCTGGGCGGAAACAGGCTTTATCGGCGTCGCCCTGGCCATCGCCACCCTGTTCTTCCTGGCGCTGGCCATTCCGCCGCCGGCGGCTTTGCCACCCGCCATCCGCTTTGCCGCCGCCGGTCTGATCGGGACGACCTTTGCCCTCTTCAGCCTGTCCTACAGCGTCTGGAACGAAGCGTTCTGGGCCAGTGTCGCCCTGGCGGCAGCTGGCATCATCACCGTCTCGAAAGCCCGGCTGACGCCATGAGCGGCCAAGCGGTCACGGCCATTGTCGTCAGCTATCGCACGGGCCCCTACCTTCGCGACTGCCTGCACGCGCTGACCAGCGATCCCGAGATTACTGGGGTCGTCATTGTCGACAATGGCAATCCGCCCGAGGCGCAAGACTGGCTTGCCAGCTTCGCCGAGACGCAGGCGAGTGTGACCCTGCTCACGCCGGGCCAGAATTTGGGGTTTGGCGCCGGTGTCAATCTCGGCGCCCGGTCGGCGCCAGACGGATATCTCCTGCTGATCAATCCCGACGCCATCCTGAAGCGCGGCTCCGCCGGAACGCTCATCCAGGCAAGCCATGAGCGCGCCAGGCCCACAATTGCCGGCGGCAAGGTCTTTGACACTTATGGGCGTGAGGGCCGCGGCTGCCGTCGGCGCAAGCTGACCTTGTGGCGCGCCATCACCAGCTATGCCGGCTGGAACACCTGGACGCTCGAGCACGAGCCGGAACCGAACGCCCCTGTCCGCATGGATGCGGTGTCCGGCGCCCTGATGCTTGTCGACACGGCCAGCTTTGCCCGGCTCGGCGGCTTCGATGAGGGGTATTTCCTGCACGTTGAGGATATCGACCTCTGCCGGCGGGCCTGGGAGGCTGGCGGTGAGGTCGTTTACTGCCCCTCGGCAGGCGCCCTGCACTATGGCGCGACCTCGGACGCGCCGTCGAAACTTGTCGCCAGACACAAGGCCGACAGCCTTGCCCGCTATTTCCGAAAATTCGCCGCCAATCCGCTGGAGAAAGCCCTGGCCGCCCTCCTGGCGCCGGTTCTGAAATGGCTACTTGTCGCCCGCGCGAGACACTGAAGCTCAGGGCTGAAAGTTGGATTCAATCGGCGCTTGGCCTTCTGCCGGATCGGGCCGGCGCACAATGGACGTGACAAGCGGTGTAAACTCCCGCCAGTCATATTCCGTGAGCTTGAAGGCCCAACCCTCGGCCTGGTCATTGATGGTCTGCGCCCGGCGCGCGCCTTCCCCGGCCTCGACGGCCCGCAACGTCACCCAGTGGCCATCCGGTTCGTTCCAGGCCCGCAGGTCGATCTCCAGCCCGTCATGCGTCTCCGTGATGTGGCGGGCGACCGGGCGGGTCGTCAGCTCGGAGGCGGGCTTCACATCAATGGGCGCAAGCCGCGCAATCGCCAGCGCCGGTGTCGAGGCAGCAAGCCGGCTGCGCAGGCGGTCATTCTGATAGGGTGGCGCCGGCGCAAAGCTGCGCGGCCCATCCCCGGGATCGCGGGTCAGATAGAGAGAGTCGCCTTGCGAATCGCTGATCCGCACCGCCGAAATCGCGGAAGGATCAATCTCGACAATATCCAGATCGAGCCAGGCTTCACGCGTATAAAGTGGCGGCAGATCCCCCTCGGCGCGGAAGGAGATCGTTTCGTTGGGATCGCGTGCATAAAGCTGTTCATTGCGCCGCCCGACAATCATCTCAGCCGTCTTCGTGCCATTCGTGGTGAACACTTCCACGAGAATACCATTGCCGCCTTCGCGGGGATCGCCCAGCCCAATCCGGCTCAGACGGTCCGGGTCGGAGGTGCGCCGCTCGCCCCAGCTCAGCGTCTCGAGCCCCTCAGCCAGCGTGTTCAGCCGGTCCTTGCGCACCGGATAGCCGCCTGTCTCGGCCATCACCCACTCGCTGCCATCCCGCTCAAGCGTGTAGCGAAGGTCCGCCATAGTAAAGCGGATGCTGCCGGTATCGCCTCGCACGGCGGAAAAGTTCTTCAGCACCGGGTCGCCTGTGCGCGGGCTGACATCACTGGTCGTCGGCGCGAACAGGCTCATCAGCAGCAGGATGATCCAGAGCGCGACGGCTGCGATCGACAGCCGCTGCACCGCCTGGCGCCGCTTCTTGTCAATCGTGGCGCTCATACCGTCACCTTCCTGCGCCGGCGCCACCAGACCAGCCCGCCCAACAGGCCGATCAGCACCGGGCCGCCAAAGATGTTGATGAATTTCAGCCAGCCTTCCAGCGAGTCGATCTCCTGGCGAAACTCCCGCTCGATGGTGCGCAGGCGCGACCGGGTCTCGACAATATCCTGGCGCAGGCGGGCAAGCTCGGTCTGCTCTTCCTCGGTGAGCGTGGCCTCGACATTGCCTTCGAAAAAGCCATCCCCGGCGCTGCGGGTCTGCAGCTCCTCAAGCCGCGCCTGGGATTGGGCAAGGTTCTCCTCAAGCCGTTCCTGCTCGTCGAAATAGCGCGCCTGGGCGGCGTCACGCATCTTGTCGACCCGCGTCATCGGACGACGCGAGGAGGAGCGCGCCCTCAGGCTGAGCAGGTTGGCATCGCCCGACATCACATCGAGCGCATTCATCAGGAAGGCGCCATTATCGGCAAAGGCGGTGGAATCCTGGAGGTTCACATAAAGCCCGTCATCGACCATGTCGGCATCCGAGACGATCAGGATTTCGGCGTCGCGCTCGCTGGTCGTGATGTGGGGTTTGGCCTTTTCGGCTTCGGCCCGGGCCAGCTCGGCCACGACCGGATCTTCCGGGAAGGCCGGCTCAGGCTCGCCGTCCGGAAAGGCTGATACCATCGCACCATGCACCCGCACGGCCAGCGGCAGGGCCTGGTCCAGCGGCTCGTAAAGCTCCAGCGTATCCTGGGGATTGAGGTCCGTCACGGCTCGATCCGGCGGGATCCAGGACGGGGCCGGCCCGGTCTCGATCAGCGTCTGTGTATCGAAGGGCGACTCCTCGTCCAGGATCAGACCGCCCGGCGCACCGAAATTCACGCTACGCGAGAGGTCCGCTGTGATGAGGCTTTCCGACGACATCTGTTGCGGCGTCGCCGAAAGATAGAGCGGATGGCGGACCACCGTCGTGCGCCCTTCCCCGGCATCGGACTGGATCGGCAGGGCGGTTTCCGTATCGGCCAGCGCTTCCTCAGAGAGATGCACGCCCCAGACGTCCCCGAACCGGCCAAGGTCGGAGCGGATCTGCCGGTCGCCCAGGCCGGAGAAATCGCTGCCCTGCGAGGTCTTTGCCGCCGGATCGACCAGCATGATGACGCGTCCGGTACGCAGGATGAACTGGTCGACCAGCCAGGCCTGCCAGTCATTGAGCGCCGGCGGATGCACCATCACCAGCACATCCATGTCCTCCGGCAGGGCGAAGAAGTCGTTCTCGATTGGCTGGACCTGATAGCTCCGCGCCATTTCCTGCAGCAGGGTATAGCCGCTGTCCTGGCCGTCCCCGCTCATGCCCTGCAGCATGGACAATACCCCGATGGTGGCCGGCTCAGGCCGGTCAAGGCGGGCGATGAGACGAGTGAGATCATATTCCAGCGTCTCTTCCTGCTCCGGCGCCAGAAAGGAAATGACACGCTCATCATCGACCGTGTTGCGCCCGATCAGGCCAAAATACAGCGGATCCCCCCCGTCGGAATTGACCGCCCGGATACCCGAGGCGAGCGCCTCGTCCTCGGCCTCGGAGAAAGGTTCCGGGTCGATCTCTCGGATGCGCAGTTTCGAACCGGCAACCGCCTTGTAGGCATCCAGCATCTCGCGCACACGAGTCGCATAGGCGCGAATGGCCGGAAATTCCTGGCCGACCTGACGGGTGTAAACGAAAGTGAGATCGACCGGCTCTTCGAGACTGGAAAGCACGCTGCGTGTCCCGTCCGAGAGGGTGTAGAGCCCGTTCTCGGTAAAATCGATCCGGGCCCCGCGCATCAGCGGCTGCACGATCAACGTTGCGGCAATGAAGATCGCCACGATGAGCGCGGTGGCCGCCGGCAGGAAGGCTCTCGAGTTCATCGGGCCGCACTCCTGCGGTGGGAGACCCAGAGTACGTTCAGGGCCACCCACAGGGCGATCACGCCGAGAAAGTACAGGAAGGCGCGGAATTCCAGAACGCCGCGTTCTGCCGTCTCGAAATGCGTCAGGAAGGAGAACTTGGCGACGATGTCCCCGATCCCCGGCCCCAGCGCACCGGACACGGCCCCCAGAACCATGGGCCAGCCCGCCGCTGTCAGGACGAAGGCCACGACGACGCCGATGACATAGGCGAGCACCTGGCTGTTCACGAGGGCCGAGACCGCAGCGCCGATTGCGAGATAGGCGCCCGCCATGACGAAGCTCATGAAGTAGGTGAGCAGGATGGCGGCATTATCGGGATCGCCCAGATAATTCACCGTCAGCCACATCGGGAAGGTGAAGACCAGCGTCACCGCCGCCACCGTCCAGGCGGCGAGCAGCTTGCCGATAGCGAGCCCGGTAATGCTGACCGGCATGGACAGGAGAAGCTCGGCGGTACCGCCGGCGCTCTCATCGGCCCACAGCCGCATCGAAAGCGCGGGCAGGAAGATCATGTAGAGCCAGGGATGCCAGTAGAAGAAGGGCGACAGGTCAGCCGCGCCCGTATCGAAGAAACGGGATGCCTCCCAAGTGAAAAAGCCCAGCAGCATCAGGAAGATGGCAATGAAGACATAGGCGAGCGGAGTGGCAAAATAGGCCCGCACTTCGCGGCCATAGCTCGCCCGGATGCCGGTCAGCGTATCGAGCGCCCAGTGCTTCATGCGACGTCGGCCTCCGGCGAGCCAGCCACGGTGATGAAGGTCTCTTCAAGGCCGCCGGGATATTGCCTGGAGAGGCTTTCCGGCGTGCCGTCGGCGACGACGCGCCCGCGGTCGATAATGATCGCGCGGTTGCACATGGCCGGCACCTCTTCGAGCGTGTGCGTCGAGATCAGGATGGCCTTGTCGGGTGCCATGCGGGCAATCAGCGCGCGCACGGCGCGTTTCTGGATCGGGTCGAGGCCATCGGTGGGCTCGTCCAGGACCAGAACGTCGGGATCGTGAAGCAGCGCGCCCGCAAGGCCCACACGGCGGCGGTAGCCTTTGGAGAGGTTGCCGATTCGGCGGTGCGCGACATTGGCGATGCGCGAATCGGCGATGACCCTTTCAATCGCCGGCTTGCGAGCCGAGCGCGGCATGCACTGGGCCGCAGTCATGAACCTCAGAAACTCGACCGGCGTCATGTCGACGTAAAGGGGGGCGCCCTCGGGCAGGTAACCAAGCTGGCGCTGGGCATGGCGGCGCGCGGAAACGATGGAGTGCCCGGCAATCGTGACGTCGCCCTGGTCCGGCTCGATCACGCCGGCGACCATACGCATCGTGGTCGACTTGCCGGCGCCATTGGGGCCCAGAAAGCCCAGCACCTCGCCCTTGTCGAGCTTGAAGCTGACCGACTGTACCGCCTTGTGATCACCGAAGGATTTCGCGAGCTGCTTCAGTTCAAGCATGTCAGGACCCGTTGCCTTGCGCAGACGGTCATCTGACTAACCGCCAGCGACTGAACTGACCAGAGCCTGCTTGAACAAATGGCAGGGTTAACGCCAAAGGTGACCGAAATTTCATATGGCTGCTGACGCAGCGCTTCGGATCATCTGGCTGTCTTGAAGGGAAAGGCTGTCGGGTGAAGGTTGCACAGGCGCCCCGGGGGGCTGGGGGGGCTGATGGGTCCGGGATACCTGCTGGACACCATCACCCGACAATTGCAAAGTGGCCGTAATCGGCGGCGCTCGCAAGGCGAGAATGCGGCGAAATCCTGTTCTTCGCATTAAAAATGCGACAGGAAGACATGTAAGATAAGGAGCACGGTCTCGGCATATGGGAAGCGTGACAAAACTGCAACCTGGGCAACCTCCCAATGTTGCCTTTCACAAATCGGAAATGAGCAGAATCCTGGATGTCTATGGCCGCATGGTCATGGCGGGTCAGGCCAAGGATTATGCCATCGGCATGTATCGCGATCATGCCGTCTTCGCCATTTTCAGACGCCATGCCGAAGCGCCGACCTGGCGCATCGAAAAGGTGCCGGCCCTGCGCAACCAGCAGGGCGCCTATGCGGTCTATGGCAGCCAGAACCAGATCCTGAAGCGCGGCCATGACCTCGCCCAGGTCCTGCGCGTCTTCGACCGGCGCCGGTTCGAAATTATCAAGTAAAGCCGGGTCGCGGGCCTACTGCCCGGCGAATTTCTGGATCAGGCCCAGGATGCCGGTGAATTTCAGCCCGCCCTCACTAACGGCAAGCGCAATACAGACTCCGTCATCATCGGCCACCGGATGGTGTGTGTCGCCGGGGCTCTGGCACGAGATGTCCCCCGGCCCATAGCTGCCGGTATGGTCGCTGAAGCCGCCTGTCAGCACGAGGGTCAACTCATCGCCCTTGTGGGAGTGGGCCGGCACAGACGCGCCCGGACGGATGCGATAGAGATGCGCGTGAACAGCCGTGTTCTCGCTGAGGTCTATCCGGCTCACACCGCCCGTCAGACGCCGCCAGCCTGATTGTCCGAACGCTTTCAGGGCCCGTGTGCGCACCGGCTCCGGCAGGCCACGAAGCTCTTCATCGTCGGCCAGATCCGTTTCGCCGATCTGCACAGCCACATCCTCGCTGTCCTCCAGCGCATCGATGGCGTGCAGCACCGATTCAAAGGCCCTCGGCGACATGGCCTCGCCCGTTTCACGCTCCAGCAAAGCACCCGCGATGGCTTCGGCATGAGCAATATCATTGCGGATGTCGGTGCGCAGCGCCGCCTGGGTTTCGACCAGCAGGGCGAAGGCCGGGCTCAGGCGGCCGGCCGCATAGGCGCTGTAAAGCTCCGATACATATGACGGGTCTATCTGCGGCAACAGTTTCGCATCCGGTCGTGTCTGGCTTTGGTCTTCATGCGATATTGCCGTCTTTTTTCCTGCGTCAAGGTTCTGGCCACTGAGAGAGGCCGCGCCGATGGCGCTAGGCCCCGTCCAGCCGGCCGCGCAAACGCTCGAAGGCGAGCCGGATGCGGGACTTCACGGTGCCCAGTGGCAGATCGTACGCCTTGGCGATCTCACTGTGGGAAAGGCCCTGGTAGAAGGCGGCCTTCAAAAGCTCAAGCTGTTCGGCAGGAAGCGTTTCGAGCTGCGCACGCACGTACGCTTCCATCTGTACCCGATCGAGCTCTTCCTCAGGCGCGGCTTCGGCGGCCGGTTTCAGCATCGGCTCGTCAGGCGATAGCTCCGGCTTCGAGGCCTGCCGGAACATGTCGATCTGGCGGTTGCGCGCGATTCGGAAAATCCAGGTCGAGACGGAGGCTTTCGCCTCGTCGAACTGCGCAGCCTTCTTCCAGACCGTCAGCATGACGTCCTGGACGATTTCCTCGGCACTGGAATCCTCGGCTCCCATGCGCTTGAGATAACTCTTCAGGCGCGGCGCGTAGAACTGGAAAAGCTGCCCGAAGGAGGCCCGGCACCGCTCCTGCGCGATCTTCCGCATACAGGCCGTCTGGACCGCGCGATCATTTCCTGCACTGTTCAGTTGGGCCAATGTCACGAACGCGTCCACATACTGCGACTGCCCCAATAATTGGCACACCGCTGGACAAATGCAACCGCGAGGTGAGAGAGAAGGTCCCTGTAATTCTGGCCTTTTCGCCGTATTTCAGCCTTAACCTTCCTGCAGTATTGAGGCCTTAGACCCAGTTTGACGATCTCCAATTTCCAACCCTGTGACGCTATGATCAGAACGATCCTTGCTACCCTTCTTGTCGCCACGAGCGCCGCCATGACGGCGGATGCCGCGCCAACCGCCATCGGTCGCTATCAGGACTGGACCGTCTTCCAGGAAACCGTGAATGGCGAAACGCTCTGCTATGCCGTGACCGAAGCGACCGACAAGGCGCCGAAATCGGCCGATCACGGAAATGTGTGGTTCTATGTGACCAACTGGAAATCCGGAAAGGCGCGCAGCCAGCCAAGCCTGAAAGTCGGCTACGAGCTTCGTGCCGACCTGCCGGCTCGCGCCACGGTCGGGCGCTCGGGCTGGACGCTTTATGGCGTCGGACATGAAGCCTTTGCGCAAGATCAGGACGATTCCCGCATCGTTTCGGCGCTGCGCCGGGGCCATGAGTTGCGGGTCGAGGCCGTTTCGGCACGCGATACGAAAGTATCCTATCATTTCTCGCTGTCGGGCTCGGCCGATGCCATCGACAAGGCGGCCGCCATCTGCCGCTAGGCCTTCGGCCTGTCCGCCCCGCCCGAACCATGGTGCAGCCGCGATGTTCCGGATTCTTAGATTTTTGACCAGGACATGCTATGTGCGCGCCAATGAAGCATGATCTGGATCTTTCCCGCCGCCCCGAAGCGCGCGCCTCTGCACCGGCAAATCTCGCCGGTCTTTCCCTGCCTGCGCTGAAAGCGGAGATGGAAGCGCTCGGCCTGGAGCCGAAGAAGGCCGGTATGCGCGCCAAGCAGCTGCGCCGCTGGATCCATCATTTCGGCGTGCAGGACTTTGCCGGCATGACCGACATCGCCAAGGAGCTGCGGGCCCAGCTGGCCGAAAAATACGTTCTGACCCGGCCCGAGATCACCGAACACAAGGTCTCCGTCGACGGCACGCAGAAATGGCTGACCAAATTCCAGCCGGGCGTCGAGGGCGAGAGTGTCTTCATCCCAGACGTTGGCCGCGCCGGGGCGCTCTGCGTTTCCAGCCAGGTCGGCTGCACCCTGAACTGCACCTTCTGCCATACCGGCACCCAGAAACTCGTGCGCAATCTGACGGCGCAGGAAATCGTCAATCAGGTGCTGATCGCCCGCGACACGCTTGAGGAATGGCCGAGCTCGAACGAGAACCGCAAGCTCACCAATATCGTCTTCATGGGCATGGGTGAGCCGCTCTACAATCTCGACAATGTCGCCGAGGCCATCGACACGATTTCCGATGGGGACGGGATCGCGCTGGGCCGCCGCCGCATCACGGTGTCGACCGCCGGGGTCGCCCCGAAGATCCCGGAACTGGGCGAGCGCACCGGCGCCATGCTCGCCATCTCGCTGCACGCCACGCATGACGACCTGCGCAACGAGATCGTGCCGATCAACAAGAAGTATGATCTGAAGACGCTGTTCGAGGCGATCCGCGCCTATCCCGATCTCGGCAATTCCAAGCGGGTGACGTTCGAATACGTGATGCTGAAAGGCGTCAACGACTCCCCGGCCGAGGCGCGCGACCTCGTCAAGCTGCTGCGCGGCGTGCCGGCGAAGATCAATCTCATCCCGTTCAACCCGTGGCCAGGCTCTCCCTATGAGTGCTCCGACTGGGAGACGATCGAGACCTTCGCGGAGATCGTGAACCGGGCCGGCTACGCCTCCCCGATCCGTACCCCGCGCGGCCGCGATATCTTCGCCGCCTGCGGGCAGCTGCGCTCGGAAAGCGTGAAGAAGTCAGCCGCCGAAAAGCGCCGCGAAGCGCTAGCCCAGCAGGCCGAAGCCTGATCTCAGGCCGTCTTCGCCGCCGGCACGCCAGCATCGCGCGCATACAGCCCCTGAACGAGATTGCGCACAAAGGCGATGTGGCTGCGGAGATGGTAAACCTCTTCGGTGTATGAAAGCGGCACGTCGAGTTCGCCGACTTCGCGCTGAAGCTCGGCCAGCTCTTCCAGCACCCTGTCGCGCTGATCGTTCGTGGTCGCTTCGCGGCCGCGTGTTTCGAGTTCGCGCAGATCCTTGTACCAGACATAGATCTTCCGCCTCACGCGCCAGCGATAGATGGGCGGGGCCACTCGCACGAGCGGGATAAGCAGGGTCGCCAGCGGAATCAGGAAAACCCAGGCGCGTTCCAGGAAATTGGCGAGCTGGAAAGAGAAATAGTTGCGCAGGAAAGACGGCCCATTCTTCCAGTAGCGCTCGGCTTCCGAGGATAGCGGCATGTCGATCAGCGACTTGTCCGGAAAAGCGCCGGCCGGGGCAAAGGCAGAATTACCGGAATGGATCTCCTCGGACGCCTCCAGCAGCAGAGACTGGATCGCTGGATGGAGGTCTGCACCCACCGCCAGCTGTGCGACCGATGCAATCAGCGGGATGTCTTCCGCGGGAACATCGCCCTGGAGGTCGACCAGGCCGCGATAGAGCGTCACCTCGTCCAGCGCCGCCGTGCGCCGCGCCAGGGCCGGAGCGCGGCCGAAGGGAAGAAGGTGCACGCCGTCCGCCTCGAGCAGCTCGGCAATATAGGGCGCATTGATCGAGGCCGAGAAGGCTGCGGCATCGATGTCGCCGGCCATGAGGGCGGCGGAAGCCGCCTCTCCGCTAGGTGTCAGCTTTGCCGTCTCCGGCCAGTCTCCGCCCCATTTTCCCTGCAGGTCCAGCGCCAGCGCGCGCGTGCCGGAGCCTTCCGGGCCAATCGCCAGCCGCGCGTCGCGCAGGTCGCCATAATTATCGGCCGCCACACTGTCGCGGACAAAGACCCAGAAGGGTTCGTGAAACATGCCGGCCAGCGAGCGCAGGGCGTCGCGGTTTTCCGGCCCGGCCAGTCCGCCCTGGACCAGCGCGATATCGGCCTCGCCAGACATGAGCAGGGCGAGATTCTCGATCGATCCCGCCGTCTCCAGCACTTCGACTTCGACACCGCTTTCGGCGAGATCTTCCCTGTATTGCTGCGCCAGCGCGTAATAGGCACCGCCCGAGCCGCCGGACGCGAAGGTGACTTTTGAAGGCGGGGCCGGATCGATTAGGGCGAGCGCGATCCAGATGGCCGCGATCACCAGAAGGGCGATCGGCCCATAGACCTTCAAAACATCCTTCATTGTCTTTTCCATTTTCGCGCCCACCTCAGGGGTGGACCCTAGACCGGGGCGGCCAGTTGCGTCGAGAGGTTCGGCGCCACAGGCTGCCGGTTTATGCGGCAGTCTGAAGCAATTGCAGAGACATGACGGCAATTTGAGTCGTTTTCTGGATGTGGAATGCCTATGTTAGGGTCAGAAGAAATTCACAGGATCGACGGATTAAATCATGAACATGCGTAATCTCGCCGTCTGGGGACTTGTTGCCGCGCTTGTCGTCGCCATGATGATTGCCATGCAGGGCTCATCGACAGCAGTCGGCTCGGAAAAGATTGCTATTTCCGAACTTCGCCAGATGGCGACCCAGGGCCAGCTCGAAGACGTGACGGTCACGAATGACCGCATCACGGCCACCACAACCGGCGGCAACACGGTCTACGCCGAAAAGCTGCAGACCAATTTCGAGATTTCCAACTGGCTCGCCGAACAGGGTGTGCGCGTCACCGAGGATGCCGATACCGGCTTCAGCCTCGGCGGCCTGTTGCTCAATCTTCTTCCGCTGATCCTTATCCTCGGCCTCTTCCTCTTCCTGATGCGCCAGATGCAAGGCGGCGGCGGTGGCCGCGGCGCAATGAGCTTCGGCAAGTCGCGGGCCCGCATGCTGACCGAAAAGTCCGGCCGTGTGACCTTTGACGACGTTGCCGGCGTGGATGAAGCCAAGGAAGAACTTCAGGAAGTCGTCGAATTCCTGCGCGACCCGGCCCGTTTCCAGCGCCTCGGCGGCAAGATCCCGAAGGGCGCGCTGCTCGTTGGTCCGCCCGGCACGGGTAAGACACTGCTCGCCCGCGCTGTGGCCGGTGAGGCCGGTGTGCCCTTCTTCACCATTTCCGGGTCTGACTTCGTCGAGATGTTCGTCGGCGTCGGCGCCAGCCGTGTGCGCGACATGTTCGAACAGGCCAAGCGTAATGCCCCGTGCATCATCTTCATTGACGAGATCGACGCGGTCGGCCGCTCACGCGGTGCCGGCCTCGGCGGCGGCAATGACGAGCGCGAGCAGACGCTGAACCAGCTCCTGGTCGAGATGGATGGCTTCGAAGCCAATGACGGCATCATCATCATCGCAGCGACCAACCGGCCGGACGTGCTCGACCCGGCGCTGCTGCGCCCGGGCCGTTTCGACCGTCAGGTCACGGTGAACAATCCCGACATTCTGGGTCGTGAGCGTATACTCAAGGTCCACATGCGCAATGTGCCGCTCGCCAAGGACGTGAACCCCAAGGTGATCGCTCGTGGCACGCCCGGTTTCTCGGGCGCCGACTTGGCCAACCTCGTCAATGAGGCGGCCCTTCTCGCGGCGCGGCGCGGCAAACGGGTCGTGGCCATGTCCGAGTTCGAGGACGCCAAGGACAAGGTCCTGATGGGGCCGGAAAAGCGCTCCATGGTGATGTCCGACAAGGAACGCGAGCTGACCGCCTGGCACGAAGCCGGCCACGCCATCGTCGCGATGAATGTTCCGGCCGCAGACCCGGTGCACAAGGCGACCATCATTCCGCGCGGCCGTGCGCTCGGTATGGTCATGCAGCTGCCGGAAGATGACAAGATGTCGATGTCGAAGATCGAGATGACCTCGCGGCTCGCCATCATGATGGGTGGACGTGTCGCCGAAGAAGAGAAATTCGGCATGGAAAACGTCACCGCGGGCGCCGCTTCTGACATCCAGCAGGCCACCAAGCTTGCCCGTGCCATGGTGACCCGATGGGGCCTGTCGGATACGATTGGCCCGGTCGACTATGCCGACGATCAGGGCGACGTGTTCCTTGGCCAGCAGCTGATGAACAAGTCGCACGTGTCCGAAGACACCTCGAAAAAAATCGAGGAAGAAGTCCGCAAGCTCGTTCAGAGAGGCATGGATGACGCGCGTCATATCATGACCGAGCGCCGCAAGGATTGGGAAACGCTTGCCGAAGGCCTGCTCGAATACGAGACGCTGAGCGGCGAGGACATCCGCAACCTGCTCAACGGCAAGCCGCCGGAGCGCCCGGATGAGCCGGATGAGCCGCAAGGCCCCGCCTCGGCCGTGCCGGTCACCGGCAAGCGCCGCAAAGGCTTCGGCGGTGGCGAACCGGGCGGCGAGCCGAGCCCGGCCTGATCTCAGGACTGACATGACAAGAGAGGGCGCTGCTGCATGGCGGCGCCCTTTCTCTATAAGGGATCCCAGACATGATGGAAAAACGACCGGAGCCGAATGGCCGCGTCTTGGTTATCGCCGGCTCGGATTCAGGCGGCGGAGCCGGCATCCAGGCCGATATCAAGGCGGTGATGGCCATGGGCGGCTATGCGATGACCGCAATCACCGCGATCACGGTACAGGACACGACCGGCGTCTATGATGTCCACCCGGTGCCGCTGGACACGGTGAGCGGCCAGATGAAAGTCTGCCTGAAGGATATCGGTGCCGATACGATCAAGACGGGCATGCTGGGTAGCGCCGAGCTGGTCGAGGGCATCGCCGAAACGCTCAATGAGCAGACGGCCGGTACCCCGCGCATCATCGATCCGGTGATGATCGCCAGCTCCGGCAGCCGGCTGATCACCGAGCGCGCAGTCGATGCGCTGGCCTCCCTGCTGTTGCCGGGCGCCCATCTCATCACGCCGAACGCGCCGGAAGCCGAAGTCCTGTCGGGAAAGTCGGTCGACGGGGTCAATGGTCAGCGCCGCGCCGCCGAAGCGCTGCTCAATCGCGGCGCCAAGGGCGTCCTTGTGAAGGGGGGACATATCCCCGGCCGCGTGATCACCGATGTCCTCCAGACCGAGCATGGCGAATGGCTTCTGGAAAGCGAGCGCATCGTCACCACCTCGACGCATGGCACCGGCTGCACGCTGGCGAGCGCAATTGCCGCCCTCATCGCACAGGAAAGGCCCATTGATGAGGCTGTCGAAGCCGCCCGCGACTATCTTCATGGCGCGATCCGCCATGCCCGGGGCTTCGGCTCGGGTCACGGGCCGGTCGACCATGGCTGGCAGATAACCCCCACCGAAAGCTAGAAGCGGCGCACCAGATAAACGCCGAGGATCAGGAAACCGGCGCCCAGCAGCCGCAGTGGCGTCGCCGGGCGTACCGCCTGTCCGAACGCGCCGAACTGGTCATACAGGACAGCCGCGCCCAGCTGGCCGGCAATGAAGGCGGCAATCCACGCAGCCACCCCGATCTTCGGCACCGCGAGCGCCGTCGACGCAACGACAAGCGCGCCGATCACGCCGCCAACCCAGACCCACCACGGCATGCTGGCCACCTGTCCGGCCGGCGGCACACGCACGCCCATGAAGAGATTGGCAACCAGCAGCGCGGCCCAGCCAACCGTAAACGAGATGAAAGCCGCCTGAAGCGGCCCGCCAATGCCACCCGCAAGCCGGCCATTGATCGCTCCCTGAGCGGCCATCAACGCCCCGCTCAACAGCCCCAGTCCGACAAGCAGATAGCCAAACGGCATGCGCGATCCTCTCTTCTGTAACTAAACAGTGGCTTAGAAAGTCTCGTTTGTGGTGGCCCAGTTCTGCGGCTATTTGCAAGCCTCCAACCGGAGACTGACACGATGGCGCGCCTGCCCTTTTACCAGATCGATGCTTTTGCCAGCCGCCCCTTCGAGGGCAACCAGGCCTGTGTGATGCCGCTGGAGGCGTTTCTGCCGGACGCGACGCTGCAGGCGATCGCGGCAGAGAACAATGTGTCCGAGACCGCCTACATCGTCCCGAAGGAAGATGGCGGCTGGGCGCTGCGCTGGTTCACGCCGGGCCGGGAAGTGCCGCTTTGCGGGCATGCCACGCTCGCATCGGCACATCTGCTGTTCGACCAGCTCGGTTTCGCAGGCGACGAGATCGCCTTCGACACAGTGAAGTCAGGGCGGCTGACCGTGACGCGCGGGCCGGAGGGGCGCTACGAGATGGATTTTCCAGCCCCCGAGGTCGAACAGGTCGAAGTGAGTGACGATGTCGCCGAGATGCTCGGCGCGCGGCCGGTGGAAGCCTGGGCCGGACCCTATTATGCCGCGATCTTCGAGAATCCGGAGCAGATCGTCTCGCTGGAACCGAACCTTGAACGCATGAAACCGATGACCGTCGGCCAGCGGGATCATAATGGCTGTTTCGGTGTCCTCGCGCCGGGGGGCGACGGGGCCGATATCACGAGCCGCTTCTTTGCGCCGGGCAGCGGCATCCCGGAAGATCCGGCCACCGGCAGCTGGCACTGCATTGTCGCGGCCATCATGGGTGCACGTCTGAACAAGCCGCTGGACTGCTTTCAGGCCTATCCAGGCCGGGGCGCGCGGATCGGCGCCGAGCTGGCCGGTGACCGCGTGAAGCTGCGCGGTGACGCCGTAACCGTGATCGAGGGCACCTTCACGCTCTAGAAAGGCCGGGCGCTCCTGTCGCGTCCCCTCAGGCAGGGGCGCGCTTGCGGGCCTGGCGCTGCGAGAACCAGACGCCGGCCAGGATCAGCACGAAAGCGACAAGCGCGTTCCAGCTTTGCGTCTCACGGAAGGCGAAATAGCCGATCACGGCCGACATGATCGGGATGACATAGCCGGTCAGCGCGATGAAGGTCGCACTGGTGCGGGCGACGAGATACATCAGGATGATCCCGGCGGCCGCGGTCGAGATAGCGCCCAGTCCGAGGACCGCCGCGAGGTTCACCGCCGTCGGCTGGACCTCACTCCAATCCGTCCAGACCAGCATGGGCAGCGAGGCGATCGAGGCAACGGTCAGGAAACCGACCGGCATGACGATCGCCGGCAGGCGCGGGGCCTGGCGGGCAATGATGCTGTTGATGGCATAACAGAAGGCCCCCATGAGCACGAGCAGCTGGGCCCCAAGCTCGAGATCGAGCCCCGTCAGCGCGTCCGGGCCGAGCAAGACCGCCACGCCCGCAAAGCCCACAATCAGGCCGGCCGCCTTGTAGGCAGTGATCTGCTCATCATGAAACCGGATATGGGCCAGCACGGCGGTAAAGAGCGGGGCTGCCGAGATCAGCAGGGCCGCCAGCGAGGAATCGATCGTCTTCTGGCCGAGCGTGATCAGATAGAAGGGCGCCGCCGTCCCGATCGTCCCGAGCCCGACGATGGACAACCATGCGGCGCGATCGCTGAAGGGTGGCAAGCGCTCGCCGCGCGCCAGCATCACGCCCCACAGGATCAGGGCCGCCACGGTGAGGCGTCCGGGAATGATGACACTGGCCGGCAGGCCGCCCACGGCGAGCTTGGTCATGGCAAAGGCACACGCCCAGCAGAGAGACAGAAGCAGGAAGAGCCCCCACTCGGCCGGCGAACGGTGTGTCGTCATGTCGAAAGGGCATCCTCTTCGCGGACTGGGAGAGAAGGGCTTTGCATCCCCCCGGAGGCCCGGCAAGCCCTGCTTTCAGCAAGTGTCACAAAACTCCCCTTTGATGCAGCGCAAAAATCTGGCATACGGGCCGTGGGCCAGCCCTCCCCAACGAGGGCCAGCCTATCTGTAAGGATAGGAGTAAAACAGATGACGATTCCCGCTAAGCCGGACGTGCGTCCAGCGTGTCCGCATTTCTCTTCCGGGCCGACCGCAAAGCGCCCCGGATTTTCACTCTCACAACTCGAAACCGCTGCCTTTGGCCGCTCGCACCGTGCCAAGGATGCCAAGGCGAAGCTGAAAGAGGCGATCGACCGGACGAAAGAGATCCTCGATCTGCCGGAAGGCTATCGCGTGGCCATCGTCCCGGCCTCCGACACCGGCGCCGTCGAGATGTGCATGTGGTCCATGCTGGGCTGCAAGCCGGTCGACATTTTCGCCTGGGAAAGCTTCGGCATGGGCTGGGTGACCGATGCCCAGAAGCAGCTGAAGCTCGACGACTGCGAGATCCATGTCGGCGACTATGGCGTGCTGCCGGACTTCGGCAAGGCGCGCGACGATGCCGACATCGTCTTCACCTGGAATGGCACGACCTCGGGCGTGCGCGTCGATGACCATAGCTGGCTGAAGCCGAACCCGGACCGCATCGTGATCTGCGATGCGACGTCGGCCATCTTCGCCCAGGACATCCCGTTCGAGAAACTCGATGTCATCACCTATAGCTGGCAGAAAGTGCTCGGCGGGGAAGCGGCCCACGGCATGCTGATCCTCTCGCCCAACGCGGTAAAGCGGCTTGAGAGCTATACGCCGGACCGGCCGCTGCCGAAGATCTTCCGCATGACAAAGGGCGGAAAGCTGAACGAGGGCATCTTCGAGGGCTCGACGATCAACACGCCGTCCATGCTCTGCGTCGAGGACTATCTGAAGTCGCTTGACTGGGCCGAAGCCGAAGGCGGGCCCAAGGGCCTCAAGGCGCGCTCCGACAAGAGCCTCAAGATCCTCGAGGACTGGGTCGCGAAGACCGACTGGATCGAATTCCTCTGCGCCGATCCGAAAGTACGCTCGAATACGGGGGTCTGCTTCAAGATCACCGATCCGCGCGTCGCCGGCCTCGGCAAGGACGACCAGGAAGCCTTCGTGAAGAAGCTGGTCGGCCTGCTCGAGAAGGAAGAGGTCGCCTACGACTTCAACGCCTATCGCGATGCCCCTCCGGGCCTGCGCATCTGGGTCGGCGCCACCGTCGAACCCTCGGATGTCGAGAAGCTCCTGCCCTGGCTCGACTGGGCTTTCGCAACCGTCGCGGAAGAGCTTCAGAACGCGTAACGCCCTGTCATCCCGGACAGCGCGCGAGCACTTGTCCGGGGCCCGGCCTCACATCGTTTCAGGGCCTGGGCCCCGGTCTCTCGCCGCGCTCCCGCCGGAGTGACGCCTCATCCCTGCTTACAAATGGAATCTGACCATGCCTAAAGTATTGATTGCTGACAGTCTCAGCCCCGCCGCCGTCGAGATCTTCAAGAATCGCGGCATCGAAACCGAAACCCGTGTCGGCCTCTCCAAAGAAGAGCTGATCGAGATCATCCCCGAATATGACGGCCTCGCCGTGCGCTCGGCCTGCAAGCCGGACGCCGACGTCATCGAGGCCGCCAAGAACCTCAAGGTCATTGGCCGGGCCGGTATCGGCGTCGACAATATCGACATCAAGGCCGCGACCGCCAAAGGCGTCGTGGTCATGAACACGCCGTTCGGCAATGCCGTCACCACCGCCGAGCATGCCATCGCCATGATGTTCGCCGCCGCCCGCCAGATCCCGGCAGCGGATGCCGGCACCCAGGCTGGCAAATGGCCGAAGAAGAGCTTCGTCGGCACCGAGCTGTCCTACAAGACGCTCGGCCTGATCGGCTGCGGCAATATCGGCGCCCGCGTGGCCGAACGCGCCAAGGGCCTGACGATGCGCGTCGTCGCCTATGACCCGTTCCTGACCGAGGAGCGCGCCGTCGAACTCGGCATCGAGAAGGTCGACCTCGAACACCTGCTTTCGCGCGCCGATATCATCACGCTGCACACGCCGCTGACCGACCAGACGCGCAACATCCTCTCCAAGGAAGCGCTGCAGAAGACCAAGAAGGGCCTCATCCTCGTCAACTGTGCCCGGGGTGGCCTGGTCGACGAAGCTGCCGTGCGCGAGCTGCTCGATTCCGGCCATCTCGGGGCGGCCGCCTTCGACGTCTTCGCCGAGGAGCCGGCCAAGGAGAACGTCCTGTTCGGGGCGCCGAACTTCGTCGCCACGCCGCACCTTGGCGCTGCGACTGTCGAAGCGCAGGAAAATGTCGCCCTGCAGGTCGCCGAACAGATGAGCGACTATCTGCTGACGGGGGCCGTCACCAACGCGCTCAACATGCCGTCCGTGACGGCTGACGAAGCCCCGCGCCTCAGGCCCTTCATCGATCTTGCCGAGAAGCTCGGCCAGTTCGCCGGCCAGATCTCCGATCATGGCTTCGAGGAAGTCGTCATCGAGTATGAAGGCGAGCTTGCCGACATCAACCGCAAGCCGATCACGGCGGCGGCCCTGGCCGGTCTGCTGCGCACCTCGCGCGGTGATGTGAACATGGTCTCGGCGCCGGCGATCCTCGCCGAATCGGGCGTGAAGTATTCCGAGACAGTGACCGAGGAGAGCCCGGTCTATGACACGCTCATCCGCATCAAGGTCCGCGTGCCGAAGACGGAAAACTCCGACGAGACCGGCTGGCGTTCGCTCGCCGGTACCGTGTCTGCCGGTCGCCCGCGCGTGGTCGAGATCAAGGGCATGCCGCTTGAAGGCGATTTCACGCCGGTCGCTCTCTACGTCAACAATATCGACAAGCCGGGCTTCATCGGCTCGCTTGGCGCCATGCTTGGCGAAGCCGAGGTCAACATCGCGACCTTCCACCTTGGCCGTCAGGACGTGGGTGGCGAGGCCATCGCGCTGATCGGCATCGACAACGAGCCCCCGGCTGACAT
Source organism: Henriciella aquimarina (assembly GCF_002088975.1). Taxonomy (GTDB): domain Bacteria; phylum Pseudomonadota; class Alphaproteobacteria; order Caulobacterales; family Hyphomonadaceae; genus Henriciella; species Henriciella aquimarina. The sequence goes on from NZ_NCST01000116.1 coordinate 115,438, forward strand.
GACGGCGAAACTCGATGCCTTGCCGCACGTGCGCTATGCCAAGGTCCTGCACTTCTAGGGAACCATCCCTCGCAATGAGACTTGACCAATGACCCGCCCCGTCCTTTCTGGGGCGGGTCATTGACTCTGAGGCCCCTCATGAAACGATTCTTTGCCCTTGCCGGGCTTGCCCTGACGACCCTTCCCCTGGCCCAGCCAGCCAGTGCCCAACTGGTCGAAGAAGCCCGGATTGGCGTAATGCAGCATAATATCTGCGTTACAGACTGCAAAAACGCCAACAAGGAAGATGGGCCCACCGTGGAAGGTGAGCTTGTCTTCGCGTCGCCTGACTTCCTCAATCTCCTTCTCGGACCGCGCCCTTATGCGCTCGCCTCGGTCAATACAGCTGGCGACACCAGTTATGGCGCGCTCGGACTGATGTGGAACTGGGACTTCGCACAAGGCTGGTCGCTGGAGCCAAGCCTCGGCTATGCCATTCATGACGGCGCCAAGAGCAGCCCCTATCCGCAGGGCAGCCCGGAGAGCGCCGCCTTTGCCGAAAACAACCTCCTGCTTGGTTCGAAAGACCTGTTCCGGACCGGCCTCGCCATCAACCGCGATATCGGGGAAAATTGGGGACTGCAGGTCCAGTATGAACACCTCTCGCACGGCCAGATTCTCGGAAATGGGCGCAATCAGGGTGTCGACAGCATAGGCATGCGTGCCTATTGGCGCTTCGGACGCTGACACAGGCTCCACGCCTTCCCCGCCGTCAGTCTTGCATTACAGCCTCATCAGGCGAATCCTCCCTGGAAAATAGACTAGGGAGGTTTGCATGGCGAAGAAGCATGCCATCATCATCGGCGCCGGGCTTGGCGGCCTGACAGCGGCCATCAAGCTCCAGGAGGCCGGACACACATACGACCTGCTCGACCGCAACCCGAAAGTCGGCGGCACATGGTATGAGAACAGCTATCCGGGCGTTGCCTGCGACGTGCCCGTGGCGCTCTACCAGCTCTCCTTTGCCCAGAGCATCAACTGGACGCGCGCCTATCCGCAGGGCCAGGAAATCCAGGCCTATGCCGAAGAGATCACCGACCGCTACCAGCTGCGCCCGAACCTTCATCTCGACGATGAAGCCATTTCGGCGGTCTGGGACGAAGAGGCGAAAAAGTGGACGGTCAAAACGGCCAGCGGGAAAACCTATACCGGGGACCTTCTCGTCGGCGCGCTCGGCCAGCTGAACCGGCCATTCTGGCCAAAGATCGACGGGATGGGCACCTTCAAGGGCGCGAAGATGCATTCGGCCCGCTGGGACCACTCGGTCTCGATCGAAGGCAAGCGCGTCGGCGTCATCGGCTCGGCGGCGAGCGCCATCCAGATCATTCCGGAAGTGGCCAAGGTCGCCTCGCAGCTGACCGTCTTCCAGCGCACGCCGAACTGGGTCATCCCCCGCCGGGACGTTCCGATCTCGAAGCAGGAACAGGCCCTCATGTTCACCGAGCCGGAGACGGCCATGGAACTGGCCTCGCGCAACCGTCAGCTCATCTTCGACAATGCCGACCACTTCTTCTGGCAGGCCTTCAAATGGACCCCGGAGGGCCGCGAGGCCTACACGACCATCGCGACCAACCACCTCAACGAGCAGGTGAAGGACCCGGAGCTGCGCGAAAAGCTGACGCCGGACTATCCCGTCGGCTGCCGTCGTATCCTGATTGCTGATGACTATTTCCCCGCCCTCCAGCGCGACAATGTCGAGCTCGTGACCGAAGGCATCACCAGCATGGACGAAACCGGCGTCACGACGAAGGATGGCACGCACCGTGAGTTCGATGTCCTGATCTTCGCAACCGGGTTCGAGACCACGGGCTGGAACTGGACGGTCGACGTTCAGGGCAAGGACGGAAAGCATCTCGGCGAGGTCTGGGCCGATCATCCGGAAGCCTATGTCGGTATCACGGTAAACGGTTTCCCCAACCTGTTCGTTCTCTACGGGCCGAACACCAATCTCGGGCACAACTCGATCACCTTCATGCTCGAGCGCCAGGTCGAATACATGGTGAAGGCGCTGGACACATTGGATGAACACGACGCCAGTGCGATGAGTCCGAAAAAGGCCGCCCAGGACCGCTGGAACGACGAGATCCAGGCACAGCTGCAGAAGACCGTCTGGGCCGATCCGGCGTGCAATTCCTGGTACAAGACCGATGGCGGGCTGATCACCCAGAACTGGGGCTCGCACAACCGCGATTACGCCAAGGCCGTGGAAACGGTGAAGGTCGAGGATTACGAACTCGCCTGACAGGCGGCATCCGCACATTTCGGCTCTTGCAATTCGTGCGCAAACCCTGTCAGTGGCGCACGGGTTTTGAAGGAGCTGTGACACATGGCCGGAGTCGTCGTCGTAGGCGCCCAGTGGGGCGATGAAGGCAAGGGCAAGATTGTCGACTGGCTGTCGAGCCGGGCCGACACGGTCGTCCGTTTCCAGGGCGGCCACAATGCCGGCCACACGCTTGTTATCGGCGACAAGACCTTCAAGCTGAACCTTCTGCCCTCGGGCGTCGTGCGCGGCGGCAAGCTCTCGGTCATCGGCAATGGCGTCGTGGTCGACCCGTGGCAGCTGCTCTCGGAGATCGAGGGCATGGCCAAGGAGGGCGTCACGCTCGACCCCGACGACCTGATCCTGGCCGACAATGCCTGCCTGATCCTGCCATGGCACAAGGATATCGATGCCGCGCGCGAGGCCGCGCTGGGCGACTCCAAGATCGGCACGACCAAGCGCGGTATCGGACCGGCCTATGAAGACCGTGTCGGGCGCCGGGCGATCCGCGTGGCGGACCTCTCCGACCCGGATGCCCTCGACCTGAAGCTCGAACGCCTGCTCGCCCACCACCGCCCGCTGCGCGCCGGGCTCGACCTGCCGGAGCCGGATGCGGAACAGCTGAAGGCCGATCTTCTGGCACTGGCGCCGAAAGTGCTGCCCTTTGCCAAGCCGGTCTGGAAACTGCTGGACGAGCAAGTGAAGCTCGACCGCCGCATCCTGTTCGAAGGCGCCCAGGGCGTGATGCTAGACGTCGACCATGGCACCTACCCCTTCGTGACTTCGTCCAATGTCGTCGCGGGCAATGCCTCCGCCGGCGCCGGCGTCGGCCCGAGCGCCATTTCCTATGTGCTGGGCCTCGCCAAGGCTTATACGACCCGCGTCGGCTCCGGCCCCTTCCCGACCGAGCAGGACAATGAGATCGGCAAGCGCCTCGGCACCGCCGGTCATGAATTCGGCACGGTGACGGGCCGGGCGCGCCGCTGCGGCTGGTTCGACAGCGTCATGGTACGCCAGGCCTGTGCGACCTCCGGCGTCAACGGCCTCGCGCTGACCAAGCTCGACGTCCTCGACGGCTTCGAGGAGATCAAGGTCTGTGTCGGCTACAAGCTGAACGGCAAGGAAATCGACTACTTCCCGGCCGGCCTGACCGATCAGGCCGCCGTCGAGCCTGTCTATGAGAGCATGCCGGGCTGGAAGGATTCGACCAAGGGCGCCCGTTCCTGGGCGGACCTGCCGGCCGAGGCGGTCAAATATGTTCGCCGTCTGGAGGAGCTCGTCGGCAAGCCCTGCGCGCTGGTTTCCACCTCGCCGGAGCGCGAAGACGTCATCCTGATGCGCGACCCGTTCGAGCGGGGCTAGTCCGCCCCGCGCGCCTCGAAAATCCGGCTCATCGCGATCGCTCCGGCGGTCGCGACATTCACGCTGTCAAAGCCTGCCGCCATGGGGATGCGTACGGGCTTGGCGCCGCCGATCAGCGCATCCGGCAAGCCCGGCCCTTCGGCGCCAAGTAGCACCGCCACCTTGCCCGTGACCGGCATATCCGGCAGCGGCGTGGCATCGGCGCGCGGTGTCAGCGCCCAGACCTCATAGCCTGCCGCATGCAGCGCCGTCAGGTGCGCCTCGCCCGTTCCGCCATGATGGAAGGGCAGCCATAGCGCGCTGCCGGCCGAGACACGCACGGCCTTCCTGTAGAGCGGATCGCAGCTGCGCTGGTCAAGCAGGACACCCCCTGCCCCGAACGCGGCCGCATTGCGGAAGGCCGCCCCGACATTGTCGTGGTTGGAGATGTCATTGAGCACCAGCAGGGTTTCCCGCCCAAGCACTTCATCCAGCGCCAACGGCTCGCCCTTGCGCGCGCAGGCGAGGATACCGCGATGGATCGGGAAGCCGGCGATCTGGTCCATGACGCCCTGGGTTGCGACATAGACCGGCACGCTCTCCGGCAGGCCCGCCAGGGTCTCACGCAGGGGCTCAAGCCGGGATTCGGCGATCAGGACACTCTCGATGGGAAAGCGCGACCGCTCGGCCAGGATGGCGAGCGTTACCTTGCCTTCCACGATGAAACGACCGTCGCCGCGCCCGGTCAGGTCCCGCTCGCGGATGGAGACATAAGGTGCCAGGCGCGGATCGGCCGGGTCTTGAACAGAAATCCGGGGCATCGCTTCGTTATTCACTCCGATGGGGAAAGAGGCCAGCTTCGCTGTCGGGGGTGGAACACAGGCCTGACGCATCTGGGGTCGCGGATCGCGGTGACAATAGTGCTTGCTGCGGCTCTAGCCCGGCTTCATCGTGGAAATCGGCATGCTCTTTAGAGTGGCGGCGTGCTGGTTGCCGTGACCGCCGATACGGGCGATGTCGCCTCGCTGACGGCAGCCGCCATCATGGGCGTGCGGCCTCCGGATTTTCTCGATCCGCCGGCCCACGACCCGAATGATAAAACTGTTTCAGCGGAGTAGGCCTCACGCCCCAGCCGGCAAGCCCTGTTCCTTCGCCATGCGCTTCATGGCCTTCTGGATCTTCTCGAAGGCGCGCACCTCGATCTGGCGGATACGTTCGCGCGAGACGTTGTAGACCTCGGAAAGCTCTTCCAGCGTCTTCGGCTCATCCGTCAGGCGGCGTTCCTGCAGGATATGCTGCTCCCGCTCGGAGAGGTCCGCCATGGCTTCCTGGAGAAGCTCCATGCGCGAGTCGAACTCCTGCCGGTTGGCATAGCTCTCAGCCTGGCCGGGCTCGTCATCGGTCAGCCAGTCCTGCCACTCCATATCGCCTTCCGCGCCCATCGGGGCGTTGAGCGAGGCGTCCGAACCGCTCATCCGGCCATTCATGCTGAGCACGTCCTTCTCGGACACGTTCAGCCGTTCGGCGATTTCCCTGACCTGATCGGGATTGAGGTCGCCATTTTCCAGCGCGCTGATCTCGCCCTTGATACGGCGGAGGTTGAAGAAGAGCTTCTTCTGGGCCGCTGTCGTACCGAGCTTCACCAGACTCCACGAGCGCAGGATATATTCCTGGATCGCGGCACGGATCCACCACATGGCATAGGTCGCGAGCCGGAAACCCTTGTCCGGATCGAACTTCTTGACGGCCTGCATCAGGCCGACATTGCCTTCAGAAATCACTTCGGCCATGGGCAGGCCATAGCCGCGATACCCCATCGCGATCTTCGCGACGAGGCGAAGATGCGATGTCACCATCTGCTCGGCGGCATCGGTATCCTCATGCTCCTGCCAGCGCTTGGCGAGCATGAATTCCTGTTCTTTTTCGAGCATGGGAAATTTCCGGATCTCCGTGAGATACCGGCTCAGACCCTGCTCCGGGCTGAGAGCAATTGTTGCTGTCTTGGCCATGGACCTTTTCTCCCTGTCTACAGAGACTGACCCGTAAAGCAGGCATCAGTTCCGTATCGGTTATGGAGAAAGTATTAGCCCCGATCATCGGCGGCGTCTTTCCCCCAATCGCGCATCTGAATTATCACGCATCCGCATAAATAAGCCCCGAATGCCGCGAAAAAAGGGCAATCTGGCTTGAATACTCCGCAAAAAGACCGTCCCGCGACACGATGTCCGGACAATCCCCTAATGACACGCTGTCAAAAAGGATCCGGGCTCATCACTGGCGATGCGGCTACCTGCACAGCAGGTCTGAAACAGCCTTTACATCAAGTAAAGCTCAAATTCTTGTTTCGGGTCCGAAGCAAAAGAAACGCAGATACATGAAACGCCCCGCTTTTTGAAAAAATATGTCCTCCAGTAACGAGTGAGACCCGGATGCGGGGGCGGCATCCGGGTCTCTCAGGCGCCAGCCTGCTGAATTACTTGCCCTTCGGCTTGCCGGGGATCGATGGCTTACCTGGCTTGGCAGCAGGTTTGGCGGCCGGTTTCGGTGTCGGTTTAGCAGTTTGCGAATTCATCGCGTTGTGCCTTCAAAATGGAGCGATTGACTTACGCTCCTCAGCATCGGGACGCCATGTCCCAATACTTGCAAAATACGCCTTCCCGGAGCCGTCCGCAATGGAAGACGAAGTGAAATTATCGTTATCTAACGGGCCTCTCGCGGCCCTGCGTCGAGGCAGCACATCATCCAGCGCATGACTTCCGCGCCGCAGCCGCCTAAGTAGGGATAAACCGTCACGAAGGGATCAGCATGGCCCACATTCTCACAATTGCATTCTATGCCGCACTCGTCGTCCTTGTCGGCGTGCTGATCGCTGGCCTCGTCAACCTGACGCGGACCGATCCCAACCAGGCCAGCCGTTCCAACAAGCTGATGCGGATGCGCGTTCTGGTTCAGGCGATTGCCATTGCCCTGCTCTGTGCGCTTGGTTTTGCCGTCGGCGCCTTTGGCGGATAGGGAAACGCGCCACAAGGCCACAGAAAAGGAGCGCCCCTTCATGGTGAAGCTCAACAAGATCTATACGAAAACCGGCGATGGCGGGAAAACGCGCCTGGCGACCGGCGAGCCCGTCGACAAGTGGCACCCGCGTGTCATCGCCTATGGCAGCGTCGACGAGACGAACGCCGCGCTGGGCGTCGCCGCCCTCGAGGCCGACGGCGAGATGGCGGCCAGCCTTTTCCGCATCCAGAACGACCTGTTCGACCTCGGCGCCGATCTCGCCACGCCGGACCGCGGCAAGGATCTCGGCTGGGAACCGCTGCGCATCGTCACCGCCCAGGTCGACCGCCTCGAGGCCGAGATTGACGCCATGAACAAGGACATCCCCGCCCTCGACAGCTTCATCCTGCCGGGCGGTTCGGCGCTGGCGACCCGGCTGCATGTCGCACGCACCATCTGCCGCCGGGCCGAACGCGACGTGGCGCGCCTGTCGCACATGGACGGCGAAACGGTCAGCACCGCTGCGCTCGCCTTCATCAACCGGCTGTCGGACTGGCTCTTCGTCGCCGGCCGGGCGGCCAATGGAAATGGCGCGAACGATGTGAAATGGGTTCCCGGCGCGAACCGTCAGGACAAGTAGTTGGCAGATACCCCTTACAATCGCTTTCTCGGCCACTGGCAGCTCGATCCGGGCTCCTGCAATTACGGGCAGGGCGAGCCCCCGGCCAGCGGCAGCTATGTCATCCGCGAAGACGGCGACGAACTCGTCTTCGACATGGCCTGGACCGACCAGGCCGGCACCGCCCATGAGGCGAGCTTCCGCGGCAAGCCGGATGGCGAGGCCGTGCCCTTCAACGGCACCGACCTTGTCGACAGTTTCGCCATCACAGCGGAAAGCCCGAGCGAGCTGAACTCCACCGCCTACCTCAAGGGCGAGAAGCTGATGCAGGCGATCCGGACACTGATCGATGACGAGACCATGCGCATCGTCCAGACCGTCTACCTGCCCGATGGCACAGCGCCCTCGAACCGGTCGGTCTATTACCGCAAGACCTGAATACGCGACTCCATCGCCCAGCGCGGCGATGGCGCCGGTCGCTTGGCATAGCCGAGCCTGAACAGGCCCTGCAGCTGCTGCGGCGCCGACACGCCAAGCTCGGTATGGGCCTGCTCGAAAGGCTCTTCCATTTCCGGGAATTCCTCAAGCGCCTGGCTCAAGGGCTGGAAGGCGACACCGAGATGATTGGCCGCCATGTTGAGACGCACCCAGTGTGCGCCGGCATCCAGCTGATCGACCCGGCTATTACCGGGCGAAACCAGCCAGCCAAAGGCCATCGCGCTGTCGATCAGGTTGTTATAATAGCTGATTGTCTGCTGATGCGCCGTCGAGCCCTTTTCGGCCATGGCCTTCTTCGAGAGGAAGCCGGCGGCCTTGTAGAGTTCGATCATCGGCCCATGGACTGAAATGCCATCGGGGTTTTCACGAATGGCCGCCGCACCGATGCGGGTCAGGGCGGTGCTTTCATCCAAAGTGCGCTGGACGTTGCACTCAATCTCCCAGGCTTCCCGGCAGAGCGCCTTCAGGCGGTCCACCTGGGCGGGATCGTTGCTGTGGCCGAACAGGCCGCCCACACCGCTCAGCGCCGCGACCTCATCCATGGTCCCGCTTGTGACCGGCTTGTCCTGCGCGAACACGGCACGGTTTGTCCGACGGTCCAGCAGGTCGTCGAAAAGCGGGGCGGTTTTCACCTTCGGCGCTTCGGTGAAGATGACCTCTGCGATGGGCCGGCCATCGAGCTGCGGGGCTGGCTCACCGTCGGGGAAGGAAGTCACCTCGGCCTTGTAGCCCTGTTCGGCCGCCGCCATGCCAAGCAATTCGAGGAAGGCTCCAAGCCCGATCACGGTCTGGCGGTCATAAGGGTCGGCTTCAGGCAGGCGGCGGATGAGATCGCAATAGAGAACAAGCTTGTCTTCGCCGCGCAATTCGACCCACCAGGGCTGCCGGTTGTGCGCGCTGGGCGCGAGGATCGCATAGGCCACGGCATTGAGACGCGGGTCGCCGAAGCCACCTTTCGCAGCAGCCCGCCAGGGCTCGCGAACCGGGTCGATGCTGCGTGTGGTCAGCCAGGCCGCCGCGCCGCCGCCGGCGACCAGAATGGCCGCCCCGCCCGTCATCAGAAGTCCGCGTCGCGTTATCATCGCCCTCCATCCGGCTTTCTCACCCTGGATTCCGGCGGCTCAACGCCTCGCTGTCAAGCTGGAATCGGGCGCGGCAGGAGACTGCCCCTGCGGCAAGCGCCTCATATCGACAGGCTGAGCGGACAGCTCCATGAGACCGGGCAGCGCTTGCCTCTTGAGAATTCCCGCCTGTCAGGGCAAATCACGGCGTATGAGTGAAACAGATACACCCCCCGATCGCCTGAGCCTCGACCCGCGCAGCTCCTATTATGATGAAGCGCTGATTTCGCGCGGCGTCGGCGTACGCTTCAAGGGTCAGGAGCGCACCAATGTCGTCGAATACTGCCTGTCGGAAGGCTGGATCAAGGTCGTAGCCGGCAAGTCGCTCGACCGTAAGGGCAACCCGCTGACGCTGACCCTGAAGGGCCCGGTCGAGGTCTGGTTCGAGGACGTCGAAGACAAGAACGCCTGAGACCGTGGGCCCTGTTTTTCGCGATAGGGAACTATCGCGACGAATTGACCTTTACGTTAGCGACAAGCTTGATTGTTGTCCGCGTGTTCTTTAGGTGATCGCAAGACTTCAGGATCATTTAAGTATAGGAGCCAGCCTATGAAGGTGCTCGTGCCCGTTAAGCGGGTGATCGATTATAACGTCAAAGTCCGCGTCAAATCCGATGAAAGCGGCGTGGACCTCGCCAATGTGAAGATGTCCATGAACCCCTTCGACGAGATCTCCGTCGAGGAGGCCGTGCGCCTGAAGGAAAAAGGCGCCGTGGAAGAAATCGTGGTCGTCTCGATCGGCCCGCAGCAAGCCCAGGAAACGCTTCGCACCGCGCTCGCCATGGGCGCCGACCGCGGCATCCTGGTCAAGACCGACGACACGGTCGAGCCGCTCGCCGTCGCCAAGATCCTGAAAGGCGTCGTCGAGGAAGAGAGCCCGAATCTCGTCATCCTCGGCAAGCAGGCCATTGATGACGACTCCAACCAGACCGGCCAGATGCTGGCCGCCCTGCTCGACTGGCCGCAAGCCACCTTTGCGTCCGAAGTCGTTCTGGAAGACGGCAAGGCCACTGTCACCCGCGAAATCGATGGCGGTCTGCAGACGCTTGCCCTGGAAACCCCGGCCATCGTCACCACCGACCTGCGCCTCAACGAGCCGCGCTATGCGTCCCTGCCGAACATCATGAAGGCGAAGAAGAAGCCGATCGATGAAAAGGCCCCGGGCGATTATGGCGTCGAAACCGCCGCGCGCCTCAGCGTGGTCAAGGTCACCGAGCCGCCGCAGCGCGAAGCCGGTGAAAAGGTCGAGGACGTCGCCGAGCTCGTGTCCAAGCTGAAATCGAAAGGAGCACTCTAATGGCTGTTCTGGTTATTGCCGATCACGACAATGAGTCGCTCTTCGATGCGACCCACAAGACCGTCACTGCGGCCCAGGCCTTCGGTGGCGACATCGACGTGCTGGTCGCCGGCAAGGACGCCGGTGCGGTGGCTGAAGCCGCCGGCAAGATCGATGGCGTCCGCAAGGTGCTGCATGCCGAAGGCGAGGCTTACGAAAAGCAGCTCGCCGAAGCGATGGAAGCGCTGATCGTGCCGCTGATGGATGGTTATGACGCGGTTTTCGCGCCGGCCACCACCATGGGCAAGAACTGCATGCCCCGCGTCGCTGCCAAGCTCGACGTCATGCAGATCTCCGACATTTCCGGCATTGAGGGCACAGATACGTTCGAGCGCCCGATCTATGCCGGTAACGCCATCATGACGGTGAAGTCGTCCGACGCGAAGAAGGTCGTGACCGTTCGCGGCACCTCCTTCGATGCCGCCGGTGAAGGCGGTTCTGCCTCCGTCGAGACGATCGACGCCCCGGCCGGCCCGTTCAAGTCGGCTTTCGTCGAAGAAAAGATCGTCCAGTCCGACCGCCCGGAACTGACGTCGGCCAAGCGGGTCGTCTCCGGTGGCCGTGCGCTCGGTTCGAAGGAAGAGTTCGACCGGCTCATCGTGCCGCTGGCCGACAAGCTCGGCGCCGCTGTCGGTGCCTCACGGGCTGCTGTCGATGCCGGCTATGCGCCGAACGACTATCAGGTCGGTCAGACCGGCAAGATCGTCGCCCCGGAAGTCTACTTCGCCATCGGCATTTCCGGTGCCATCCAGCACCTTGCCGGCATGAAGGACTCCAAGGTCATCGTGGCGATCAACAAGGATGAAGAGGCCCCGATCTTCCAGGTTGCCGATTACGGCCTGGTCGCCGACCTCTTTAATGCCGTGCCGGAGCTCACAGACGCGCTCTAGGGCCGGCCCAAACGCGATTTCGAAAGAGCCCCGGGCCCGAAAAGGTCCGGGGCTTTTCTACATCACCTTCAGCTCATCCATGACATCGCCCATCAGGGCGCCGATCTCGGTGTTCAGCACCATATGGGCATAAGGGTCGAGGTCAGTGGCTTCACGGTTGACGATGACCAGTTTCGAGCCGGCCCGCCGCGCGAGCACGGGAATGCCGGCAGCCGGATAGACCACCAGCGAGGAACCCAGCACGATAAACAGGTCGGACGCCTCGGCTTCCGCACTGGCCCGCTCCATCTCCGCTTCCGGCATGGCCTGGCCGAAGGAGATGGTCGCGGTTTTCAGGAGCCCTGCGCAGTTCACGCAGACAATCTCCTCACCCGCCTCCCAGGGCGCGCGAAGTTCTTCCAGTTCGTGGCGCATGCCGCAATCGAGGCATTTGGCGTAAGACGCATTGCCATGCAGCTCGATCACCTGATGGTCCGGCACGCCGGCATCCTGGTGAAGATTATCGACATTCTGCGTAATGACCGCGCTCACCTTGCCCTGTTTCACCAGCTCGGCAATCGCGTAATGGCCAGCATTCGGATGCGCGCCGACCCAGCCGGCCGCGCCGTTGAAGACGCGGGTCCACGCTTCGCGGCGGGCATCGCGCGAAGCCACGAAGTCCTGGAAATAGATCGGCTGCATCTTGCTCCACACCCCGCCGGGGCTGCGGAAGTCGGGAATGCCGCTTTCGGTCGAAATTCCAGCGCCGGTAAAGATGACAACCCGTTCGGCCAGGTGGATCATCCGCGCCAGTTCTTGTGCATTGCTCATGCCTGATCCTTATACGAGGTCAGGAAAAGCATCCAGACACCCGTCACAATCGCTCTCAGCTTACTGACCGTAAAAAAGGCGGTGAGGCAGATGTGCCCGCAGGGCAACAAGGGCCTGTTGTCTTTATGTGCGTCTGTTGACAAGACTTGATCTTTGACGCACCGCACAATCAATTTAGCTCCTTACGGATTGTACAGAGTTCGGCCTGTCGGAGGGCAGTATGAGCAATATCAAGACCGTCGGCATTGTCGGCGCCGGCCAGATGGGAAACGGCATTGCGCATGTCTGCGCCCTCGCAGGCTATGATGTCAGGCTGAACGACATATCGGACGAGGCGCTCGACAAGGGCATGGAGATGATCGAGGCGAACATGTCGCGCCAGGTCTCCCGCTCGCTGATCTCGCCGGAAGACATGTCGACGGCCATCAAGCGCATTGCGCCGAACACCTCGCTTGAACCCTTTGGCGGCGTGGATCTCGCCATCGAAGCGGCCACCGAACAGCGCGAGATCAAGGAATCCATTTTCAAGTCGCTCTGCGAAGTGGTGCCGGAGCATGCCTATCTGGCCACCAACACCTCCTCGATCTCGATTACGCGCCTGGCCGCCACGACGGACCGACCGGAGAAGTTCATCGGTCTGCACTTCATGAACCCCGTGCCGCTGATGAAACTGGTGGAAGTGATCCGCGGGCTCGCGACCGACCAGGAAACCTATGAAATGGCCGTCGGGGTCGCCAAGTCGCTCGACAAGACGACGACCAATGCCGAGGACTATCCCGCCTTCATCGTGAACCGCGTTCTGGTGCCGATGATCAACGAGGCCGTTTATGCGCTTTACGAGGGCGTCGGCACAGTGGAAAGCATCGACACGGCGATGCGGCTCGGCGCGAACCACCCGATGGGCCCGCTGCAGCTGGCCGACTTCATCGGTCTCGATACCTGTCTCTCCATCATGCAGGTCCTGCATGACGGGCTGGCGGATACGAAATACCGGCCCTGCCCGCTTCTGGTTAAATATGTCGAGGCCGGCTGGCTCGGCCGCAAGGCCAAGCGCGGCTTCTACGACTATCGCAGCGAAACCCCCGTCCCGACGCGCTAGGCAGTCTGGCTGCCCGGCGCCTCAACCCGGCCGCGCAACAAGGTCCGACAGCACAGGCAACCGCTCGACCGCCTCGGCAATCTTCGTAAGGGCCGGACTGTTCTCGAGATGCCAGGCTCGTCGGGGCGTCCAGCGCGTGATCACGGCCACGTAGATATCCAGCGCCGAGTAGCGCTCTCCCAGGAACCATGGCCCTTCCGCGGCGGATTCAAGGTCCCCGTAGAGACGATGCGCATAACCGTGAACAGCGTGGACGAAGGATTCCTGCGCGCCTTCGACGGGCACGAAACGCGAGGGCAAATCCACATAGGTGTAGGTCGGATAGATGTTCGCGACGATGAAGATGAGCCAGCGCAGGAAGTGCGCCCGCTCCGGCGCGCCAGCCGGCGGCACAAGATCATCGCGACCCGTGAGGTCTGCAAGCAGCAGCGTGATCGCGGCGCTTTCCGTCATCACGGTGCCGTCATCGAGGATCAAGGTCGGAATCTGGCGCAGCGGGTTCACCTGCCGCAGCGCATCCTCCGCCCCGACATCGTCGAACAGGTCCCCGGTCGGGATAAAGTCATAGTCGATGCCATAGAGGGCGAGCTGGTACTCGACGATATCGGAGCCCCAGTGCGGCATGCCATAGAGTTCCATCAGGCGATTCCTCCTAGATTTCCGTCGTGCGGATCAGCTCGATCACTGCCAGGATGACCGTATTGACCGCCACGGCGGCCAGGATCATCCCCATGATCCGGCTCACCAGCGCGGCGCCGGCCGGGCGGATCACCCTGAGGATCGGCGACGCGCAAAACATCAGGGCGAGTGCGCACAGCATCACGACCAGCATGATCCCGGCGGTCACCGCCTGCTGCTCGAGACTGAAGCGATTATTATCGGTCAGAACGACAATGGCGAGGATGGCCCCCGGCGACGCCAGGGACGGCATGGCCAGTGGAAAGACCGCCACAGACCCGCCGCTGTTCTCACCTGAAAAGCCCAGCGTCTCCGACTCCGGCTTGGAATCGCCAAAGATCATGGTCAGCGCAAACAGCATCAGGACGATGCCGCCGGCAATCTGGAAGGCCGGAAGGCTGATGCCCAGCGCATTGATGAGAAACTGGCCCGCCACCAGAAAGAAGAGCAGCACGAGCGTCGCCGTAAAGGCGGCCTGAACCGCAACCTTCCAGTGTCGCGACCGGTCGATACCCGCAACGACCGCAATGAAGACCGGAATCGTCCCGATCGGATCGATCACGACCCAGAGCAAAATGAATTGTTCGAGCAAATTATGCGTCATCCGGCGCGGTCAGGCCTTGTCTGTCTGGTGGAACTCTACCGCAAATCGCCTTGGCGGTTGAAAATACAAGGCTCTGACGCGGGCAAACGCAGCGATAATCAGACTATGAAAGCTCGCTGAGACCTTCCCGTAACAAATCGGGCGAACACGCTTCCAGGCTCTCGTCGATCTTCGCGTGCTCGGCTTCCCATATCGGGGCCGCCCTGACGAGCAGCGCGCCGCCCTCATCGGTCAGCACCAGCAAGCGGCTGCGCCGGTCGGCAGGACTGGGCCTCACCTCGACCAGGCCGCGCCGCTGAAGCGGTTTGAGATTGGCCGTCAGCGTCGTACGGTCCATGGCAAGAAGGCTCGCAACGGCGCTCATCGGCGGCGGCTCCGGCCGGTTCAGGGACATGAGGAGCGAGAATTGTCCGCTGGTAAGCCCAAGCGGGCGGAACGCCTCGTCAAACCGGCGCGCCAGCGCACGCGCGGCCCGCTGCGCAGCAAGACATAGGCAATGGTCGCGAACATGGAGGGTGGTTTCGTAGGGGAGCTGATTCGTCATTGACATCTCCATTTATGTTGATATCAACATATTTAGTCAAGGCAATCATACAGGCCTCCTCATGCCGCTGGATCAGAGTGCTACGCTTGAGCTTTTCGCCTTCAACTGGGTTCCCGACATGGCCCGTGGCATGGTCCGCGATCTCCGGCCGCGCTGGGCGATGGAAGAAGCTGGCCTGTCTTACCGCACGCATCTTCTGAATGCCGGCGAAGCACGCCCGGAGAGTTATTTCCTGAAACAGCCGTTCGGGCAGGTCCCCACCCTGGCGGATAACGGAATTGTGGTCTTCGAGTCTGGGGCCATCCTGCTTCACCTCGCCGAGAAGAGTGACATCCTGATGCCGAAGACAGCAGCAGGCCGGGCCGCCACACAGAGCTGGCTGTTTGCGGCCCTCAACAGCGTGGAATCCTTCGTGTTCGAGCTGTTTTTCATCAATGTGATGTATGCAGACGAAGAGTGGGCCAGACTGCGACAGCCCGGGGCCGAAGATTTCATGCGCCGACGACTGGCACCTGTCTCGGGCGCACTCGGCGACAAGGAGTACCTCACCGGCCAGTTCACCGTCGCCGATATCGCGATGGCCACCGTTCTGCGAGAGCTGGACCGTTATCTGCCACTCGCGGAGTTCCCCAATCTCGACGCCTATCTCAAACGCTGCCTTGCCCGGCCCGCCTTCCAACGCGCGCTGGACGCGCAACTGGCAGACCTCACCGCGCCAGCGCCTGAGACCTTCCCCGCCTGAGCGCCCTGAAAGGACCTGCCATGACATATATTGAAGGCTTTATCCTCGCCGTTCCTGAAGACCGCAAGGCGGACTTCATCGCACATGCCTCGGCGGCTTTTCCGCTGTTTGAGGAGTTCGGCGTTACCCGCCATGTCGAGTGCTGGGAAGATCATGTCGAGGACGGCAAGATCACCGACATGCGCCGCGCCGTCAAAGCAAAGCCCGGTGAGAAGGTCGTGTTCTCCTGGCTCGAATATCCGTCCAAAACGGTCCGCGACGGCGCCTATGAAAAGATGATGAGCGATCCGCGCATGGCGGACATGCCGGAAATGCCGTTTGACGGCCAGCGCATGATCTATGGCGGTTTTGAAGCGATCTCCGATATCGGTATCGGGCATGCGGACCCCTATGTGAGCGGCTCCGTCTTTGCGGTTCCCACAGCGAACAAGGCCGCCTTCACCGAATTCACGAAGAAAATGGCTGAGGTCTTCAAGGACCATGGCGCTCTCCGCCTGATGGATGCCTGGGGTGTCGACGTGCCTGTTGGAAAGGTCACCGACTTTCAGGGCGCTGTGCAGGCGAAAGAAGACGAAACGGTGTCGTTCGGCTGGATCGAGTGGCCGTCAAAGGCCGTGAATGACGAGGCCTGGCCGAAAATCATGGAAGACCCGCGCATGGCGGAAATCACGATGCCTGCCGATGGGGCGCGCATGATCTTTGGCGGCTTCACGCCGGTTGTGAACCTCTTCGCAAAGGTCAGCTCCGCCAGCGGAGCGTCACCGGCTTGATCGGGTTCTCGAAGGGGCGCTCCTCGGTGCGCGAGGCGGCCCACTCCTTCTTCAGCGTGCGGTACCATTTGGCCTGCACGTCGATGTCGTCGATCCAGATCATCGCCTTCTGATACTTCATACCCTCGTTCTGGAGATCGACGATATCGCCATCCTGGCGCAGGAATTTCCGTGCGGCCGGCTTGAAGACCGGGATGGCAAGGTTGAGCAGTGGGGCGCCGGTAAACCAGGTCACCTGCGTGATCCGCGTCTTCTTCTTGTAGACCGGCGTCAGACAGGTCAGCGTCAGCAGCCGCGCTTTCTCGTTCTCGACGATTTCCCAGCGATAGCCCGGCAGCTGGAAGATGATCTCGGTCGTCACCTTCCCGCCAAACACCGCCTTGTAGGCAAGCGAATTCGAGGAAGGCTGGTGACGATCAATCGCCCAGCCGCGCTCACGCGGCACGAAGGGCTTTTCCTTCAGCTTCAGCCCCGCGCTCGGCGGGCGCCACCACCATTGCGAATGCACGAAGGCGACATGCGCCGGGTCCATCAGGCCGACGACAGCATCGTCCATATGCGCATTGAACTCTTCGGCGATGATGAATTTCGGCTTTGCGGGCAGTGGCCCGAAATCCGGCGGAGGCAGGTCCGGCTCGCCATGAAGGCGCGGATCGTCCGCGATAAAGACGAAGATCAGGCCATTGGCCTCATGCACCGGATAGCGGCGCACCTTGAAGCGGCTCGCCTCATAGGGCTGCTCTTCCAGCACGGACGGCATGTGGCGGCAGACTCCGTCAGTGCCGAAGCGCCAGCCATGATAGGGGCACTCAACCGTCGGCTCGCCTTCTGTATCCTTGATCTTGCCCGCCGAGAGCGGCACGAGCCGGTGCGGGCAGATATCCCGCAGCGCGAACGCCTCGCCCGCCTCTGTGCGGCCCACGACAATCGGCTGGTCCAGCATGATGAAGTGCTTCAGCCCGCCTGTCTTCAGCTCAGACGAGGGACAGGCGAGATACCAGTTATCGGTCAGCCAGCCTTCAGCGGTCATGCCCGGCTGGCTCTCTGTCTTGGCGTCGATGAGTGTCTCTGTGTCGGCCATCGCGCTGTCCTTTATACCACTCGCCGCCCCTCAGATAGCCTTCAGTATCGCTCTGACAGCATGTCGCCGCTAGTCGGAAGCCTCAAGCCCCGCTATATGCCGCAGTCATGATATCCCGTGACAAGATCCGCAATTTCTCCATCGTGGCGCACATTGACCACGGCAAGTCCACCCTCGCTGACCGGCTGATCCAGGTCACGGGCGGGCTCACCGACCGTGAGATGCGCGAGCAGGTGCTCGATTCCATGGATATCGAGCAGGAGCGCGGCATCACCATCAAGGCCCAGACGGTGCGGCTGAAATACACCGCGAAGGATGGCGAGACCTACATCCTGAACCTGATGGACACGCCAGGCCATGTCGACTTCTCCTATGAAGTCTCGCGCTGTCTCGCGGCCTGCGAAGGCTCGCTGCTGGTCGTGGATGCCAGCCAGGGCGTCGAGGCGCAGACGCTCGCCAATGTCTACCAGGCCATCGAGCAGGACCACGAGATCGTGCCCGTGCTCAACAAGATCGACCTGCCGGCAGCCGATCCGGAGCGCGTGAAGGAGCAGATCGAGGACATTATCGGCCTCGACGCTTCCGACGCGATCGAGATTTCGGCGAAGAACAATATCGGCACCGAGGACGTGCTCGAAGCCATCGTCCACCGCCTGCCCCCGCCGCCGGAGGGCGACCCGGACAAACCGCTCAAGGCGTCCCTGATCGACGCCTATTACGATCCCTATCTCGGCGTCGTCGTCATCGTGCGTATTGTCGACGGCGTCCTGCGCAAGAAGCAGAAGATCCGCATGATGCGGGCGAAATCGACCTATGAGGTCGACAAGGTCGGCATTTTCGGCCCGAAGCCCACCGATGTCGAAGAGCTCGGCCCCGGCGAAGTCGGCTTCCTGACGGCCTCGATCAAGGAAGTGGCCGAAACCGCCGTCGGCGACACGATCACCGACGAGAAGAAGCCGACCGACACCCCGCTTCCGGGCTATAAGGAAGTCGTGCCCATGGTTTTCTGCGGGCTCTTCCCCGTCGATGCCGGCGACTTTGACGACCTGCGCAACGCCATGAGCAAGCTGCGCCTGAACGACGCCTCCTTCACCTGGGAGATGGAGACCTCTGCCGCGCTCGGCATGGGCTTCCGCTGCGGCTTCCTTGGCCTGCTTCACCTTGAGATCATTCAGGAACGCCTGTCGCGCGAATTCGACCTGGACCTCATCGCGACGGCCCCGTCGGTCGTCTACGAGATGACCATGACAGACGGTTCCGAAACGGAACTTCACAATCCGGCCGACATGCCGGACGTGGTCAAGATCGCCGAGATCCGCGAACCCTGGATCACCGCGACGATCTACACGCCGGATGAGTATCTCGGCTCCATCCTGCAGCTCTGCCAGGACCGGCGCGGCATCCAGAAGGAGCTCTCCTATGTCGGCGGCCGGGCCATGTGTAAGTATGAGCTGCCGCTCAACGAGATCGTCTTCGACTTCTATGACCGTCTGAAATCCATCTCCAAGGGCTATGCGAGCTTCGACTATGAGATCATCGGACACCGCGCCGGCGACCTCGTGAAGATGTCGATCCTGGTGAATGACGAACCCGTCGATGCGCTTTCCATGCTGGTCCACCGCGACCGTGCCGAAGGCCGGGGCCGCCAGATGTGCGAGCGGCTGAAGGATCTCATCCCCCGCCAGATGTTCAAGATCCCGATCCAGGCTGCCATCGGGGGCCGCGTCATCGCACGCGAAACCATTTCGGCCCTGCGCAAGGATGTGACCTCCAAGTGCTATGGCGGCGACGCGACGCGCAAACGCAAGCTTCTGGAAAAGCAGAAAGCCGGCAAGCAGCGCATGCGCCAGTTCGGCAAGGTCGAGATCCCGCAGGAAGCCTTCGTCGCTGCTCTGCGCATGGATGACGATTGATCCCATATTAAGCGAGATCTGCTAGCTGACGCGGATGCGCATTGCGATCAGTATCCTCGCCGTCATCGGCTTCTTCGCCATTGTCACGCTTGCGGCCATCCTCTTCGAGCCCAAGCGGATGGACATGTCGCAAGCGCTGGAAGGACCACGGCAGGCCAGCGCGATGCCCGCCATCGCGCCCTCCGACATTTCCGACTACGAAACAGGAAGCGAGAGCCGGCTCGCGGTCCTGATCACGGACGAGGCGTCCAACTGGCTGGGCCTGGCTCATGGCCTGAAGACCATCGGCGTCCCCTTCATCATCACCACCGATCACGACCGCGCGCTCCGTCACGATGTGGTGCTGGTCTATCCGATGGTTTCCGGCCGCCTTGTCCCAGCAGAAACCCTGCGGGCGCTGGCACGCTTTCCGCAGAATGGCGGCACGCTGATCGCGGCCAATGTGCTCGGCGGCGGCCTTGCGCCTGTGTTCGGCTTTGAAGGCGTGAGCGAATCCAAGAGCCACACCCACCTGGTCTTCGACACCCGCTACGCCATTACCTCGGACTTCGCCGAACTCGGACATGACAGGATCAGGATCGGCAGCGAGACAAGCATTGAGACGAATCCCGGCACCAATGCCTACCTGTCACCGGCTGAACCGCCTGTCGCCCGTTATGAGGATGGATCGGCCGCCATTGTGAAACGCAGCTACAGCGACGGAACCGCCTATGCGCTCGGCATCGATCTCGGCCAGCTGCTGCTCAAGGGCTATAATTACAAGGAGACGAACATCTCCGAAGCCTATGCCAACCAGTATCAGCCCACCCTCGACACGCTGCTGCGGCTGATCTCCGCCATCTACCGGGAGGGCGACCCCGACAGCGTCATCCTGGGAACGGTACCGGATGGAAAGAGCCTGTCGGTAATGATGACCCACGATGTCGACTACCGCAAATCGGTCCGCAACGCCGTGCATTATGCGGAGATGGAAAAGGAAAAGGGCGTCCGCTCGACCTATTTCATCCAGACCAAATATATGAACGACTACAATGACGAGACCTTCCTGGACGATGAGGGCATTGAGCACGTCCATGAGCTTGAGGCTCTCGGCGTGGAGATTGCCAGTCACGGCGTGTCCCATTCCCTGCAATTCGACAAATTCGATCTTGGTACAGGGACGGAAGCCATACCGGCCTACCAGCCCTTCGTCAGAACCGCCGAACTGACACAGAATGCCAGCATCATGGGCGAGCTGCGCGTCAGCAAGTTCATCCTGGAAACGGTGACGGACAACAAGGTTCGAGCCTTCAGGCCGGGCTATCTGCGCATCCCGCAGAAGCTGCCCGAAGCTCTGCTGTGGTCCGGATATGCCTACAGCTCGTCGGTCACGGCGAATAAATCCCTGACACATTTCCCCTTCAAGCTCATGGCAAGTCGGGGGTTCGAAAAAGACCTCGAGATTTTCGAGTTTCCGATCACCATCGAGGATGAGTTGCCGCCATTGATGGGAGAGCGGCTGGAGGAGGCGAAAGCCATCGCCGACCGGTTGGCCGCCTATGGCGCGACAATGGTTATCCTGAGCCACCCCGACATCCTCGATCACAAATTCGACTTTGCCGAAGGATTTATCGAGCATGTGAAGCCCTTCGCCTGGATCGGCACGATTTCGGAGTTCGGCGCCTGGTGGGCCGCCCGCGACAAGGTCGGCGTCGATGTCGTCGGCAATTCCGGTCAGAAGGCGGTAGAATTGTCCTGCCCCACCCGGATCGAGGGTTTGACCCTCCTCGTGCCCCGGCAATTTGGCCTGCCGGGGTCACCGACAGGCGGCGCCGTCACAACCGCAGAAGCGGGCTCGTGGCTGCTAGACTGCGAGCCAGGGGGGATGCGCATCCCCATCTCCGGCAATGCTGCCAGCACCTCGTCCCACTGACCTTTGGAGCAAGGCCGAGGCTTAGCCATCCCGTCTCTTTTCATTTCGCATGACGCACGGACAACCGATTACCGTCGGCGAAAACCGTCGCCAGAAGAGATAAAAGGGAGACCCGCCATGCCAGACACCGCCGCCCAGTTCGAAGAGCTGATCTATGAGGTCAGTGACCATATCGCGACAATCACGCTGAACGCGCCGGACCGGATGAACACCATCTCCGGACCGATGCTGGACGGGCTGAGCCAGGCCCTCCTGAAAGCCGACGCCGATCCGGACGTGCGCTGCGTTATCCTCACCGGCGCGGGCCGGGCCTTCTGCGCGGGGCTCAACCTCGAGAGCGCGACCAAAGGCGAAGAGATGGGCTCCGGCGCCATCGGAACCGCCAATCTCGACCTGCGAAACACGCCGCCGACCATCCTCTTCAACATGGACACGCCCACCATCTGCGCCATCAATGGCGGGGCGGCCGGCTATGGCATGGACACAGCCCTTGGCTGCGATATCCGCATCATGTCGGACAAGGCGAAGATGGCCGCGGCCTTTACCAAGCGCGGCATCCTCCCCGAGAGCGGCGGCACATGGTTCCTGCCGCGCATGCTGGGCTGGGAGAAGGCCTGCGAACTGATCTTCACCGGCCGTACGCTGAAGGCAGACGAATGCCTCGCCGAAGGCCTCTGCGCGAAGGTCGTGGCCCATGACAGTCTCATGGACGAGGCCCGCGCGCTCGCCACCGAGATCGCGGGCAATGCGCCGCTGGCCGTTCAGGCCTCGAAGCGTCTGATGCGGATGGGGCTGTCGGAACCCTTCACCGAGCATGTCCACCACGTCTTCCTGCAGCTTCTGCCGCTTATGCGGTCGGAAGATGCCCGTGAAGGCATGATGGCCTTCCTCGAAAAGCGCGAGGCTGATTTCAAGGGCCGCTAGCCCTCGTTATCGGCCGCAAGCGTCCAAAGCTGTCCGGCCTCGAAGGCAAGCGCCTTTGCGTCCTCATCGGCCTTCAATTCGCGCAAGGTGCGCAGGACCGTAGCAAGCTCCTGGCCCGAAAGGGCTGCGACATCGCCGTCGGTCTGGGTGAGGATGGTGAGCAGCGCTTCAGCACCGGCCCCATTTCGCCCGGCCGCGTCGATAGCGGCCAGCAGGCCCGGACCGATCGACCCGGCGGCCATGTCGGCCTGGGCCAGCGCCATGCGCGCATTGACCGGCACCGGCATGTCAAAACCCGACCAGAGAGCGAAAAGCCTCAGGGCAGCGGCCTGCTGGGCCGGCTCGATCGCGCGCTCGACCAGCACGCCTGCGATATCTCCGGCATCGGCCTCGCGCCGCTCACCGCCGAGAATGGAAGCATAGCCTTCCAGCAGTGCCATCTCGAAACGGGCCTTGTCGTCCAGCGTCTCCGGCTCGAGCGCATTCAGCCACTTGTCGGCGAGCGAGACATTGCGGGCTGAAAGTGCGGCAGCCGCAAACAGCCGCGCCTGGGTGGCCGTGTCCGCGCGCGCCGGAATGCTGTCCAGCGCGGCCTCGAACAGCCGGGCGCGCGCCGCGAAATCGGCCGGGCCGGATGCGGCTTCGCGCAGGGCCTGGGCAACGGCCAGCGCCTGTTCTTCAGCCAGGGAGACCTCGTCCACGCCCTCGGGCTCCAGCGCATCTTCCGAAAGATCGTCAGGGCGCACCGGTTCGATCCAGTCTTCGCTCATGGAGCGCAGATCGACCGGCCCTTCCGGGCGGCTGGCCGTCATCGCCGCCGGCGCCGCTTCCGGCTCGGGCGCTTTTGCCAGCACGACAAAGGCGGCTTCGACGGCATTGGACGGCTCAAACTCTTCGGCGGAGATCAGGGTGTCGTACAGGTTGCGATGCGTCTCACCTGAAAGCTCTCCGGCGCGGGCGGCAAGATCGGCGGCCGCCATCCTGAGGGCAAGCCGACGGTTTTCGTCGCGTGCGATCTGAGCCGCCAGGCCCGGGCGCTCTGCCGAGAGGCTCTCCTCGTCCGGCTCAAGATTCCCCAGATCCGACAGCGCCAGCTCAAGCCCCGAGCCATAGCGCGCGGCCGGACGGTCCTCCTGCTCGGCAAGGACGGCAAACGCCGTATTGGCAAACCAGGGATCGGCGCCCTCCTGCTCGCTGGCAATCTCGATCTGGAAATCGGCCGGCTCTTGGTTCGATAGGGCACAGAGCGCCCGCAGCTCCGCCCAGAACAGGCCCTCGCCTGTGGTCTGCTTCTGGGCACAGACAACCTCAAGCTCCCCGCGCGCCAGACGGGCATCCGAGCGGATGATGTCCGGATCAGTGCCTTCCGGGCGCTCCTCCATCTGCTCGCCCAGCCGGGCCGCCGCACTGCGCTCGCCGAGGGCTACGAGGAGGCGCAGGCGTTCCTGCTGCAGCGCATCGGCAAGGTCGCCCTCCGGCGCGGTCGCCGGAGACCGCAGCGCGCGGCTTAACAAGGCACGCTCGGCCGGTGAGAGCACCGACACGTCGATCCGCTCCATCAGGGCCAGCAGGTATTCCGGGTCGGAACCTGTCCACAAACCATCCTGAAGCGGCGCTTCACCGCGCTCCAGATAACTCGCCCCCCAGGCATTCAGATCGCCGAGACCGCTGGACTGGATCTGCGCGGTGGCAGGCAGGGCCAGGCCCGCCAGGGCAAGGGAGATAAGCGCAACCTGCCTTCTAGAAGGCATTATCGATCTCCACGCGCACCTCGCCCGGCTCCGGTTTGGAGGTCTCCACTTCGGAGCCCAGCCACCACAGAGCCGCCAGAACGCCCACAATCAGAATCGCGAAAATGATGAACCACTTGCGCACAGCCAAACCTCTCTTCCCGACACCCTTTGCTGCCGGAATCATTGCCCGCTTCGTACGAGCCTGTATAGGACAGTCATGTGAAAACCGAAAAGTCCATGACCGCAAAGAGCAACTACTCAGGAGACGCTGGCAGAATTGAGGCGGCAATTGCAGACCGCACCATCGCGCTTGTCGGCCTAATGGGGGCCGGTAAATCGACGGTCGGCCGCCGGCTGGCCGAAACCCTTGGCCGCGAGTTTCACGACAGCGACGAAGAAATCGAAAAGGCCGCCGGTCTGGCCATCTCCGACATCTTCACCCTTCATGGCGAAGCCGAATTCCGCCGGGGCGAACGCCGTGTGCTCGAGCGCCTCCTGAACGAAAAGCCGCATGTGCTGGCAACCGGCGGGGGCGCCTATCTCGACCCGGAAACCCGCGACCTCTTGCGCGAGAAGGCCATAACCATCTGGCTGAACGCCGATCTCGAGACCCTGTGGCGGCGCGTCTCCCGGCGCAGCCACCGGCCGCTGCTGCAGACTGAAAACCCGAAAGGCGTGCTCAGTCAGCTTCTGACGGAACGCACTCCGATCTATGAGCAGGCCGACCTCGTCGTGCGAAGCCAGGAGGGGCCCCACAAGGCGACTGTCGATTCCATCCTCAAGGCGCTTGATGTCTGGTCGAAGGGCCGTCATGGCTGACACGATGAGCGAACAGAAATCCGTCCGCGTCGCCCTCGGCGACCGCAGCTACGATATCCTGATCGGGGCGCGCCTCCTGGCTGAAGCCGGGCGCCACATCGCGCCGCTTGTCAAGCAGCCCCGCGCCTTCGTGCTGAGCGACGAAACCGTAGCCGCGCGCTATGCCGGCGCACTCGAAGAGAGCCTTGGCGCGTCGGGCCTGTCGATGAAGCTCAAGACTGTCCCGCCGGGCGAACGCTCGAAGTCATGGGAGACGCTGGGCGGCGTGCTCGACTGGCTACTCGAGGCAGGCGCCGGGCGTGACGATGTCCTCATCGCGCTGGGCGGCGGGATTGTCGGAGACCTGACCGGCGTGGCCGCCTCGCTGATGAAGCGCGGCATGGGCTTCGTCCAGATCCCCACCACGCTGCTGGCCCAGGTCGACAGCTCGGTCGGTGGCAAGACGGCCGTGAATGCACGCCAGGGCAAGAATTTGATCGGGGCTTTTTACCAGCCGCGCCTCGTCCTGGCCGACACCTCGGTGCTCTCCACCCTGCCCGAGCGAGAGCGCCTCGCCGGCTATGCCGAGATCGTAAAATACGCGCTGATCGACGACCCGGCCTTCTTTGACTGGCTGGAACAGCATGGCCGGGATGTCGTCGCACTGGAGACCGAGGCGCTGGCACACGCCGTGGCGGTGTCCTGCGCGGCCAAGGCCCGCATCGTCTCGCAGGACGAGACAGAAGCGGGCGTGCGCGCCCTGCTCAATCTCGGCCACACCTTCGGCCATGCGTTGGAGGCGGCGAACGGGTTCAAATCCTCGCTGCTGCACGGAGAGGCCGTCGCCGCCGGCATGGCGCTGGCGCTGCGCTATTCCGTCCGCCAGGGCCTGATGAACGGCCAGGATGCGGCGCGGGCCGCCCACCTGCTTGAAACCGCGGGCCTCGTGACACATTTGAAGCGCCTTCCAGGGGGGCCTTATCCCGCAGACACGCTCACCGAAGCGATGAAGCAGGACAAGAAGGCCCGCGCCGGCCGTGTGCCGCTTATCCTGGCGCGGGGGCTGGGCCGCGCCTTTATCCAGCCGGACGCTGACCTTTCGGACGTCCGTGAATTTCTCAATGAGGAGCTTCAGCAGGGCTGAGCCATGATTATCGGAACCGCTGTCGCCATCCTGCTTCTGCTTGGGATGTCGGCCTTTTTTTCGGGCTCGGAGACAGCCCTCACCGCAGCTTCCCGTAACCGCATCCATGCGCTGGAGCGTGAAGGCAACAAACGCGCCTCCGTGGTGAGTGCCCTGATCTCTGATCGTGAACGCCTGATCGGGGCGATCCTGCTGGGCAACAACCTCGTCAACATCCTGGCCTCCGCGCTCGCGACAAACCTGTTCGCGACCCTGATGCCGGGCGCCTATGGCGTTGCTGCGGCGACCGCTGTCATGACGGTCCTGGTGCTGGTCTTCGCCGAGGTCCTGCCGAAAACCTACGCGATTACCCGCGCCGACTCGATGGCCATGTCGGTGGGCAAGCCGATCTCGTGGCTGGTCGCCGCGGTCGCCTGGGTGACGGTGCTTATCCAGGCCGTCGTCAACGGGACCCTGCGCATGATCGGGGCTGGCGCGCCTGACGCCTCCTTTACGGCCGAAGAAGAGATCCGCGGCGCCATCGATTTCCACCACTCCGAAGGCGGGGTGGACGAGGCTGACCGTCATCGCCTTGTCGGCGCGCTCGACCTGAAGGACATGTCGGTCGAGGAGGTGATGATCCACCGCAAGAACATCACCATGATCGACTGTGCCCTGCCGTCCAGCGAGATCATCAAGCAGGCGCTGAACAGCCCGCATACGCGCATCCCGCTGTACAATGAGGACCAGGACGAGATCATCGGCGTCCTGCACATGAAGGATTTGCTGCGCGCGGTCGTCCAGACCAAGGGCACGATCGAGGATATCGACATCCAGGACCTGTTGCGCGAGCCGTGGTTCGTGCCGGAGACGACGCCGCTGCAGGACCAGCTCGATCTCTTCCTGAAAGAGCGCAACCACTTCGCGCTTGTCGTCGACGAGTATGGCGAACTGCAGGGCCTGCTGACGCTCGAAGACATTCTCGAGGAGATTGTCGGCGACATCCGCGACGAGCACGACGTTCCCATCCAGGGCGTACGCCCACAGGCCGATGGCTCGGTCATCGTCGAGGGCTGGGTGACGATCCGCGACATCAACCGTGCCACGGGCTGGACCCTGCCGGACGATGAAGCTGTCACGGTTGCCGGCCTGGTGATCCACGAAGCCCAGACCATTCCCGAGCCCGGCCAGCGCTTTGCTTTCCATGGCCATCGCTTCGACGTCATCCGCAAGACACGCAACCAGATCACCGGCTTGCGCGTCGCCCCCGTTCCGGAAGAACCAGAGGAAGACTAGCTCTCCGGCCACAAAGCGCCTTTCCAGGGCCTTGATTCCGTCCAGGTTTCGCTCTTGGCTGACGGTCCAAGTGGAAGGGGATGCATCATGCGGAGAACGGGATTTGCCTTGACGGCCATGGCAGCGCTGATTGGCGTAGCGGCCTGCGCAACAGATCAGGCGACATCGGAATCAGACGAGGTCGTTGTCACCGGCTCTGCCGGCGATGACGCCGCCCCGCCAGAATCCCCACCCCCGCCTCCACCGCCGCCCCCGCCTGCTGCGGCGCCATCCGACGCGATGGCCGAAGCGCCGCGGGAAAAGGCCGCGCCTGACGGTATTGCGCCGGGGCCTGAGCCGGACACGCCGGAGACACCCCTGCCGCAATCGGGGACGCTGACGGCGGGCGATTATGACGATGTCCTCAATCCGGGCCTCTACAAGGCCTATCTCGACGACGCCCTGCAGGGCCCGCTGGGCCGGAAGAACCTGCCCTTCGTCGATGCCACCGACCGGATCGAGCTTGTCCTGACCGACCGGCTCGGCAAGCCGATGCCCTTTGCCGAAATTCTCGTTCAGGATAGCGACGGCCACACCATGTTCCCGCTCACGACCGGCGCGAAGGGCCGGGTCTTCCTCTATCCGCAATTCGACGCGCTGGGCGAAACGGTCACGCTCAAGGCGACCGCGCCGGAGGCCCGCGCGATCAGCCGGACGCTCGATCTTTCAGGCAACGACACGCCCGAGCGCGTAACACTGAGCTTCAAAACCGACGCATCCAAGGTCGAGAAACTGGACCTCCTGCTGACCATCGACGCCATCGGCTCGATGAGCGACGAGATGCGCTACCTGCAAAGCGAACTCCTCGCCATTCTCGACCGCGTCCGCGAAAGCCAGGGCGGGCTCGACATCCATGCCGGGCTGATCGTCTACCGCGATACCGGCGACCAGTATGTCGTGCGCGATTTCGATTTCACTGCCGATCTCGATGCTTTCATGGAGGACCTGAAAGCGCAGAAAGCCAATGGCGGCGGGGATTTCCCGGAAGCCATGCAGGACGCGATGAAGGCCGGTCTCGGTTTTGACTGGCGCGAGGATGCGGTGAAGGTGAACATGCTGGTCGCCGACGCGCCGCCGCATGACGAGGACATTCAGGCCACCTGGGACAGCGCGCTCTATTCGCGCACACGCGGCATCCATATCGTCCCGCTGGCCGCCAGCGGCGTCGATGATACGGCCGAGTTCCTGATGCGCGCGATGAGCCAGATCACCGACGGGCGCTATCTCTTCCTCACCGATGACAGCGGCGTCGGAAACCCCCATGCCGAGCCGACAGTCGACTGCTATGTCGTCACCCGTCTGGACAGCCTCGTCGAACGCGTCCTGACCGAACTCGTCACTGGCCAGCGCATCGAGCCCGACGGCGACGAGGTCATCCGCGTGGTCGGGGACTATAAGGCGGGGATTTGCAAGGTGGACGAGGCGGAGAGTTAGGCCTTACCTGCAGTGGCTCACCTCATTTTTGGGGCACGTAAACGTAACCACGGCGGTCGATCACATAGTTGGGTTTTTGAAGGATCCATTGTGGGTCATAACCAGCGAACTCATCACCGACATAAAACTTGTGGTTCTGCGCACGCTCTTCTGGTGGCGCGGCAACATCTGACTGTTCGAAAGTCTCGCTTTCGGGCCGACCAACAATATCTATTTCCCGCTGTATGGAGGAGCAGGCACCAAACCCCTTCCGTGAAGGGGAAGTATCGATTCCACGCGCATACATCTTCGGTTGATCCGGCTGGGGAAACCGAGAGCGAGGAATCAGAGGAAAGACGTCACTATAATGGAACCCGCTCTTATCAGGCTCCTTCCAAGGAATGATATGGCCTCCACCAGTTCGGGCGAGGGTGCCGAGGAAGTATGAATCTTGATTGATAAAGGCTTTCAGCGACACCCCGTTGTGCTGTTCGGCGTAGCTATTCGACACCCGCTCGAACGCTGAATATTGTTTCCAATAGGCAATAAGAAATCTGTCTTGCGGCGCATCGGTCTCGTCGAGCACATCAGACAGGATTGCCGGATCAACAGGTACGCGGCCTTGAGCCCGGCAGGTTGGATCTACGAGCCCGAAGCCAGCGCCCCTACTTCTTGCCTCCTGCTGAACTTCGACGGGTTCGTGCGTATAATTATACCCCCATGGCCCCGGCAGTGCGCCGATCTGCTCATAGTCCGCCTTCGCCTTTTCCCGCCAAGCCCGCCAGGCCGCTTCATCTGTTTTCGTGACACTCGACTCCACGAACTCGATCTTCGCGAGCGGGCTGTCATAGGCGTCATCGGTCTTGTAGCCCCAGCCGAAACTCAAATCATTGACGTCCTCGATCCAGATGGCGAGCGGGCGCAGATCATCCGGGATGCGGCTTTCGCCAGCCTGTGGCCCATGCTTGATCGGCTCCCACTTCCAGTCCTCGCACATGTCGATGGTCACAAGGCCAAGCACATGGCCATCGCCGACCGGCTCAAACATGATCATGGGGTGATGTGTGATGAAAGCAGTCGGCGTCGTCCCCGGATTGGAAAATGTCACGCCGCCACAGCCCACGACATAATCGAAGCTGACCGGTTCGCCGGTTTCCTTCAGGATGAAGTCGGCCTTCATGCGGTAGAAGAAGGAGGGTGGGCGAGGGGCCGGCTCCGATGCTCTGGTGCTCCGGGCGTGATCTGCTGAGGGGGAGCAAGCCGCGAGGCAAAGGCCGGCAAGGGCGAGGAGCCCGGCAGTACGGCAAGTAATGAGCATTGGCAGCTCCCGGCAGCGCCTCCTCTTTCTTTCAACCTGAAATTAATGCCGTGCTAAACCGGAAGGAAGAATTCTCGCGTCCTGCCGATCCACCGGCGTTCTGCCGCCCTACTGAGCCACCCAGCCGCCATCCATCTGCATCAGCGCGCCATTGATCTGGTCGGCGGACGGGCTGGTGAGGAACACCGCCATGCCGCCGACCTGTTCGGCGGTGACGAATTCCTTGGTCGGCTGGGCGTGAAGGATGACATCCTTGACCACCTCGTCCTCAGAGATGCCACGTGCCTTGGCCGTGTCGGTGATCTGCGCATCGACGAGCGGGGTATGGACATAGCCCGGGCAGATCGCATTGCAGCGTACGCCCTGTTCGGCGCCTTCCAGCGCGACCACCTTGGTCAGCCCGGCAATGCCATGCTTCGCCGCGACATAGGCGGCCTTGTAGGGAGAGGCAACGAGCGCATGCGCGCTGGCGGTGTTGATGATGCGGCCCCAGCCCTTTTCCTTCATCGGCCCCATCACCATGCGGGTGGTATGGAAGGCGGCACTCAGATTGAGCGCGATGATCAGGTCCCACTTTGCGACCGGGAAGTCCTCGATCGGAGCGACATGCTGGACCCCGGCATTGTTGACGAGAATATCGACGCCGCCGAAATCCCGTGTGGCATAACCGATCAGGCCCTCGATCGCATCCGGATCGGTCAGATCGGCACCCGAAAAACCCACCTTCACATCGAAGCGCTTTTCGAAGTCCGCCACCAGCGCCTCATCCTCACCCGGCTTGACCAGCCCGTTAAGGACGATATTCGCCCCTTCTGCCGCGAAAGCTTCAGCGATCGCCTTGCCGATTCCGCTGGTTGACCCGGTGACGAGCGCTGTTTTTCCGCGATGCAGCATGATTGCTCCAATGTTCTTGAGTGAGGCCTTCGGCTTGTTTAGGACAAGTCAGGACAAGACAACAGTGACCGAGGCGCGCATGGGCTCAGTTTTGCAGTCGTTTCAGGCAGGTTTTCCGACATTCCTGATCTGGACCGGTACGGCCGGAGCGATGCTCATCCTCGCGGCGACTGTCTATATCCTGCTGACACCGTGGAAAGAGCTGGCGCTGGTGAAGGGCGGCAACGGCACCGCCGGCCTCGCGCTTGCCGGGGCGATTGTCGGGCTTGCCATTCCGCTAGCCTCCTGCCTGGCCTCCAGCGTCAGCCTGTTCGACCTCATGCTGTGGGGCCTTGTGGCGCTGATCCTGCAGCTTCTCGCCTATCGGCTGACCGATCTCCTCTTGCGCGATCTGCCCAAGCGCATCGAAAATGATGAGGCCGGCGCGGCAATTGTCTTGATTTCAACAAAACTTGCGAGTGCTATGTTGCTGGCAGCCGGGTTGTGGGATCCGGCCCTGCAGAGATTTTAGGGAGACCTTCGGACCTTGCGTTTCGTTCCTGACTGGCTGGTCTACACGCTTGTGCTTCTCGCCATCGTCGGCGGCGTGTTTTCCAATACGCCGGATCAGGACGCGCCACCCGCAACCCCGGACTCGATTGAGCGCGAAGGCGCGACCCTGCCGCCGCCCTCGGCCTTTGACGAAACCATCCTGGTGCGCGTCGAATCGCCCAAGGACGGGCTCGGCACCGCCTTTTCCATCAACACCGAAGGCCAGTATCTGACCGCGCGCCATGTCGTCGAAGGCTGCGAGGATATCTCGCTGCTGGTCGCGCCGAACCGCTATCTGGATGTCGAGGAAGTCACGCTGTCGGAGAATAGTGATCTCGCCCTCATCACCGCCCCGCCAAGCCTGGCCCCGGTTGCGCTCGATACCTCGGCCGACATGACCGTCGGCAGCTACGGCTTTCATGTCGGCTATCCGCAGGGCCGCCCGGGCGAAGCCGCCAGCCGGCTCATCTCCCGTTCGCGCCTGGTGACCAGCGGGCTGCGCTCGGGCGAAGAGCCTGTGTTGGCCTGGGCCGAGACCGGCCGCACCAGCGACCTCGATGGCTCGCTCGGCGGCCTCAGTGGCGGGCCGGTCTATGATGCCGATGGCAAGGTGCGCGGCGTGATCATCGCCGAAAGCCCGCGCCGTGGCCGCATCTACAGCGCCTCGCCGGAAGCGATTGCCCGCTTCCTCGAGGAGCAGGGCGTCGAACCGCTGGGCGACCGGCCGGTGCCGATCTCGCCGCAAAGCTATGGCGGCATGGCCGACCGTGCGCGGCAAAGCCTCCAGGTGGTCAAGGTCGCCTGCAGCGTCGACAGCAGCCATTCATGAGCGCTTTCGCTGACCGGCTGATCGCGGCAACGGACCGCCATGGACCGCTCTGCGTCGGCATCGATCCGCATGCCGGGCGGATCCCGGCGCTTTTCGGCGGCGATACGCCGGAAGGCGTCGAACGCTGGGGCCTTGCCCTGGTCGAGGCCGCGAAGGGCCGGGCCGGGGCGGTCAAACCCCAGATCGCCTTCTTCGAACGGCATGGCTGGCAGGGGCTTCGCGCCCTCACCCGCATCCTCGAAGCCGCCCGCGACGCCGGCCTGGTTGTCCTGATGGACGCCAAGCGCGGCGATATCGGCTCGACCGCCGAAGGCTACACCGCCGCCTTTCTGGCCAAGGACGCGCCTTTCCCGTGCGATGCGCTGACGGTGAACCCCTATATGGGCCTCGACACGCTGGAGCCGCATGTCCGCGCCGCCGAAGACGACGGCAAGGGCGTCATCGTCCTGGCGCGCACCTCCAATCCCGGCTCGGCGGATTTCCAGTCGAAAAGCCTCGACGGCGCACCGCTCTTCGAGCGGGTGGTGGAAGCCCTCGCCCCAATGATCGACCGGCTGAAAGGTGTGTGCGGCTGGTCCGGCCTGATGCTCGTCACCGGCGCGACCGGCCCGGACGAAGCCCGCCGCCTGCGCATGCTGGCGCCGGACGCGCTGTTCCTCGTGCCGGGCTATGGCGCTCAGGGCGCAGGTGCGGCCGATGCGCTGGCCGGGTTCAGGCCAAAGGATAACCGGCTCGCCGGCGGGGTCGTCAGCGCCTCGCGCTCGGTCAACTTCCCGCCCGGTGCGGCCGAGGCCACGACCATTGAAGACTGGCAGACCATCGTCACCGCCGCGATCAACGCCGCTCAGGCCGATCTTCTGGCCGCAAGCAAGGTCTGAGCTTACCTTGCGTCTATCTCGACAAGCCCTCCAAATGGCCTAGCATGCCCTCCGTCACTCAGGCTCACCCAGAATGGGCCGGGGGAGAAGGGAAACATCAGGAGGGATCATGAAACCCGTGCGCATTCTCGCCGCGACGGCCCTGTCGGCGCTCTGGCTCTCGGCCTGCGGCAACCCATCGGAGCCCGCCGAAGGCTCGACGGAGCTGTCGGATCAGGCCAATGGTGAAGCGACTGCAGAGACCCCCGAGTCCGGCACGGCCGATGTCGATACCGAGCGGCTCAGCAACGCGTCCGCGACGCCGGAAGACTGGCTGACCTATAATGGCGGCTATGACGAGCAGCGCCATTCCGGCCTGACGCAGATCACCGAGGAAAATATCTCCGAGCTGTCGCCGACCTGGGTCTACGATCTCAAGACCGGCCGCGGCATCGAATCGACCCCGGTCGTCGTCGATGGCGTCATGTATCTGACCTCCTCCTGGTCGGTCGTCTACGCACTCGACCCGGTCACAGGCGAGGAACTCTGGGTGCATGATCCGGAAGTCGACAAATCGGTCGGCGTGGACGCTTGCTGCGATGTCGTGAACCGCGGCGTCGCCGTCTATGAGGGCAAGGTCTATGTCGGGGTCATCGACGGTCGCCTGCAGGCGCTCGATGCCAAGACCGGCGAGGTGGAGTGGAGCAAGGTCACTGTCGACCAGTCCAAGCCCTACACCATTACGGGCGCCCCGCGCATCGTGAAGGGCAATGTGCTGATCGGCAATGGCGGCGCCGAACTCGGCGTACGCGGCTATCTCTCCGCCTACGATGCCGAGACGGGCGACCTCACCTGGCGCTTCTACACCGTGCCGAACCCCAACAAGGAGCCGGATGGCGCCGTCTCCGATGACATCCTGGCAGAGCTCGCAAACGACACCTGGGGCGACGAAGGCGCATGGACCACCGATGGCGGTGGCGGCACCGTCTGGGATTCAATCGTCTATGACGAGGTCAACGACCAGGTCATCTTTGGCGTCGGCAACGGCTCGCCCTGGAATGCCGACCTGCGCGACCCGGATGGCGGGGACGATCTCTTCCTCTCCTCCATCGTCGCCGTCGATGCCGACACGGGCGAATACAAGTGGCACTATCAGACCACTCCGCGCGACAATTGGGACTATACCGCCACCCAGCACATCATGCTGGCCGACCTGCCGCTTGGCGAAAATGGCGAGACGCGCCGGGTCGCCATGCAGGCGCCGAAGAATGGCTTCTTCTATGTCGTGGATGCCAAGACGGGCGAGCTGATCTCCGGCAAGCCCTATGCGACGATCAACTGGGCCGAAGGCCTGGATGAAGACGGCCGCCCGATCGAGAACCCGGAGGCGCGTAACAATGATCCGGCAACCTATAACGGCTTCGTCCAGGTGCCGGCGCCCTATGGCGCGCACAACTGGCATCCGATGGCGATGAATCCGGATCTCGGCCTTGTCTACATCCCGGTTCAGGAACTCGGCCAAGCTTACATCACCGATCCGCGCTTCAAATCCAAACCGTCCAAGTGGAACACCGGCATGGACTTCTCCGCCGGCATGCCTGTGCGCTACCCGGAAGGCACGGTCGAAGCGATGCGCGCGGCCACCAAGGGCGCACTGGTCGCCTGGGACCCGGTCAAGCAGGAAGCCCGCTGGACGGTCGATCATTCGGCGGCCTGGAATGGCGGTATCCTGTCGACCGCAAGCGGCATCGTCTTCCAGGGCCGCCTCGACGGCACCTTCGCGGCCTATGACGCCGCCACGGGCGAGGAACTCTGGAGCGAGCAGCTCAATTCCGGCGCCCTGTCCGGCCCGATGAGCTATGCTATCGATGGCGAGCAATACGTCACCATCACCACGGGCTGGGGCCATGCCTTTGGGCTTGCCGCCGGCATGCTGTTCAAGGATGCGGTGCCGCCGGCCGTCGGCAAGGCCATCACCTTCAAGCTGGGCGGTGAGGCCGAGATTCCGCCGCTCGACACCGACCTGATGGTCGAGCCGACGCCGAAAGCCGAACCGTTCGGCGATGAGGAGATGCTGCAGGCCGGGCTTGTCCACTATTCCCGCAACTGTTCGGTCTGCCATGGCGGGCTCGGCATCAGCTCCGGCGTCCTGCCGGACCTGCGCTGGTCGTCCTACACCGCCAGCGCCGATGCCTGGAAGTCGGTCGTCATCGACGGCAATCTCAGCGACAATGGCATGGTCTCCTTTGCCGACGTGATTACGCCGGAAGATGCCGAAGCCATCCGCGCCTATGTCGTCACCCAGGCGCATATGCGCGACACGCCCGCCGACGCGGATGCGGGCGGCGAGGAAGGCGCCAGCGGCGAAGAAGCCGAAACGCCGGAGGAATAGGCGCGAACCGCTCAAATCCGCTTCAATCCGAATGCCTTATAAACTAAGCTCCCCGGAACGATCTTCCGGGGAGTTTTTTTGTGCACATCCTGCTGAGTCTGCTCGGCATATTGCTGGCCCTCGCCGTCTGGTACTGGCGGATCAAGATGATCTCCGGGGCGGCGCGCGATGGCTACCGCTTCGCCAAACGTGTCTCCGGCCGGCGCGCTGGCGCCAAGGCGGGCCGTTCGTTCCGCGGCGGGCTCGGCGCAGTCAATGACCCGAGAGAGGCGGCCGCCATCATGATGCTGAATATCGCCCAGACCCGCGGGCCGGCCAACGACCGGCAGGAAGCCGCCATCCGCGCGGAAATGATCGACCATTTCGGCTTCAGCGACGCCGAAGCCCATGACTTGCTGCGCCAAGCCCGCCGACGCTCCGGCGCGCTTCCGGCCCGCACAATCATGGCCCGGATGAGCCAGGTCATCACCAGCACGCCCGGCATGACCCGCAAGGAATACGACGATCTCTGCGCCATGCTGGAAAATGTCGCCGTCGCCGGCGGCGAAGTCAGCGAGGCGGAAGCCGACCTCATACAGATCTGGCGGCGCAAGGCCGGACTGAACTGAATCGCTGGCAAGTTCATCCGCACCAGACTAGAACCTGCGGCCATGGACGCCGCCTACGAAAAACGCCTGCGCAAGGACAATTGGGGAAACTTCTCCATCCTGCGCCACCGCGCCTTCGACGGTGTGCTGATCACGTCCAAGAATTCCGGCACGCACTGGGTGAAATACATGTTCTCGGTCGCGCTCGCCGACAGCTTCGGTGTCGAACGCCCGAAATACTTCTCCGAGAATGCCGTGCGGCCCTATATCGGCTGGCCGAAGGACAAACCGACCTTCCCGCAGCTGCCGCGGCTCGCCTTTGCCCACACCATCCCGCACCGCCTGGCCGACTGGGGCTGGGCGCGGACACTGGCCGGCCTGCCGCCCTATGTGCTGTTCGTGCGCCACCCGATGAGCATTCTGGCCAGCCATCACGCCAAGTGGAATCACGAACTCAATGTCGACTGGCTCGACTATCTGAAAGGCGACCCGTCAGGCGCCGTCTATCGCTGCGACCTCTACTGGCTGGCGCGTTTCTGGAACCGTTGGGGCGAGGTGATGGAACAGGCCGGCGACCGGATCTACCGCGTCCATTACGAGGACACCCGCGCCAATCCGCGCGCCATTCTCGGCGGCATGGCGGCCCACTGGAAGATCGCGCTGAAACCGGAAGCCCTCGACGCTGCGCTGAAAGCCGGCACCAAGGAGGCCATGGCGAAAAAGGTCGACCCCCAAGCCGAAGCCAATGTCCTGCAATTCCGCAAGACCCCGCTCGAAGAGCAATTCTCGGGCGAGGCGCTGGAAATTTACCGCGACAAGGTCAAGGCGCTCTTTCGCTATGATCTTGGCTACGACCTGCTGAACCTGCCCAAGGCCTGAACCGGCTCAGCGCATCCAGGCTTTCCGCCCATCCGGGCCATAGGTGATCCCCCACGGCTCGGCCTCGGCTTCTTCCTGCATTGTCTGCATCAATGGGTGCGCCAGCACGGCATCCATATAGGCCTGGGCGCGGTCACTACGCGGCAGGTCATAAGTGCGAAAGCGGGTCACGACCGGCGCATAGACCGCATCCGCGGCCGACCAGTCCCCAAACAGGAACGGTCCGCCCTCCCCGAACGCCTCGCGCGTTTCCGTCCAGATCCGGTCGATCCGGGCGATATCGCTCTTCAGCGCTTCGGTCAGCTCCGGTGTGGCATGGCGCGAGCGGATATCCATCGGACAGGCCTTCCGAAGCGTCGGAAAGCCCGAATGCATCTCTGCGGAGATGGCGCGCGCTCTCGCCCGGGCCTTTGCCTCGGCGGGCCAGACATCCTTGTCCGGAAAGTGCTCGGCCAGCCATTCAATGATGGCCAGCGAGTCCCAGACCGTCTCGTCATCCCAGATCAGCAGCGGCACCTTCCGGGTCGGGCTGATCGCCGCGAGGCGCTCGGTCGTTTCCGGAAAGTCGAGCGGGACGATTTCTTCCTTCGCGTCCAGCCCGACATGACGGGCCATCAGCAGCGCGCGGATCGACCAGCTCGAATAGTTTATATTGCCGCTGATGAAGCGTCTCACTCAGGCTTTCCCTCGCCGAACGACCATTTGAACGGGACGATTTCCACGCTCTCGAACAGATCGGCCTTCACATAGGGATCGCTGGCGAACCAGTCTTTCGCATCCTGGAGGCTGTCGAACTCGACAATGGAGGTGGACCCGATGAAGGTTTCACCATCCTCGGCGAAAACAGGGCCGCCGGCGCGCACCTTGTGAGCATGTTCTGCCGCCCATTCGAGATGGGTCGGACGGACCGACATGCGCAGATCCAGGGAATTGGCCTTGTCGCGGGCGTTAACGAGAAAAAGAGGCATGGTTTCAAAGACTTTCCTGTGTGAAGGGGCGAGAGAGCAGGGATTGCATGGCCGCGTCAAGACTGAGCCGGCCACTCAGTATATTGTCGACGGCCTCGCTGATCGGCATATCGGTTTGATGGCGGGCCGCAAGCTCCATCAGGGCTGGCGCCGTCGCCACGCCTTCCGTGACAGAATTGCGCTCTGCCAGGATATCCGCCGCAGACCGCCCCTCGCCCAGGGCCTTGCCGAAACTCATATTGCGCGACTGCACTGACGAGCAGGTCAGCACAAGGTCTCCCAGCCCGCATAGCCCGGCCAGGGTCGGCGCCTGCCCGCCGAGCGCCACGGCGAGCCGGGTCATCTCGGCAAAGCCGCGCGAGATCAACGCCGCATGCGCGGACCGGCCAAGCTCGAGCCCTTCGACGATGCCGCAGGCAATGGCGAGCACATTCTTGACCGCCCCGCCGACTTCGGCCCCGATCAGGTCATTCGACCAGTAGGGCCGGAAGGTGGGCCGGCCAATCGCCTGCACCAGCGCTTCGCCAACCCTCTTGTCGGCGCAGGCGAGCGTCACCGCCGTCGGTAGGCCGCGAGCGACATCGGCCGCAAAGCTCGGCCCGGAAAGCACCGCTGGTGTCGCCTGGGGAATGGACTCATGCAGCACATCGGTCATCAGGCTGAGCGTGGATTTCTCGATGCCCTTGGAGCAGAGCAGGACCGGCGTACCGGCCGCGATATGAGGCTTCAGTGTCTCGAAGGTGGCGCGGGCATGCTGGGCCGGGACGACCGAGAGGATGGCCTCCGAGCCGGCCAGGTCGGCGACGTCCGTGGAGGCCGGGATCGCCGGCAGGTCGACGCCGGAGAGGTAGACCGGATTGCCGCGCCCGGCCGACAGCGCTTCGGCCACCTCGGGCTCGCGCGCCCACATTTTCACCTCGCGTCCGGCTTGCAGGGCCGTATAGCCCAGTGCCGTTCCCCAGGCCCCGCTGCCCAGAATGCCTATTTTTTGCATGACGCCTCTCAATGCCTTGAAATGAATGCGCTGAAGAATTCGTTGATCATTCAGACAATTCCCTTAGGTTATTCGACATGAATGACAAAACCGACACCCGCACGCAAATTCTCGAAGCGGCCATGAACCGTATCGTACATTATGGCTACGGGAAAACGACCATGTCCGAAATTGCCGGCGACTGCGGCATGTCGGCCGGGAATATCTACCGTTTCTTCGCCTCCAAGATCGACATTGCCGAGGCCATGGCGCGAAAGTTCAACACCGAACTCTACCAGGCCTATGCGGAAATCGCCCGCAGCGACGACCCCGCCCCGGCGCGTCTGCGCGCCTTCTTCGAGTATGGTCTCACCCATACGTACGACGCGATCGAGAAGGATGCGAAAATCCTGGAAGTCGCCGAAGTGCTGCGCGATGAGCGTCCGCTTTTCTTCAATGAGGGACTGGCGCAGGAGCGCATCTATCTCATGCAGATCCTCGAAGACGGAATGGAAGCTGGCACGTTTGCGCCGATGCAGGATCCGGGCTTCATCTCGGAAATGATCCAGTCGGCCCTGATGAAATTCCGCTTCCCGCAGCTCTATTCCCTGCTGACGCAGGAAAAGCTCAAGCGCGAACTGAACGGCGTTCTGGATATCCTGATCGCAGGCCTCAAGCATGGTGTGGAGATTACCGTCGAAACTAAACGCTGAATATTTTTGAAATCGTTCATTGATTATTTTTCATTGC
The DNA here is from genome assembly GCF_002088975.1 of Henriciella aquimarina. Lineage (GTDB taxonomy): Bacteria > Pseudomonadota > Alphaproteobacteria > Caulobacterales > Hyphomonadaceae > Henriciella > Henriciella aquimarina. Next base: position 154,993 of record NZ_NCST01000116.1, read on the forward strand.
CTTGCTATATAGCGCGGCATGGGACGGACAAGGGCGTCCACCTCCCAGGAGCTTGAAGGATAAGAACAATGACAATTTCCTCCCCGAACGAAGCCCGTCAGGGTTTCCTTGCCGCCCTTCTCAGCCTTCCGCTGGCCACCGGTCTGACCGGTCTTGTCATGCTGATGGCCGGGTCGGTCGTGTGATCCGGTTGTCCTTGCGAACAGCCCGAGAGAACAAAAAATAAAGCCTCGCCCAGCTTGAGCTGGCGGGGCTTTTTCACATCTGGACCGGGCGTCTATTCCACGGTCACGGACTTGGCGAGATTGCGTGGCTGGTCCACGTCGGTGCCTTTCTCGACCGCGACATGATAGGCAAGCAACTGCACCGGCACCGAATACAGGATCGGCGCAATGAACGCGTCACAGTCCGGCAGCTCGACACAATGAGCGGGCGCATCCCCGGCCGCTTTCACACCCCTCGAATCCGACAGCAGGATGACCTCGCCACGGCGAGCGGCGACTTCCTGAAGATTGGACAGGGACTTGTCGAACAGCGCGTCATAGGGCGCAACGAAGACAACCGGGGTTTCCTCATCAATCAGCGCGATCGGCCCGTGCTTCAACTCCCCTGACGCATAGCCCTCGGCGTGAATATAGCTGATTTCCTTCAGCTTCAGCGCCCCTTCCAGGGCAATCGGGTAATGCACGCCGCGGCCGAGATAGATGACGTCGGTTGCCTTGGCGATATCGCGGGCGAGGGCTTCGATATCTTCATCAAGCGCCAGCGTCGTGGAGATCAGGCGCGGCAGCTCGGTCAGCACCTTGGCAAGCCGCGTCTCCTCATCTTGCGACAGCGCGTCCCGCGCGCGGCCCGCCGCAATGGCGACCGCGGCCAGCGCCGACAACTGCGCGGTAAAGGCCTTGGTCGAGGCTACCCCGATCTCCGGACCGGCCAGCGTCGGCAGGACGAGATCGGCCTCGCGCGCAATCGTCGAGGTCGGCACATTGACGACGGCGGCCGTCTTCAGACCATGCTCCTTGCAATAGCGAAGCGCGGCCAGCGTATCGGCGGTCTCGCCGGACTGGCTGACGAACAGCGCCAGGCCGCCCTCTTTGGGCAAGGCCGGCTCGCGGTAGCGGAATTCCGAGGCAATGTCGGTCTTCACCGGCAAACCCGCCATCTGCTCGAACCAGTATTCAGCCACGCGGGTGGCATAATGCGCCGTCCCGCAGGCGATCATGTAAAGGCTGGTGATCTTACTCCAATTGATCGCGTCGCCATTATTGCCAGGCAGTTCGACCGTCTGCTTCAACGCATTTACATAGGCTCCGATGGTGCGAGCCGTGGAGTCGGGCTGCTCGAAGATTTCCTTCTGCATGAAGTGGCGATAATTGCCCTTCTCGACCATGGCCCCGCCGCCCTGGACCAGCGTCACGCCACGATCGACTTCCTCGCCATCCTCATTGAAGACGGTATAGGCCTCCCGGGCGAGCACACACCAGTCTCCCTCTTCGAGATAGACGACCTTGTTCGTAAAGGGAGCCACCGCCAGGGCGTCCGAGCCGAGATACATCTCCCCCTCGCCCACCCCGATGGCAAGCGGTGAGCCCTTGCGCGCACCGATCAACAGGTCCGGGCGGCCCTCGAACAGGAAGGCCAGTGCAAAGGCCCCTTCCAGCCGGGCAAGACCAGCTTTTACCGCCTCCGTCTCGCTCATACCGGCCTTCAGATTGTCGGCAATCAGGTGAGCAATCGTCTCTGAATCGGTTTCCGTCTCGAACGTATGACCCCTCGCCTCGAGCTCTTCGCGCAACTCGCGGAAATTCTCGATAATCCCGTTATGCACGACCGAAACGCCGGCCGAGACATGCGGGTGGGCATTGCCGACCGTAGGCGAGCCATGGGTTGCCCAGCGTGTATGGCCGATGCCCTGATTGCCGGAGAGCGGCCGCTCGGCGAGTTCAGCCTCGAGGTTTTTCAGCTTGCCGGGCGCACGGCGCCGGTCGAGCTTTCCAGTCTCGTCCAGCGTTGCGATGCCGGCACTGTCATAGCCGCGATATTCAAGCCGCTTCAGCGCATCCAGAAGACGCGGCGCGGCCGGTTCGGACCCAAGGATACCAATAATTCCACACATGACTTACTCGACTGACTCAATTTGCGCTTCGGCACCAGCCTCTAGAGAGGCGCGAGGGCGCGCGTCACTGCAAATTGCATGTCGGAATGTGTCAGGGATCGGGAGGGAATAAGGAAATGCGGGGCCGTCCCCCGCATTTCCCGATACAGCTCTAGTAATTTTCAGGCGCCACCGTCTGCTGGGCCCCGCCGGTCGCAGCCCGGCAGCAGCGCACATCCATTTCCAGCACCTGGCTGTTGAATCGGCAGCGCTCGCCATTCAGCTCCCGCAGGAAGGACAGGCCGCCAGCCCGGGTAGTATAGCGGGTCTGCGTGCAGGCCACGAGAGTATAGTCCGCCGGGCAGGTGCCGGTATCAGACTGGTTGATGGTCTCTGTGATGCAGTCGAGATCGCCCATATTGAGCGCTTCGTTGGCCGTCTCGAGCGCCTGGTCGGCCGTTGATTGCGCTGCGGCGGCGGCCGCGCCCGCTTCATCGGCAGATGTCTGCGCGGCCGCAGCAAGCGAGCGGGCTTCCTCCACGCTCATCTGCGTGTCGGACAGCGCCGTCGAATTGCCGTCAATCTCGACCTTCAACCGGCAGATTGCTTCGGACGCCTTGTCCGGGCTGGCACAATACTCGGCAATGGACTGGTCGGATGGCACCGACTGGCAGCTGGCAATCGCCAGCATCAGGCCGGCTCCTGCGATGAACTTGGCGAGACCCATGGCTATCTCCCTTGTTGATGCGGGCCCAAACATGCAGCCCTGACCGCTTCATGCAAGGGGATTCCCGTCTTGGCATGTATTCGCGAACTGTGGCATCTGCTTGCTTACGTGCCAGGCAGACTCATGGAGGCCCTCGATGTCACGCAAATATTTCGGCACTGACGGTATTCGCGGGACAGCGAACACGCCGCCGATGACACCCGAAATCGCCATGCGGCTCGGCATGGCCGCCGGCAAGTACTTCCGCCGCGGCGGCGCCCGGCGCCATTCGGTCGTGATCGGCAAGGATACCCGCCTCTCCGGCTACATGATCGAGCCCGCGCTGGTGGCCGGCTTCACCTCCGTCGGCATGGACGTCACCCTGTTCGGCCCCCTGCCGACGCCCGGGGTCGCCATGATGACGACATCGCTGCGCGCCGATCTCGGCGTGATGATCTCGGCCAGTCACAACGCCTTCGAGGACAATGGCATCAAGCTGTTCGGGCCGGACGGTTACAAGCTCTCCGACAAGATCGAGCTGGAAATAGAAAGCCGCATGGACCGGGCGCTGGACGACAAGCTCGCTGCGCCGTCCGATCTCGGCCGGGCCCGGCGGATCGACGACGCCCAGGCGCGCTATGTCGAGATCGTGAAGGCCACCTTCCCGCGCGGCATGCGCCTCTCCGGCCTGCGCGTCTGCGTCGATTGCGCCAATGGCGCCGCCTACAGGGTTGCCCCCACCGCCCTCTACGAGTTGGGCGCGGAAGTCTTTCCTGTCGGTGTCACGCCTGACGGCTTCAACATAAACCGGGAAGTCGGCAGCACGGACACGCTCGCCCTGCGCGATGCGGTGCTCAAATACCGCGCCGATATCGGCATTGCCCTCGATGGCGATGCCGACCGCTGCATCCTGATCGACGAGAAAGGCGAGGAAATCGATGGCGACCAGCTGATCGGCCTCATCGCCAAACACTGGCAGGAGCGTGACCTGCTCGCCCGCAAGGGCGTCGTGACGACGGTCATGTCCAATCTCGGCCTGGAGAAATACCTGAAAACGATCGGGCTGAAGCTCGAACGTTCCGGTGTCGGGGACCGTTATGTCGTCGAGAAGATGCGCCAGGGCGGCTATAATCTCGGCGGTGAACAATCCGGTCATATCGTACTGTCGGACTATACGACCACCGGCGACGGCCTGATCGCCGCGCTTCAGGCGCTGGCTGTGATGGTCGAGACGGGCAAGCCGCTATCCGAGGTCGCCTATGTCTTCGACCCGGTGCCGCAGAAGCTCGTCAATGTGCGTTATGCCTCCGAGGCCCCGCTGGACAATGAGACCGTCAAGGAAACGATCGCCGCCGTCGAAAAACGGCTCGGCCAGTCTGGCCGGCTCGTCATCCGAAAATCCGGCACAGAGCCCCTGATCCGCGTCATGGCGGAGGCGGAAAATGCCGGCGACATGGAAAAGGCGGTCAACGAAATCGCCGATGCGGTGCGCGCCGCCGGCTGACCGTTTTCACCTCGCACGCGATTTGCATGGAGCCTCGCAGATATGTCTGGAGGTTCTGGCATGACTGCATCGAATGGCCTTGTCGCCCTGACATCCGGCGGGCCGCACAGCTGGATCATGATCAACGCCCTGCGCGAGCGCTTTGGCGACTTTCCCGTCATCATGGAAGAGGGCGAACCGGCCTCGAAACTGTGGCGCCGCCGCCTGAAACTGCTGGGGCCGCTCAAGGTGGCGAGCATGCAGGCCGCCCGCCTGCCGATGAAACTCACCAAGCGCGGCACCGATGAGGTGATCTCCAGGATCATCGCTGACGAAGGGCTGCAACCCGAGCCTGCCGAGGCCGCAGAGATCATCCCCGTGTCGTCGGTCAATTCCGAGGCCTGCCGTGAAGCGCTGCTGCAGATAGGTCCGAAGGCCGTCTTCGTGGTGTCGACCCGCATGATCGGCAAGAAGACGCTGGCCAGCGTGGACGCGCCTTTCATCAACTATCATTCCGGCATCAACCCGGCCTATCGCGGCATGTTTGGCGGCTATTTCGCGCTCGCCAACGGGGAGCCGGAACACTTTGGCGCCACTGTCCATCTCGTCGACGAGGGCGTCGATACAGGCGGGATCCTCTACCAGTCACACCTGCAGCCCGCCCCGCGCGACAACTTCCACACCTATCTCTGGCGTCTGGCCGCCGGCAGCCGCGACATCACCGTCAAGGCGGTGGAAGACGCCCTGTCCGGCAAGCTCAGCCCCATCCACGTCAACCTGCCATCCCGGCAATGGTTCGCGCCGACACTTGGCGGCTATCTCTGGGCCGGGCTCAGCCGCGGCGTGTGGTAAGCCCGTCCGGCGCTGACGCCCCGCAAAACTCTGCCGCAAATCCGGCGCCTGCCCGCAGACAGGCCGCCCAATGCGCCAGGCGCGCTCCGATGATCTCGTGGAAAGCCTCATCCTCGGGCATGGTCTGGCGCACCAGGAAAGGGCGCTCCTCGATAGAGGCCGGGTGGTTGGTGCGGACATACCGCCCGTCCCACACGCCGTTTTCCCATTGAAGCTGCGCCTCGCCCGGGTCGCGGCCGACGAGCAGCATGTTTCCTCGCCGCTGAAGCCAGGCCCCGCCAAGCGTCTGGCGTGTCTCCGGCCCACCGCCCTGCAGCATTGCGACAAACTGCTGAAGCTTCGCATGATCGGGCGGGCTGTCGCTGCCGGAGGCTGCCTGCAGCGCCACTTTCACAAGCTGTCCGCAGGCCCGGGCGCTTTCGGGCAATCCCTCCATCTCCATCAGACCGGAGGCGTGGACCCGCGTGCATTGCTCAATGTCCCCGGCCAGTTGCATGTCCTCGCGCGCGCGCAGCAACAGCGCATCGCCCAGCACGGCCTCAAGCGCCCGGCCCTCCGGCAGGGCGCGGGCCAGCTTGCGCACGCGCACGCGTTCATAGTGCGCAGCCTCATTGCTCGGATCGCTGATCCAGGCCGCACCCTCAGCCTGCAGCCAGGTCTGCAAGGCCTCCCGGCGTGTCGCAATCAGCGGCCGGGCAAGGGTCAGGCCCCGTCCTTCCGGCCAGACAGGCGAGACCGAAACCGGCATTGGCCCGACCGCCCCGGTGAGCCCGGTCGGCCGCGCCAGCCGCATGAGAAAGGTTTCCTCGACGTCGCTCCGCGTATGCCCCAGCAGGAGAAGGCTCGCCTCGGCCTCACGAGCCGCCTCTGCCAACAGCCCATGACGCGCCCGACGCGCCGCTGATTGCCCGGCCTTGTCTATCGGTCTCCATTTCAGCGCGCGGGCCTCATGGCCCATCCGGCTAGCCAGAGCGACCACATGGCGGACTTCCTCGCCCGCTTCCAGGCGTAGGCCATGATCCACCGACAAAATGAGGAGGTGCCGCCCCGCATCTCTTGCCCAGCGGTCTGCAAATTTCAGGAGGGCGAGTGAATCGCTGCCGCCAGAAACACCAATGGCGACAGGGCCTATATGATGTCCTGCCGCCATCCGGTCGATCAGATGAGGAATATGCCCGTCTAGCTGCTGCAACCGGCCAGCTTGCGCTGCTGATCGGCGATGCGGTGGGTCACATCCGACACATCCGGATATTGCTGGTCCAGAATGTCGAGCGCATTGCACGCTTTTGCATTGTCGCCCAGCAGGCGCATGGAGCGGGCAAGCTTCACCAGCGCATCGGGCACGCGCTTGTCCTCGGGATAATTGCGGATCATCGTGGTATAGGCTTGGCCGGACTCGGCATAGGCTTCCTGCTGGAAGAGCGATTCTGCCAGCCAGTACTGGGCTTCACCGGCCTGCGGATCGTCGCCGAAGCGCTGCAGGAAGGCCCGGAAAGCGGTTTCCGCCCCCTCGAAATCGAACTGCAGCAGGCGGGACTTGGCCTCGGCAAAGAGCGGACCGGCCTCACCAGGCAGATCGCTCGCCTGGAGCGTACCGAGCGAGCCCTGCTGCTGCGGATTTGCGCCATTGCCGCCGCCAAGCGCGGCCCCGTCATTGCTGCGGGACACCACACGGCTTGCGTCTCCATTGTCGGCTGCCGACGCCGTCTCACGCGGCTCGGACGGTTCACCGGCCGGGCCCGCATTTCCGGTCTGGACGCCAGCGCCTTCGCCCGACATCACCATGCTTTTCAGCGTGTCGATCTGGTCTTCAAGCGTGCTGACCCGACTATTGAGGCGCTCATTCTCCTTGTTCAGGGACTCGATGGCCGATCCGATACGCGAATCGTCTTCCTGAAGCCGGCTGGCTTCATCGCGCGACTGCGACAGCAGGAATTCCAGTGTCTCGAGTTTGCCATTAAGGTCGGCGACCTCATCCTGCAGCCGCTGCATTTCCAGGCCCTGCTGGGCGTTCTGCTGGCGCAGCTCGGTCATTTCTGCGGCCAGGCCACTCGTCGTGGCACCCCGCGATTGCGCCTGAACGGTCGGTGTCATGCAGGCGAAAGCAAGGAGTATTCCGGTTGCCGTGAGCAGTCGGTTCATATCGTCAAAACTCCACAATTGCGCATTCCCATATGCGCATATGAAAAAGCCGGGGCCAAATTATGGCGCCCGGCTCAATCATTACAGGTGACACACTGTCTTAGCTGGAGGCAGCGCCCGACATGATTTGCGTGAAACCGTTGCGGTTCAGGGCCCAGGCGGCCTGGTTGGATTCCGTCGCGATCGGACGTTCCTTGCCGTAGGACACCGTTTCGATGCGGGCCGGGTCGACGCCGAGGCTTACCAGATAGTTCTTCACGGTGTTGGCGCGGCGCTCGCCGAGGGCGAGGTTGTATTCGCGCGTGCCGCGCTCATCGCAGTTACCGGCGACGAGGATGCGCACACCTGGATAGGATTCCAGCCAGGCGGCCTGACGCTGCAGGATTTCCTGGTCGTCCTGGTCGAGGCGATACTGGTCGAGATCGAAATAGACACGGTCACCGACGTTCACGGTGAAGTCCTCGATCGAGCCGGCAGCGGGGCCGGCGTCCATGACGCGCTTCGGCTCTTCGATGTCGGACTCGTCGACCGGCTCAGTCTGAGCGGTATCGTTCGAAACCGGCGCCGTATCGGCCACAGGTTCGGGTTCGGGCTTTGAAGCACATGCTGCTGCGCCGAAAATCAGGGCAATGGCAGCGCTGGACATTACAGTACGACGCATTTGATACTCCTTGCTATGGTCGTTCAGCGAGGGCGTTTAATCGCTGATTTTGTCAACTTCGTGGCTATTGAATCCCAACCTGTACAGCCCCCGACTTGTGGTATTTTCACCACAATTGCCACAGATCGCAAGGGATCAATTCAAAAGAGGCGACCAAGCCGGGTCAGATGCCTCTGTCGGGGTCGGAACCTGCCGCAAATTCCGGCCTGTCAGGTCGACTGACCAAAGTTTGCGCGGTCCGCCGGCATAAGGCTCCCGTGCGAAGATGATGACGCGTCCGTTCGGCGACCAGGCCGGACCTTCATCCAGGTAGGATTCGGTCAGCAGGCGCTCGCCTTCCCCGTCAGTGCCGATGACCCCGATATGGAACTTGCCGCGCAGCTGCTTGGTGAAGGCGATAAGGTCGCCGCGCGGGCTCCAGACCGGGGCGGAATAGGCGCCCGAGCCGAAGGTGATGCGGCAGACCGTGTCGCGCCCGCCCGACGGGCAGGTCAGCGGCGAGCCGTCGACATTCATGATGTAGAGCTGCGGGCTGCCGCCGCGGTCGGACGTAAAGACGACCTGACGCCCGTCCGGCGACATGGACGGTGAGACGTCGATGTTCGGATTGTCCGTCAGCCGGCGCATCTCCTGGGTGACAAGATCACGGATGTAGATGTCGGAGTTGCCATTATTGGCCTTGGTCATCAGCACCGATTCGCCATCGCGCGAGAAGCGCGGGGCAAAGGTCTTGATGTCGCCGAGCACTTCCTGACGGCCATTCTGGATATCGAAAAGATAGACGCGCGGCTCCTGATTCTCATACGACATGTAGGTAATCTGCTGGTTCGACGGCGAGAAACGCGGCGACAGGACCAGATTGTTGTCGGTGGTGAGATATTTCACGTTCGCGCCGTCGGAATCCATGATGGCCAGCCGCGTCTTGCGGGCATCCTTCGGGCCGGTCTCGGCAATATAGACGATGCGCGTATCGAAATACGGGTCTTCCCCGGTCAGGCGCGAATAGATCGTGTCGGCAATCTTGTGCGCGATACGGCGCCAGTCTTCCGGCTTGGCGGTAAAGCGCCGTCCGGCCTGGCCTTCGAGGCGCATGACTTCCTCGCCATAGACATCCCAGAGCCGCACCGAGGCGCGGATGAACTCGACGCCCTCGACTGTGACGGTATCGACTTCGCCGACAACCAGCGCATCGGTCTGGATGATCTTCCAGTCGGCAAAGCGCGGCTGGGTGTCGATCGACAGGTCGCGCTGGATATGCGCACTCTCAGGCGTGATGGTGAACAGGCCGGTGGAGATGAGGTCGTTCTGGACGACTTCGGTAATCTCGGCGGCGAGCTGGGAATCGGCCCCGCCGGAGACCTCGAAGGTCGGAATGGCAAGCGGGGTCGGCTTCAGCACCCCTTCGGAAATGTTCACCGTCACCTCGGCCTTCGCGGCCGGGATCAGGGCGAGCAGACCCGTCAGGACTGCAACAGTCATAAGTCTCAGCATGTTTGGCTCCTCGCCTCGTTCACCTTGTTAGCGGCCCTCGAACCCGGGACCGAGATTGATATTCGCGACTTTCCACAACTCATAATCGTCCCGCGGCAGCCGGTAGGGCTGGCATTTCCGGACGGCGCGCAAGGCGCGTTCGATGGCCAGCGACATGGACCGGTCGCCAATCGGGGCCCGTGACGGACGCACCAGATCCAGGTCTGTAACGTTTCCTTCCGCATCCAGTTCAGCTCGCAGGCTGATATTGAGCCGTTCCGGCTTTGGCTGGTCGGCCACGCCATCCCAACACGGATAGACCTGGTTGTACAAAAGCTGCTCGATCCGGACCGTATTGGCCGAGCGGTCGCCAGCCCCCTTGCGCGGCTCCTGGGCCGGCGGGGTCTCGTCGAGCAGGCGCTTCTGCTCCTGCGGCGGCGGCTGGCTGGCACGCTTGGTCTCGCGCTCCGACTTGAAGGTCGAATCCGCATCATCGAGGAAGCTGTCGAGCGAGCTCTTCTCGCTCTTTTTCGGATTGGGCGGCTCGGGCAGGTCGGGTTTCGGCTTTTCCGGCTCTTCTTCCTCAGGTTCCGGTTCGGCCTCTTCCTCTTCCGGCTCTTCGTCGAGATCCGGCATCACCTCTTCGTCTTCCGGCTCAGGCGGGGCGGCCTCGCTGGCCGTGGCCACCTCATCCTCGGGCAGGTCGCGCGGATCAAGCTCCTCGACGACCGGCTCATCGCTTTCCTCTTCCGGCGGCGGGGTCGGCTCCGGCTCTTCCTCGGGCTCGGGCTCCGGCGCGTCTTCCGGCGGCTCGACCACCGGGGCGACATTCGTCAGCTCGCCCACATCGACCAGGTCAACCGGCACAATGACGAATTCATCCTCGCGCGCCGTCGTGCCGACATAGGGCCATGCGAGATAGCCCGCACCGATGACGGCGGCATGCAGGAGAAGAGAGGCGGGGAGGCCGCGGATCATCGTCTATTGATTCGCCTTCGGGTCCGTGACGAGCGCGATATTGCGGAAGCCGGCGCGCTGCATGCGCGTCATCAGGTCCATCACGCCCCCATAATTGACGCCCTCATCGGCGCGCAGATAGATCCGCTCCTCATAGCCCTCGCCGGCAATGGCCAGCAGGGTCGAGACGAGCTCGTCCGGCGCGACCTGGGTGTCCTGAATGAAGATCTCACCATTGGTCTTCAGCGAGACGGACAGGGGCTGCGATTTCGGCGCCTGGAGATTGTCCGCCGAAGCTTTCGGCAGGGACACCTCCACCCCGGTCGTCAGCAGCGGCGCGGTGATCATGAAGACGATCAGCAACACCAGCATGACATCGACCAGCGGCGTGACATTGATTTCGGCGGCCAGCCCGCGGCGCCCGCGCTTGCCGCCTCTCGATCCGGATGCCCAGCTTCCTGCCATGGCTTAAACCCTTTCGCTCTTGGGTTCGGTGGCACGGCGCGACAGTCGGACCAGCAGGTCCTGCGAGAAGCTGTCGAGACGGTCGGCGAACTGGTTCAGGTCGCCCGTGAACTTGTTGTAGAAGATCACCGCCGGAATGGCTGCGATCAGGCCGAGACCGGTCGCAAACAGCGCTTCGGCAATCGGGCCGGCAACATTGGTCAGGCTGGTGTCCTGCTTTTCGGCGATATTGATGAAGGCGTTCATGATGCCCCAGACCGTGCCGAACAGGCCGATAAAGGGTGAGGAAGAGCCGATCGTCGCCAACACGCCAAGCCCCTTGCTGACCCGGCCGACCTCGCGGTCGACCCCGGCGCGCAGCGAACGGTCTGCCCGCTCGACCAGGATGGCCGGGCTTTCACCGGGCGGCAGGCGGCGTGCATCGTTCCACTCGCGCGAGATCGAGGCGAAAAGGCGTGAGGCCGGATCGCTGCTGCCGGCGCCGGGACGGGCATCGAGATCGTCGGCGCGTCCTGTCCAGAAGGCATCCTCGAACTGGCGGGCCTTCCGTCTGGCGGCCCCGACCGTAAAGAACTTCTCGATGATGACCGACCAGGACCAGAGGCTCGCGATCAGCAGTACAAGCAGCACGAACTTCACGACAATGTCGGCTTCAAGCAGCAGTCCCAGGAAGGAAAAACCGCCTTCGGTAGCAGCAGGGTCGAGCGCTTCACCTCCGCTGACAGCCTGCGCAAACGCGATAAGGTTCATGAAAATCCTCTTGTTCTGTGCATCAGTCGCTGCACGATCAGGCGCAGCCGGGTGGGGCCATGAATGGCAAGCTCCCCCCATATCCAATGAGAATCGGGCGGAAACTTGACGCCACTGGCAATCATGGCAGCGGGCGCAGCAATGAGGCGATCTGGTTAATGATTTGTCAGTAAACGCCCAGGCTTTCAGCGCTGGAAGACATAAGAGGCCAGCTTTTCGACCACATCGGGGATCGGACGGCGCGGACGGCCATCGGCATGGATCATCACGGCCGTAATATCAGCTTCCGCGATCACCTCGTCGCCGCGCAAGGCGGTCTGCTGGAACAGCACGCGTACCCCCTTGGTGCCCATATAGCGCGAGCGAATCATCAGCTCATCATCGATCCGGGCGGCGCGCTTATAGTCGACATTCACATTGGTCAGCGTAAAGGCCGCCGGATCCGGGCGCGACAAGAGATCCTGATGCGAGACCCCTGCATCGCGCAGGAACTCCGAGCGCCCACGCTCGAAGAAGCGCAGATAATTGGCGTGATACACCATGCCGGTGAAGTCGGTGTCTTCATAATAGATCCGCACCCGCAGCCAGTGCTGACGCTCGGCATCGAAGGGGGAAGCCGCGCCCGTCATCTCTAGTGCCGGAAATGCCGCATGCCGGTGAAGACCATGGCGAGCCCGGCCTCGTTGGCTGCCTCGATCACCTTGTCGTCACGGATCGAGCCGCCCGGCTGGATCACGGCCGTCGCGCCCGCAGACGCCGCCTGCAGCAGGCCGTCCGGGAAGGGGAAGAAAGCGTCCGAAGCGGCGACGCAGCCCTTGGTGCGCGGCTCGTCCCAGCCAGCGGCTTCAGCGGCATCCTCGGCCTTGCGCGCGGCTATGCGGGCCGAATCGACCCGGCTCATCTGGCCCGCCCCGATGCCGACCGTGGCGCCATCCTTGGCATAGACGATGGTGTTCGACTTCACATGCTTGGCGACACGCCAGGCAAAGAGCATGTCTTCCAGCTCTTTCTCGCTCGGCGCGCGCTCGGTGACGACACGAAGGTCGTCCTTCTCGACGCGGCCGAAGTCCCGGTCCTGCACGAGCAGGCCACCAGCCACCGCCTTTACGAACCGGCCCTTCGCTGCCGGATCCGGCAGGCCGCTGGTCAGCAGCAGGCGCAGATTCTTCTTCTTCTCGAAGACGGCGAGCGCGCCCTGGTCGGCCCCCGGCGCGATGACGACTTCGGTGAAGATCTTGGTGATCTCTTCGGCGGTTTCCTCGTCCAGCAGCCGGTTCAGCGCGACAATGCCGCCAAAGGCCGAGGTGGAATCGCAGGCCAGCGCCTCGCGATAGGCCGCCACCGGGGTTTCGCCCATGGCCACACCACACGGATTGGCATGCTTGATGATGGCAACCGCCGGCGTCTCGTCGCCCAGCTCGCCGATCAGCTCATAGGCCGCATCGGTGTCGTTGATATTGTTGTAGGAAAGCTCCTTGCCCTGCACCTGACGGGCCGTCGCCACCCCGGCGCGTTTCTCGCCGGTGCGATAGAAGGCAGCCGCCTGGTGCGGGTTCTCGCCATAGCGCAGCGCCTGGGCGAGGTGACCGCCAAAACCGATCCAGTCCGGCGCGGTCTCTTCAAGCTGTTGGGCATACCAGCCGGAAATCGCGGCATCATACGCCGCCGTGCGGGCATAGGTCTTGGCCGCCAGCTTGCGGGCATGGGCGCTGGAGACCTCGCCATCCTGATTGTCCATCTCGGCCAGCACCGAGGCGACATCGTCGGCATCGGTACAGACCGCCACGGAATGCCCGTTCTTGGCAGCCGCCCGCAGCATGGCCGGCCCGCCAATATCGATATTCTCGATACAGGTGTCGAAATCGGCCCCGGACACGACGGTCGATTCGAACGGGTAGAGATTGATGTAGACCAGATCGATCGGCTGGATGCCGTGGCGTTCGGCATCCTTTATGTGGCTTTCAAGGTCGCGGCGGTAGAGCAGGCCGCCATGTACCGCCGGGTGAAGCGTCTTGACCCGGCCATCCATCATTTCCGGAAAACCGGTCAGATCGGCGACATCGGCGACCTCAAGGCCGGCCTCTTTCAAGGTCCGCGCCGTTCCACCTGTCGAAACGAGCTCAACGCCATGCGAGGCCAGCCGCTGGGCATATTCGACAAGGCCCTCCTTGTCCGAAACAGACAACAGGGCGCGGCGGATCTTGAACCGGTCGGACATGGTGGATGGCACTCTCTGGCAGGCGCTGAAGAACTGGCGCGTGGCGTAGCACGAGTCCGGACAAGGTCAACTCGTCAGCCTGTCTCAGGCGTGCGCGCGTTTCGGCTTATATTCCGGAACGAGATGCGAAAGCATCTGGATCGCCGCATTGCGCTCGCGCTGACGGGCCAGTTCGAGCAGCTCCTCGAGCTTCTCGTCGAAATCATTGGCGAGCCTCTGGCGGGAGGCAACCTTGTAGATGCCCTCCACGGCGGTCGCGTTCACGTCCTCATGATTGTAGGTCAGCATCTCGTGCATCTTCTCGCCGGGCCTCAGGCCCGTCGTGCGGATCTCGATATCGCGGCCGGGCACCAGCCCCTTCAGCCGGATCATGGCTTCGGCCAGCGCCTTGATCTTCACCGGCTCGCCCATGTCGAGCACATAGAGCGAAGCCGTGCCCGGCGTGCCATTATTGGTGGCCGACTGCAGGACGAGGGCCGAGGCTTCTTCCACCGTCATGAAGTAGCGGGTGACGTCCGGATGGGTCAGCGTCACCGGCCCGCCCGCGGCAATCTGGCGCTCGAAGAGCGGCACCACAGAGCCCGACGAGCCGAGCACATTGCCGAAGCGCACCATGGACACGGCCAAGCTTGAGGCTTCCGCCTGCCGGGCTACCGCGATCTCGGCCAGGCGCTTCGTCGCGCCCATCACATTGTCCGGATTGACCGCCTTGTCTGTCGAGACAAAGACCAGCTTGCGGGTGTCGTTCTGGATCGCGGCTTTCGCCACCTTCATCGCCCCGCCGACATTGGTCAGGATCGCCTCGCAGACATTGTTCTCCATCAGCGGGACATGTTTCAGCGCGGCGGCATGGATCACGATATCCGGGCTGCACATCGAAGTAACACGCCCGATCCGGACATCGTCGCGCACATCGCCCAGTTCGATATTGATCCGGATGTTCGGAAACTCGCTTCGAAGCGCGAGATCGACCTCATAGAGATTGTATTCCGACGCATCGAGAATCGTCAGCGAGGCCGGGTTCATCCGCGCACACTGGCGCGCCAGCTCCGAGCCGATCGTGCCGCCCCCGCCGGTAACCAGAATATTCGCGCCTTCAACCAGGTCCGCCACCGGGCGGCTGTCGAGCACGCGTTCGCGCCGGCGCAACAGGTCGGCCGGGCGTATAGGCAGCATGGCCCCGCCCTCACCGGCGGCATCCAGCGTCATGACCTCGGCCTTGTGATTGGCCGCCTCTTCGAGAATCTGCGTCATGTAGAGCCGGTCTTGAGCGACCCCGGCGACGGCGACGAGCGGCGTCTTGCCATAGCGCAGCGAGAGCACGTCCAGCACCTTGCCGAGATCCTCGATCCCGCCCATCACCGGCACGCCCCGGATGGCGCGGCCAAGCTCGACCGAGTCCGGCTCCAGAAGGCCGAGAATGCGGACCTTGGCGCCATCGTTTTTCTCGTTCAGCCGGCGCAGGATGATCGGGGCTTCGGTGGCCTTGGCGATCAGGACAGCCGCCGGAGCGCCGGGCCGGGCGCGCGACAGGAAGATCTGGAACGGACGCTGGGTCGACCGGCCGAGCGCGATCATCCGCCCCAGGAAAAGGAAACCGAGCCAGAGCGCATCCGCAATGAAGATCGCCGAACGCGGAAACCCGACCAGCCGGTTCCAGAGGAACATGATCGGCAGGAACATCAGCGTTGCAATGCACACACCCTGCACGATCTTGACCGCATCGCCCCAGCCGGCATGGCGCCAGACCTGCCGGTGCACCCGCATCATGTAGAAGGCGGTCAGGGCCACCAGGGAAAAGGTCAGCGTCGCGACCACGCCTGACTGCCAGGCATCGGGCGGCGCGCCGTCGGTCGCGATCCAGCGGCTGCCCACCGCGATGGCCATGGCCGCGGCTGCCGCCAGCGTATCAAAGCCGAGCGTCAGCGCCATGGCGCGGCGGGCTTCGTCGCGCGGGCTCATGCCGGTCTGTCCTTGAGAAAGGCCCAGCGCACGGCATTGGGCGGTTCCGACCCGTCACTGTCGGCATCGGCGCGCCCGCTCAGCACGATTTGCAGGCTCTGCTCGACCACACCGCGGCCGAGATAGATCGTCTTTTCAAGCCGGGCGGCTTCATGGCTGGTCTTGAAGCGCCAGACCGCCCCGCTCTCGGTTTCCAGCCTGATCGAGGAGGCGCCGGTATCGGCGCGCACGGTCGGGTGCAGATGGAAGCGCACGACATAGGGGATGGTCTCCTGCCGCTCGGCCGGGCCTTGAGAGACGGGCCGGGCCAGCGAATCCTCCCCGGTCAGGCGGCGCCCGTCGCCCGCCATGAAGAGCCGGCGGCGGTGCAACAGGCCGAAACGCTTCTTGTAACCGCCATGCTGGGCATCGAGCCAGATCTCTTCGGCCTCTTCCAGGCGCTTGGCGGAAATGCCGTCCGGACCTTCGGGAAAGGTCAGCCCTGTCTCGTCATTGCGGTGGAAGGGGGCGGAGTCCTCGCCCGCCAGGATCAGGGTCGAATGCGCGCTGGTGCGGCGCACGGCCGCCTGCCAGTCAATGTCGATTTCCGGGCTGTAGCCGCAGGAAGTGACCAGCCGGGCATCGCCATCATGCAGTTCGAAGCCGAGCGCGCCGGCATGGGCACCGTCGCCGAACGGTTCTTCGGGCGCACTGCCCGCATCCAGCAGCAGGCAGGTCGCGCCCTTGTGCAGTTTGTGAAAGCCGGATTTCGGTGCCACGGTGAAGCGGCGCGGCGAGCTTCCGAGACAGGCAAGCGCGGCATCCACGGTTTCCGGCAGGCTTTCCTGGCCGTCATTGAACGGCGGCAGGGCGCCGTCTCCGGCACGGAAAAACCCGACCATGCCGCCGAGGCGCTGCATCCAGGAGGTCACGAAATCCGGAACGGTGCGTTCGGAGCGCTCGATGAGATCCTTGAGCACGCAGAGATCGACCAGCACGCGTAATCCGCGCGCCGGCGCCCGCGTCACATGCCCGCCATCGGGCAGGATCTGCGCGGTGCATTCGCTGTCGAGACGCGCCATGGCTTCGTCGAAGCCCTTGCCCCGCTTCAGGCAGATAGCATTGGCCGCCAGCACCACCGCCATGCGCCAGCGCGCCGGCGGGTCGGTACAGTCATCATGCAGGGTCTCGATATGGCGGATCTGCCGGGCGAGCACCTCAAGGCGCTGGTGGATGACCACATCGCCGCCCTGTTCGAACAGGCCCGGCCCGCAGAGCATCCAGTTCCAGACCCGGTCGGCGGTACAGCCCGCCCGCCAGGCAAACCCGTTGAACCGGCCGTAATTGTCGATCCAGTCATCGACGAGGAAGCGCGCCCGGTCAGCCCCTGCCTCGCCCTGGGTGAAAACGTCGCCCAGCCAGTCGAACCGGTGGACCCGGTCGGCAAAATGTTTCGAGGGCAGCTCACGCGACCAGGGCGGGCGTCCGTCCGTCATCTGCATCTTCGCCATGCCGATGCGCCAGATGTCGCGCATCAGGCTTTCGCCGCGCAGCTCGTCCGGCGGCGCAACAGCGCGGGGATAGATCCCGAACCCGTCAGGCGCGGTGCCGGCGATCTTCAGCCTGTGAATGGGGCTGGCCGTGGCTTCTTCGCCCGCCTTTCCGGTCAGCCGGGCCCAAAGCTCGGCATCCTGCTCCGGCGTGCGCCGCGAGGGCGGGGGTGTTTTTGCATACTCGACTGACATCGACTGCCCGATCTCGTTCAGTTCAAGTCACCATCTCGCCGCGCAAGGCCGCAATGTTCTCAGCATAGTTTGACGGGCCTCCCTTAAAAGCGGCTGAACCCGCCACGATCGCCGTCACACCGGCGGAAATCGCCGCCGGGGCCGTCTTAGGATTAAGGCCGCCATCGACCTCAAGTATAATATTGCGGCCACTCTCGTCGATTTTACGGCGAAATGCCTCGATCTTGCGCAGCTGGCTGTCGATGAAGCTCTGCCCGCCAAAGCCGGGATTGACCGACATCACCAGGATCAGGTCGACATCGTCGATGATCGGATCGACCACATCGGCGTGCGTGCCCGGATTGATCGCCACGCCGCGCTTCATGCCCGCCGCATGGATGGCCTGCAGGGTCCGGTGGATGTGGGGACCGGCTTCGGGATGGACGGTGAGGATGTCGGCGCCGGCCTGTGCGAACGCGTCGATATAGGGATCCACGGGCGCCATCATCAGGTGGACGTCGAACGGTTTGTCGGTGTGCGGCCGCAGCTTTTCGATCACGGGCGGGCCAAACGTCAGGTTAGGGACGAAATGGCCATCCATCACATCGACATGGATCATGTCGGCGCCGGCCTTGTCTATGGCACGGATTTCCTCGCCCAGCCGGGCAAAGTCAGCCGAAAGAATCGAGGGAGAAATCAGGACGTCGCGCATGATTACCGCCTAAAACCAAACCGCCGCCAGCACAAGGCTGGCGGCATCATTGGCTCTGTCAAAATTACGGGCTCAGGCCCCAGGCTGAGCGCCTAGTAGTAGCCTGCCGGCGCAACAGTGACGCGGTCGGCGCCGAAGGTCACGTTCACACGCGTGCCGGGCTGGATGAAAATATCAGCGCCCTGCACGATTTCCTTCACTTCGCCGGAATCGAATCGCACCGTGTAGGCGTAACCGCGGCGGGTGTTCATGCCCTTGCCGAGCTCATTGCCGGCCAGACCACCGAGAACGGCGCCGCCAACAGCCCCGGCTGTTTGCGCCTTGTCGCCGCCGCCAAGCTCGGAGCCGGCGAGACCGCCAAGCACCGCACCGGTGGCCACACCGAGGATTGAATTGTCAGGACGGATCTGGACTTCACGCACGGCCGTTACCGTGCCTTCGCGAACGGTCGAGGCGTAGCCAACACCGGTCGAGCTGACAGTGTTCGCGCCATAGCCACTGGCACAGCCCGCGAGCGCGAGCGTCAGGGCGGCAAAAGCGCCAGCCATCATCTTGCTCGGCGTCTTAACGGTTGCTGTTTCAGGTGTCATTGGGTGCTCCTTTGCACATTGGACGCGTCCAGTATCAGATGTGACGGCTGAACCGTATATGAACCCGCACGGGCGAATTTATGGCAATACGCGCCGCAATCGGAAAAAGCGATCAGGACTTTCCCGTAAGCCGCGAGATGAAGAAAATGTCATGACCGAACTGCCCATTCGGCAGGGTCAGCAGGTCACCCTCAGGTGTCAGCCCCGACGCAAAAGCCCCCGCCTCTCCCGGCGTGATCGGCACGCGCTGGAGACCGGCCTCGTTCATGACCGCCTCGACGACGCCAGCCCCTTCCCGCTTGAGCGGCGTGCAGACGCAATAGACAAGCGTTCCACCGGGCGCGAGGAGACGCGCCGCCGCCTTCAGAAGCCGGGCCTGAACGTCCGGGAAGCGGGCAATATCGCCCGGTGACTTGATCCAGGCGCCTTCCGGATGGCGCCGCAGCGTGCCAAGCGCCGAACAAGGCGCGTCCAGCAGGATCCGGTCGGCCTTTGTCTCCGGCGTCCAGTCCTCGAGCTTCGCGGTCACGACCTCGACATTCGCCGACAGATCCGTCCGGGAAAGATTCTCTTCCACTCGTTTCAGACGCGCACCCGACCGGTCGAGCGCGACGACGCTGGCGCCCGTGGCCGCGAGCTGCATCGTCTTGCCGCCCGGGGCGGCACAGAGATCGAAGACCGTTTCCCCGGGCTGCGCGTCCAGAAGCTGCGCCGGCAGGACAGCGGCGGCGTCCTGCACCCACCAGTCTCCGGCCTCATAGCCCTCAATATCGCTGACCGTCCCGCTCGGCATGCGCAGGCTGCCCGCCCCGATCACCTCTGCACCGAGAGGCCCGGCAAGGGAGACCGCCCCCGCCGGCGCTTTCGGCGTGAGATGCAGCTCCGGCTCTTCGGTCTGGGCCGTTGCCATGGCGGTCGTAGCCTCGACGCCAAGGCTGGTCATCAGCTCCACCGTCAGCCAATCCGGCCAGACGGCTGTTACCGGCGCGGCATCGAAGTGCGACCGGTCGGCGACCGCCTTGCGCAGCACGGCATTGAGAAACCCGGCCGCCGACCGCGCGCGCGGCCAGGCCTTGGCGGCGCTGACGGTCTCGCTGACGACGGCATGCGGCGGGGTTTCCAGAAGCCAGGCCTGGGCTGCCCCGATCCGCAACAGGGCCCGGGCCGGTGGCGTCGCGGTTTCCAGCGGCCGCGACAGGAAGGGCGCAAGCCCCTTGTCGATACGGCCGAGCTGGCGCAGTGCGGCGCTCGCCATGGCGCGGGCAAAGCCGCGATCCGGGCCTTTCAGGGTAGAAAAGACCTCCGACGTCTCCATCGCCTCGTCGAGCGTGCGGCGATTGTCGAGCGTCTCGATCAGCAGGTTTGCGGCGGCGTGTCGGGCTCTGGCTCCACTCATCCCCAGGGCCCGGCGCGGTGGTCAGCCGGCTCGGCCGCGGCGAGATTACCGGAGGGGGCGATATTCATCTCGGTGGCGAGCTTCCGCAGTGCCTCGATCCGGTTGGCCGTGGCCGGGTGGGTCGAGAAGAGATTGTCGCCCTTCCGCCCGGCGAGCGGGTTCATGATGTACATATGAGCCATGGCCGGATTGTCTTCGGCGCGCTGATTCACGGTGGCGCGCGCCCCGCGGTCGATTTTCTGCAGCGCCGAAGCAAGCCAGTGCGGATTACCGCAGATTTCCGCGCCGCGCCGGTCGGCTTCGTATTCGCGCGAGCGGCTGATCGCCATCTGGACAAGGCCCGCCGCCATCGGCGCGAAGATCATGATCGCGATGGCGCCGAGAATGCCGCCGCGCTCGCGGTTGCCGAAGAAGATCGCGAAATTCGCCAGCATGCCGATCGCCCCGGCAATCGTCGCCGTGACCGTCATGGTCAGCGTGTCGCGATGCTGCACATGGGACAGCTCGTGCGCCATGACGCCGGCGACTTCCTCGCGCGTCAGCATGTTCAGCAGGCCCATGGTGGCGCAGACCGCCGCATGGTTCGGGTCCCGGCCGGTGGCGAAGGCGTTCGGCTGCGGAGTATCGATGACATAGATGCGCGGCTGCGGCAGCCCGGCATGCTCGGCCAGGGCCTTGGTATCGCTCGCAAAAGTGCGCAGTACGGGCGAGCGCTCATCCTCGGCCACTTCGCGCGCGCCCTGCATGCGCAGCACGATCTTGTCGGCATTCCAGTAGGAGAAGGCGTTCATCACGACAGCGACGCCAAAGGCGATTGCCATGCCGACCGCCCCACCGACCAGATAGCCAACCGCCATGAACAGTGCAGTCAGGGCGGCCAGCAGCATGAAGGTTTTTATTGTGCCCACGGGGATTCGAACTCCTTGATAGACAGCCGCAACTTTTTAATCTCTCTCAGGCGATTATATGGAAAGCGTTAACGCATGTGGGAGTCACATGCAGCCGGATGACAGAAATATCATGACACGCAAATTGCCCCCCGAAGCCGAACGCGCCCTTGCCGAAGCCCAGGCCCGCCGTGAAGCCCAGCTCGAGAGGGAAAAAGAGCTCGAGACACAGCGCGAAGGCGAAAATGGCGGTCCGAAGCACCGCGAGCCGACCCGGTTTGGCGACTGGGAGCGCAAGGGCATCGCCTACGACTTCTGAGCACGGTTAATTTTCGCCGCCTGCGTGAACGGGGCTCGCCCACCGGTTTAAGCCGTTTGCATCCCCGCTCAACGAGGCGTTTACTGGCTCCCTGGCCTTGCCGCTTGTGGCCGGCCACTATGTAGTTTCCGCCCGGGGAGGCGATGGACATGTCAAAACGCAACCGTCTTGGCCTTCTCGCCAGCGCCTTTTTCCTGTTTGCCGCGCCAGCCATGGCGGACGGCTATGCGAACACATCAGTTCAGCGCGGGCCTGGCCCGCTTGAAGCACAAGCCGCGCCGCCGGCTGAAAACTGCGAACTGATGGGCGGGGACTGGTATTGCCCGCCGCAACCGACCGAAACCCTGAGGCCCGAAAAGCCGGAAGTCCGCTATGTGGAAAGATCTTGCTGTCGGCCTGCCCCGGCCGAAGCCGAGGGCCTGGTCATCGACGTCTCCGGCTTTGACGGCGGCGTGGGGAGCGGGGTCAGTGGCAATTTCCATCCTGTCGGCGGCCGCAGGGTTCTCCTGCGCCGCCCCGAGCGGCCGCGCCGCGTCTTCCCGTCACCGGGCAGACGGCCCTAGACCACACCCAGCCGGATCAGGCTTTCCGCACTCGCCTTGATCGCGTCCTCCGACGGGATCGGCATGATCCCGAGCACATTGCGCAACTTGTCATTGGAGAAGTTCCGCTTCTTGCCGAGTTCCGGCAGGATCTGCTTCAGCGGCGGATTGAGATTGGCCATCAGGCGGACAAGCCAGTTCGGCAGTTCGCCCTTCGGGATTTTCCGGTCCGGAAACGCCGTTCGCAGAACCTCGCCCATCTCCTGCATCCACATCACCCTGTCGCCCACAATGAAGCGCTCGCCAGCGGCTTCCGGCAGGATCATGGCGCGGGCATGCGCCTCGGCCACGTCGCGCACATCGATGATGCCGAAGCTCAGCTTCGGGAAGGCCGGCAACTTGCCCTGCAGCGGCTGCGAGACGACCTGCAGGGATGAGGAGACATCCTCGCTCATGGCCGGGCCGAGCACGGCCACCGGATTGATGACGGCCAGTTCGAGGCCATGGCCCTCGCCGTTCAGATAGTCCCAGGCGGCCTTTTCGGCGATGGTCTTCGAGCGGGCATAGGCGGTATTGTCCTTGAGATTATCCGCGTCCGACCAGTGCGCTTCGGTCAGCGGTGACGGGCGGTTGCCCCCCCAGCCATAGCCGATCGCGGCCATGGAAGAGGTCATCACGACGCGCTTCACGCCACTGGCTTTCGCCGCCTTGAGAACCCGTAAAGCTCCGTCCCGGGCGGGAACAATTAGGTCCTCAGCCCTTTTCGGCGTGTTGGCCGGAAAGGGCGAAGCGACATGCTGGACATAATCGACGCCCTCGACGGCCTTCGCCCAGCCGGCGTCACGAGACAGGTCCGCCTCGACAATCGGTACATTGATCGCGCGCCCGGCATAGGCCGACAGCACCTCGTTGAGCCGCTTTGCCTTGCGCTCGGAGCGGGCCGTGCCACGCACCGCATACCCCCTGTCGAGCAGGTTCAGGATGAGGTGCGAGGCGATGAAGCCGGTCGCACCGGTAACGAGGACAGTTTCCATGGGGGCCTCCGGGCACAAGTCTGTCACCTGAAGGATAACAGACTTGTTCAGGGCCTGCCCGTTTTATCTGGGCACCGCGGTCCCGGTCTGCGGCTAGCGGAAGACGTCGCCGATCCTGTCTATCGACGTGCCTTCCTTCAGATCACGCAGATGGACATAGAGGACCGCCACGCCGACGGCGGCAACCACGCCGGAAACCATGGCCAGCACGGCTTCAAGCAGGGCGTGCCAGAGGCTGAACGTGCCGAAGGTCGCATAGGTCTGTGTCGCGGCCATGGAGCCAAAGCTCAGAAGCCCGATGACGAGGCCGGCAACCGTGAAGGCGATGAAGGCCAGCACCATCAGCCCGAAAATCCGCCAGCGCTGGCCTTCGGTAAGGTCCATGCTTCGCCCGAACGCGCCAAAGATTCCGGTCCGCTCGGCCACGAAGGCCGGCACAGCCACGGCCCAGAAGGTCATCAGGATCAGGCCCGGCACGATCAGCAGCATGAAAGCAATCGCATAGCCGAGGCTGAGCAGGATGGAGAGGGCCAGAAGCGGCAGGAAGAGGCCAAGCGCCGTCGACAGCGAAGTATTGAAGCTGGACGGCCGGTTGGACATTGTCTCCACCGTCGTATGGACGGCGGCCGCCTGCAGGAGCAGCGGCAGCAGGCCGAGAAGGATGTTCGCCGCTATCATGCCGAAGGAGATATTCGGCATCGCACCGCCGGTGGTCACGGCCTGCTCGATCCACTGGGCCGTCAGCCAGGACAGGATGAGGTTCGGGATGCCGACGAAAACAAGCGCCAGAAGGGCCAGCTCGCTGAAGCGCTGGCCGATGACGCTGAAGGTCTTTTCGAAGACATAGCCGATATCGAGATTACGGTTTTCCATGCACAGCCCCCGGGGTTCTATTTAGGGAACGCAATCGAGCACAATTTGCCGCCACGAACAATCTGGGACGGCGCCTGAAACCCCTAATTATCCTGCAGGACCGTCACCTTCTGAGCCTGCTTCTTGCGGTCGCGCCAGGTGATGTAAACGGCGGCGACAATGATGATGCTCGCCCCGATCCAGACATTCACGCCTGGCAGCATGCCAACCACCAGAAGGTCGGCCACCGTCGCCATGGGCAGACGCAGATAGTCGAGCGGCGAGAGGAAGGAGGCATCGCCCACACTGACCGCGGAAATGTAGCAGTACTGGCCGACAAAGCCGGTCAGGGCCATGAAGATCATCCAGCCCCAGATCTCCAGCGACGGATTCGACCAGAAGATGAAGGCAAACGGCAGAAGCAGCAGCGTCGACAGGACATTGGCATAGGTCAGCAGCGCAACCGCCGACAGTTCGGCACTCAGCGTCTTCACCAGCACGATGGAGAAGGCGAGGAAGAAAGCGCTGCCGAGCGCGAACAGGGTGCCGAGATCGAGGTTCAGCGTATCGAAGGCGCCCGGCTCCCAGAAGACAAAGATGCCCGGCAGCACCATGATCAGCACGCCGACAAAACCGACGGCGACAGCGCCCCACCGGTGCACCCCGACGACCTCGCGCAGCACGATCGCCGCCAGAATGGTCACGAACATGGAGCGGGAGAAACTGATCGCATTGAACTGCGACAGCGAGAGGGTGAAGAAGTCCGACAGCGCCAGCATGGCCAGGGCAAAGCCGAGCGTGCCGAACAGCGAGCGGGCAAAGACAAGGCCGGGCCGTTTCGTCTTCAGGCTCGTCAGCCCGACCCGCAGGATGACCGGGACAGAAATCAGACAGGAAAAGAAGGACCGCCAGAAGGCGAGAAAAAGCGGGTGAACGTCCTTCGACAACTCCTTCGCCAGCACGATATAAACAGTGAAGCCGACACCCGAGAGCAGCATGTAGAGCGCACCAAGGGCATTGCCAGACAATCTCGGGCCACTAGTCTCCTCTGTGTCTTCGGAACCCGCTTGATCAGCCATGAAACCTTTTTCCCAACAGGACCTCGACGCAATCGACCAGCTCTGGCGCAGTGTCCCTGCGGATCATGTCTGGACGGGGTGGTCGGCGGCCGGCGCCGAGCCGGATGAAGTGTGGCTGTATCGCACACGGGCCCATTGGCGCAAATTTCCCTTGCGCAAAAACGCAGACGGATTCGCCCTTTATGACGAGTGGGACCACAAGGTCGCCGAGGCCGCGAGTCTCGACGGCCTGCTCAAGGCCGTCGAGAGCATCCCCGGTCTGAATGAAAGCCAGAACGGCGAATCAGGCGCCTAGTCCTCGGCCAGCATGGCCTGGCGCATCTGCTCGGCCTGCTCTGCGGAAATCCCCAGCGCATCGAGCAGCGGCCCGGCATCGCTTTCATCCCAGCTATGGCGCGGCCCGACCGTCATGCCGCCATCGACGAGGAACTCCCCGCCGGTCATGAACTCCGCCTTGTCGGAGGCCAGGAAAGCCGCCATTTCGGCGATGTCGCTTGGCAGGCCGGTCCGCCCGGCCGGCTGCATCTTGCCGCCCTGCTGCTCGATCATCGCCGCCATCTGGTCGGCCTGCTCACGTGAGAGGCCCAGCGAACTCCCGAAGATCGAGGTCGCGATGAAGCCGGGCAGGATGGCATTCACCCGGATCCTGTATTTCGACAGTTCGGCCGCGGCGAGCTTGGAAAAGTGCGCCACACCCTTCTTGCAGACGGAATAGGTGATCGGGGCATAGCCCGCCGAAATCGCCGAGATGGACGAGGTGTTCACCACCGATCCGCCGCCGCGCTTCTTCATGTAGGGCACGGCAAGCTTGGTGCCGACGAAGACCGATTTCAGCAAGAGGTCCACCGTCGCGCTGAAGCCGGCCTCGTCCAGGTCTTCCACCCCGGTCGGCGTGCCGCCATGACCGGCATTGTTCCAGAGGATGTCGAGCCCGCCAAACGCCTCTTCGGCGGTCTTGAACAACGCCTCGAACTCGTCGCGTTTCGTCACATCGCAATGGACGTAACGCACCGTGTCGGCGCCGAACCGCGTCTCCAGCGCCTTGCCCTTGTCGTCCTGCAGGTCCCCGGCAATGACGCGGGCGCCCGCCTCGACGAAAACCTCCACGCCAGCCAGCCCGATTCCGCTGGCTGCGCCTGTAATGATTGCTGTCTTTCCCGATAGATCGCCCACTGGTCTCTCCTCCGCTTAGGTTTATGCCACGAAGGGGGCGCCGCCGCCCGGTTCAAGTCAAGGCTGGCGTTGGGGAAAGGAGCAACCAGCAAGCGCTCCTTCTGCCAATGGATGTCACGCCCCAGACCGGGCCGCCCCACGGTTTATCCGTGGGGTCCAGCTTTCCCAGGTCTGCTCCAGGACAAATCTCCGGAGATGGGCACCACGGACAGGCCGTGGTGAAGCACTCATCAATCCTCTGCCCCGTCAGGAAACAGCCGGCGATGCAGATAGGTATATTCGAGCGCCGTACGCCGCGCGGTTTCCTTCTGGTTGGCCGCCGCCGAGTGCCCGCCGTCGATGTTCTCATAGTAGAGGAAAGGCTTGCCGCTCTCCTCGAAGAGTTTCGCCATCTTGCGCGCATGGCCCGGATGGACCCGGTCATCCTTGGTCGAAGTCAGGAAAAAGGGCGTCGGATAATCGGCGTCCGGATCGAAATTGTGATAGGGCGAGATCGTTTCCAGGAAGGCGCGCTCCTCGGCCACGTCCGGAGAGCCATACTCGTCCACCCACGAAGCGCCAGCCAGCAGCTGATCGAAGCGCAGCATGTCGAGCAGCGGCACCTGGATGACGACCGCGTCCCACAAATCCGGGCGCTGGGTCAGCATCACGCCCATCAGCAGCCCGCCATTCGAGCCGCCCATGATGCCGAGATGCTCGGTCGAGGTGATGCCCCGGCCGATCAGGTCTTCGCCAACGGCGATGAAGTCGTCATAGATCACCTGGCGCTTGGTCTTGAGACCTGCCTGGTGCCAGTCCGGGCCGAACTCGCCGCCGCCACGGATATTGGCGAGCACATAGGCCCCGCCTTCGTCCAGCCAGAGCCGCCCGCGCACCGCCGAATAGGACGGGTTCAGCGAAACCTGGAAGCCGCCATAGCCATAAAGCAGCGTCGGGGTGGAGCCGTTCAGCGGCATGTCCTCACGGTGAATGATGAAATACGGGATCTTCGTGCCGTCGCTGGAGGTCGCGAAGAACTGCTCGACTTCGAGCCCCGTCGTGTCGAACTTGGCCGGCAGGCTTTTCAGCGGGCTGATCTCGCCGGTGGCCACATCATAGCGCAGGAGCGAATCCGGGGTCAGGAAGCCCTCATAATTGAGGAAGACCGTGTCGACATCCTTGTCGGCAAAAGCGATGCCCGACTGGCCCTTGCCCGGCAGGGCGATATCGCTCGTCGTCCAGCCGTCCGCACCGGGCTCGAGCCTCAGCACCTTGCCGACGACATTCTCGTTGATCGACAGAAGTGCAGCGCCGTCAGCAACCGCGATGCCGTTGACGGCCTGGCTTTCATCCGGGTGGAAGACCAGCGAGACCTCCGGCAAGGCGCGGGTTTCGAGGAAGGTGTCGAGATCGAAGGCGACGACATCGCCGGACTTGAACGTCTTGTCCTGGCCTTCGGGCGCCCAGTCCTGCTGCAGCGAGACCATGAACTGGCCCTTATAGATGCCTTCCGGAGAGGATTTCGGCGGGACCGGCCATTTCACCGGCTCGCTCTCGCCATCCGGGAACCAGTAATAGCTGGAGGTGAAGAAGGTGTCGGCAACGACCGCGCCCTGAAGCCGCGTGCCGTCTTCCTTTTCGAGCACCATTGGAAACACGCCGACATCCTTGGGCTCGCCGCGCAGCACCTCTTCGGCCTCTTCGAGTGGCGTGCCGCGCGTCCAGCGTTTCACGATGAAGGGATAGCCGGACTCGGTCACCGTGCCCTCGCCCCAGTCGGTCGCGATCAGGACGGTATCGGCATCGACCCAGGACAGGCCCTGCTTGGCTTCCGGGGTGGTGAAACCGTCCTCGACAAATTGCTTGGTCTCAAGGTCGAACTCGCGCTGGATCACCGCATCCTTGCCGCCGTCCGACAGCGACACCATGCAGAGCCATTTGCCGCCATCTTCCGGCTGAAAGCAGTTCGCGCCCTTATAGACCCAGTTCTTGCCCTCTTCCTCGGCCAGCTTGTCGAAATCGACGATGGTCTCCCAATCGGGATTGTCGGTGGCATAGCTTTCCAGCGGCGTGCGCCGCCACAGGCCGCGGACATTGGTCTCGTCCTGCCAGAAATTATAGACCCAGCCATCGCGGATCGTGCCATAGGGAATCCGCTCATCGGAGGTCAGCACGTCGAGCGCGTCCTGATAATAGGTGTCATAACGCGGATCGGAGCGGACATCCTCCAGCGTGCGCTCATTCTGGCCCCGCACCCAGTCGAGCGCGCGTTCGCCCTCGACCTCTTCGAGCCAGAGATACGGATCGGTTTCGCCGGTCGGCAGGTCGATTGGCGCGTCTTTGGTCGCGGTTTCCTGGGGTGCGGTCACGTCGGCCTCGGCCTCCTCATCTGTCAGTTTGGTCTGTTGGCTGGACTGGCATGCCACCACCAGCAGAATGGCAGCCGCCGCTGTCATGGATATGCGCATATCGACGCCCTTTTGCGATGAATCATCTGTTTTTAACACCGTAACCCTACTCTCAATTGCAATATCGCAAACAGGGGCGGCGCATGAAGACCACTAGACGGCTTACACCATGAGCGATCGAAACATCCTGATCCTGTGCACCGCCAATTCCGCCCGCTCGATCATGGGCGAGGTGATTGCCTCCTCGCTGCCCGGACTGAAGGGCTATAGCGCCGGGTCCACGCCGCGCGGCGAGGTCAATCCCATGGCGCTCGCCGTGCTCTCGGCGAAAGGCCACGATATCGGCGGGCTGCGCTCAAAGAGCTGGGAAGAATACGCCGCACCCGGCGCCCCGCACATGGATGTCGTCATCACCGTCTGCGACAATGCCGCCGGCGAGGCCTGCCCCTACTGGCCGGGCCACCCTGTGCAGGTGCATTGGGGCCTGCCGGATCCCGCCAGTGTCGATGAAATGGCCAAGCAGCGCGCTGCTTTCGAGGACACCTATTCCAGCCTCCGGAAACGTCTCGAGAAACTGGCCGCCCTCGACTTCGATCATCTGAACGAAACCGAACTGCGCGAGGCCGCGCAGGCCATCCATACACAGCGCTAAGACCGGCCTGACCGCTGTGCTTCAGGCCAGGACGGTCCGCCAGAAATCAACCGATGTCTCGATCAGGGTAAGCGACTCGCGGATCGAGGCCGCCTGCTCCGCCCCCACCATGGAGGGGCGCACCGGCTGGGTAAGGATCAAGTGACGCACCAGCCCAGCGGCCACGAGAAGGCCCTCCGGCAGGCCCGCCCGGTCTACCGACAGCCCGTCTGCGCCTGGGTGCATGACGCTGTTGCGCGCCTCGACAATCGCCTGGAACGCACGGTGATCGGCCGGTTTCAGCGGCGCGGTATAGGGCTGGGCGAGGTGATCCTTGTTCGCCACACGCGCCACCAGCTCGCTCGGCCCCGGCATGGCCGGCAGCTCTGCCCCGGCCTCGGCCAAGGCCAGCGTGGCGACCTGTTGCACCATCAGCACCGCGCCCGTCAGAAGCCAGGGCACCGACGTCTCATCTTCCGGCGCGAGCGCGGCGTGGACGGCGGTAAAGCGCGCCGTGTCGTCAATCTGCTGGATCAGCGGGATAGCCATGGCCTCCCTCCTAAGCCGGGCGGCGGGCGATGACCACCACCCGTCAGCTTCCGCAGGCCGCCGCAACCGCCGCTTCGATCGCCTCTGCGAAGCTTTCGGCCTTGTAGCAGCGCAGGCTGAAGATGCGCTCACGGGTCTCGATCTCGATGATGTTGGTGAACAGTGCCTTGCGCCAGTGCACGCCGGTGACCTCGACCAGCGGAATCGTGAAAGCGAGCGCTTTCGGATTGCTGTGGAAGTGCCGGTTCAGCGCATTCGCCTCGAAACGCAGCGCCTCCGGGCTCAGCCAGGCATTGCCGCCGACCCAGAGCCCGCCCATCGCCTTGCTTGCCACCGCCCCGGTAAAACCGGCCATGCCCTTGGCCTTCGCCTCGGGGATGAGGGCGTTGGCCATGCGCTTGTCGATGACATTCTTCGGCTTGCTCATGGCCTTGTCCGCGTCCTCATCGTCCGGCCCGGAATATCAGGCGCCAGATCGCCTCCTCATGCAAGATCAAATAGAGGCTGGATTTGGAAGGCGAACCCATGCAGGCTTGCCCGCATGATCCCGCTGTCGCGCAAATCCCCCGTCCCGCCTGCCCAGTGCAATCTCGCCAAGGCCGTCGACCTGATCGGCGACCGCTGGACGCTGCTCATCCTGCGCTCTGCGCTTTATGGCGTGCGCCGCTTCGACGATTTCCAGAGTGAGCTTGGCACCCCGCGCACCATCCTGTCGGGCCGGCTGAAGAACCTTGTCGAGCAGGGTCTGCTTGCCAGACGCACCTACAAGTCCGAAGGCCGCCGCGCCCGGCCGGAATATGTCCTGACCGACAAGGGCGAAGCGCTGCGACCGGTCCTCATCGCGCTGACGCAATGGGGCGACCACTGGCTGGACTGCGACGGCCAGCCGCCGATCAGCTTCACCGACATGCAGAGCCGCCAGGCCGTACATACCGCCTTCGTGACCGATGACGGACGGGAAGTGCCGAGTGAAAATTTGCGGATTGTGCTGCGCCGGTAAGACTTACCGCGCCCGGCCCCAGATGTGCAGCGGGTCGAAGGCGCCATCCTCGGCAGCCGCCCTGAGTTCCTCGATCTGGCGTTTGACCGGGCTCTCATCGCCGGAATGGCCGTCGACATAGATGGCTGCGTCCAGACGGCAGATGCGGCTGAACAGGTATTCCGCGCTCTCGACAAGATCGAGGAAATGGTCCGGCAGGCCGCGCCCGCGCTGCTTGGAGGCGTCCAGCGGCGGGCCATCGCGATAGATCCGGTATTTCTTGGCCAGCGCATCCTCACGCGACATGTCCCCGTCGCGCACGGCGCGCTGCATGACGAGCCAGCTTGCCGCCTGCATCAGTTTCGAGGTGAGTTCCATGCTCCAGGCCGCATAGGTGAGCCCCGCCTCGCGCGGCAGCTTCTGCGCCATGTCCCGGCCCGGCCCGTCGAGATAGGAGGCCGTCTCCTCGACCAGTGCCATGCCGTCAGCGAACACTTTTTCGAAGACACGTGTGGCTGTGAAATCCGGCAGATCGCCGAAGTCATCGTCATGGGACTCGTCGTAATTGGCAGCCATGTGGTCTCTTTCCGGGCCTTCGGTCGGGTGTGGTGCGCCGCAAACCGGCCAGGGCCGCGCGCGCAGGAAGTCTATTCGCCTGCAGGTTTAAGGGGTCTTAAAGTTTCGGACTTTCAGGATTTGAAAATGTCGTCAGCCGCCGATTTATGCGCCTGCTTCTTCTCGATCTCCGCTTCGCAGGCCACGATATCGGCCTTCAACGCTTCGATCCTTTCTTTCAGCTCATCGACGGACATCTTCTCCAGGTCGAGCTTTGCGGGTCTCGGGGGGTCGTCGTCGAACATTGATTGCGCGCCTCCATGCCTATAGGCCTGTGCCCCATAAGCAAGGACAGACGCGCGGGGAAATCAAGCGCCGATTTGGCAGCAACCCAGCCGCGATTACAGGAGAATGCCGATGAGCGAGATGATGAAAGCCGTGATCGCCGCGGAAGGCGAAGCGCTCAAACTGGGCGAGGTCACGCGGCCACAGCCCGGCCCGCACGAAGTGCTTGTGAAGGTTGCCGCCGCCGGCCTGAACCGCGCCGACCTCGTCCAGCGAGCCGGCCATTACCCACCCCCGCCCGGCGCCTCCGACATCATGGGCCTGGAATGCGCCGGCACCGTCGCGGCGGTCGGTGAAAAGGTCACGAAATGGAGCGAAGGCGACCGCGTCTGCGCCCTGCTCGCCGGCGGCGGCTATGCCGAGTTTTGCGCAGTCGATGAAGGCTCGCTCCTGCCCGTGCCGGAGAACCTCACCCTGCAACAGGCGGCCGCGCTGCCGGAAGCGATGATGACGGTCTATGCCAACATCTTCATGCGCTGCGCCTTCCAGAAGGGCGAGACCATCCTGATCCATGGCGGCACGTCCGGCATCGGCTCCATGGCGATCCAGATGGTGAAGGCCGCGGGCGCCAGCGAAATCTGGACGACGGCCGGCTCGGCGGAAAAGTGCAAGGCCGCCGAAACGCTCGGCGCCACCCGCGCGATCAATTACAAGGAAGAGGATTTCCAGGAGGTCGTGAAGGATGGCGGCGGCGCCGATGTCATCCTCGACATGGTCGGCGGCGACTATGTGCAGAAGAACATCTCGGCGGCGCGCGTGAACGGGCGCATCTGCAACATCGCCTATCTCAAGGGCCCGAAGGTCGAGCTCAACCTGATGCCGCTGATGCTGAAACGGCTGATCCTCACCGGCACGACGTTGCGCGCGCGGCCCGTCGAGGAGAAGGCCGAGATCCGCGCGGCCGTCGAGGAGCGGTTCTGGCCGCTGGTCGCGCGCGGCGACATCCGCCCCGTCATCGAGCAGAGCTTCGATTTCAACGAGGCCGAAGCCGCTCACGCCCTGATGAGCAAGGGCGGCCATATCGGCAAGATCCTGCTAAGTGTGGGGTAAGGAAAAGGTGTGCACTGAAGGTCTGCGGCCTCACTACAAAGCCCATCTTCCCAATTCGGCGCTTAGCCTCTATAATCCTCAGCGTTAGGATTTTTTCCCTTCCTGGAACCTGACCGCCCGGCCCGAAAGGCCGGGCGGCTGCGTTTCAGGCGCTAACCAAACGGAGCCCAAAATGGCCGATATTCTGATGCCCAAGGCGACGGCCGTCTGGCTGATCGACAACACGACGCTCTCCTTCGAGCAGATCGCCGACCTGTGCGGCCTGCACAAGCTCGAGGTGAAAGGCATTGCCGATGGCGATGTTGCCGAGAACATGCGCGGCGTCGACCCGATCTCTCGCGGGGAACTGACACGCGAGGAAATCCGCAAGGGCGAGGAAAACCCGGACTATCGCCTGCATGTCGCCGAATCCAAGATCGCGCACATCCCGCAGCCCAAGCGCAAGGGTGCCCGCTACACCCCGGTGGCGCGGCGCCAGGACAAGCCGGACGCCATCGCCTGGTTCATCCGCAACCACCCGGAAGTAACCGATGCGCAGATCTCCAAGCTGATCGGCACGACCAAGGCGACCATCACCAATGTGCGCGACAAGACGCACTGGAATTCGCCGAACATCAAGCCGGTCGACCCGGTGACGCTCGGCCTCTGCTCGCAGATCGAGCTTGACGAAGTCGTCAACAAGGCCGCCGACCGCCGCAAGAAGATGGATGCCCAGAAGGCGCAGGAAATGGACGGGCCGGGCCTGAAGCCGGCGGAAGATGCCGACGCGCAGACCAATGCCGTCGACGACGATTCCCCGAACGCCGACGACATCTTCTCGGCCTTCAAGAGCTAGACGCTTTCCTCTCTGACGGATCGATTGAAGCCCGCCCGCGCACCTTGCCGGGCGGGCTTAATTTTTCTTGTCACCAATTTTCCTGACCGCATCGGCGAGGCTGTGGCGGGCACTGCCAGGGCGCAGGGGCGTCGGCTGGCTTTCATGCGGCGCCCAGCCCGACAGCCAGATGACGTTGAACGTCGCGCGCACCTTGCCATCGCGGTCGCTATAGCGCTCGGCATAAAGCTCACTCATTCGCGCCAGGACCGCGCGCGACAGCGGGCGACGCGGAGCTTTTTCATTGCGCGCAAAGGCGGCCTGCTCACCCATCCCCTTGATATCGCCCAGTAATTTTATTGGGTCTGGATAACGCACTGTGATTGGGTCGAGATCGACCACCGGCAAGGCAAAGCCGGCCCGCTGCATCAGCGCCGCCATGTCCTGCAGGCCGGGCAGCGGCGACAGGCGCGGCGCCGCGCCTCCGGTCAGCTCGCTTTCCGCCTCGATCAGGCAGGATCTGAGTTCGCTTAGCGTACCTCCTCCGAAAAGACAGCCCAGGAAGAGCCCGTCGGGCTTCAGCTGCTCGCGGATGCGCGTCAGCGTGCCCGGCAGATCATTGACCCAGTGCAGGCTGAGCACGCTGGCAACGAGGTCATAACTCGCCGGCGCGAAGGGTGCGCCCTCCATATCGAGCTGGCCGGCCGAGAGCCCCCTGGCCTGCATCGCCGCGACGAAGCGCGCAGACATATCGACCGCGTCGACCTGCTTCACACGTCCGCTGGCCATCAGCTTTTCAGCCAGCCGCCCGTCATGCGCGCCGAAATCGAGGGCCCGCTCGAAACTGTGCGTGGAATCTTCCAGCCGTTCGATGAGATGACTCGACTCTCGCTCTTTCAGAAAGGCATAGTCGCTGAACTCCGGCGCGGCCCTGTCGCGGTGCAGGGCAACGAGGCCGGGATCGAAGAGTTTGGGTGGGGCGGGTGCCATGAGCCTCGATATGCATCGCTTGAGGCGTGTCGCAAAGACCGGATTGCGGTCCATGGGTGACTTTATCTGGCCACAGCGCTCGCTCGTGACCGGGACAAGCCATGCCGGACAGGGGCTTATCCCGCCCGAGGATTTCGCTCGCCTGACCTTTCTCAACGGCACGGGCTGCCGCCAGTGCGCACTGCCGCTGGAGACCGATCTCGGCGAGGTCAGCCTGTGTGGCGCCTGTGCAGCGAAGCCGCCGAAATGGCAGGCCGCCCGCGCCGCGCTGCAATATGACGACGCCGCCCGCAAGCCGATCCTCGACCTGAAACGCGCCGGGCGCCGCGACGGCCTGGCAACCTTCGCGACCTGGATGGCGCTTGCCGGGCGCGATGTGCTCGAGACCGCCGACCTGATCGTGCCGGTGCCCCTGCACTATCGACGGCTGACCACACGCGGCTTCAACCAGTCCGGCTGGCTGGCCCAGGCGCTGGCCCGGCACACCGGCCGGGCCGTTGCCGTCGATGCCCTCCGGCGCCACCGCCCGACGATCAGCCAGGGCGGCCTCTCTGCCCGGGCGCGGCACAGCAATGTTCGTGGCGCCTTCCAGGTCAGACCCTCGCGGGCAGCTGAGGTTGAGGGGGCGCATATCGTGCTGGTCGATGACGTCTATACGACGGGGGCGACCCTGACGGCCTGCACGCGTGCCCTGAAAAAGGGCAAGGCCGCCTCCGTCAGCGTGCTGGTGCTGGCGCGCGTTGTCAGGCCCGGTGACGTCACCATATAGAAGGCATTCCAGTTTCTAATGTGGAGCCAGAATGCAAAAGGTCACCGTCTATACACGCGCCATGTGCCCCTACTGCACCCGCGCCATCACCCTTCTCCAGAAGAAGGGCGTCGACTTTACCGAAATCGATGCCGGCATGGATCCGGCGAAAAAGCAGGAAATGGTCCAGCGCTCGAATGGCGCGCGCACCTTCCCGCAGGTCTTCGTCGGCGACCGGCATGTCGGTGGCTGCGACGAGCTGATGGCGCTGGAGCGCGAAGGCAAGCTCGACCCGATGCTCAGCGAAGCCTGAAGCAAGGGACGCAGGCTGCGCTCATGATCCGCTATGCTCTGATATGCGATGATTGCGAGGCCGAATTCGATGCCTGGTTCGGCTCCTCATCCATTTTCGAGACCCAGCGGGAGAAGGGCCTGATCGCCTGCCCGGCCTGTGAGGGCCACCATGTCCGCAAGCAGGTCATGGCGCCTTCGGTGCGTCCCTCGGAGAAGGCCGGCGCGTCGGACCCGGAAAAGGTGTTCGGCAAGCTCGCTGCCAAGGCGCGCCAGCATATCTCCGAGAATTACGACTATGTCGGCGACGGCTTCGCGGAAGAAGCGCGCTCGATGTATTATGGCGAGCGCGAGCACAAGCCGATCTGGGGCGAGACGACCCAGGAAGAGCGCGATGCCCTGAAGGAAGAGGGCGTGCCCGCCGAGCCGCTGCCGCCTGCTTTCGTCCCGCCGAAAAAGAGCGACAAGTCGAAGCTGAACTAGGCGTCCGCGCCTTGCCTGCGGCAAATGAAACGCAGATGCGACGAGCTGGCCGCTTGACGGCGGAAGCTGTCTTTATAAAACAGCCTGAACTGAGCGACGGAGAAGGCCCAATGGCTTCGAGCGAATACACGCACGGCGAAATGAAGATCGACTCCCAGTCGAAGATGTATGGCGGCTTCATGAAGGCTGGCACTTGGGGCGCCCTGATCCTTCTGATCACGGTCGGCTACATGACCTTCACACTGGCTGTCGGGCTGAACTGGCTGGCATCGCTCATCCTGTGCGCCGGCGCCGGGATCGCCATCGGGGCCTTCATGGGCTTCGGCGGCGCCTGGATCGCGACTGTGATCGCCCTGTCGGGTCTGGCAATCTTCATCCAGATCCTGATTCTGCTGTTCAGCATGGTGCTTTAAAGCCCCGCTCAATCGAGCGACCGCGCCCAGGCCCTCACATCCTCGACAAACAGGTCCGGCACTTCCATCGCCGCGAAGTGCCCGCCTTTTGCCA
The DNA here is from genome assembly GCF_002088975.1 of Henriciella aquimarina. Lineage (GTDB taxonomy): Bacteria > Pseudomonadota > Alphaproteobacteria > Caulobacterales > Hyphomonadaceae > Henriciella > Henriciella aquimarina. Next base: position 191,370 of record NZ_NCST01000116.1, read on the forward strand.
TGTCCGACCACCAGGTGATGTTGTAGGCCCGCTCGCACCAGCTGCGCGGCGGCGGCGTATAGATTTCCTCGCCCGGATAATTGGCAAAGCCTGTGGGGACCTCAACGCGCTGGCCCTCTGGCAGGGCGACGCCGCCCTCCATGAACAGGGCCGCATAATACCAGACCGACGTCGCGATCGCGTCATTGACGAGATAGAGCATGACATTGGTGAGGAGCTGGTCCTTCGAATAGACGCTGAAGAGATCGCCATCCGTCAGGTCCGACCAGCCATGAAACTTCTCCAGAATCCAGGCAGCCGTGCCGACCGGTGAATCCATCAGCGCCATGGCGAGCGTCTGCGGCTTGGTCGCCTGCTGCATGAAATAGGCACCTTCGGCCTGCATCGCGGCCTGGCTCTGGGCCATCCACTGTTTCTCCGTCTCGCTTTGCGGGGTGGCCGGCGTCGGACGAAAACCGATCATGTTGAGATGGATCGCGCGACAGCCGCCGCCATGCCCGGCCGCCTGGTCGAAGCCAAGCCATGACGTGACCAGCCCGCCCCAGTCGCCCCCTTGGGCGAGATAGGTCTCATAACCCAGCACATCGCGCATCAACGCGTCGAAAAGCTCGGCCGTCTTGCGCTGCCCGAGTGGCGCGGTCGGCTTCCCGGAAAAGGCATAGCCCGGCAGGGAGGGAATGACGAGGTCGAAGGCATCTTCCGCCTTGCCGCCATGCTGTGACGGATAGGCCAAGGGCCCGATCGCCTCGTAGAATTCATAGAAGGACCCCGGCCAGCCATGCGTCAGCAGAAGCGGGCGTTTGCCTTCGGCCTCGCCGACAATGTGGAGGAAATGGAGATCGAGCCCGCCAACTTCGGCCTTGAAGTGCGGCCAGGCATTGAGCCTGGCTTCCATGGCGCGCCAGTCATACCGCTCCAGCCAGTAGGCCTGGATGTCCTTCATGACGTCGGTGGCCATGCCGAACTGCCAGGGGCCGCCGACGTCCGGCGCCGGGAACCAGCGATAGGCCGCCACGCGCTCACGAATGCGCGACAGCGTTTCATCGCTAATGTCGATGGTGAAAGGGCGCGCGCCAGCCATGGCATCCTCCTGCTTTTTAATCAGGAGAGCATGACGGCTTGGGGCCCGGCGTCAATTTCACGCCGGGGAAGGCAAAGACCTATTCGGGATAGCCTTCATTAACGCGGTTGAAGCGGTCGGCGGTCGCGCCGCCAGCGGCTGTCACCGCGCCGACGAGTCCGAGGACCAGGAGCGCGAGAAGCAGGCCGTACTCGACAGCGGTCGCTGCCCGCGTATCGCCACAGTATCTCAGAACTAGATGCCGGACCATGAGCCCACCTTTTAAAAGCGCGCCGCCAGATCCTCGAAAAGCGGGACATCGGCCGGCGGCGCGGGAAAGTCTGCCAGAGCAGCCGGACGGACCCATTCGAGGGCCTGACCCTCGACCGGGACCGGATCACCGCTCCAGTCGCGCACTTCGAACAGTGGCATGAAAAGGTGAAAGCCGGGATAATCGAAACTGGCAAAATTGAGCGGCCTCAAATCTGCCGGTTGAACGCCAATCTGTAGTTCTTCTTGCAGCTCCCGGCAAAGCGCGTCTTCCGGCGTCTCGCCGGTTTCGACTTTTCCGCCCGGAAATTCCCACAGGCCCGCCATGGATTTCCCCTGCGGCCGCTGCGCGAGCAGGATACGGCCGTCGGCGTCGAAAATGGCGGCGGCGGCGACGAAAACGAGCGGTTTCGTCATGTCCGGTAGGCCCCGTTGATGTCGACATAGGCATGTGTGAGGTCGCAGGTCCACACCGTCCAGGCCGCATGGCCGGCGGCGACGTCCACCCGGATCAGGATCTCGTCCTCGGCAAAATGCGCTGTGGCTGTGGCTTCCTGATAGCCGGGCGCGCGCATGCCGCCCTCGGCCACGAGGTGATCGCCGAACCAGATCCGCATCTCGTCCTTGGAAATCGGCTCCAGCGACTTGCCGACCGCCATGACGATACGGCCCCAATTGGCGTCGCCGGCCGCAATCGCCGTCTTGATCAGCGGCGAGTTGGCGATGTGCAGGCCAATGGTCTTGGCCGATGCTTCGGAGACAGCGCCTTCGACGCGGATCTCGACGAATTTAGACGCGCCTTCGCCATCCTTGACGAGCTGGTGGGAAAGATCCCGCAGCACGCTGGACAGGGCGTCGCGGAATCCCTCAAGGCGCGGATCGTCCACCGTCTCGATCAGCGGCGCGCCCGACGCGCCCGTCGCAAACAGCATACAGGTATCCGACGTGCTGGTGTCGCCATCGACCGTGACGGAGTTCAGCGTCCGGTCGACATGGTCGCGCAGCAATGCGTCGAGCACATCCGGGGTAATCGCGGCATCGGTGAAGACATAGCAGAGCATGGTCGCCATATTCGGCATGATCATGCCTGAGCCCTTCAGGATACCGGCCAGCGAGACGGTTTCGCCGCCGATCTCGCAGGTCGCGCCGGCGCCCTTGGGAAACGTGTCGGTGGTCATGAAGGCCCGCGCACAGGCCTCCCAGTCCGGCGCAGCGAGCGCGGCCTTCAGGGTGGGCAGCATCTGACCGACATAGTTCGGGTCCGGCAGCGGCTCACCGATGACCCCGGTGGCCGACAGGAAGCATTCTTCGCGCGGCACGCCGAGCGTGTCGGCCATGGCCGTCAACGTCGCCTCGTTCTTCAACACGCCGGCCTTGCCGGTAAAGGCGTTGGAGTTGCCCGCATTCGAGACCACGGCGCGTCCCTTGCCCTGGCTGGCCTTCAGCGCCTCGCGGCACCAGTCGACATCGGCCGAGGCGGTATGCGAGCGCGTGAACACCCCGGCTGCGCTGGTGCCTTCCGGCATCAGGAAGAGGAAAACATCGTCCCGCTCGACCCCGCGCCTGGCATAGAAGCCGCGCGAGGCCGTTGCCGCCTGGACGCCCTTGACCACCGGCAGGGCCGGGAAGGCAGCCGGTGCGAAAGGAGAGGGTTTGAGCTTCATTGTGCCGGCCCCTGCCCGGTATCCTCGGCGCCGTCTTCAGCCTCGTCCCCGGTGGGCGCGGCGTCTTCCGTGCCCTCCTGCGGGACAGCTGTCTCTTCGCCTGCTGCCGGGCCATCACCAAGGTCAGACGGATCATCGAGATAAGAGAGGTCCGGCGGGCCACCGTCCCGCTGCTGGATGGAAGCGTCGGCGCGCAGCTGGCGCAGGATCTTGCTGATTTCGGTGAAGGTCAGATAGGTGACGATCTCCGGGCGCATCTCCTCCTTGGTCTTGGGCGGTTTGGTGCGCCGCTCCTCCACCTTCAGGATGTGCCAGCCCTGTTCGGACTCGAAGGGTTCCGACATCTCCCCGGCGGAAGTATCCGCGATCACGGACGGGAACGGGTCGATCATTTCGTTCGGCGAGACCCAGCCGAAGGAGCCGCCATCGAGCCGGGTTCGGGTGTCCTTGGAATATTCGAAGGCCAGCGAGGTGAAGTCCTCGCCCGAGCGTGCCTTGTCGAGCACGTCCTGGGCCTCTTCCTCGGTCTCCACCAGGATGTGACGGATGCGCACCTCGTCGTCGAGTTGCTGCAGCTTGACCTGCTCGTCATACATCTTGTCGATCGCCGCATCGGTCACCTCGGTCGAGACGAGGTTTTCCATCAGGAAATTGCCGAGCAGGCGCTCGCGCGCGGTTTCGAGGCGGCGCTGCGCCTTGGGCGAGCGGTCGAGGCCGCGGCGGACAGCTTCCTGGGCGAGCAATTTCTGGTCGATCAGCTGGTCGAGCACCATCTGGTATTCGGTATGGTCCGGACCGAACGCCTCGCCCGGCTCGATGCGCCCCTGGGCGACGGCCTCCAGTTCGACGTCGGAGATATAGATCGGCTCGCCATTGACCACCGCTGCGGTGGAAGCGTCGAATCCGACCGCGCGCCGGGAGGGCGAACTGCTGTTTTCTCCGCACCCGGGGATCGCCACGAGACCGGTCAGGGCGAGTGCGAAAAGTAGAAAACGACAGGATTTCATCCGATTTCCCTTGTGTTGCTGCTACAGCCGTCCGCATTGACACCCATACAGGGGGTTCTTAAGTCTCCCGCGGGAACTGGTCGAGAGGTTAGTTTGCCCGGCGCGCACACGGAATCATCGGTGTGCACCTCCTGTAAATGTGTTCAAGGCAGGAGGGCCTTCTCAAGTCAACAGCGCAGTTCGGTGCCCGTTCAGATGCTTTCAGTTGCCCGCAAAATATTCGGCTCATCCAACGACAGAAGAATCAAGCCCATGCGCAAGCGCGTTGAGAAGATCAACGCGCTTGAGCCACAAATGGAGGCCCTGTCGGATGAGGAGCTCAGCGCCAAGACCGACGAGTTTCGAAAGCGCCTGGAAGACGGCGCCACCCTCGACGACCTGCTGATCGAAGCCTTTGCCGTCGTCCGCGAGGCTGCCAAGCGCACCCTCGCCATGCGGCATTTCGACGTCCAGCTGATCGGCGGCATGGTGCTGCACAATGGCGCCATCGCGGAAATGCGCACCGGTGAGGGCAAGACGCTTGTGGCGACGCTGGCGGTCTACCTCAATGCGCTGGCCGGCAAGGGCGTCCACGTCATCACCGTCAACGACTATCTCGCCAGCCGCGACGCCGAGTGGATGGGCAAGATCTACGGCTTCCTCGGCATGACCACGGGCTCCATCGTGCATGGCCTGGACGACCAGCAGCGCAAGGCCGCCTATACCTGCGACATCACTTACGGCACGAACAATGAGTTCGGCTTCGACTATCTGCGCGACAACATGAAATACTCGCTCGACCAGATGGCGCAGCGCGGCCACGCCTATGCCATCGTCGACGAGGTCGACTCCATCCTGATCGACGAAGCGCGCACACCGCTCATCATTTCCGGGCCGACCGACGACCGCTCCGACCTTTACCGTACCATCGACGCACTGATCCCGAAGCTCGACGACGAGACCGATATCGAACTCGACGAGAAGCAGCGCTCCGTCATCTACACTGAAGATGGCATGGAGAAGATGGAGCAGATGCTGGAAGAGGCCGGCCTGCTCGAAGGCTCCCTCTGGGACCCGCACAACATCACCATCGTGCACCACGCCAACCAGGCGCTGCGCGCGCACAAGCTGTTCCACAAGGACAAGGATTACCTGCTCAAGGACGATCAGGTGATGCTGGTCGACGAGTTTACCGGCCGCATGATGGAAGGCCGCCGGCTGTCGGAAGGCCTCCACCAGGCGATCGAGGCCAAGGAAGGCGTCGAGATCAAGCCGGAGAACCAGACGCTCGCCTCGATCACCTTCCAGAACTATTTCCGCCTCTATGACAAGCTCGCCGGCATGACCGGCACGGCCATCACCGAGGCCGCCGAGTTCGCCGACATCTACAAGCTGGAAGTCTTCCAGCTGCCGACCAACAAGCCGATCCAGCGGATCGACGAGGACGATGTCGTCTACCGCGTCGCAAGCGCGAAGTATCAGGAGATCGTCAACGAGGTGCGCGATGCGCGCTCCAAAGGCCAGCCGGTCCTGCTCGGCACCGCGTCCATCGAGAAGTCCGAAATCATCTCCACTCTGCTCACCCAGGCCAAGATTCCGCACAATGTGCTGAACGCGCGCCATCACGAGCACGAAGCCGAGATCATCGCCGAAGCCGGCATGCCGGGCGCCGTTACCGTGGCGACCAACATGGCCGGGCGCGGCACCGACATCCAGCTCGGCGGCAACTATGAGATGCGCTTCTGGAAAGCCATCGACACCTTCACCGAAAAGAACGGACGCGAGCCGACCGAAGAGGAAGAAAAGCAGCTTTCCGAGGAAGTGCTCGCCGCCATCGAGGTCGGCAAGAAAGAGGCGCTGGCCGCAGGCGGCCTCTTCGTACTGGGCACCGAGCGCCACGAAAGCCGGCGCATCGACAACCAGCTGCGTGGCCGGACCGGCCGTCAGGGCGACCCGGGCAAATCGAAATTCTTCATTTCGGTGGAAGACGACCTGATGCGCGTCTTCGCCGCCGACCGCCTCAACTCGATCATGAAGAGCCTTGGCATCAAGGAAGACGAGGGCATCACCCACCCCTGGATGAACAAGGCGATCGAAACCTCGCAGAAGAAAATCGAGCAGCGCAATTTCGAGATCCGCAAGAACGTCCTCAAATATGACGACGTCATCAACGATCAGCGCAAGGCGATCTTCGAGCAGCGCCGCGAATTCATGCATGCCGAGCAGGTGACCGACGTCGTCACCGACATGCGCCACGACGTCATCGACAACTGGGTCGCCGGGGCCATGCCGGAAAAGGCCTTTGCCGAGCAATGGGACGTCGAGGGCCTCACCGAGACGCTGAAGAACGAGGTCTCTCTCGAGCTGCCGATTGCCGAGTGGGCCGCCGAGGAAGGCGTTGCCAACCAGGAGATCGCCGAGCGGATCCGCGTCGCTGCCGACCAGGCCTTCGAGCAGAAGGTCGAGCAGGCCGGCGCCCAGCAGATCCGCGCCATCGAGAAGCAGGTCCTCCTGCAGGTTCTCGACGGGCGCTGGCGCCAGCACCTGCAGCACATCGACCAGCTGCGCTCGGTCATCCACCTGCGCTCCTATGGCCAGCGCGATCCGCTGAACGAGTTCAAGGAAGAAGCCTTCAAGCTGTTCAACGAACTGCTGGACACGATGCGCACCGAAGTCACGCGCATCCTGATGAATATCCGCATCGCCCCGCCGGCGACCGACGAACAGAAGGCCCAGCTGGCCGCCGCGCGCGAGCAACTGCTGCAGCGCGAGCAGGCCCGTCCGCCGATGCAGGAAAGCCATCTCGACCCGGATACGGGCAACAATGAGATGACCCCCGACAAGATCGAGAAGCCGGGCGAAGTCCAGCAGCCCGGTCCGCCGCTGCATCAGGCCGAAGATGACTGGTCGAAGACCCCGCGCAATGCGCCCTGCCCCTGCGGCTCGGGCAAGAAGTACAAGCATTGCCACGGCTCGCTGACCGGCGCCGACCAGCAAAGCGTCTAGAACACTGTCCGTCTCTGACACGGGAGGGCCGCCCGCTTCGGGCGGCCTTTTTTATGCGGTTGGCTCAAAGTCCAGGTGCGGGTCGTCGGCCAGGGCATAGGCGACGTGGTCGCGCAGCTGGCGGGTAATCTCGGCGGCGTCCCCGCTCAGCTTCTCCGGCGGGATCATCGGCCCGAAGGCCATCTCGAACTCGGCGCCCTTCTTGTTGAGCAGTTCGTGGAAAAGAGTGATGTCGCGCAGCTCGCCATTGATCTCGCTCAGCTTATAGAACAGCCAGGAATTGCGGGCGCTGACATGCAACGGCAGGACCGGCGCCTTCTGCTTGCGCGCCAGGCTGACGGCGGTCGAGAACCAGTCCTTCTCGGTCAGTACACCGTCCACCTTCGAGGCGAGCTTGCCGGACGGGAAGATGACGACGCATTTTTCCTGCTCGAAGGCTTCAGCCGCCCGGCGCAGCGTCTCGCGCGTCTTGGCGGGCGTGCGCTTCTCGGCCACCCATTCGACCGGGATGATGACATCCTGGAATTGCGGATTGACGCGGATGGCGTCGGCATTGGCGAAGAAGACGATGTCCTCGCGCTTGCGGATCAGCGCATCCCAGACCGCCACCCCGTCAGCCAGGCCCGTCGGGTGATTCGCAACGACCACAACACGGCCGCTCTCCGGCAGGCGGTCGAGATGGGCGAGGTCGAGGCGCACATCGAGGGTCTCAGACAGGAAATCAAAGGACTGGCGCCCGTTCAGCGTCATAAGCGTGTCGGCCATATTCCGCGCCTTGCGGTAGCCGAGCATGGCGTACAGCACGCGGCGCACGGCCGGCCAGCTCCAGTGACCGGCAAAGCTCGGGCAGCGCTCCTCGATCAGCGTATCGACAATATGCTGGTCGGGCTCCTCGATCTCTCTCAGGAAGGCGGAGGTAGAAGGATTTTTTTTGATGACATCTTCCGTCATGAGACTTTCTGCCAGGGCGCCAAGGGGAACGAGAAGTCTCCCTCAAACCCTTACTTTATCACAGATTCTTACGGTGCAACCCATCCGGCTGCGGCATGCCAACGCTTTGATTTGTAAACAATTCAGCAAGTTTCGCTTTACCAAGCCGTAATGCCAAGCTGCCAGATTGGCACACAAGCAAGGGGGAGCGCTGATGGGCTCCGGGTCTGGACCAGATAGGGTAGAGTCAATGAAAGTTCTGTGGATTGAAGATCATGAACCGGTACGCGACATGCTGGCCATTGCCGCCGACAAGGCGGCCCGCGCGCGTGTCCAGGTCGATCTGGTCCTTGCACCGACACTGATGGAAGCCGAACGCCGCCTGCGGCTGGAGCGTTTCGATCTCATCATCACGGAACTGACCCTGCCCGACAGCTATGATGGCGACATGACGATTGCACGCATCGCCAATATGGGCAGCCACCGCATTGCCGTCTCCAGCGCCCATGCCGACCGCGAATCCATCGTGGCCACGGCCCATCGCTGCGGCTGCAACATCGCGGCCGAACCGGTGTTCAAGGCGAACCTGCCCTACAACCGTTTCATCCAGCGGCCTGAAGCCATGCTCGACTTCTTCTTCGACCAGATGGCCGAGCCGGAAACCCGCCAGCATATTGCTGCAGCCTGAGCGGTTTCGCGTCAAAAACTCCATGCGTTCCGGGCGCTGTTGCGCTAGGGCAAACGCATGGAGTCATTTTCCCAGTTCCCGGCCACACTGACGCTGATCGGCGCGAATGTGCTGGCCAGCCTTTACGCCTTTTCCAACCCGGCTTTCCTGATAGGCAACCTCTTCGATGTCGGGGCCATCAGGCAGCGGCGCGAATGGCACAGGCTGATCACCTCCGGCTTCCTGCATGGCGGGCTGTTTCACCTGCTCATCAACATGTTCGTGCTGTTCCAGTTCGGGCAGTTCATCGAGTCCTGGATCGGCACGGCCAAATTCGTGATCGTCTATTTCGCCGCCCTGCTCGGCGGCAATCTCTGGGCGCTGCTGGAGAATTTCCGCAAGCCGGACTATCGCGCGCTCGGCGCGTCGGGGGCGACCTCTGGCATCATCCTGGCTTTCTGCCTGTTCGAACCTTTCAGGATGCTCTACGTCATCGTCTTCCCGATGCCGGCAGTGGTGTTTGCCATCCTGTTCATCGTGGTAAGCGCCATGCTGGCCCAGCGCGAGAACAAGGTGATCGGGCATGAAGCCCATATTGGCGGGGGGATTGCCGGGCTGCTCGCCACAATCGCTCTCGAGCCGCAGGCACTCGCCGTTTTCGCCGAACAGATCTCGGCCGTTCTGGGAGGAAGCTGAGCCTCATGAGTGTCGAAGCCGCCTATCTCGAACGCACCGCCGCCGGCCAGCTGAGCGAGGACCCGGCCCAGCTGGAAGCCGCCCGCAAGCTCGACGGCGTGCTCCACCGCCTGCAGAACGCCCCCTCCGGCGGGCTTTTCCGCAAGCCGCCGCACATTCGCGGGCTCTACATGTGGGGCGGTGTCGGGCGCGGCAAGTCGATGCTGATGGACCTCTTCCACGAACTGGCGCCGGTCCCCTCGAAACGTGTCCATTTCCATGAATTCATGGGCCGGGTGCATGACGAGATGAATGCCTGGCGCGAAATGGACGAGAGCGAGCGCCGCCGCGCGGCGCACCGCGTGAAGGGCACCGGCAGCGACCCCATCCCGCCTGTCGCGAAACTGATCGCGTCTGAAGCGAAGCTGATCTGCTTCGATGAGTTCCAGGTCAGCCAGATCGCCGATGCGATGATCCTCGGGCGCCTGTTCGAGAATCTTTTCGAGCACCGTGTTACCGTGGTCGCGACTTCCAACCGCCATCCCGACGAACTCTACAAGAACGGGCTCAACCGCGAGCTCTTTCTGCCCTTCATCGAGATGATCAAGGAGCAGTGCGAGGTCTTCGAACTGAAATCCGAACGCGATTACCGCCTCGAACGCCTCACCGAAGCGCCCGTCTGGCACCTGCTGCAGGGGGACGCCGGCGAGAAACGCCTCGACCAGGCCTTTGACCGGCTGACGCTCGGCGCCAAACCCAATCAGTGTTTCCTGACCGTGAAAGGCCGCAAGCTTCTGGTGCCGAAAGAAGCCGCCGGCGTCGCCCGGTTCAGTTTTCCGGAACTTTGCGAGAAGCCGCTCGGCTCACGCGATTATCTCGCCATTGCCGCGAACTTCCACACCGTGCTTCTGGATGGCATCCCCGAACTCACCCCCGACAAGCGCAACGAGGCCGCCCGCTTCGTTGCCCTGATCGATGCGCTCTACGAGGCGCGTGTGAAGCTGGTGGCAACAGCCGCCGCCGAGCCGGACGACCTCTACCCCACAGGCGAGGGCAGTTTCGAATTCCAGCGCACGGCCAGCCGACTGCACGAAATGCGTTCGAAGGAATACCTGGCGCTGGAACACCGCGTACCGCCGCGCGCCCAGGAGCTGGAACAGACCGGCAAATAAAAACCCCCGCCTTTCCGACGGGGGCTTTCAAAGCATGATGAACGAGGGTGGCTTAGACGCCGAAGCCCTTGAACTTATCCTTGAAGCGCGAGACACGGCCGCCGCGATCAAGGTTCTGCGTGCTGCCCGTCCAGGCCGGGTGCGTGCGCGGATCGATATCCAGGTGCAGCTTGTCGCCTTCCTTACCGAAGGTCGAACGGGTCTGGTATTCGCTTCCATCAGTCATCACGACAGTGATGAAGTGGTAATCGGGATGGCCTTCGGCTTTCATCGTCTCTGGTCCTTCGCGTCAGTGGCCGTTACGCATGCCTGTGCGGATTGGCCTCTGTGAAATTCGGAAAGCGGGGTCTTAATAGAAAGACGACGTTCCCGCAAGGGGGCGATAACAAGCTAGGTGCGATGCAATGAGCGAGACAACAGACGCGGTCACGAACGACCGCCGCGAAACCACGCCGGACCAGGCCGCTCAGACCCGCGCCAAGGCGCGCAGCATCAAGCCGCTGGCCCTGCTCTGGCCCTATGTGAAGCGCCATATCGGGCTGGTTTTCGTCGCCGCCATCTTCCTGGTGGTGAGCACCATGGCCGCGCTCTCCATCCCGGCCCTGTTCGGCCAGGCTGTCGATGCCGGACGCGGCGGCACGAGCGGGCCGGACCTGCTCGAGACGATCGACCAGTATTTCCTCTATGTCCTGATCGCCGCAGTGCTGATGGGCGTGCTCAGCGCGCTGCGCTTCTATTTCGTCTCCCGCTTCGGCGAACGCGTGGCCGCCGACCTGCGCACCGACCTCTACAAAAAGCTGCTCAGCCTGTCGCCGCGCTTCCATGCCGATATCCGCTCCGGCGAGGCGGTCTCCCGGCTGACCGCCGACGTCACCCTGATCGAGACCTTTCTCGGTTCGACGGCCTCGCTGGCGACCCGCACCATCCTGTCCACGGTCGGCGCCATCGCCATGATGCTGGTGACGAACTGGCAGCTTGGCGGGACGCTGCTCCTGATGATCCCGCTGGCGATACTGCCGGTGCTGATCATCGGCCGCATCATTCGCGGCGCCTCGAACCGGGCCCAGTCGCGCCTGGCCGAGGCCGGCGCCGACGCCTCCGAGGCGCTCGACGCCATCGAACTGGTCCAAGCTTATGGCCAGGAAGAGCGCCGGCGCAAATCCTTCACCGAGGCGGCCGAAGCCGTCTTCAAGGCCGCGCTCAGCCGCATCACGGCGCGCGCCTTCATGATCCTCGCTGTCTCCATCATGCTGCTGGGCGGCATGGTCGGCATTCTCTGGCTTGGCGCGCGCGCGGTTGCGACCGGCAACATGACGCCCGGCGAGCTGACCCAGATGATCCTCTACGCCTTCTATGCCGGCTCCGGCTTCAGCATGCTGGCGGAAGCCTGGGGCGAGGTCATGCGCGCGGCCGGTGCCTCCGACCGGGCCAGCGAAATCCTGAAGGAGACGCCCGAGATCCGCTCGCCCGAGGCACCTGCCCCGCTGGCAGCCCCTTCTCACGGCCATCTCGTCTTTGATCGTATCGCCTTCGCTTACGACCGCGCCGACCTGCCCGCATTGCAGGATTTCAGCCTTGATGTGAAACCGGGCGAGTTCGTCGCGCTGGTCGGGCCCTCAGGGGCAGGCAAGTCGACCGTCTTCCGTCTGGCCCTTCGCCTCTTCGACCCCCAGGCCGGGCGTATCACGGTAGACGGCGTCTCCTCCACCGAAACGGAACCGGCGCTCTGGCGCAGCCTGTTTGCCTATGCCCCGCAGGAATCGGCGCTGTTCACCGGCACCGCACGCGAGAACATCGCCTTCGGCTCCGTCGGCCCGGTCAGCGACGACCAGCTGATCAAGGCGGCAAAGATGGCCGAAGCCTGGAGCTTCCTTGAAGAGAAAGGTGGGCTCGACACCCATATCGGCCAGAAGGGCCGCTCGCTGTCCGGCGGCCAGCGCCAGCGCATCGCGCTTGCCCGCGCCCTGGTGCGCGAAGCACCCATCCTGCTGCTGGACGAGGCGACCTCCGCGCTCGACAGCGAGAGCGAACGGCTGGTGCAAAAGGCGATCTCGACCGCCGCAGAGGGCCGCACGACGCTCGTCATCGCGCACCGCCTGTCGACCATCCGGCGCGCCGACCGCATCCTGGTCATGGACCGGGGCGGAATTGTCGAACAGGGCACGCATGACGCGCTGGTGGCCCAGGGCGGGCTCTATGCAAGGCTGGCGGAAATGCAGTTTGCCGCACAAGCGGCCGAATAGGGCTCAGTCCTCGCCGAACGCCTTCGCCCGGCGCAGACGCTCTTTCAGTTTCGGCAGCAGGGTTTCGTTGCCCGCGATGATGTTGCCCGTGGTCTGCACGTCGCCGCCATCGATCTCTTCGGCAACGCCATAGGCTTCGCGCACTAGCACGATGCCAGCGGCAATGTCCCACGGCTTCAGCCCGCGTTCCCAGAACCCGTCAAAGCGCCCGGCGGCGACCCAGGCCAGGTCGAGCGCAGCCGAGCCATAGCGGCGGATGCCCGCGCAGACCGGCGTCATGCCGGCGATCTCATTGGCGAACTGGCGGTGGGCGGTTTCCGCCTTGCCGAGCCAGGGCGTGCCTGTGGCAAAGACGGACTCTTCCAGACGCTTGCGCCCGGCGACCAGCAGCTTGCGCTGGTCCAGCCAGGCTCCGCGACCGGTTTCGGCCCAGAAGATCTCGTTCTTGGCGACGTCATAGACGACACCGCAGAAGAGCTGGCCTTCGCGCTCCAGCGCGATAGAGACGGCATAGTGGGGCTGGCCGTGCAGGAAGTTCAGCGTACCGTCCAGCGGATCGACGATGAAGCGGTTGGACTTGTCGGTGCCTTCGACGACGCCGCGCTCTTCCATGACGAAGCCATAGCCGGGCCGCGCCTTGGCCAGGCTGTCATAGATGATCTGCTCGGCGCGGTGGTCGGCATTCGAGACGAAGTCTGCCGGGCCCTTCTTGGAGACCTGCAGGTTCTCGACTTCGTGAAAATCGCGCGCCAGCGAGCGCCCGGCCTGGCGGGCGGCATTGATCATCACGGTTCCGACGGGAGAAGGCTTGGACATGTCGCTCTAGTCGGCCCGTTTCAGATAGGTCGTGTCGGAGGTCTGCACGACGATGCGCTCACCCACGCCGCAGAAGGGCGGGACCATGACGCGGACGCCGTTGTCACAGACAGCGGGTTTGAAGCTGTTGGCGGCCGTCTGGCCCTTCACGACCGGCTCGGTCTCTTCGATGGTGAGGGTGACCTGCTCGGGCACGGCCACGCCAATCGGGGTCTCTTCGTAATATTCGATCTCGACCGTCATGCCGTCCTGCAGGAACTGGCCCTGATCGCCGACGAAATCCTTCTGCAGCTCGACCTGCTCGAAATTCTCCTGGTCCATGAAGGCATAGGCGTCGCCCGTGTCGTAGAGGAACTGGAATTCCCGCTGTTCGAGGCGAACCTTTTCCACCGTCTCGGAAGCGCGGAAGCGGTGATTGAGCTTCGAGCCATTCATCAGATTGCGCAGCTCGACCTGGTTGAACGCGCCGCCCTTGCCGGGCTTCACGGCATTGGTTTTCATCGCACGCCAGACGCTGCCATCATGCTCGATGACATTGCCGGGCTTGATTTCGTTGCCATTGATCTTGGCCATACGCTTTTATTCCCGATTGAACCCGGTGGGCAGGTAGCCCCCAACCCCGGACCGGTCAAGACAAACACCGCAGGAATGACCGGCCTGAACGACGCTTCCAATATCATTACAAATCAGATATCTGGGGTTTTTTAAACCTGACGATAAAGGGGAATTTCAATGGATGGTTTGCTGGGAAGGTTCCTGAGCTTCGACAAGATGATCACGGGAACGATCGTCAAAATACTCTATTATGTTCTGCTCGTCATTGTGATTATCGGTGGCGTCTTCTTTCTTCTGCAAAGCCTGTTCTCCGGCCGGTTCGGCGTGTTCCTCTTCGGCCTGATCACGGTCCCGCTGGCCGTCATCTATGTGCGTATCCTGTGCGAAATGATGATTGTGATCTTCCGGATCAGTGACAATCTCTCGGCCTTGCGTCAGATGAAGGAGAAGGAAGCAAGCGACAAGACGCTTCCCTGATCCTGCCGCGGCGCTGAGATGATGAGGTGTGCCCGATGAACATGCTGTCGAATTATCTGAGCTTCGAGAAACCGATGGGAGAGGTGCTGACCAAGTTCCTCTTCTATGTCGGCATGGTCCTGATCCTTGTCTGGGGCCTGCGCGCCCTCTGGCACTGGATCACCTTCTTCGACAATGACTGGGACACCGCGCTCTGGGGCGTCATCAAGACGCCCTTTATCGTGATCCTGAAGCTGCTCGTCCTGCGCGTCTTGTCGGAGGTCGTTCTCGCCATCCTGCGGATGGGCAAGAAGGCCTAGAAGGCAGCTTCGGCCTCATCGAGCGCGGCGTTGAAGGCGGCCACGGCGGCGGCTGGCCCATCCGCATGCGACCAGACTGCCGAACTCACCGCGAGGAAATCAGCGCCTGCCACTGACAGGTCCCTGGCGCGCTCCGGCGTGATGCCACCAATGGCGACGCAGGGCAGCTCCATGACCGCCTGCCACCAGGTCAGCAGCTCCGGGTCGGCGGGCACCGTGTCGGCCTTGGTCTCGCTCGGATAAAAGGCGCCGAAAGCGACATAATCGGCCCCCTGCTCGCCTGCCTCCATGGCGACGTGGCGGCTGTTCTTCGCCGTCGCCCCGATAATGGGCTGCTTGCCGAGCCGCTTGCGGGCATCCTTCACGCGCATGTCGAGATGCCCGAGATGGACCCCGTCGGCCCCCACCTCCGCACAGACATCGACACTGTCATTGATGATCAGTGCAACATCATGCGCCCGGCAGGCTGGCAACAGCGCTTCGGCAACCGCCTTCGTCTTCACCTCGTCGACCAGACCGTCCGGCTTGATGCGCACCTGCAGGGAAGCGACGTCGCCGCCCTCCAGGGCCGACTCGAACGTCTTCACGAAGCCCGCGACATCCGCGACGTCGGAAGGCGTGATCAGGTAGAGGTGTGTGCGTTCGCGTTTCGGGTCACTCATGGCGCCCTGACTAGACGTCCGGCGCCAAAGAGAAAAGCCCGTATCAGCTGAAGTCCGGCGTGAAGCGGATATTGTCCTTCTCCAACCCCTTCAGGACGACATCGAGCCCGCCGGACTTGATCATCCATTCCAGCCGGTGGTCGCGATATTCCCGCTTGAAGAGACCGGCCTCGACCGCGCCGCTGACATCCTGCATGCCCGAGATGGAATCGACGGCTTCCTGGGCCGATTTCGAAACGCTTTCGCGTTGCATGGCCCGCTTGTGCCAGGCTTCGAGCTTGCTGCCTTCGGGCGGCGCAAAGCCTGACCCGGCAGACCCGTTTATGTAGGGCACGACGGAGAGGTCACCCCAGCCGAATGTCTCCCCGTTGAACCATTCGCGATCGCCCAGCTCGCGTTCCAGCCAGGCATGAAGCCCGGCAATCTGCTCACCGGCGCGCGTCATGATCCGGTCCTTCAGCGCCCCTGTGGCGCGCTTGAAATTGTTGAGCTCGCCCAGGCCCCAATTGATCGGCTCATAATGGCAGTCCATCACGTCTTCGATGAGACGGACCCGCGCGCGTTCGGCCGGCGTACCGGGAAGCATGGCCGGGCTTGGCCACTTGTCCTCGATATATTCCAGGATGATCGTGGAATCGAAGACCGACACATCGCCATCGCGCAGGAAGGGCACCTCGCCGCGCGGATTGCCCGTCATGAAATCGTCCGGCGTGTCGCCCGTCCCGATCCCGGCCGGCAGGCGCGCCTCGAAATCGACCCCCTTCTCCCGAAGCGAGATCTTCACTTTCTGGGCATAGGGCGAAAGCGGATGTTCATAGACGATAAGCATGGTGAGGGTCCTCCATTTGCGGACACTCCACCTGCCATGGCCCAGCGGAAGGCAAGCCTGTTGTCTCTCCCGCAAAAGAAAAGGGCGCCCCTCAAGGCGCCCTCTCCCTAACGGAATGGAGTCTCTTGAAAGGCTTAGCCCGCCTTGGAGGCCTGATAGATGCTGTCGATCGACTCGGCGAGATGGGCATTGAATTCCGCATCGCTCTGCTGGGCCGAAAGGCCTTCGGTCAGGGCACGCGAGAAGCTCGCAATCATGCCGCTATTCCTGGCCAGACGGCCACAGGCTTCCTCGCGGGAATAACCGCCCGAAAGCGCGACGACGCGCATCACACGCGGATGGTCGACCAGCGGCTTGTAGAGGTTTTCGGTCTCCGGCAGCGTCAGCTTCAGCATGACCTGCTGATCGCCGCCCAGCGCGTCGAGCTGCTGGGTGATCTCGGCGAGCAGGATCTGCTCGGCATCGGCCTTGTCGTCGATGGAAATGGTGACTTCGGGCTCGATGATCGGGATGAGGCCGTGGCCCAGGATCTGGCGGCCGACATCGAATTGCTGGTGGACGACGGCGGAAATGCCGGCGAGGTCTGCGGCATCGATGACCGAGCGCATCTTGGTGCCAAAAATGCCCTTGGCGACGGCGCGTTCGAGCAGGGCATCGAGGTCCGGCATCGGTTTCATCACCTTCACGCCGTCCTTGGCATCGGCCAGGCCCTTGTCGACCTTAAGGAAGGGCACGACGCCGCGCTCTTCCCAGAGATATTTCGCCGTCGGGGTGCCGTCGATATCGCCGTCCATGGTGCGCTCGAAAAGGATCGCCCCCATCACCTTGTCGCCATTGAAAGCCGGTGACTGGATGATACGTGCGCGCATGTCGTGGATCAGGCCGAACATTTCCTCGTCATTGGAATAGGCGTCCTCCTCGATCCCGTAGAGGCGCAGGGCCTTGGGTGTGGACCCGCCTGACTGGTCGAGCGCTGCGATAAAGCCGTCTTTCTCGGCGGCCTGCTTGGCCATTTCTGGGTTGGTCATGATTCTTTCCCTGCGAACATGTTGATCTTGATCTCGAGCATCAGGCCCACCGGGGGTGATCGGTCCCCGCGCGGGTGCACGATGCGCAAGATATCTGAGTGTTAGCGCTAACGCCGCACTGCCACCCCGACTCCGCTTCAATCTGGTTTCGAAACGGGACGGGCAAAGCAGTCATGCGTCAGCCTTTCAAAGCCTCGACGCCCGGGAGCGTCTTGCCTTCCATCCATTCAAGAAACGCGCCACCGGCGGTGGACACGAAGCTGAAATCGTCGGCCACGCCAGCATGGTTCAGGGCCGCCACGGTATCACCGCCGCCGGCCACCGCAATCAGCTTGCCCGCCTTGGCGCGCTCGGCAGCCGCACGGGCGGCATCGACGGTGGCCTTGTCGAAGGGCTCTGTCTCGAACGCCCCCAGCGGGCCGTTCCAGACAAGCGTCTTCGCCGCGTCCATCGCGATCACGACGAGGCCGACCGTTTGCGGGCCGGCATCGAGGATCATCTCATCCTCGGCGACTTCCCCGATATTGCAGGTGCGGTGCGGCGCATTGGCGGCAAATTCCTTCGCGACGACAACATCCTGCGGCAGGATGATGTCGCAGCCGGCGTCCTTCGCATTCGCCTCGATCTCGCGGCAGGTCTCGGCGAGGTCATGCTCGCAGAGCGACTTGCCGACCGGATGACCGCGTGCGGCCAGGAAGGTGTTCGCCATGCCGCCGCCGATCGCGAGCGCATCGACACGCGACACCAGGTTTTTCAGGAGGTCGATCTTTGTCGAGACCTTGGCCCCGCCGACAACGGCGAGAACCGGGCGTTGCGGATTGCCGAGCGCCTTTTCCAGGGCATCGAGCTCACGCTCCATAGAGCGGCCGGCATAGGCCGGCAGGCGCCGGGCGAGGCCCTCGGTGGAGACGTGAGCGCGGTGCGCGGCCGAGAAAGCGTCGTTGACATAAAGGTCGCCAAGCTTCGCCATTTCGTCGGCCAGCGCATCGTCATTCTTCTCTTCGCCGGCATGGAAGCGCGTATTCTCGAGCAGGACGACACCACCGCCCTGGATCGAGGCGATGGCGTTCTCGGCCACCTCGCCAACGCAGTCCTCTGCGAAGGCAACGGGCGCGCCGAGCACACCGGCAAAGGCTTCGGCGACAGGCTTCAGGCTCAGCTCAGGCTTCTTCTCGCCCTTGGGGCGGCCGAAATGGGCCAGCAGGGCGACTTTCGCGCCCTTGCCCGAGAGCGAGGTCACGGTGTCGACGGCTGAGCGCAACCGCGTATCGTCCGTGACCTTGCCATTGGCGACCGGCACGTTGAAATCGACGCGCACCAGCGCCGTCTGACCGGTCAAACCGTCTGCATCCTCGATGCGCTTGAACTCCGCCATGGGGACGCTCCGCTGGGCTGATCGCTAGAGGAATTTCGACATCGCAACAGCGGTATCGCTCATGCGCGTCGAGAAACCCCATTCATTATCATACCAGGACAGAACGGAGACCAAAGTTCCATCCATGACCTTCGTCTGGTCAGTATGGAACACCGAGGAGTGCGGGTCGTGATTGAAGTCGATCGAGACGTTCTTCACGTCCGTATAGCCTAGAATGCCCTTGAGCGGGCCGTCAGCGGCCTTGCGGATCGCATCATTGATCTCTTCGACGGTCGTTTCCCGCTTGGCGATGAATTTCAGGTCGACCACGGAGACGTTCGGCGTCGGCACGCGCACGGCGAAGCCATCGAGCTTGCCATTCAGTTCCGGCAGGACGAGGCCGACCGCCTTGGCTGCACCGGTCGAGGTCGGGATCATCGAGGTCGCCGCCGCGCGGCCGCGATAGAGATCCTTATGCATCGTATCGAGCGTCGGCTGGTCGCCGGTATAGGAGTGGATGGTGGTCATCATCCCCTTCTCGATGCCGATCACGTCGTTCAGCACCTTGGCGACCGGCGACAGGCAGTTCGTCGTGCACGAAGCGTTGGAGACGACGAGATCGTCGCTGGTCAGCGTGTCGTGGTTGACGCCATAGACGATGGTCTTGTCGGCACCCGCGGCCGGAGCAGACACGAGGACACGCTTGGCGCCGGCTTCGAGGTGAGCGGCAGCCTTCTCCTTCGCGGTGAAGATGCCAGTGCATTCCATCGCGATGTCGACATTGTTTTCCTTGTGCGGCAGCTCTTTCGGGTCCCGGATCGCGGTGACCTTGAAGGACTGGCGGCCGACCTTGATCGTGTCGCCTTCGACCGACACGTCCATCGGCAGCGTGCCGTGGACGGAATCATATTTCAGCAGGTGCGCATTGGTCTCGACGGGACCGAGATCATTGATCGCAACGACTTCGATGTCGGTGCGGCCATGCTCGAGGATCGAGCGCAAAACATTCCGGCCGATCCGGCCAAATCCGTTGATGGCGACACGTACTGCCATATCCTATTCTCCATTCCTGCAAATTTGTCCCGCTGAATGCAGGTTTCGGGCCGGGGTTTAGCCGTCTCACCCACACACGTCCAGCATAGTCGGTGCAAGAATTGCCTGAGTTGCATCCCGGAACGCCGTTTTGCACCACAAAACGCAAAACCTGCGCGATTTTGCAGCCTGTGCGTGAGAGAATGGCCTTTTTTTCAGGTGCCTAACTTCAAGCGCCACTGTATAACCGTTCCCGGGTGGGACAAGATGCTCGAAGCCATAGCGGCCCTGTTTCATGCAACAAGTGTTGCTGACCTTCGTGACAAGACGGGCAGCATCTTCCGTTCGCTCGGTTTCCAGGCCAGCTATTACATCGCACCGCTGAGCGCCGAGCGCGGCCCGATGCGGCTGATGACCAATGCCGGCTTCCCCCTCGAATGGGAAACCGCCTATCGCGCCACCAACAATCTTTACGATCCGCTGCCCGACATCGCGCTCAGCGCGGCCGAGCCGATCCTGTGGGGACACCTGCCCGACAACACGCTGCTGCAGGAGGATGAGCGTCACTATCTTGAAACGCTCGAAGCCTGGAACATGCAGCAGGGCGTCGGCATCGTGACCTATGGCCCGCTCTCCCGGCTCGGCTTTGTCGGCGTCGGCCTGCCGGTCACGCCCGAAATCGGCGAGACGCCCGACATCGACCTGCTGCGGATCACCGCCCAGACCTCATTCCTGCGCTATTGCGAGCTGATTGCCGACGAAGTCGGCGAATTGCCGGAGCTCTCCAAGCGCGAGCTGGAAGTGCTGAACCGCATCGCGCAGGGCAAGAGCAAGACCGGGATCGCCCGCGAAATGCAGCTCTCCAAGGACACCGTCGACACCTATTTCCGGCGTATCTACGCCAAGCTCGACGTCTCCGACCGCGGCGCTGCCGTGGCCAAGGCGGTCGCCCGCGGGCTGATGATTACAGGGGAAGCCGGGATCTCGGCGGTCATGATGCGCCGCCACCGCAAGGCGAGCCTGCCGCGCCCGGAGGACGGCGACTAGGCTTCGCGCACCGTCACCTTCGCAGCCGCCTGCCGGGCCCGCTCGCGCGCCTCTTCGACACTTGCCCCACGCGCCACGGCAACCCCCATGCGGCGGCGCTCATGGCTGACCGGCTTGCCGAACAGGCGCAGCTCGGTCTCCGGCACTGACAGCGCCTCGTCCAGCCCGTCGAAGACGACGCCCTCGGCCTCGATCCCGCCATAGATGACGGCGCTTGCGCCCGGGCTGGCCAGGGTGGCGTCCACCGGCAATCCCAGAATGGCACGCGCATGCAGGGCAAACTCGCTCTGGCGCTGCGTGCCAAGCGTGACGAGGCCGGTATCGTGCGGGCGCGGGCTGACCTCGGAGAACCAGACATCGTCGCCCTTCACGAACATCTCGACGCCGAACAGGCCGAGCCCGCCCAGCGCGTCGGTCACCTTGCGCGCCATCGTCTGCGCCTTTTTCAGGGCGGCTTCGCTCATCGGCTGGGGCTGCCAGCTCTCGACATAGTCGCCATTCTCCTGACGGTGCCCGACCGGCTCGCAGAAAACCGTGCCATCCGCCGCGCGCACGGTCAGCAGCGTAATCTCGAAATCGAAGTCGACCTGGCCCTCGACAATCACCCGCATCTCGCGTTTGCGCCCGGCTTCCAGCGCATAGTCCCAGGCATGGTCGATCTCGGCGGCCAGGCGGACATGCGACTGGCCCTTGCCCGACGATGACATGACCGGCTTCACGAAGACCGGATAGCCGATCCTGTCGGCGGCCTCGGCCAGTTCCTCGCCGGTCGAGGCGAAGGCATAGGGGCTGGTCGGCAGGCCAAGCTTCTCGGCGGCCAGCCGGCGGATGCCTTCCCGGTTCATGGTCAGCTGCGTTGCCCGAGCTGTCGGGATGACGGTGGCAATGGCCTCCATCTCGATCTGCGCCAGCTCGTCTGTCGCGATCGCCTCGATCTCGGGCACGATGAGGTGCGGGCGCTCCTGCTCGACAAGGGCGCGCAGGGCCTGCGCATCCGTCATGTCGATCACCGCACTGCGATGGGCGACCTGCATGGCCGGCGCGTTCGCATAGCGGTCGACCGCGATCACTTCGGCGCCGAGCCGCATCAGCTCGATGACGACTTCCTTGCCGAGCTCGCCGGAGCCCAGGAACATGATGCGCGTCGCCGAGGGCGACAGGGGGGTGCCGATGGAGACCATGTCAGCGCTCCGCTGTTTCCGTTTCGAACAGGCTGATTCCGTGCCCCCGGCTGATCCGCACGAGCATGTAGGCCAGCAGGCCGAGCGGCCCGAAGATGAAGGTCGCGATGAGACAGGGCGCGACCGCCAGGTGCGGCAGGCCACGGCGCTGGGCATCGCGGCCGATCCAGGCGCCGACAAACAGGTCGAAGACAAGGTAATGCGTCCAGCCGATGATGACGCCGTTCGGGTGGTCGAACAGGGCCGAGACACCGGCCACCGAAGACATTCCGCTGCCCTCGGCCGATACGCCGAAGAAGAGCGACGCGATCAGGCCGATGGAATAGACCGATCCGAGAACAAGCGGGTAGAGGCCGGAATGGACGACGATTTCCGTCGTGCGCCAGCCCGGCGCGAGGATGAGCAACAGCCAGGCCGGGACCACGACCGCGTTGATCAGCATGAACAGCATGGTCCAGTCCATCGCGGCCCTCCCCGGCGCTTCTTCTCTGCCAAGCCTTATACGTGCGCGCCGGACGCCGCAACGGGCGTCCGGCCACGCCAAAGGCTAGAGCAGGGCTTCCGCCGCCTCGACCACCGCGTCCGGCGTAATGCCGAAGCGCTTGTAGAGGTCCTGGTAAGGCGCGCTGGCCCCGAAGCTGTCCATGCCGACAAAGCCGCCCCCATGGCCGATCCAGCGGTCCCAGCCGAAGCGCACACCGGCCTCGACGGCGACCTTGGGCAGGTCTCCGCCCAGCGTGCGGCTCTGATAGGCGGCGTCCTGGGCCTCGAAGAGCTCCATGCACGGCATCGAGACGACTCGCGCACCGATGCCCTTCTCTTCCAGCGCGGCCTGCGCGGCCACGGCGATCTCGACTTCCGAACCGGTGGCGACGAGGACGACCTTCTCCTCGGCCTTGGCCGGCGACAGGACATAGCCCCCGCGCATCGACAGGTTGTCGTCGACATGCTCTGTGCGCACCGATTTCACCTTTTGCCGCGTCAGCGCGATGGTGGACGGGCCGGTGGCGTTCTTCAGCGCCAGTTCCCAGCATTCGGCGGTTTCGACACCGTCGGCCGGGCGGAAGACCATCATGTTCGGCATCGCGCGCAGGCTGGCGACATGCTCGACCGGCTGGTGGGTCGGGCCATCTTCGCCAAGGCCGATGGAATCATGGGTCATCACATGCACGACATGGGTGCCCATGAGCGCGCCCAGGCGGATCGCGGCGCGCGAATAGTCGGCGAAGACGAGGAAGGTGCCGGAATAAGGGATGATGCCCTTGTGTAGCGCCATGCCGTTCATCGCCGCGGCCATGCCATGCTCGCGCACGCCGTAATGGATATAGCGCCCGGCCCAGTTGTCCGGTGTCAGCGGCTCGGTCGAGGTGGTCTTGGTGTTGTTGGACCCCGAGAGGTCGGCCGACCCGCCGACCATTTCCGGGATGGCCTTGGTCAGCTCTTCCAGGACAGCGCCGGACCATTTGCGCGTCGCATCGTCCTTGCCGCCTTCGACAACGGCTTTTTTGTGAGCGCGCACGACCGCCTCGACATCGCCGAGGGCGCCGGCGAGCGCCTGTTCGAAAGCCGCCTTGTCCTTCGAGCCCTCAAGGCGCGAGGCCCATTCTTCATGCAGGTGCTGGGCATGGGCGCCTTCGCGCTGCCAGGCATGTTCGATGGCTTCCGGAATCTCGAAGGGCGGATGGTCCCAGCCGATATTCTTGCGGATGCCGGCGATTTCCTCTTCGCCGTAAGGGCCGCCATGCGCCTTGCCGGTGCCGGCAATCGTCGGCGCGCCATAGCCGATGATCGTCTTGCAGGCGACCATGGCGGGCTTGTCCTGCTTCTGCGCCCATTCGAGCGCTTCATAGATCTCTTCGGTGTTATGCCCGTCGATCTTCTTCGTCGCCCAGCCAGCGGCCTCGAAGCGCTTGCACTGGTCGGTGGAGTCCGACAGCTCGGTCGAGCCGTCGATGGTGACGGTGTTGTCGTCGAACAGCACGATCAGCTTGTTGAGATTGAGGTGCCCGGCCAGCGTGATCGCTTCCTGGCTGATGCCTTCCATGAGGCAGCCATCGCCGGCGACGACCCAGGTCTTGTGGTCGACCAGCTCATCGCCGAAGCGGGCATTCAGGTGACGCTCGGCAATCGCCATGCCCACCGCCGTCGCCAGGCCCTGGCCGAGCGGCCCGGTTGTGGTCTCAACGCCCTGTGTGACGAAATTCTCCGGATGGCCCGGCGTCTTCGAGCCAAGCTGGCGGAAATTGCGGATATCGTCGCGGCTGACGCTGTCATAACCGGTCAGGTGCAGCAGCGAATAAATCAGCATCGAGCCGTGGCCGGCCGACAGGACAAAGCGGTCGCGGTCCGGCCATGCCGGGTCGCGCGGGTCGTGTTTCAGATAGTGCGTCCACAGGATCGTGGCGACATCCGCCATGCCCAGCGGCAGGCCGACATGGCCCGATTTTGCCTGCTCGACTGCATCCATCGAAAGCGCACGAATGGCATTCGCCATGTCCTTGTGTTCAACTGACATGATCTACCCCTCTATGTTTGCTTCGCTTTGGACGGGGCGGGGCTTAGCTGTCAACCTGCTTGGCGATGTGGCCTGCATCCTGCTATCGGAAATGTGATGGATAAAGTGACTTCAGCGGCAGACCGGCTCGACAAGGCGCTCTCGCGTCTGGAAGGGTCCCTGGACAGCCTGTTCGAACGAGCAGGTGACCCCGGCGTCGTGCGACGGGAAATGGCAGCCATGGTGGCCGACCGGGCCCGGCTGGCCGATGAACTCGATGCCTCGCTGGCCCGCGAACGCCAGCTGCAGGCGCTGGCCGATGAAGCCTCCGAAGCGCTGGGCGCGGCCATCGAGGAAGTGCGCGCAGCTCTCAACCGGCAGGGAACGAGCTAATGGCCAAGGCTGACATCACCATTCGCGGACGGGAATATTCGGTTGCCTGCGCCCCCGGACAGGAAGCCCGCCTGAAGGAGCTTTCGCGCGGGCTCGACAAGCGCGTGCGCCAGATTGCCGATGCGGTCGGCGATATCGGCGAGGCCCGACTGTTGCTGGTGGCTGCGCTCGCCCTGCTGGACGAGCTGGATGCGGCCCATCGCGGCACACCGGCTGACCTCTCGCAGCAGAAGGCCGCCTCGGCCCTGTCGGATGCCGCCGCCCGCATCGAGGCGCTGGCCGAACGCATCGAGGCCGGCCAGTGACCGCCACCCCGACTGCGACGGCCCAAAGAGACCTGAGCGTCCTCATCCCCTTCTATAACGAGGCCGGCAACGTCCACCCGCTTCTGGACGAGATCCACGCCGCGCTCGACGGGCTCGATTACGAGATCGTCTGCGTCAATGACTGCTCGGGCGATTCGACCGGCGCCGAACTCGCCGAGGCCCGGGCGGCCCATCCCGACCGGGTGATTGTGCGTACGCATGTGAAACGCGCCGGCAAGTCCGCCGCGCTGATGACCGGTCTGCGCGCGGTCAATGGCCGCTGGACGCAACTGCTCGACGGCGATGGCCAGAACGACATTGCCGATACGAGACGCCTCTGGGACGAGATTGTCTCAAAACGGGACACTGGCGCGCTCGGCCTGATCGCGGGCAAGCGCAAGAGCCGGAACGATTCGGGCTTCAAATGGCTACAATCGCGCGTCGCCAACGGCATCCGCCGCTTCATGCTGCGCGATGATGCGACCGACACAGGCTGCGGCTGGAAGCTGATGCGCACCGACGCCTTCCGGGAACTCCCCTATTTCGCCTCCATGCACCGCTTCCTGCCCGCCCTGTTCAAGCGCGCGGGATGGGAAGTACGCGAAGAGCCGGTCAATGACCGCCGCCGCTGGCACGGCCAGTCCAAATACGGCTTTCTCGGCCGTCTCGGCGCAGGCATCGCGGACCTGTTCGGGGTGTTCTGGCTGGTCCGGCGCGGTTCGCCGGGTATTGCCGCGGAATGGGACGATCCCCGCGCCCGGGCTCAGGAGAGCGAGGCGAAGAAGTCTTCGTAAAGCGGCGCGGCCTCGGCCTCGAGCAGGCCGGCGACCACATCGATCCCGGCGGCCTCGATGGCAGCCTTGCCGCCTGCGCCGTTCGGATGCTGGTCCATCACCGAAATGACCACCTGCGTCACCCCCGCCTCGACCAGGCGCTGCGAGCAGGCCGCCCCGCCATTCGAGCGCTCCCGGCAGGGTTCCAGCGTGACATAGGCAACAGCGCCCTTGGCGAGCGCGCCATTCAGCGGGCTGAGCGCCATTTCCTCGGCATGCGGCCGGCCGCCATCGGCGGTGGCGCCTTCGGAAATGCGCTTGCCATCCGGGCCGACAATCACACAGCCGACGGACGGGTTCTCGCCAGTGCGGCCATGCTGGGCGCGGGCCAGTTCGATGGCGCGGCGCATATGGGTCTCATGCTCTGTATTCATTCGAACACCACCGTTCGGATCCCGTTGAGAAAGACGCGGCCTTCTGCATGTGCCGTAACTGCGCGGGAAAGCACACGCGCCTCTATGTCGCGCCCGATCTCGGCCATACGCTGCGGGCCCATGCGGTGATCCACCGGAGACACGTCCTGGGCAATGATCGGACCTTCATCGAGGTCGGCGGTGACATAGTGCGCCGACGCGCCGATCAGCTTCACCCCGCGCTTGTGCGCCTGATGATAGGGCCGCGCGCCCTTGAAGCTCGGCAGGAAGGAGTGGTGGATATTGATACAGCGGCCCTCCAGCTCCCGGCACAGCCCATCTGACAGGACCTGCATGTAGCGCGCAAGAATGACGAAGTCACTTTCCGTTGAGGCGATAAGCTGGCGCAGCCGGTCTTCGGCCTCCAGCTTGGTCTCCGCGGTGACCGGCACATAATGAAAGGGCAGGCTGTGACGGTCGGCCAGCCAGCGGCCATCCTCATGATTGGAGACGATCGCGGTAATGTCCGCGCCGAGCTGCCCGCGCCGGTGCCGGTAAAGCAGGTCGTTCAGGCAGTGATCGCCCTTCGACACCATGACGAGCGCGCGCGGCATGTCCTGCTTGCGGCGCAGCGACCAGGTCATGCCATGCTTCTCGGCCAGCGCCCGGAAGCCTGCCTCGAAGGTCTCGCGGCTGAAGCCTTCCGGTGTCTCGAAATCGACCCAGACGAAGAAACGCTGCGTGTCGACGTCGCCGAAATCCTGGCTCTCGATGACATTCAGGCCGGCCCGGGCCAGGAAGCCCGTGACATCGGCCAGAATGCCAATGGCATCGGGCGCTGCGGCCCGCAGGATATAGCGCCCGTTCGGCATCGCCTCGCGTCAGCCCGGGATGGCGGGAAGATCTGTCGCGCGCGAGCCGTCGAGATAGCGCGCCGAAACCGGGCGCAGCTCTGCATTCAGCTCGATCAGCAGCGGATTGCCGGTCGGGATCTCGACGCCGGTGATCTTGTCGTCCGGCACATCGAAGAGGTGCTTCACCAGCGCGCGCAGCGAATTGCCATGCGCGCCGATCACCGTATCGGTGCCGCCTTTCAGCACCGGTGCGATCGACTCGTGCCAGAAGGGCAGGACGCGCTCGAGGGTCAGCTTCAGGCTTTCGGTCTGCGGGACGTCGATGCCGTCATAGCGCGGGTCTTTCGACAAATCGAATTCGCTGCCCGGCTCGAGCGGCGGCGGCGGCGTGTCATAGGAGCGGCGCCAGATATGGACCTGGTCCTTGCCGTGCTTTTCGGCGGTCTCTTTCTTGTCGAGACCGGTCAGCCCGCCATAGTGGCGTTCGTTCAGCCGCCAGTGCTTCTCGACCGGGATCCAGACACGGTCGAGTTCGCGCAGGACAGACCACAGCGTACGGATGGCGCGAGTCTGGACACTGGAGAAAGCCTGGCGCGGATCGAAGCTCTCATCACGCAACAGCTCCCCGGCATGCTTGGCCTCGGCTTCGCCATTCGCGGTGAGATCGGCGTCCCACCAGCCGGTGAAGCGGTTTTCAAGGTTCCATTGGCTCTGGCCATGGCGGATCAGGGCAAGCGTTGGCATGGGGTATCCTGTGTCAAAAGCTGCAAGTGGCTCGGCCTTTAGAGCATGATCATGCCAAATCCAAGCGAGGCGCCGCGATGCGCAGCAAGAAACGTGCGCCTTGGAGCCCTCTGGCGCATCGCACAGCGCTTTTGCCTACCCCGTCGGCCGGAGATCAGGCTGCGCTCGCCTCGACAAGCTGGCGGTACAGGCTCTCATGCGCCCCCGAGGATCCGTCAGCCGATCCCGACAATCCTGCCGCACTGTCATGCCGGGTCAGGAAATCGAGAAGATGCTCCATCGTTTCCGTCGGGTCGCCAGACCGCCGGGACATATCGATGCTCGTCTGGACCGACTGGATCAGGTCCACCGGCTTGTGGGGATTGAAATCGCCGCCGAAGGTCTCGCTCAGATGGGCCTGGAACTCTGCGCCCCGCGTCTGGAGCATCATCAGATCCTTGGTGACGGGATAGTCGGCCTTCACCAGGTCGTCGGCCAGCTGGTCAATCTCGGCCGGCGTGATGTTATGGAGGTCATACTTGCCCATCACCTGCGCATATGCGGCGTCTGAAGGCGGCTTTGTCTCGTCACCGTTCGCGGCCTTTGCGGCCTCGGCGCCCGGCTTTGTGTGTGGGGAAATCAAGCTGCTGAGGCCTGAATAGGCGGAGATGGACATGCAAGCCTCCTGGCTTTGGTTAACTCACCGCCAGAGTGGCCATCGGTCCTTAAGAAATCGTAGCGAAATATACGGTTTGCGGCCGACGCCCCGCCGCTAGACGCCCGCCACCCGCATCAGCTCGTCGAAGGCCAGCACGACGTGATAGCCGGTCGAGGCCGGCATGGTCTCGGTCGCGACCTGCCCCTCGGCGTCGAAGTGGTCGATCCAGCCGCCCTCCGGGGTCAGATACTCGTCCATCAGGACATCGAAACACTGCACGGCCCGGTGGTCGATGGCCGCATCGTCCGGGTTCAGCTCCAGCATGGCGAGATGGCCTTTCAATCCCTCCGTTTGCATCCAGCTGCGCCGGGAATGGTCGGTTACGGTGCCGTCGCGGCGCGCCGCAGTGAAGACCCGGCCTTCCTCGTCAATTGTGCGGCAGGCGAAATCGTAGAGGTATGGCATCGCCGGGTGCAGCGCCTCACCCGCCAGGCTCGCATGGCGCTGCAGCAGCCAGACCCATTCGAACTGGTGGCCGGGCTCGATGATCTCGTGACGGTCGCCGGTCTCGGGCGACCAGTCCGGCTTGAAATACTCGCCCAGCGTCCTGGTTTCCGGGTCCAGCATCTTGTCGGTGAAGAGCGCCACGATGGCTTTGGCCCGGTCCAGATGACCGCCGTCCGGATCGGCCTTGTGCAGCGCATGGCAGGCTTCCAGCAGGTGCATGTGCGGGTTCTGCAGCCGGTGCTCGCCCTGCGGCAGGCTCTCGGCATAGCCGCCATGGGTCTTGTCGGGGAGCATCGTATCGACCGATTTCAGGATGCTTTCGGCCACCGACAGCGCCTGGTCGGAGCCCGACATCGACGCTTCGGCCAGCGCGAACAGGCCGAAGGCGGTGTCGTAGAGATCGGCCACGGCGTCGCTGAGCCCCAGCCCGTCCGTGGCGAGCCGCCGGCCGAGAATGCCATCGGCCCGGCGCGCCGGGCCTTTCAATGTGGTCACGCCCATCTTGATCAGGCGTTCGGCGCGTTCCGGCTCCCAGCCAAGATCGCGCGCCAGGCAGAAGAGATAGGTCTGGCGAGCCTGCACGCGCACACGCACCGACTCGGTCTCAACCGGCCTGTGGGTCAGGTCGAGGACTTCACGGAAGAGGCCATGCGCCCCGATGCCCTCGCGGCTCCAGAGCGGGAAACAGGCGTCCAGCATCCAGCTGCGGGCCTCGCGTGCACGGCGTTTGAGGGCGGATGAAGTCATGGTGAAGGTCCGGTGGCATTTGGGCTCGCCTATTGGTGCCGCCATTGCTATCAAGCCGTCAACATGATTTCCACTCACGCTTCCGGCCTTCAAGCTACTGGAAAAAATCGCCTCCCAATGTCCGACAAGGTCTTCTTCGCAGCTGCTGCCCTCGTGGCCATGGTCATGGTCGCCCTGGGCCTGCTGCCGGGCGTCAACACCCTGCCGACCGGCCCGGTCAGCGGCGGCGGCACCGATTACAAGACGATCGAGGTCTCCGGCGACCAGCTGAACCGGATGGTCGCCGGCGGCGAAGCCGATATCGAACTGGTCAAGATGGACGGGCGCACCCTCCTGCAGGTTGGCGCAAAAATCGGCACCCTGAAGGAAGACCCCCTGCTCGGCCCGCATTTCGTTCTCGCCCAGGATCTTGAAGTCGCCTTTGCCGGCCGGACGGTCCAGGTCACGATCAATGCCCGCGCGGCTGAAAAGTACGGGGCCGAACAGATGCGCGTAAACTACTGGGTCGGCGCCGGCGAAGGCTCCGGCTGGGAGACCTTCCCGATGACCCGCCAGTTCCGTGACATCTCGTTTACCTACGACATCCCCGACCGCGACCCGGGCGCCGCGCCGGGCTATGACTATCTCGCCATCCGCCCGGTCGTGCCGGAAAAGGAACGGGCGATCCTCATTTCCTCGATCACGATCGAACCGGTGAGCGGGGGATCAGGCACAGGGAGCACGAAGTGACAGCCGAGACCATTCTCGCCTCCGGCCAGCGCGTCATCCGCACCGAAATCGAGGCGCTCGACCTTCTCGAACAGTCCCTCGGCCCGGCTTTCGTGGCCGCCGTGGAGGCCATTGTCGCCTGCCAGGGCCGCATCATCCTTGCCGGCGTCGGCAAGTCCGGCCATGTCGCGCGCAAGATCTCCGCGACGCTGGCGTCGACCGGCACCCCGTCGCTTTACATCCACCCGACCGAAGCCAGCCATGGCGATCTCGGCATGGTCACCCAGGGCGACATCCTCATCGCACTGTCGCGGTCCGGCGAGACGAAGGAGCTCGACGACCTCGTCACCTATACCCGCCGCTTCGCCATCCCGCTGATCGCGCTGACCGCCGACGAGACCAGCGCGCTTGGGCGCGCGAGCGATATCTGCCTGACCATTCCCGACGCGCCGGAAGCCTGCGCCGAAACCCGCGCTCCGACCACCTCCACCACCCTCACCATGGCGCTCGGCGATGCGTTGGCTGTGGCCGTGCTCGAGCAGCGCGGTTTCACGGGCGACGATTTCAAGATCTTCCATCCCGGCGGCAAGCTCGGCGCCATGCTGCGCACGGTCGGCGACCTGATGCATGCCGGCGCCGAAATGCCGGCCGTCCAGACCGGCACCCAGATGCCGGATGCGCTGGCCGTCATGGCCGACAAGGGCTTTGGGTGCCTCGCCGTCACCGAGCCGCAAGGCAGCCTGATCGGCATCGTTACCGATGGCGATATCCGCCGCCTGGTGGCGCGTGGACGCATGGCCATGGTCATAGACGAGGGCATGACCCGCGATCCGGTCACCATTTCCCCCGCCATGCTCGCCTCCTCGGCGCTGGCCCTGATGAACGAGAAGCGGATCACCCAGCTCATCGTCACCGAGGCCGGCAAGCCGGTCGGCGTGGTCCATATGCATGACTTCCTCAAGGCGGGCGTCGCCTGATGCGGGCGCTGACCGCTGGCGTGCTGGCAAGTGCACTCGCCCTGACGCCGGCATGCGAAGCCCGCCCGAAGACGCTCTTCCCGCACACCCAGGGCACGGTGTTCCTGCTCGAAAGCGGCGCCCCCGTCGAAGGCGCTCGCGTCACCACCAAAACCGGCACGGCCTCCACGGCCACGGACAAGGACGGACGCTTCGAGATCGCCGCCGAGATCGGCAAGGACCGCTCCATCCCGCTGCCGGCCTCCGGGGTCTACCGCGACTCCGCCCTGCTCGCAGCCCACCATGAGGGCCATCATGCCTTCGCCCCGGTCGACTTCATCAGCATCTCTGAAGAGGCCGAATCCGAAACCTGGCTTTTCCTGCTGCCGGCGGACGCCCCTTATTCGACAGAAGGCCTGCCCGCCGACTGCGCGCTGCCCGAACCGGCCGTCTATGGGCTCCAGCTGCTGGCAGCAGGTGACACGGCCAGTTTGCAGACCGTGCTGGCGGCCAATCCCGATTTCGCCTTTGCCTTCAATCGCTGGCTCGACCGCACACTGGTGCGCCAGCTGCCGCAGACCTGCGAGATCGCGACCCAGCAGTTGCTGGACTGGATGGACACGATCGAGACGCTGACGGCCCCGGCCTCGGACTGAGCCAGCGCCCCGTGCGCCGGTTCATGAGCTGCATTTTGCGGCGCGGCGGTTAATTTTGCGGTCATCCCCGCTATGGCAGTATTTCCGGGATGTCTCTTTGTGCGCGCCTTTTCCTCGTTTCGCTTGCCGGCCTGCTGGTCGCGGCCACGCCGCGCGAGTTCACCCGTGAGGAGCTGCGCACCCTTGAGGCTGAACGCGACGCCGCCCTGCGCCAGCTGAACGCGATCGAGAAGGCGGAAAATTCCAGCATCCGCGATGTCGCCAACCTCGAATCCGAGCTGATTGCCGCGGCCATGGAAAGCCGCCGCCGCGAGGAGCAGGCCGCCGCCTCCGAACTGAAACTGATCGATCTGTCGACCCGGCTAGAGTCGGCCCGCGAGGAACTTGTCCTCAGCAATACCAGCCTCGAAGACATCATGGCGAGCCTGGCGATTTCCGGGCGCCATCATCCGCCCGCCCTCATCGCCTCGCCGGGCGAAGCCAATGATGCCATCCGCGCCGCCATCGTGATGAGCGCGACCGCCCCGGTACTCGACGAACGCACCGATGCGCTGGCAGAGGAGATTGCCCGGCTGAAACTGCTGGACTCCCAGATCCGCCGGGAGAAGGCGCGCCTTGAAACCACCGAGGCCCGCCTCGCACTCAAGAAGGCCGAAATCGAACAGCTGGTCGCCACCAAGCGCGCCCAATTCGAAAACGTCAGCGGCCAGGCCGACCAGCTGCGCGCCCGGGTCGACAAGATCGGCGCCGAGGCCAAGACCCTGCGTGACCTGCTCGTCGCGCTGGAAAGCTCTGCGCCCGGCGCCCCCGGCATGAAGCCCGACCGCCAGATCCAGCTGGCCGCCAACACGTCGGGCACAACCGTGACCGACGCCCCGAAAGCCGCTTATTCCACCGCCGCGGCCAATCTCAAGCCGCTGGGCGCGGAATCGCTGGGGGGCCTGATGCGGCCGGTCAGCGGGCTGGTCTCAAAGAGCTGGGGCGAGAGCCTGCCGGGCGGGGAGTCCTCGAAAGGCGTCTATATCCAGCCTCGCAAGGAGGCAGATGTGATCGCGCCTGCCGACGGAAAGATCGAATATGCGGGAATGTTCCGCAGCTACGGTCAACTCTTGATCATTTCAACAAGTGATGGCTACCATATCCTTCTGAGCGGGATGGCCCGTATTTACGGGACCCCCGGCCAGACGGTGAAGGCCGGCGAACCTGTCGGACGCATGCCGAACCGTGAAATTCCGCCTCCGGAACTCTATCTAGAAGTCAGGAAGGCGGGGACCCCGATGAATCCGGCGCGCTGGATGAAGGGCAGCTAGGCGAGTAAGGGAGTACAGGACATGCGTGCAATGCTCACAGGTGCAGCCATCGGGGCCGTCATGGGCGGCTTGGCCGTCGGCGTTTCAGCATTCGCATGGCCCGAAGCCAGCCCCGCCGATGCCCGCACAGAGACCTATCGCCAGCTCGACCTGTTTGCCGAAGTCCTGGCGCGCGCCCGCGCCGACTATGTTACCGATTTCGACGAAGCCGAGGCGATTGAAGCCGCCATTAACGGCATGCTCGGCTCGCTCGATCCACACTCCTCCTACCTCTCGCCGGAAGATTTCGAGGCCATGCAGGTGCAGACCTCGGGCGAATATGGAGGCCTCGGCATCGAGGTCACCATGGAAGAAGGCTTCGTGAAGGTCGTCACGCCGATGGACGACACCCCGGCCAGCCGCGCCGGCCTGGAGAGCGGTGACTTGCTGACCGCCATCAACGGCAACCCGATTGTCGGGCTGAACATCGACGACGCCGTGAAGGACATGCGCGGCCCGCCCGGCACCGAAATCATCGTCACCGTTCTGCGCGAAGGCCAGGAAGCCTTCGACGTGACGCTCAAGCGCGAAGTCATTCGCCCGGACTCGGTCGACTGGGAAGTCAAGGCGGACGACATCGCCTATTTCCGGATTTCCACCTTCAATGAGCGCACCACCGAACTGCTCGAGAAAGCCATCGCCGAGGCCAGCCGCCAGATCGACGGGCGCCCGGCCGGCATCGTTCTCGACCTGCGCAACAATGGCGGGGGCCTGCTCGAACAGGCGATCTCCGTCAGTGACAAGTTCCTCTCCGGTGGCGAGGTCGTCTCCACGATCGGGCGCCGGCCGAGCGACATCGCCCGCTATAACGCCCGCAATGGCGAGGTGTTCAAGAGCATCCCGATGGTCGTGCTGATCAATAACGGCTCGGCCTCGGCCTCCGAAATCGTCGCCGGTGCCCTGCAGGACCGCAGCCGCGCCACCATTCTCGGCACGACGAGCTTCGGCAAGGGCTCGGTCCAGACCGTCATCCCGCTCGGGGCCGACCGTGGCGCCATCCGGCTGACCACGTCGCGCTACTACACCCCGTCAGGCCGCTCCATCCAGGCCACCGGCATCGAGCCGGACCTCGAAATCGTGCAGTCGCGCGTGACCGAGGACCAGCTGGAGAAGATCCGGCGCTATTCCGAAGCCGACCTGCCGCATGCGCTGACCAATGAGGAAGGCGCCGAGCGCCGCATGCCGCACATGCCGGACGAACAGCCGCCGGAAGATTATGACGGGGACGACTATCAGCTCGACCGCGCCATCGAGATCATTCATGGCGGCCAGCTGACAGCGGCCGGTCAAAATCCAAACGCGGGTTAACACTTATTTGCGTCTTCTTAACCAATCGCGTGCAATCTGAAGGTTCGAAGTCAGATTACCCGGTTGCGTTTGGAAAGGCGTCTTGATGAGTGAACGTGTGGCAAGAGAACCATCGCCCGTCAGAAGCGGTGTCGTTCACACAGCCCTCAGTCTCGCTGTCTTTACAGGTGTGGCTGCCCTTGCCGGCACCGTCATCCACCTGTTCGGCGATGCCAGCGCGGCGAGCCCCGCCCGCCAGATTGCCCTGTTTGCCCCCAATGACGGCCAGCAGCCCCACCTGAAAACCCGCTTCGCCTCCACCGATGGCAACGTCCGCACGGTCGTGGGCGCGGGCGAACGCCAGACCGCCTATGCCGGGCAGGATGAGACCACGGCCGAAAACGCCTCCAGCCCGTCGCTCGGTGTCGATTACGACAAGGATGGCACGGCCAGGGTCGTGAAGGCGTCCGCCTCGGCCGGCGATGCCGACATGGTGCGCATCAATGGCGTCTCGGTCAAAGCCGGGCGCTCCTGGCAGGAGACGCGGGAGCTGAAATCGCTCGCCCGCGCGCCGATCACCACCGTTAGCGAGCGCACCTCGCTCGGCTATCTGCCGAAAATTTCCGACGATGGCCGCACCCCGGCCGGCACCTATGCGCGCCCCTTCGCCAATCCGGAAAACCGCCCGACCGTCTCGATCGTGGTCGGCGGCCTCGGCATCAACTGGCGCCACACCAAGTCGGCCATCGAAGAGCTGCCGCCGGAAATCACTCTCTCCTTCGCGCCGACCACCGGCAACCTGCAGAACTGGATCGACCAGGCCCGCGCCGCCGGTCACGAAGTGCTGATCGAGCTGCCGATGGAGCCTTATGATTTCGGGCGCGAGGCGCCGTCCGCCAACACGCTCTACACGTCCAATGACAGCGACGAGATGAACCGGCGGCTCAAGCATTTGCTCTCGCGCGGCACCGGCTATTTCGGCGTCACGAACTATCAGGGCAGCAAGTTCGCCACCGATCCGACGGCCACCGCCGCCTTCGCCGACGCGCTCAAGGCCCGCGGCGTCGCCTTCATCGAGGATGGCACCCTCTCCTCCAGTTCGAGCTTCACCAGGGCCGCCGACAAGACCGGCCTGCGCTTCCGCCAGTCCGACACCGTCATCGACGCCCGCCCGGACGGCAGCGAGATCGAGACCAAGCTTCTGGAACTGGAGACGATCGCACTGGAAGGCGGCCACTCGCTCGGCACCGGCATGGCCTATCCGATCACGATCGACATTCTGAAGGAATGGACCGACAGCCTTGAAGAAAAAGGCATCCTGCTGGCCCCGGCCTCGAGCGTGACCAAAGCCGCCCGCCCGGCGCCCGAAACCGTCGACACAGCTGACATCTCCGATGAAACGGGTGGGCAAGCCGGCGGATAATGTCTAGATACGCTGGGGTGAGTGCAACAACCAGCGATACCAGCCTTTACCGGCCCAATGTCGGCCTCGCCCTGTTTTCGGGCGCGGGCCACGTCTTTCTTGGCCGCCGCATCAATGGCCGCGGCGCCTTCCAGTGGCAGATGCCGCAGGGCGGCGTCGATGAAGGGGAAGACGCGGCCGACGCCGCGCTTCGCGAGCTGGAAGAGGAAGTCGGCCTCTCCGCCAAGCTCGTCGAGGTGATGGAAGAGACCGAGGACTGGCTCACCTACGAATTCCCCGCCGAGATCCGCCGGCGCATGCCCGGGCCTTATATCGGCCAGCGCCAGAAATGGTTCGCCTTGCGCTTCAAGGGCTCCGACAGCGATATCCGCCTCGACAAGCACACGCCTGAATTCGACGCCTGGCGCTGGGCCCACCTGTCGGAAACGCCCGGCCTGATCGTCCCGTTCAAGCGCCCGGTCTATGAAGAGGTGGCCCGGCGGTTTGCCCGCTGGACGAACGAGACCTGAACCGCTTTCATGGGCCCTCGCGCACTGGGAGGGCGTGATCCATGACAAAGACCATTCTGATGATCCACGGTGTCGGCTGCGGCGGCGATGTGTGGGAGACAATGCGGGCGCCGTTCGAGGCCGCCGGCTGGCGCGTCGAGGCGCCGACCCTCTTTCCCGACATGCGCACGGTCGGCCCGCCGCCGGACGGGCTCAAGGATCTGCGCCTGTCGGACTATATCGAGGCAATGGCCGCCGAGGCGCAGAAACTCACCGCCGAAACCGGGGAGAAACCCGTCATCATGGGCCACTCCATGGGCGGGCTGATCACCCAGCACCTTGCCGCCCGGGGCGAAGCCAGCGCCGCCATCTTCCTCACCCCGGCACAGACGCCGGACTGCCAGGTCCAGGACCTGCGGCTGATGATCACCTTCTGGAATATCCTCAAGCATGGCCGCAAGAAGATCCCCGAAGGCAGCTACAAGGTTGGCCGCTTCGGCTTTGGCTGGGGCGTGCTGAACGCCGTGCCGAAGGCGCGCCATGACGAGATCTACAAGGCCGCGCGCCATGATTCCGGAAAGGTCTATGCCGACCTCGGGGAGCCGGCGCCGCTCGACGAAGCCCAGGTCACCATCCCGACGCTGACCATCGGCGCGAAGAAAGACCGCGCCACGCCGGTGAAAGCGGTCCGCAAGGTCGGCGAGAAATATGCCAAGGCGGGGGTGTCGGGCGACTATCTGGAATATCCGAACCACGCCCACTGGATCGTCGACGAACCGGGCACAGACAAGGTTACCGCGGACATCCTCGACTGGCTCGACGGGAAGGGCTGACGCCTAATCCAGCGCGCCGATATAGGGCAGGCCGCGATACTTGCCCGCATCGTCCATGCCATAGCCGACGAGAAACCGCCCCGGCGCATCGAAGGCGTGAAAGTCGACATCGTCGGCGCCCGTCGGCGCCCAGGGCTTGCGCGCCAGCGCCACGGTGATCACCTCGCGCGCACCCTTTGTCATCATGTGGGAGCGGGCAAAGGCGAGCGTCCGGCCCGTATCGAACACATCATCGATGATCAGAACGCCGCGATCCTTCACCGGGCGCACAATGTCGGCGCGCACCAGCACCCGTCCGGAGCTTTCGCGCTCGTCGCGATAGCTTTCCAGCCACAGCGCATCGAGGACCGGGTGAATGCCGCGCCGGGCGAGCGCCTTCAGGAGATCGCTGGTAAACGGCGTCGCCCCGATCAGGATATTGATGGCCGACCATTCGCCGGTCAGGCGCGGCGCCAGCCGGTCGGCCAGCTCCTCGATGCGGGCCATCAGCGTCGCTTCATCCAGGACGGTATCGATCTTGGGGGTGTCTTCGCTCACTCGACCTCTCCGGCAGAGCGTGTCTCTACCGCAGTGTTGGCGTCGGCGACAGACTGTGACTGCGCTTGCACCTCCGATTCGGTGGCAAATTGCAGCTCCAGTTCGAAGGCCTCGAAGGGCGGGTTCTCCACACGGGTCTTGAAGCTGCCCCGGCGCCCGGCCGGGATCTGTTCCGGCGTCACCGGCGCGAAGGATTCCCCGATTGTCTTGCCGGCCTCGTCCAGCAGCAGCACGCGCACATAGGGCGCGCCGCGCTGGCGCCCGGACGTGTTCTCGACATCGCCGGTGATCTCGAGGATCGGCGTCGTCCCGTCGAAATAGCGCTCGGCCTCGGTCTCCAGGAATTCCAGGCCGAAGCGGTTCACTTCCAGGCCCGCCGCCTTGAAGGTCGCCGCCGATTGCGGCCAGACCTGCACCACGCGGTCGCGGAAAATCACACTGCCGGCGATGATCGCGCCGAACACACCGCCAACGACCAGCCAGGCCATGACGGCGGCCGAGCGGCTGGCCCGGCGGCGGCGCTCGCGCACCTTTTCGCGGTAAGCTTCATGCGCCCCGGCAATCGGGCCGCGTGCGCCCTTGACCTCGCCTTCCGGGCCGACAAACCATGAATAGTCGCAGGCCGCGCACTTCACCGTGCGGCCCGATTCACCAATTGTGGAGTCATCGGCGAAATACTGGGTCTCGCAGTTCGGACAGGTGAGGATCATGGCTTGGACAATCGCGCAATTCGCTGTGATAGTCGATTAGAGCCTTGCAGGATTGAAAGGTCGTTAATGAACCGTTTCAGACCGGACACAGCCGACGAACCGGCCGTTGAGCTCAATGGCGTCTCCCTGCGCTATGACACCGCCGATGACGTGTTGAGCGACATCGATTTGCGCCTGAAGCCGGGCACCTTCACCTTCCTGACAGGCGCTTCCGGGGCGGGCAAGTCTTCCCTGCTGAAGCTGCTTTATCTCGCCCATGCGCCCACCCAGGGCGAGGTTCACCTGTTCGGCCTGCGCACCAGCGCCTTGTCACGCAAGCAGCTCTCGGCGCTTCGCCGGCGCATCGGGGTCGTCTTCCAGGATTTCCGCCTGCTGGACCATCTGACCGCCTTCGAGAATGTCTCCCTGCCGCTGCGCGTTTCGGGCCAGAAGCCCGGCACCTATCGCGAGGAAGTTGTGGATCTCCTGCGCTGGGTCGGCCTGGGCGAGCGCATGCACGCCCTGCCGCAATCGCTCTCGGGCGGCGAGCAGCAGCGCCTCTCCATCGCCCGCGCCCTCATCAACAAGCCGGACCTGCTGATCGCCGACGAGCCGACCGGCAATGTCGACCCGGAGATGGGCAAACGCATCTTCCGGCTGTTCGTCGAACTCAACCGACGGCTCGGCACGACCATCATCATCGCCACCCATGACCTCAGCCTGATCCGCGAATTCGACGCGCCCGTCATGCGCCTCCAGCATGGCCTGCTCGTGCGCGATGTGGAACACCAGAGCGCCTGATGTCGAAGCCCACTCCCCTCCTGCCGGAAAGCGATGCCCGGGAAGCCGCCCTCTTCTTCGTTGTGGCTGCCCTCTGCTTTCTCGCCGTTCTGGCCACGCTGACCGCGCGTGGCACCTACACCGCCGCGCATGCCTGGTCGGCCCAGGTCGAGGGCGAGATGACGGTACGCCTGAAGGACACAGACCGGCGGGGCGCGGAAGATGCCGCCTCCATCGTGCGCGGGCTCGATGGCATCCGCTCGTCCAGCGTGCTGAGCCAGGAGGAACTGAACAGGCTGCTCGCACCAAGCTTCGGGCCCGGCGGCATCCCGGCCGGCGTGCCCATGCCCATCCTGATCGCGGTTGAGACCACACAGGACGCGCCGGCCGAGGCCGGGGTCGTCACCGCCGCGCTCACCGACGCCGGCTTTAACGCCACCGCCGAATCGCATGCCGACTATGCCTCCGAGGTGCAGCGCGCGCTTGGCACGCTGCGCATTGCGGCCATCGGCATCGTCGTCCTGCTGACGGCCACCGCCATCGCCGTCATCGCCTTTGCCACCCATGCCGCCCTCTTGGCGCGCCGCGACATTGTCGACGTGCTGCATCTCGCGGGCGCGGAAGACCGCTTCATCGCGAGCCTGTTCGAACGCCGCTTCTGGACGCTCGGCCTGAAAGCGGGCTCGGCCGGATCGCTCGTCGCCCTGGCCGTCACCGCGATGATCGTCTTTTCCGCCCAGAGCGCCGGGACGCAGAGCCAGCTCCTGCCGCAGCTCTCGCTCGACTTCTGGGACCTGGTCATCCTCGCCGTCACCCCGGTCGGCGCCGGGCTCGCCGCACGCTGGGCGGCTGGCGGCACCGTCAATCATTCCCTGAAATCGGTTCTATGAACACGTTGCGTTCCATTCTTTTCGTGATCTGGCTCTATGGCGGGATGGCCGTGATCGGGATTGCCGCCCTGCCGACCATGCTGCTGCCGCGCCGCTTCGCCAGCGCCGCCATCGGGCTCTATGCGCAATATATCCGCCTCGGCCTGTGGCTGCTCTGCGGGGTGCGGGTGAAGCTGCGCGGGCGCGAGCACATTCCCGACGGCCCACTGCTGATCGCCGGCAAGCACCAGGCGATGCTGGACGTCTTCATTCCCTTCATCCTGTTCCGCGATCCGGCCGTCATCATGAAGCGCGAACTGCTCTGGTATCCGGCGCTGGGCTGGTATGCGCTGAAGACGAAGATGATCGCCATCGACCGGGCCGGCACGTCGAAGACGCTGAAAATGATGATCCGGCAGGGCAAGAGCTGCGTCGAGGATGGCCGCCAGATCCTCATCTATCCGGAAGGCACGCGCACAAAGCCCGGCCACCCGGCCGACTACAAGTCCGCCGGGCTGAGCGCGCTCTACAATGCGCTCGAAGTGCCCGTCGTGCCGCTGGCGACGAATTCCGGCCTTTGCTGGCCGGCACGCGGGCTGACCCGCCGGCCCGGCCTTGTCGTCTACGAAGCCCAGCCTCCCATTCCCGCCGGCCTGCCCCGCAAGGAATTCTTCGCAAAGCTGCAGGCGGAGCTGGAAGAAAGCTCCGAACGCCTGCTGGACGAAGGCCTCGCCGCCCAGGGGCGCACACGCGAAGACCTTGCGCCATGAGCGGGCCGGACCCGGACACGCTGCACGAGGCCTGCACCTGGCTCAGCGCGCGTGACACAGCGCTTGCCCGCGCCTTCGAGGGCATCGGCGTGCCACAATGGCGGGTGGGGGCACCCGACTATGCCGTCATCGCCCGCATGATCGCCTTTCAGCAGATCACGACCAAGGCGGCGGCCAGCATCTGGGGGCGTGTCGAGACGGCCCTCGGCGAGGTCTGCACCGATGCCGTGCTCGGCGCCGACGAGGAGACGCTGCGCGCCTGC
The DNA here is from genome assembly GCF_002088975.1 of Henriciella aquimarina. Taxonomy (GTDB): domain Bacteria; phylum Pseudomonadota; class Alphaproteobacteria; order Caulobacterales; family Hyphomonadaceae; genus Henriciella; species Henriciella aquimarina. The sequence continues at coordinate 232,798 of NZ_NCST01000116.1, forward strand.
GGCCTGTCGCGCCCGAAGATCCGCCACCTACGCTCCATCGCAGACGCCATCCACACGGGCGCGCTGGATCTCGCCCGCGTGCATGGGGCCGACATGGAGGCCGCGCGCAAGGAACTGGTCGCGGTGAAGGGCATCGGCCCGTGGACCGCCGATCTCTTCCTGCTCTCCTGCGGCCGGCTCGACGCCTTCCCGCAAGGCGATGTCGGCCTGATGGAATCCTACCGCCTGCTGAGCGAAGCCGAAGCGCGCCACGAGGCAAAGGCGTTCACCGCGCTCGCCGATGCCTGGCGGCCCTATCGCGGTGTCGCCGCCCACCTGCTCTGGGGCTGGATCAATGCCGAACGCGAAAAAGCCTATGCCGCCGACGGGGGCGGGCGCGCCTGAATCCGCAACAGCTATAGGCGAAGGCGGGGGAAATGACTCCAGAGACTAGCCAAAGCCGGAAACTGTCATAAACTCGTTGTCGGGAATCACTAAAGATACCCGCGAATCGATGGAGGTGCGTGTTCACTAACGAGGCACTCAGACCATTGTGCAGGACCGTGGGAGGGCTGAAAGATGCCTGAAGTCCTGACGAGCCCGCCCCAGGGCCGGCCAGCTCTCGTTTTGAATGCGGATTTCCGCCCGCTCTCCTATTATCCGCTGTCACTCTGGTCCTGGCAGGACGTCGTGAAGGCCGTCTTCCTCGACCGCGTCGACATCATCGCGGAATATGACACCATCGTGCGCTCTCCGAGCTTCGAGATGCGCCTGCCATCGGTTATCGCGCTGCGCGAATTCGTGCACCAGGACCGCTCGCCGGCCTTTACCCGCTTCAACGTCTTCCTGCGCGACGGCTTCAAATGCGTCTATTGCGGGCGCCCGGACGACCTGACCTTCGACCATGTCATCCCGCGCTCGAAGGGCGGGCGCACAAGCTGGACCAATATCGCCACGGCCTGTTCGCCCTGCAATCTGAAGAAGGGCGGGCGCATGCCCGACGAGTCCGGCATGATCCCGAACCGCAAGCCTGTCCGCCCGTCCAATTACCAGCTGCAGGAGATCGGCCGGCGCTTCCCGCCAAACTTCCTGCACGAGACCTGGATGGACTATCTCTACTGGGACGTCGAACTCGAGGCATAGAAAAGCCCCGCAACCGGTCTCGACTGCGGGGCCAATCCTGTCAGCTTTGCTGCTGGCGCCTAGTAGCTGGTATCGTCCTCGTCGAGCGTGTCGACATCCTCGACCGCTTCGGGGCCGACTTTCCTGAGCTGCTCCATTTCATATTGCGTCAGCGGCGTGCCGTTCACGGTGGGCTTGTCCTGCGCCTGATCGCGGGCACCGGCCAGATCGTCTTGCTGGCCAGCCTGACCGTCCAGCGCGCCGTAACGCTGGCTGGCATCGCCACGGTCGCTTGCATACGGACCGCCCTGGGCGTTGGTGTTGGCCTGCACCTCGGTGCTGGCTTCGGATTGGGCGCCATAGCCTTGTGCGATGGCCGGGGTGGCCGCAAGCGCCATGGCTGCTGTTGCGGTCATCAGAACCTTTTTCATGGCAAACTCCTCATATCGTCGTCTCTGGCGGTGCAACGGGTGCCCGCGCCCTGATGTTCCAAAGCGCCGGGCCCAGCCCTCCGGACGAGAAAAACCCCGCCAGCCAAACAGGCCCGCGGGGCTTTCTTCCGGATTGACCAGAAAGGTCTAGTCCGGGGTATCGGTTTCGACTTCGACGTCGGTGTCGGTTTCACCTTCGACCGATACGTCGGCATCCGGCGTATCAGGCGTCTTGACGTCCACTTCGACATCGGCGCCGGTATTCAGATCGGAATCAGCGGCCGCATCGGCTTCATTCTCGTAATACTCGCCACCCATACCGGTTTCGGCTTCGGTCTCGACGTCGGTATTGGCTTCCATTTCCGTGTCGGAGGCCCAATCAGATGCTTCGTCGGTTTTCTTCTCGACGTCCGTTTCGACCTTGGTGGTCACGTCAGCACCGGTTTCGGCTGCCGTTTCCGGAATGTCGGTGGTCACTTCGGTGCTCGAGGTCACATCACCGGTCGCTTCGCCATCGACAACCTGGGCAAAAGCCGGCGTTGCGGCAAAGGCCATAGCGGCGGTGGCGGTCAACAGTGCACGTTTCATGGCAGTCTCCTTTTCAGCGTTCTGCTGACCCAACCAACGGGGGGCCTAAGCGGGACGTTCCAAGAAATGCGTTAAATCCCGGACAGGGTCAGGTAGCGCCCTGATTCAGATCAGTTTTTATTTTCCAAGAGAAGAGGCTCAAAAAAGAAAGGCCCCACGGGCAAACCATGGGGCCTCATCCATCTTGTCATGTCCGTCCGCCAGACGGGCGCAATCTAGACTTCCAGCAGCAGACGCTCCGGATCTTCGAGAGCTTCCTTCACGCGCACCAGGAAGGTGACGGCTTCCTTGCCGTCGACGATGCGGTGGTCGTAGGAGAGCGCCAGATACATCATCGGGCGGATCTTCACCTCGCCATTGATGGCGACCGGGCGCTGCTCGATGCGGTGCATGCCGAGCACGCCGGATTGCGGGGGGTTGAGGATCGGCGTCGACATCAGCGAGCCATAGATGCCGCCATTCGTGATGGTGAAGGTGCCACCCTGCATGTCGGCAATCGACAGTGAGCCGTCGCGCGCCTTCTTGCCAAGGTCGCCAATGCCCTTCTCGACTTCGGCAATGGAAAGCTCGTCACAGTCACGCACCACCGGCACGACAAGGCCTTTGTCGGTGCCGACCGCGATGCCCATATCGTAATGGTTCTTGTAAATGATGTCGGTGCCGTCGATCTCGGCATTCACCGCCGGGATTTCCTGCAGCGCACTGACACAGGCCTTCACGAAGAAGCCCATGAAGCCGAGCTTCACGCCATGCTTCTCGAGGAAGGCATCCTTGTAGCGTTTGCGCAGGTCCATCACCGCCGTCATGTCCACATCGTTGAATGTGGTCAGCATGGCGGCCGTGTCCTGGGCCTCTTTCAGGCGCCGGGCGATGGTCTGGCGCAGGCGCGTCATCTTCACGCGCTCTTCGCGCGGGCCGATATCCCGTTGCGGCTTGGCCTGCTGCGGCTGCTGGCTGCCGCCGGACTGGGCGGCCTTGTTCACAAACTCCAGCGCATCGGCCTTGGTGGCGCGGCCTTCGCGGCCCGAACCCGGAATCTCCTGCGGGTTCACACCGGCTTCCGACGAGATGCGACGAACCGACGGAGAGACCGGACGGTCTTCCTGGCCCGAGGCCGAAACACCGGTTTCCGCCGGGGTTTGCGTCGTCGGCGCGCCTTCGGTCACGCGGGCTTCCTTGGCCACACCGGCCCCGCCGCTGGCGCCTTGGCTGATACGGGCGATGACCGTGCCCGGCTCGACCGTGTCGCCGGCGCTGACCAGCCATTCGGCAATCGTGCCATCGGCGCTGGCCGGCACTTCAAGGGCGACCTTGTCGGTCTCGATCTCGGCGATGGTCTCGTCTTTGGAGACGCTGTCGCCGACCTGTTTCAGGAACTCGCCGATCGTGCCTTCGGTGACACTCTCGCCCATGGCCGGCACGGCCACATCGACGAGCTTGCCGCCGCCGGAGCCGCCAGCCGTCGCTTGCTTGGGCGCTTCTTCGGTTTTTGCGGCCTTCTCAGCCTTGGCATCGCCATTGCCGGATTTCGCGCCGGCCCCGCTGCCACTGCCGAGACGGCCCAGCACGGCACCGATCTCGACGGTGTCGCCTTCATTGGCGACGATTTCAGACAGCGTACCATCTGCCGTAGCGGCAACCTCGACTGAAACCTTATCGGTTTCCAGTTCGACCAGAACCTCATCCTTCGAGACCGTGTCCCCGGCCTTCTTCAGCCACTGGCCGACGGTCGCCTCTGTGACGCTTTCGCCGAGCTGCGGCACGATAATGTCAGTCATGTCTAGTCCGTTTCGTTCCTGAAAGTCTGATCAGGCGGAGACGATGCTGTCTTCCACCGGCTGGTCGCCCAGCGCGGCGGCGATCAGTGCGTCCCGCTCCTTGTTGTGTTGTGACAGAAGGCCGGTGGCCGTGGCGGCCGATGGCGGGCGTCCGGCATATTTCGGACGCGGCTGTTCGCAGCCGACCTGGTTGCAGGCCCATTCGATCTCGTCGCGCATGAAAGTCCAGCCGCCCATATTGCGCGGCTCTTCCTGGCACCAGACCATCTCGGCCTGCTTGAAGCGCTTCAGCTCCTGCATAAGCGACTTGCGCGGGACCGGGTAGAACTGCTCGACGCGCAGCAGGTAGATGTCGTCGATTCCCTTCTCCTCGCGCGCCTCGAACAGGTCGTAATAGACCTTGCCGGAGCACAGCACGACGCGGCGGACCTTGTTGTCCTTGGCAAGCTTCACCTTGCCCTCGCGGCCCGGCGTCTCGGCATCGTCCCAGAGCACGCGGTGGAAGGAGGACTTGGTGTTCATCTCGTCCAGCGTCGACACGGCCAGCTTGTGGCGCAGCAGCGACTTCGGCGTCATGATGATCAGCGGCTTGCGGAAATCGCGATGGATCTGGCGGCGCAGGGCGTGGAAATAGTTCGCCGGCGTCGTCAGGTTGACCACCTGCATATTGTCTTCCGCGCACATCTGCAGGAAGCGCTCCAGCCGGGCGGAAGAGTGTTCCGGGCCCTGGCCTTCATAGGCATGCGGCAACAGGCAGACGAGACCACTCATCCGCAGCCACTTGCGCTCGGCGGAAGAAATGAACTGGTCGAAATAGACCTGGGCGCCGTTCGAGAAGTCCCCGAACTGGGCTTCCCAGAGCACGAGCGCGTTCGGATCGGCCAGCGAATAGCCATACTCATAGCCGAGCACGGCCTCTTCGGAGAGCAGCGAATCGATCACCTCGTAAGGCGCCTGGTTCTCACCGAGATTGTTCAGCGGCGTGAAGCGCTTGCCGGTCTTCTGGTCGACGAAGTGGCTGTGGCGCTGCGAGAAGGTGCCGCGCCCGGAATCCTGGCCCGAGAGGCGCACCGGGAAGCCTTCGTCGAGCAGGGTTGCGAAGGCCAGATGCTCGGCGGTCGACCAGTCGAGGCCGGAGCCCGACGTGATCGCCTCGCGGCGCCCGTCGATGACCCGCTTCAGCGTCTTGTGAACGTCGACACCGTCGGGAACCGTGGTGAGCTTCTCGCCGATTTCCTGAAGCTTCTTCTTCGAGACGCCGGTCTTGCCGCGGCGCTCATCATCCTCGGGCAGGCCGAGGCCGGACCATTCGCCGTCCAGCCAGTCGGCCTTCTCGGTCTTCAGGCCCTTGCCCTCCTCGAACGCCTTGTCGAGGAAGTCGCCGAATTCCTTGATCTGGGCCTCGACCTCGTCGGCCGAAACCAGCCCCTCTTCGACCAGGCGCGCGGCATAGATCTCGCGGGTCGACTTGTGGGTCTTGATGTTGGTGTACATGACCGGCTGGGTGAACATCGGTTCGTCACCCTCATTGTGGCCGAAGCGCCGGTAGCAGAACATGTCGATGACGACGTCCTTGCCGAATTTCTGGCGGTACTCGGTTGCCACCTTGGCGCAGTAGGTCACCGCTTCCGGATCATCGCCGTTCACGTGGAAGATCGGCGCCTGCACCATCAGCGCCACATCGGAGGGATAGGGCGAGGAGCGCGAATACATCGGGCTGGTGGTAAAGCCGATCTGGTTGTTGACGATGAAGTGCACCGTGCCACCCGTGCGGTAGCCCGCCAGGCCCGACAGCGCGAAACATTCCGAAACAACCCCCTGGCCGGCAAAGGACGCATCGCCGTGCAGCAGCAGCGGCAGCTTGTGCGAGCGGTCCAGCGTGCCGGTCTCGTCGGCCTCCATGGCCTGCTTGGCGCGCGTCCGGCCGAGCACGACCGGATTCACCGCCTCAAGGTGAGACGGGTTGGCGTTCATGGTCAGGTGGACGTCATTGCCGTCGAAGGAGCGGTCCGAGGAGGCGCCGAGGTGGTATTTCACATCGCCGGAGCCGAAGCCTTCCGCGCCTTGCGTCGAGCCGCCCTGGAATTCGTGGAAGATCTTCTCATACGGCTTGCCCATCACGGCGGCCAGCATGTTCAGGCGCCCGCGGTGGGGCATGCCGACGACGATCTCGTTGACGCCGAGCGCACCGCCGCGCTTGATGATCTGCTCCAGCGCCGGGACAGCGGCTTCACCGCCATCGAGGCCGAAGCGCTTGGTGCCCGGATAACGCCGGTGCAGGAAGCGTTCGAACGTCTCGGCTTCGATCAGCTTGGCGAGGATCGCCTTCTTGCCTTCCGGGGTGAAGGCGACGCCCTTGTCCGGGCCCTCGATGCGCTCCTGCAGCCAGGCTTTCTCTTCCGGCGAGGAGATGTGCTGGAACTCGATCCCGATGGTCGAGCAATAGGTCCGGCGCAGGATCTCGACCATCTCGTTGATGGTCGCATAGTCGAGGCCGAGATAGCCGTCGATGAAGATCGCGCGGTCCATGTCCTCGGGCCCGAAGCCGTAATTGGCCGGATCGAGCTCGGGCTGGTCATTCTTGTCGTCCATGGCCAGCGGGTCGAGCTGGGCGGCCAGGTGGCCGCGCACCCGGTAGGCCCGGATCATCATCAGCGCGCGGATGGAATCCTTGACCGCGACCTCGAGATCGGCCTCTGAGGCAGCCGGCTTTTCGGCTTTCAGCTTGTCCTTGAGCTTCGGCTCGAGCATCGACCAGTTGCCGTCGAAGGCCGCGACCTGATCGGCATCGACGGGGGTCGGCCAGGCTTGGCGCTTCCAGCTGGCCCCGTCGGCATTGCGCTCGGCCGCCTCACCGCCATCGCCCAGCTCGCGGAAGAAATCCCGCCAGCTTTCGGGCACGGAGTTGGGGTTGCGCGCATAAGCGGCCTGCATCTTCTCGATCCAGACCGCGCTGCCGCCATAAAGAAAGGCCGTATCCAGCATCGCGCTGTTCCGCGTGCTGCGATTGCCAGTTACCGGAGATCCGTCATCTGCCATTTTTCACTACCGTCCTGAGACTTGTCCGGACGGCCCGGCGGGGTCTTTAAGGGCCTCGTCTGGCCGCCATCCGGTCTATATAGTCCGCGACTAACCTTTAAGAACCTCTACCATGGTATCGCCGAGCCGCGCAGGGCTGGGTGACACCTTGATACCAGCATCTTCCATTGCCGCGATCTTGGACGGTGCATCGCCTTTCCCGCCCGAAACAATGGCACCGGCATGGCCCATGGTGCGGCCCGGAGGCGCGGTACGGCCAGCGATAAAGCCGACGGTCGGCTTCTTGCGGCCCTTCTTGGCTTCGTCCTTCAGGAACTGAGCAGCTTCCTCTTCGGCGGACCCGCCGATCTCGCCGATCATGATGATGCTTTCCGTAGCGTCATCCGCGAGGAACATCTCCAGCACGTCGATGAAGTTCGTGCCATTGACGGGGTCGCCGCCAATGCCGACCGCCGTGGTCTGGCCGAGGCCGGCATTCGAGGTCTGGAACACGGCTTCATAGGTCAGCGTGCCCGAACGGGACACGACGCCAACGGAGCCCTTGGAGAAGATCTTGCCCGGCATGATGCCGATCTTGCACTCTTCCGGGGTCAGCACGCCGGGGCAGTTCGGGCCGATCAGGCGCGACTTGGATTTCTCCAGCTTCGCTTTCACGCGCACCATGTCGAGCACCGGAACGCCTTCGGTGATGCAGACGATGAGCGGGATTTCCGCGTCGATCGCTTCCTCGATGGCGGCCGCTGCGCCAACCGGCGGGACATAGATCACCGAAGCGGTTGCGCCGGTGGCTTCCTTGGCGTCGCCGGCCGTCGCATAGATCGGCAGTTCGGCGCCATTGTCGGCGGTCCATTTCTGGCCGGCCTTCTTGGGGTGCGTCCCGGCGACCATCTTGGTGCCGAAATAGTCCAGCGCCTGGTTGGTATGGAACGAGCCGGTATTGCCGGTCAGGCCCTGGACAATGACTTTGGTATTGGAATCGATGAGGATGGACATTCAGTGCTTCCTATTGCGCATCGTTTGGCGCCGGCTGGACCGGCTTTGACTTGTTCATGGACAGGGTAAGATACCGCCCGTCCGACACTTTCATGGCGTAAATCGTGATGACCTGACCGTCTGCCGCCACACCGCTCCAGCGGCCCAGTTCGGGGCCGGCATCGCCATAGCTCTCCGTGTCGCCGATGAAGCCGTTGACCCCTTCCAACCCCGAAAGATCGACATCGCTAACCGTCGCTTTATCGAGGACGTTCACCATGCAGGTCACGCCCTGCAGGTGAGGAAAGTCAATCGGGGTGACCTGGGCCGAAAGGAAGAGGTCCGCCTTTTCGGCCGCCATGGTGCCCGCACGGGCCATGTTCTCCACCTCGGACGTAGACGGCATCTCCCAGCCATTGGCCGCGAGCACCTCTCCAGGCTGCGCGTCATCGACCACGACAGGCGCACAGACCTTCACGAATTCGGTGAGCACGGACCCAGCCCCGTCAGGGGCCGTTACCTCGCCGGAGATCGTCGGCTCAAGGCCGCCCGCCTTTGCCCCGCACGCCGGCAGCCCTGCAAGCATGATTGCAGGCATGGCCAGTTTGGCGAGGGAGAAAGCCAGGCGGGTCATCGCGGGTCGGTTTAGCCCTTAATCGCTTCGGTGATCTTCTTCGCCGCATCGTCGAGATCGTCGGCGGGGATCACGTTGAGGCCGGAATTCGCGATGATTTCCTTGCCCTTGTCGACATTCGTGCCTTCGAGACGGACAACCAGCGGAACGCCGAGATTGGTCTCTTTCACCGCGGCGATAACGCCCTCTGCGATCACGTCACACTTCATGATGCCGCCGAAGATGTTCACCAGGATGCCCTTCACGTTCGGGTCCTTCATGATGATCTTGAAAGCGGCCGCGACCTTTTCCTTGTTCGCGCCGCCGCCGACATCGCAGAAGTTCGCCGGCTCTTCACCGTAGAGCTTGATGATGTCCATCGTCGCCATGGCGAGGCCGGCCCCGTTGACCATGCAGCCGATCGTGCCATCAAGGGCGATATAGGCGAGGTCCCATTCGGAGGCCTCGATTTCCTTTTCGTCTTCCTCGGTCTTGTCACGCAGCTCGACGATGTCGGGATGACGGAAGAGCGCGTTGCTGTCGAAGGAGACCTTGGCGTCGAGGACGCGAAGATGGCCGTTTTCCATGACGATGAGCGGGTTGATCTCCAGCATCGACATGTCCTTCTCGATGAAGGCCTTGTAGAGCACCGGGAAGAGCTTCATGCCGTCGGCGCGTGCATCGCCCTCGAGCTTCAGCGCGTCGCACAGCTGTTCGCTGTCCTTGTCGGTCACACCCGCCATCGGGTCGATCGGCAGGGTAAGGATCTTTTCCGGCGTGGAATGCGCGACTTCCTCGATATCCATGCCGCCTTCGGTGGAGGCGACGAAGGCCGGCTTTCCGGTCGCGCGGTCGATCAGCAGCGAGAGGTAAAGCTCACGGTCGATGTCGGCGCCGTCCTCGATATAGAGGCGGTTGACCTGCTTGCCTTCCTTGCTCGTCTGGGCGGTGACGAGGTGATGGCCGAGCATCGCCTTGGCATGCTCCAGCACTTCTTCCTTCTTGAAGGCGAGGCGAACGCCACCCTTCTCACCGGCTTCCTTTTCCACGAACTTGCCCTTGCCGCGACCACCGGCATGGATCTGGCTCTTCACCACCCAGAGCGGCCCGGGCAGGCTGTCGACCGCCTTCTGGACATCATCGAGGGAAAGAACCGGCACACCGTCAGCAACCGGGGCACCATACGACTTCAGGACGGCTTTGGCCTGATATTCATGTATGTTCATGGGTAAATTTGGCCTCTTGGAATCAGCGGGCAACGGGCCTGTGGCCCTTTAAAAACTTGTGGCCTTATAACACTGCAAACTCTCGGCGCAACCGGATGGGTACGCGGGATGGACGCAGCTTTTCCCTACTCGGCCCGCGGGTCGATTTCTACGGCGGTTGCCGTTGTGGGTAGAGTAATATTCCAGGGTTCCTGGACTTCGGAGGGCGCTTCTTTCCGCGAAGCCCGCCGCCACAGCAGGGAAATCATCAGCACGGCCGACAAAATTGCAGTCAGCAGGAAGAGCCCGCCATCGGTAAATGGCAGCCGGAAGGCGTAACCGGAAAGCGGCGGCCCGATCACCGAGCCGAAAGCCCAGACGAAAAGCAGACCCGACATCACACGGGCGATATGGCTATGGTCGGCCCGGTCGATGGCGTGGGCGACACCGATCCCGTAGAAGGAAAGCGACCCCGCCCCCCAGACGGCCAGGGCGATCAGGATGGTGTTGCGCGGCAGGCCCGGAAAGAGCCCGAGTACCAGCGCTGCTGCCGTGGAGATGCCCGCCATGACGGCAATCACCAGGCGCCGGTCGATATGGTCGGAAATCCGCCCGGCCGGCCACTGGCTGATCAGCCCGCCGACCCAGGCCGCAGCCGCCGCGAGTGCCGCCGCTCCGGTCGCCCCGCCCACCACATCCGGCAGCGCGACCCCGGCATAGATGGGCAACAGCGCCATGGTGCCGCTATTGATGACCCCGGCCAGGAAGACCGCGATCACCGCCGATGGCGCCAGCATGAACAGGCGGCGCAGCGGAAACGTCTCATTGCCCGGCGCGGCCGGCTCGCCGCGGCGTGTCAGGCAGACCGGCAGCAGCGACAGGCAGAGGAAGATGGCGCACCACAGATACGGCCGGAAATCGATCGGCGCGAGCCCGGCGACGAAGAACGGACCCATCACCAGCGCAAGCTTGCCGATCAGGTGGTAGAAGCCGCTGACACTGCCGCGGCTCTTGGCCGACACCGTCGCGCCGAGCCAGGATTCAATCGAGGAGAACATCCAGGCGAAGGCCGCACCCTGGATGACGCGCATCGCCGTCCAGCTCCACGGGTCGAGCGCCAGCTGCATCGCCAGCACCGTCGCGCCGCTGACGGCGGCAGCCGCCGAAAAGACACGGATATTGCCGAACAGGATGATCGCATTGGAGGAGGTCCATGCCCCGGCCATGAAGCCGACCGCATTGCCGGCCGCCACGGCCCCGATCAGGCCCGGATTGACGCCCAGCGTCTCAAGGCCAAGCGGGGTGACGACATTCAGGATGCCGATCCCCAGCTGCAGGAAGGCCGTCGCGGCGATCAGCACCCAAACATTGCGATAGTCAGCCATGTCCCGGCGACTCCCTAAGGTTCCAACGAATCGCCCCGCCTGCGCGGGCGCTTAATCGACCCCAATATCGGAAAAAGCAATATCATTCCGCCGTGCGGTGCGGCCATCACTGTCTTTCACAACGAGTGACACGGTTTCACCGGCCCAGTCGATCTCCACCACGCCGTAATTTTCAGGCGGATAGGCCCCCCCGATCTGGCGGCTGTCGCGCTCGGCGCTTTCCTCGGCGAAGGAGAGGTTCAGCGAAGAGGCGGTCAGCTCATTGGCCGCGTAGGGCAAAACGCCGCGCTCCTCATAGACGAAGCCGGCATGGCGGTCGCCGGACAGGAAGACGACGCCCTCCGCCCCGGTCGACTGGACGAGTTCGAACAGGCGCGCGCGCTCGTCCGGCAGCTTGTCCCAGGCTTCCCAGCCATGCACCGTCGGCATGACCTGGATGGACGAGACAATGAAGCGGATATCGGCCGGGTCCTGCAGCCGGTTTTCCAGCCACGTCCACTGCGCCGCGCCCAGCATGTCCTGCATCGAGCCCTCCGGCGCCGGGACATAGCGTTCCTTGCCCACCGCGCCCGGCTCATCCGTCGGCGTCAGGTCGGAGCGGAAGAAACGCGTATCGAGCACGATGATCTGCACGCGCTGGCCCTCGGGGCCGAAGCTGCGGGCATAATAGGTGCCGGGATACTGGCCGACCTCTTCGCCGTCGAGGCCCCAGAAGGTCTCGTGGATCCGTTCCGACAGCGCCTTGAAGGGAAAATCCTTGCCGCCATCATTGGCACCATAATCATGGTCGTCCCAGGCCACCATCATCGGGAATTTGGCGCGGACCTGACGGAATTCCTCGCGCTGCGCCAGTTCGCCGAAGGCTTCGCGCAGCTCGTCCAGCTCGGGCTGGTTGCTCTGATACTTGCCGTGATCGGTGTCGCCATAGACATTGTCGCCGATCATCAGGAACAGGTCGGCCTCTTCCTCGCCGAGCGTGGCGAGCGTCGGGCTCGGCTGTTCCTCGTCATTGCAGGAGGCGACCAGGATGCGGTCGAGCACAGCGTCTGGGGCGGGCAGCGCGACCCTTTCAGGGGCCTGCGGCAGGGCCGAGGCCGGAATGGTTTCGTAATAGCGCTCAAGGGCTTCGACGGCCGTCTGCGGTTCGGGCTCGAAAATGCGCTGGATGACATTGCGGTCGCCGCCTTCCGTCGCACAGGCCGAAAGCGCGACCACGCCGGCTGTCGCCGCCACCAAACCCCTGACCGTCATTGATAACTCCCTCCGAAATGCAAGACGCCCGGCCTTTATGCCGGGCGTCGTTTACATCTTAAAGACGTGATCTGGCTCAGAGAGCAAAGAAAACATGCCACATCAGCCGTCCGGGCAGCAGCGAGAAGAGCCCGGCAATCACCATGCCGCCCACGAACATGTTCGTCATGTCCTTTCGGTGACGCGCCACGTCCCGGCGCTTGATCGCCGCGATCCCCATTGGCAGGCCGAGCATCGTCCACGCCGACAACGCATGGATCGGGCCGAGGCTGGTCTGGAAGAGCGTGCTGATGAAGAAGGAGGAGCCGGCCGTCACAGCCATCGAGACGACCCAGGCCCAGCCAAAGGTCCGGTGCAGACGAAACCCCTTCGGCGCGACCATCAGATAGATGCCGATAGCGAGCGTCGTCAGGGCCGCGGCGACATGGATCTGAATGGCAATACCGGACTCGATCAGCGGCGTCGGGTCGAACCGGAAGCGCGGCAGCCGGCCAATCTCTATCAGGCTGAGCGCGCTGATGCCGGCATAGATCGGAAGGGCGATCAGCAACGTCCAGGCGGTGCGGGACAGTTTCGGCCGCCGGATCAGCAGGCGGGCGCGGGAAGAAACGTCTGTCGGGCTCATTGTCATCTCTCCGGTCATGGCGGTTGATTGTGCGGGCAACGCATCGGCTGCCGTCCCCGCCAAGACTGCCGCGCCGGCTCCAGCCCGCGAGCCGGAATGCGCCAGATGGCTGGAATCCTTCGCGAAATACCGCCAGTGTCATTCGCGAAGCGCGAATGGAGAGGGGCGTACGACTTGCGCATCGCGATCGACTGGACAAAACGCGGCCGGGAAGCGCTGATCCTTGTCGGGATCGCGCTGTTTCTCGCTTTCGTGCGCCCTTATGGGGGTACGGGCGGCAGCCCATTCCTGCTCAATTTCCTGGTCTGGCTCATCCTGATCGTGTCGGGCACGGCCGTGGGCGAGCTGACAGTATGGGCCTATTATAAATGGCGCCCGCAAGGCCCGGCCTGGCTGATGATCGTCCTCACATCGCTGGTCACGGCTGCCGGTGTCACGGGCGTCATCTATGCCCTCAAGGCCCTATCGGGCGGCTATATCCTCGTCGGCAACGCGCCGGTCCATATCCTCTATTTCTACGTCCTTGTGATCGCCACCGCCATGACGCTGCTCGGCTACACGCTCGGGCGCGCCTTCAATGTCGCCGGGCCGGATTTCGTCCACCGCGTCGATGACCGGGATGCGGTTGCCGCCTTCCTGGAGCGCCTGCCGGTAAAGTACCGCACGGCAGAACTCTGGGCGGTGTCCTCGGAAGACCATTATTGCCGGGTGCATACGAGCCTCGGCTCGGATCTCATCCTGATGCGCCTCAGCGATGCCGAGAGGGAGCTTGGCAGCGTGGACGGACTGCGCGTCCACCGCTCCTGGTGGGTGTCCCGGATCGGGATCCAGGGCGCGCGCCGCGAAGGCGGGCGAATCGTGCTCGTCCTGAAAAACGAGGCCGAAGTGCCTGTCTCGCGCTCCTATCAGGACACGGTGAAGCATGCGGGGCTCGCCCCCTGATCCCCCGCAGAATTTACGATTCATTAACTGCCCGCAAAAGGCCCCATTCCGGCCTGACATGGAACCTATTCCGGAACCAGCCTGTTTCTTGCAAGTCCGTAAACCCAGATACGTCCGCATAAGAACGGGCACCCCACAGGGTCCGGAAATAACGCAGGAAGTGACGATGGGTATTCAACTGACACAGCTCCTCGCGAAGGGATTCAGCCTCGCCGTGCTCGGCTTTCTCGCCGCGGTCACGCTGATCATGGCCTTCGCGCCGGCTGGCTCGATCTATAACTAGATCCGCCTGAGCGGCTGGGGCTCCGGACTTTCCGACAATTCAAGCTTGAGGCGTATGCCCTCTCGAAAAAGGGGGGGGAATATATAACCGCGCGCCCAATGAATGGCCCGAGGATCGTGGTTACGCTCTGCCGATATCGACCGTGATGCCTGATCCGCTACTGGTATAAACAGAGGTGTGGGGCTACTCCGCAGGCACAGCCTTCTATTGGCTCTTGCCGGCTGTCTGTACCTCACCAGCCCGGAGAGCGGCTTCAAAAGCGGCTTGTCGCATCTCCTGCACGATGACACCAAGAACAATCATCAGGACGCTGATATTAATCATCACACCGCCAGCAACAACCGCCGGGAACCCCGCCGGTTCACCTGAATTCATCCCTAGGCCGCCGATAAAGGTGCTGCCGACACCCATAGCCAAGAGCAACAGCCCCATATCCTTGATGCCAGATTTGCTGGCTTCTGGCATGTTCGGCCGTTTCCATACGGTCTTTGTCATGACTTCCCCTTTGGTTGCGTCGCGCCACTACAGCGCGACGCTTTGGCGTGTCAAACGGCCTGGACGATATTTTGCGAGTCGCTGGGAGGCCTAGGCCATTTTCACGATGCGGGCGGTTTCTTCTCCCGCAAGGGCATCGAGATGCACACGCACGCTCTTGCCCCCAATCTCCAGCGCCGGCGCGATCTCGGCCAGCGGGACCAGTACGAAGGCCCGCTCGGTCATGCGCGGATGCGGCAGGGTGAGCGCCCCGCTGTCACGGGTCTCACCGGCCATCCAGAGAAGATCGATATCGATCAGCCGCGGGCCCCAGCGCACCGCCTCTTCGCGGCCAAGCGCCTTTTCGAGGTCCTTGCAGGCCGTCAGCAGCGCTTCCGGCGACAGGTCCGTCGCCACCAGCGCGCAGGCATTCACGAAATCCGGCTGGTCCTCCACGCCCCAGGGCGGCGTGCGCCAGAAGGAGGAGGTCCGCGTGATGGACACGCCGCGCATCTCATCCAGCACGGCCATGGCGTGCGCGATCATCGCCCGGCTGTCGCCGAGATTGGACCCGAAGGCGAGTGCTGCTTCAGCCATCGCGTTCAAGGGTGATCTCGACCCCGACATCGTCGAAGAAATGGCGGACCGGCGCGTTCGGCTTGCGGATGCGCACCCGCACGCTTTTGACCAGCGGGAAAGTCTCCAGCACGCCATGACCGATGCGTTCCGCCAGCGTCTCGACAAGGTTGAACGGGCCGCTCACCGAGATGTCATGCGCCAGGTCGCAGAGCTTCCCATAATCGACCGCATCGCCCATCGTATCCGAGGGCGCCTCGGTGCGCGCGACAAGGCATTCGATGTCGGCATAGAATTTCTGCCCCAGCGTCTTTTCCGCCGGGATCAGGCCGTGAAAGCCGTGAATGGCCAGGTTGGAGACGAAAACCCGTTCAGTCCGCCGCATAGTCGATTGCCTCCCACATGGAGATTGCCTGTTTGTGTTCGGCCACATCGTGGACGCGCAGCATGTGCGCGCCCCGCCTGACACTGTCGAGCCCGGCCGCCAGCGTGCCGATCAGCCGGTCCTCGACCTTGTTGTCGTAAAGCTTGCCGATGAAGGACTTGCGCGACACGCCGATCAGGACCGGGCATTCGAACTGGACGAGCGCGGGCACATGGCCGAGCACGGTGAAATTCTGCTCATAGGTTTTCCCGAAACCGACACCCGGATCGAGGATGACATGTTCCGGCGGCAGCGAGGCAGCCGCGCATTGCTGCAGCGCCGCCTCGAAGAAGAGCAGCATGTCCCTGGCCGCGTCGATGCTGCCATCGGCGGCTCCGCGATTATAGGTGATGACCAGGGCCGACCCGGTCTCGGCGGCGGCGTGGACCATGTCCGGATCCGACAGGCCGGACACATCGTTCAGGATCACCGCGCCAGCCTTCGCCGCCGCGCGCGCGACACTCGCCTTGTAGGTGTCGATGGAGACCGGGGCGCGGTCATGCCCGCTAACGGCCTCGACCACCGGGATGGTGCGGGCCAGTTCCTCTTCCGCGCTGACCGGGGTCGCGCCGGGCCGGGTCGATTCCCCGCCAATGTCGATGATGTCGGCGCCCTGGCTCGTCATCAGGCAGGCATGCGCGATGGCGTCCGCGACGCCGTCATGCTCACCCCCATCGGAGAAGCTGTCCGGGGTGACGTTCAGGATGCCCATGATCAGCGTGCGCTTGCGCGCCTCGGCCATCACCCAGTCCCGCAGTTTCGCGTGGTCGGCCTCCATCATCGGCTGGTCTCCATTTTCGGCCCGCCGGGCATCACAGGGCGGTCGCGGAAGCTGCCCATGGAGCGCACCCGGTCATACATGACCAGCGCCCCGGCGAGGCTGACATTGATGCAGAACTTCGTCGGGATCTTCACGACATGGTCGCACCTGGCCAGCATCTCCGGCGTCAGGTCGCCGCGCTCGCGGCCCAGCACATAGGCGGCCGCCTTGGGGTGCCTGAACTCGGGCAGCTCGACCGCATCATCGGTCAGCTCGACGCCGACCAGCTGGCAGCCCTTGGGCAGCGCCATGTCGCCAATCGTCTCCCACTGATAATAGGGCACGCTCTCGAACGTCTTGGAGGTGTCGGCCTTGTAGGCGAGCTTCACCCGGTCGGCCGCCTTCACCGAAAAGACGAAGCTTGCCCCGAAGGCGTTCGCCGTGCGCATCAGCGCGCCAAGGTTCATCGGCTTGGAAATGCCTTCCGCCCCGATCGCGAAATAGCCGCGCATCTAGAGAAGCCCCACTGTCAGCCGCCACATCAGGGCGATCACCACGATCAGCGCCGGTGCGATCAGCGTCGCCTTGCGCGCGCGCTTGATATGGTCGATCGCGCGGGGATATTCCGCCGCCAGCCACTTGGCCGCATCGCCGACATCGTCGCCCGCTTCCAGCTGGTCCGGCCCGTTCACCGCGGCGACCACCGCAAACCTTGCCGGGCCGTCCTCCAGGTCGGGGAACTTCTCCCTCGCCGCGCGCCGCAGCGACATGCCGGCCATCAGCCGCATCTGCACTGCCAGCGCGAAGCCGAAAAACGCGACCAGCCCCGCAATGAAGAAAACAAGATCGTGCATCGTCATCGTTTCGTCGCCACCTCGAAGCGCCCGCCGGATGTCACCACCCCGCGCTTCATCGTCTCCGCGTTGAACACCGTCTCGACATGGCCGAGCACGTCGATCGCGATCATCCCGCCATCCCCGCCGAGCACAGAGAGATCCTCCAGCGAGCCATGCGCCGCCTCCGTCAGGCCCTGACGGCCATAGCGCA
>NZ_NCST01000117.1 GCF_002088975.1 Henriciella aquimarina
TGTCAACGGCGGAGTAAAACCCGACCAAAGGGCGGCGCAAAAGTAGGCCACTTTGGGGTTGGGCGTGAAGGGCGCATAGAGCGCTGGCGGCCAGTCGACCGCGCTCCCCAAATAGCTGGCGGTTGACTGGCCGCCTTGGCCCGTGAGGGCCAAGTCATGGATTGTCGGTCAGGAGGTTTTGGTGGCTTTTCGCGCCTGGCTTTGGGCCAGGCGATAACTTTCGCCGTTCATCTCGAGGATGTTGACGTGGTGGGTCAGCCGGTCGAGGAGCGCCCCGGTCAGGCGCTCGGTTCCGAAGGTCTCCGTCCATTCATCGAAGGGCAAGTTGCTCGTGATCAGCGTAGCCCCGCGCTCGTAGCGCTGCGAGATCAATTCAAAGAGCAGCTCGGCCCCGGTTTTGGAGAGAGGGACGAAGCCCAATTCGTCGATGATCAGCAGCTTGGCGTTGGCCATCTGTTTTTGGACCCGCAGCAGGCGACGCTCGTCGCGCGCCTCCATCAGTTCGTTGACCAAGGCCGCGGCGGTGGTGAAGCTGACCGTCATCCCTTTCTGGCAAGCAGCGAGCCCCAGGCCGAGGGCGACGTGGGTTTTGCCGGTGCCGCTTGGGCCGAGGGCGATCACGTTCTCGCGCCGTTCGATCCAGTCGCAGCGCGCCAGTTCCAGCACCTGCATCTTGTTGAGCTTGGGGATTGCCTTGAAGTCGAAGCTGTCGAGGCTTTTGGTGGCCGGGAACTTGGCCGCCTTGATGCGGCGCTCGACCATCCGTCGCTCGCGATCGATCAGCTCCAGTTCGACCAGGCGCGTCAGGAACTGGACATGGTCCAAGCCCTCGGCGGCGCATTGGCGCGCCACCTTCTGATACTCACGCAGGAATGTCGGAAGCTTCAGCCTCTTGAGGTGATGCTCCAGCAGGATTTCGGGGGCATGGGTCATTCCGCAGCCTCCGACATCAGGGACATGTAGCTGGCCGCTGAGGTCGTCTCGACCCGCGCCCGTGGCAGGTAGGGGTACACGTCGAGGTCGAGCCGTGGTGGCCGCTTCTCGACCTGACACAGAACCAGATGCTTCACAGCATCAAAGCCGACCGCGCCCATCTTCAGGGCCTGCTTTACGGCGGCGTGTAGCTCCTCCATGCCGAAGGTCTCCAGAAGACGCAGCACCTGGACATACTCGCGGCGCCCTATCTTCAGCATGCGCGCTTCCATCAGGCGGCGCAGCGTGTCGAACTCTTTTGGCAAGTCCCACTCCGCAAGGGGCGCAGCCTGATCCAAAGCATTGATCTTGCGTTCGATCAGCGGGAGGTAGTGGATCGGATCGAACACCATGTCCTCGCGCGCGTAGCACCGCGGATGGCGTGCGATCACGTCCCCACGGCAGCCAATCACCACCTGATCGACATAGGCCCGCACCCACACATCCTGATGGCCATAGGCCACGGGGACCGAGTAATCGTTGGTGTTGTAGCGGACCAAAGACTGGGAGCTCACCCGGCCGCTGGCCTGTGCGCAGGCCTCAAAGGGGGCGGCTGGCAAGGGGCGCATCTCGGCCAGATCCCGCTGCAGGCGCGCGCCGATCATCTCCGTGTGCCCACGCAAGGTGTCGCCCTGACGGGCACGGCACTGCTCTTCAAGGTAGGCGTTGAAGCTCTCCCAATCCGGGAAGTGGGGGATCGGCACCATGTGGTTGCGGCGCACGTAGCCCACCATCCCCTCGACATTGCCCTTGTCATTCCCTTTGCCCGGCCGCCCGTAGCGGTCTCGGAACAGGTAGTGCGACAGCAATCCGCTGAACTGCGTCGCGCGGACCCGTGTCCCATCCGGCTGGATCTTCGAGACCAGGCAACGGTCGTTGTCATAGAGAACCGACAGAGGCACCCCGCCAAAGAAGGCAAAGGCATGCACATGCCCGTCCATCCAGGCCTCCGCCGTCGCCGCCGGATAGGCCCGCACGAAGTAGGCATCGCTGTGCGGCAAATCCAGGACGAAGAAGTGGGCCTTTTGTTCGACACCCCCGATCACAACCAACGCTTCGCCAAAATCGGCTTGCGCATGGCCCGGCGGATGCGCCAGCGGCACGAACATCTCACGGGTGCGTCGTTCACGCTGCCGAACGTAGTCCTTGATAATCGTATAGCCGCCGGTGAACTCGTGTTCCGCCTTGAGCCGCTCGTGGATCCGCTTCGCTGTGTGGCGCTGCTTGCGAGGCAACTTCTTGTCCTCTTCAAGCCAGCCGTCGATGATCTCGCTGAACCCATCAAGCTTGGGACGCTTGATCTCCTTCGTGCGCCGGTATCCCGGCGGCGATGAGAACGCCAACATCTTGCGAACGCTGTCGCGCGATATGTTGAAATGGCGCGCCAGATCCCGCTGGCTCATCCCCTCGCTGCGCGCCAGCCTGACCTTCAGATAAAGTTCCACGGTGTAAATCTCCTCGCCCTCCCTGCTGCCGCAAGAAGGGAAAAAGTGGACGACTTTTACGCCGCCCGCACCGCCAATACGACGGCGCTACCGTGGTCTAATTTTGCACCGCCGTTCTCACCGTCTTCCTGGAACGTGCACCCTAGGACCGAAATATCCTTCAGATAGATTGTGCGCAGATCGATTTCCGCGAGCGGCCCGGCAATGGCACCGGCAATGGCATAGCGCCCGCCACGCTTTAGCGTTTCAAGGAGAGATTGCACGGCCCCGCCGCCCACGAGATCGACGACCACGTCGATTTGTCCTTGGCCGATCTTGTCTGTTGGGTGGTCTCTGCGATCAAGGACTACATCGGCTCCCAGGGATTGGACAGCCGCGGTCTTATCATTACTCGCCAAGGCAGTCACATGCGCTCCACGGCGTTTGGCGAGCTGAATTGCCGCCGACCCCACACCACCCGAAGCACCTGTGATCAGCAAGCGCTCCGCTCCGGCCCCAGCGCGTGACAGCATGTTTTCGGCGGTCGAATAGGCGCAGGGCACAGCCGCCAAGGCTGCGTCCGACCAATCGCATTCGACCACGTATACCTCACGCGCGGGGGCCACCACGTAATCAGCAAACCCGCCATCGCATTCGCTGCCCAAAGTCCAGCACTCGAAAGGCCGACAGTCCACATAGCTGCGCAGCATATTGCGGATCAGAACACGTTGTCCGATGCGTGCAGTATCAACATCCGTACCCACCTCAACGATTTGGCCGCAGACATCTGCCCCTTGAATGCGTGGGAAGGTGATGGGCGTATCTGACCACCCGGCGTCTTCGTTAGATGTTGTCACGGAATCTGCCTGGGTCGCCCCAGTAACCGACTTGGAATACCAGCCGAGGCGTGTGTTGATATCCGTGTTGTTCACCCCCGCTGCGGTTACGCGAATCAGAACCTCATCGGGTTTGGGTTCTGGAATAGGCACATCCGTACGGAATTGGAGCTTCTCAACGCCTCCATGACCGATCAGTAGAACCGCGTTCATGACCTGAGCCTGCATTTCAACTCGCCCTTTTGAGCAAGTGATCAGCCTTGGCATCCCTTGCCAAACGATCCGGAGCAATGAATTCCTCGGCGATCCCACGGGCCATGACCAATCCGGCATCACGCTTGTCCGCGTTATGATCCCCTTCCACATCAAAGATCAGATGGCTTTCGATATCTTTGATCCCGCAATAGGCGAATGTGCCCACCTCAATTTGGGTGCGCATCGCGGCGTCATAGCCATATCTTTCATAAGTCTGTTGTTTCGATCCGGCTATGCCAATCAAGGTAGTTGGTTTGTTGTCCAAGAGCGAAGATTTTGCACCCTTGCCGCGATCATCAACGCCGTCGCCAAACTGATAGGCCCATCCGACGGTAAAGACACGCTCGATCCAACCTTTCATCAAGGCGGGCATGCCCCACCAATAGACCGGGAAGATAAACGCCAATCTGTCAGCCTTGTTTACTCGCTCGTGTGCCGCGGTGATCTCAGGTGGGATGGGCCCGCCCCAAAAATGGGCATGGTCCTCCTCGGTGAAACGCGGATCGAAGCCTTCCCGGTGCAAATCTAGAACATCAATCTCGCATTTTACTTCGCAGAGGGGGGCGTGAAAGGCCTCCATGACAGCTGAGGGATATTTATCCCGAAAGGGATGAGCAAAGACAGTGAGCAATCGCATTTCGATGATCCTTATTGAGGTTGTCGCGGCTGTTTCAACACGACAGCGGCAGCCGTTCGTGCCGCTGCGATGGCCTGAGTGCCGCGATAGCAGGCAGCCGTGACGGCTCCTTCGAAGAGAACCAGAATAGTATCGGTCTCGTGGGTGCTTCCGATCTCCGACACGACAAGACGTTCGATCAAATCGCGCAGGTCAGTCCTGTAGGCAGTAACCGCGTCTGAAATCTCGGGGACTTCCCCACCCGTCTCGCCATTCGCGCGCAAGAAAAGGCAGCCCCGCGCACCTTCGGCTTCGGTCCAGTCGAGCAAGGCTGCGAAAAGTGCATCCACGCTTTCGACATCGAGCTGTGCGAAAAAACGTCGGCGGCGATGTTCCAGAGCTGCAACGATAAGTGCGTTCTTGTTGCCAAGATGCTTGTAGAGCGTTCGGCTTGAGACATTGGCAGTCTCCGTGAGACGGTCCATGCCCGTAGCGGTAAATCCGCAATGGTCGAAAGCGGTCTCCGCCGCAGTGATGATACGATTTCTTATTTTCATGGTGCAAATGTAAAACGACCGTTTTACATTGTCAATCTTCTTGGTGCTTTGCGCTGGTTCGCTAAATCTGCCGTTGGGGTCACCGAAACAAGCAACAGCAAAGTCCGAAAAGCCGACCGTGTTCCAACCCTGCTACCTACGCATTTTCCTGCCTTCACACGCCCTTCTACTACTACGCCCACAACACTGTTGCTGCTGACCCATTAACGGTCTTCTTGATGAGCCCCGTAACCAATTGCGGGGCCGCGAATGACCGACCAACCTTTCAGAACCGAAGCGATCGAACGCGGCTCCCGCATGCTTCGCACGGCGCTCGGGCCGCATGTCGCCACCTGGCTTGCGGACCCGGGCGTCGTCGAGGTGATGCTCAACCCCGATGGCCGCCTGTGGGTCGACCGGCTGAGCGAAGGCCTCGCCGATACGGGCGAACAACTTTCGGCGGCGGATGGCGAGCGGATCGTTCGTTTGGTCGCGCACCATGTCGGCGCAGAGGTCCATGCCGGCGCTCCGCGGGTATCTGCGGAGTTGCCAGGAACGGGAGAGCGGTTCGAAGGCCTGCTACCGCCCGTCGTCGCGGCACCGGTCTTCGCCATCCGCAAGCCGGCCGTCGCAGTCTTCACGCTCGAAGATTATGTGCGCGCCGGGATCATGCCGGAACAAGCGGCAACGGCGTTGCGCGAGGCGATCGCAACGCGCGCGAACATTCTGGTTGCCGGCGGCACCTCGACCGGCAAGACCACGCTCACCAACGCCCTGCTGGCGGAAGTCGCTAAATCCTCCGATCGCGTGGTCCTGATCGAGGATACGCGCGAACTCCAATGCCTGACGCCGAATCTTGTCGCGCTCAGAACCAAGGATCGTGTCGCGTCGCTTTCCGATCTCGTTCGCTCTTCGCTGCGTCTTCGACCTGACCGAATTCCCATCGGTGAAGTGCGTGGCGCCGAAGCGCTCGATCTTCTGAAGGCCTGGGGCACCGGCCATCCGGGCGGGATCGGCACCATCCATGCCGGCTCGGCCCTCGGCGCGCTGCGCCGCCTCGAACAACTCATCCAGGAAGCCGTCATCACCGTGCCCCGCGCGATGATCGCCGAGACGATCGACCTGATCGCCGTCCTCTCAGGCCGCGGATCGGCGCGGCGGCTGTCCGAACTCGCCCGCGTCGAACGCCTCGATACGAGCGGCGACTATCGGCTCCAGCCCCTTCTTCACCCCAAAACAGGAGACCATCCATGACGAGAACCACCATTCTTTACCCACGCTGGCCGCTCTATGCGACGGCCCTCGCAGTCGGCGTTCTACTCGCGGCGCCCGCCCATGCAGCCGGGTCGGGCATGCCCTGGGAGGCGCCGCTCCAATCGATCCTGGAATCGATCGAAGGGCCGGTCGCCAAGATCGTCGCCGTGATCATCATCATCATTACCGGTCTGACGCTCGCTTTCGGCGACTCCTCGGGCGGCTTCCGCCGGCTGGTGCAGATCGTCTTTGGCCTGTCGATCGCGTTCGCTGCGTCGAGCTTCTTCCTGTCCTTCTTCTCCTTCGGCGGCGGGGCGCTGATCTGATGGAGGGCGCGACCGAAATCCCTGGCTTTCATGCACCGGTTCACCGCGCGCTGGTCGAGCCGATCCTGCTCGGCGGCGCGCCGCGTGCGATCGCCATCGCCAACGGCACACTCGCGGCCGCAGTCGGCCTCGGGCTCAGGCTCTGGATGGTCGGGATCGCGCTCTGGCTCGTCGGCCATCTGCTCGCGGTCTGGGCTGCCAAGCATGACGCCCAGATCGTCGACGTTGCCCGGCGGCATCTTCGTTTTCCAATCTGGTTTGGAGTCTGAGCGATGATGCGCCTTGCCGAATACCGCTCCCAAGCCTCGCTGCTCGCCGACTTCCTGCCTTGGGCAGCGCTCATCGGGCCGGGCATCATCCTCAACAAGGACGGCAGCCTGCAGCGCACCGCGCGGTTTCGCGGTCCGGACCTGGACTCCGCGACGCCTTCGGAGCTCGTCGCCGTCTCGGGAAGGCTGAACAATGCCCTGCGCCGGCTTGGTTCCGGCTGGACTGTCTTCGTCGAAGCGCAACGACTGCCCGCCCAAGACTATCCGCTTTCGCAGTTTCCCGATCCTGTTTCGGCTCTGGTCGATGCGGAACGACGGGCACAATTTGAGGAAGCGTCGAGCCATTTCGAGAGCGCCTATTTCCTGACCTTCGTCTGGATGCCGCCGGCGGACGACACCAGCCGCGCCGGGCGCTGGCTCTATGAGGACGCGCCGGACAAGGGCCTGAACCCGCTGGAGCATGTCACAAGCTTTACCGCCCGCACGGATCGTCTGCTCGACCTCCTGGATGGCTTCATGCCGGAAGCGGTCTGGCTCTCCGACGAGGAGACGCTGACCTATCTCCATTCGACGATTTCAAGCCGGCGCCAGCGCGTGCGCATTCCGGAAACGCCGATGCATCTCGACGCGCTCCTGGCCGACAGTGCGCTTGTCGGCGGGTTGGCGCCGAAATTGGGTGATGACCATCTCCGTACGCTGACCATCATTGGGTTCCCGACCGCCACATGGCCAGGCCTGCTCGACGAACTCAACGGCCAGGCCTTCGAATACCGCTGGGTGTCGCGCGCCAT
This sequence comes from Henriciella aquimarina, assembly GCF_002088975.1. GTDB lineage: Bacteria > Pseudomonadota > Alphaproteobacteria > Caulobacterales > Hyphomonadaceae > Henriciella > Henriciella aquimarina. The sequence goes on from NZ_NCST01000117.1 coordinate 7,280, forward strand.
CTGCCTCGACAAGACCGACGCGACCAGGCTCCTCACCCGCATTCGCCGACAGTGGTTCGCCAAGCGCAAATCCATCGCCGCGATCCTGAAAGAGGTGATGACCAATGAGGCCTCGACGCTGCTCGATTCCGACGCATCGAACAAGGCCGCCGATGCTGACGAAGCATTGCAGGAGCTCGGCGCGGACATGGCGGGCGCCGTCTATGTCACGGCCACGCTCACGGTCTGGGACGAGGATGAAGCGGTCGCCGAGACCAAGCTGAAGGCGGCCGAGAAGGTCATACAGGGTCGCGATTTCACCTGCATGCCGGAAACGGTCAACGCTATCGAGGCCTGGCTCGGTTCGCTGCCCGGTCACCTTTACGCCAATGTCCGCCAGCCGCCGGTCTCGACTCTCAATCTCGTGCACATGATCCCGATCTCGGCGGTGTGGGCAGGCCCGGCGCGCAACGATCATCTGGACGGCCCGCCGCTCTTCTACGCCGAGACGGAAGGCTCGACGCCATTCCGCTTCTCGATGCATGTCGGCGATGTCGGCCATACGCTGGTCGTCGGCCCCACCGGTTCGGGCAAGTCGGTCCTCCTGGCTCTGATGGCGCTGCAATTTCGGCGCTATCCCGACGCGCAAGTGTTTGCCTTCGATTTCGGCGGTTCGATCCGCTGCGCGACCATTGCTTGCGGCGGCGACTGGCAAGATCTCGCCGGGGCGCTGTCGGAGGATGAGGCGGCAATCCAGCTCCAGCCGCTCCGCAATATCGAGGAGACCAGCGAGCGCGCCTGGGCGCAGGATTGGCTGTCCGGCCTGATCGCGCGCGAAGGCGTCACCGTCGACCCCGTGGCGCGGGATCATCTCTGGTCGGCGCTGACCTCGCTCGCTTCGGCGCCCGTCGAGGAGCGCACGCTGACGGGCCTTTCAGTCTTGTTGCAGTCGACCGAGCTCAAACAGGCGCTCGCGCCGTTCTGTCTGGGCGGCCCCTTCGGACGGTTGCTGGACGCCGAGACCGAGGAACTGGGAACAGCCGATTTTCAGGCGTTCGAGACCGAAGGGCTGATCGGATCGGCCGCAACGCCCGCCGTGCTCGCCTATCTGTTTCATCGCATCGAGGAACGCCTCGACGGACGCCCGAGCCTGATCATCGTCGACGAAGGGTGGCTCGCACTCGATGACGGCACCTTCGGCGGTCAGCTCCGCGAATGGCTGAAGACACTGAGAAAGAAGAACGCGTCCGTCCTCTTCGCCACGCAATCACTCGCCGACATCGACAATTCCGCTATCGCGCCCGCCATTGTCGAGAGCTGCCCCACACGAATCTTTCTGCCGAACGAGCGCGCCTTAGAACCGCAGGTCGCGGATATCTATCGACGCTTCGGCCTCAACGAACGCCAGATCGAGATCGTCGCGCGGGCCATGCCGAAGCGTGACTATTACTGCCAGTCGCGACGCGGCAACCGGCTCTTCTCGCTCGGCCTCGGCGAGGTCGCGCTCGCCTTCACCGCCGCATCGTCGAAGGCCGATCAGGCCGCCATCACCGACATTCTCGCCGAACACGGGCGGGACGGCTTCGCCGCCGCCTGGCTCGCCCGGCGCGGCCTCGACTGGGCCGTCGAACTGCTCGGCCCGGCCAACGATCCAGCTTCTTCAATCCAAACTGAGGAGACCACCCATGCGTAAGAAACTCGCCGCTATATTGATCTCCGGCACCATCGCTGTCGCCGCGACCCAGCCGGCCCAAGCGCAGTTCGGCTTCGGCGGCATCGTGTTCGATCCGTCGAACTACGCCGAAAACGTGCTGACCGCGGCGCGAACGCTCGAACAGATCAACAACCAGATCAAGCAGCTTCAAAACGAAGCGCAGATGCTGATCAATCAGGCGCGCAATCTCGCGAGCCTGCCGCATTCCTCGCTCGCCCAGCTTCAGAACACGATCGCCCGCACCCAGGATCTCCTGAACGAGGCGCAGAACATCGCCTATCAGGTCTCCGAGATCGAGACCGCTTTCAACGAACAGTATGGCGAGGCGGCTGCGAACGGCGACTTTGCCGATATGATCGCCAATGCCGAAGCGCGCTGGCGCACCTCTGTTGCCGGATACGAGGACGCGCTGAAGGTCCAGGCGGGCGTCGTCGACAATATCGAAGGAACGCGCGCCGAGCTCAGCAATCTTGTCTCCCAAAGCCAGGGCGCGACCGGCGCCCTGCAGGCGGCGCAGGCCGGTAATCAACTTCTCGCGCTGCAAAGCCAGCAGATTACGGATTTGACCGCTGCCATCGCCGCGCAGAACCGCGCGCAGGCGCTGGACGCGGCTCGCCGGGCCTCCGCCGAGGCTCAGGCCCGCGAGAACCTCGATCGCTTCCTCGACTATGGAAGCGGCTACGCACCGACCACCGTCACCATGTTCCGGTAAGGCGCGATGCGAGGCTCCCCCGTCCAGATCCTACGGCTCATCGCATTCGGCCTCGGCGCGCTCGCGGCGCTCTTCGCAGCCGTCGAGTTGGCGAACACTGCCGCACCAGAAGTGCCGGTGGAGCCGTCGGCGGGCGATGATCCATTGCAGGAAGAGCTAGCGCGATGCCGGACGATAACACCGGAAGATCTGGACACCGATCTAACCTGCCGCGCCGCTTGGGCCGAGCATCGTCGCCACTTCCTCGGTCTGCCAGCCGACAATACCGAGGAGGAATAGACGATGGAGGGCGTAGGTGTCATCGATCGGTTCCTGCAGGTCTTCACCTCCTACATCGACTCCGGCTTCGGCCTGCTTGGCGGCGACGTCGCCTTCCTCGCAACGACGCTGATCGTGATCGACGTGACGCTCGCCGCATTGTTCTGGGCCTGGGGCGCCGATGACGACATTCTCGCCCGGCTGATCAAGAAGACGCTCTTCGTCGGCGTCTTCGCCTACATCATCGGCAACTGGAACACACTTGCCCGCATCGTTTTCGAAAGCTTCGCCGGGCTGGGTCTCATCGCCTCGGGCGGAGCCTTGAGCGCCACCGAGCTTCTCCAGCCCGGCCGCATCGCCGAAATCGGCCTCGAGGCCGGTCGGCCGATCCTCGCTTCGATCGCCGAACTGATGGGCTTCGTCTCCTTCTTCGAGAACTTCATCCAGATTTCGATCCTGCTGTTCGCCTGGCTCGTCGTTCTCCTCTCCTTCTTCATTCTGGCGATCCAGCTCTTCGTCACACTGATCGAGTTCAAGCTGGCGACATTGGCCGGCTTCATCCTCGTGCCCTTCGGGCTCTTCAACAAGACCGCCTTCATGGCCGAGCGGGTGCTCGGGCTGGTGATCTCGTCCGGCGTCAAGGTGCTGGTGCTCGCCGTGATCGTCGGCATCGGTTCGACCATCTTCGGCGAGTTCACCGCTGGCTTTGCGGGCGAGCCGACCATCGAGGACGCCATGGCGATCGTGC
>NZ_NCST01000118.1 GCF_002088975.1 Henriciella aquimarina
TGTCAACGGCGGAGTAAAACCCGACCAAAGGGCGGCGCAAAAGTAGGCCACTTTGGGGTTGGGCGTGAAGGGCGCATAGAGCGCTGGCGGCCAGTCGACCGCGCTCCCCAAATAGCTGGCGGTTGACTGGCCGCCTTGGCCCGTGAGGGCCAAGTCATGGATTGTCGGTCAGGAGGTTTTGGTGGCTTTTCGCGCCTGGCTTTGGGCCAGGCGATAACTTTCGCCGTTCATCTCGAGGATGTTGACGTGGTGGGTCAGCCGGTCGAGGAGCGCCCCGGTCAGGCGCTCGGTTCCGAAGGTCTCCGTCCATTCATCGAAGGGCAAGTTGCTCGTGATCAGCGTAGCCCCGCGCTCGTAGCGCTGCGAGATCAATTCAAAGAGCAGCTCGGCCCCGGTTTTGGAGAGAGGGACGAAGCCCAATTCGTCGATGATCAGCAGCTTGGCGTTGGCCATCTGTTTTTGGACCCGCAGCAGGCGACGCTCGTCGCGCGCCTCCATCAGTTCGTTGACCAAGGCCGCGGCGGTGGTGAAGCTGACCGTCATCCCTTTCTGGCAAGCAGCGAGCCCCAGGCCGAGGGCGACGTGGGTTTTGCCGGTGCCGCTTGGGCCGAGGGCGATCACGTTCTCGCGCCGTTCGATCCAGTCGCAGCGCGCCAGTTCCAGCACCTGCATCTTGTTGAGCTTGGGGATTGCCTTGAAGTCGAAGCTGTCGAGGCTTTTGGTGGCCGGGAACTTGGCCGCCTTGATGCGGCGCTCGACCATCCGTCGCTCGCGATCGATCAGCTCCAGTTCGACCAGGCGCGTCAGGAACTGGACATGGTCCAAGCCCTCGGCGGCGCATTGGCGCGCCACCTTCTGATACTCACGCAGGAATGTCGGAAGCTTCAGCCTCTTGAGGTGATGCTCCAGCAGGATTTCGGGGGCATGGGTCATTCCGCAGCCTCCGACATCAGGGACATGTAGCTGGCCGCTGAGGTCGTCTCGACCCGCGCCCGTGGCAGGTAGGGGTACACGTCGAGGTCGAGCCGTGGTGGCCGCTTCTCGACCTGACACAGAACCAGATGCTTCACAGCATCAAAGCCGACCGCGCCCATCTTCAGGGCCTGCTTTACGGCGGCGTGTAGCTCCTCCATGCCGAAGGTCTCCAGAAGACGCAGCACCTGGACATACTCGCGGCGCCCTATCTTCAGCATGCGCGCTTCCATCAGGCGGCGCAGCGTGTCGAACTCTTTTGGCAAGTCCCACTCCGCAAGGGGCGCAGCCTGATCCAAAGCATTGATCTTGCGTTCGATCAGCGGGAGGTAGTGGATCGGATCGAACACCATGTCCTCGCGCGCGTAGCACCGCGGATGGCGTGCGATCACGTCCCCACGGCAGCCAATCACCACCTGATCGACATAGGCCCGCACCCACACATCCTGATGGCCATAGGCCACGGGGACCGAGTAATCGTTGGTGTTGTAGCGGACCAAAGACTGGGAGCTCACCCGGCCGCTGGCCTGTGCGCAGGCCTCAAAGGGGGCGGCTGGCAAGGGGCGCATCTCGGCCAGATCCCGCTGCAGGCGCGCGCCGATCATCTCCGTGTGCCCACGCAAGGTGTCGCCCTGACGGGCACGGCACTGCTCTTCAAGGTAGGCGTTGAAGCTCTCCCAATCCGGGAAGTGGGGGATCGGCACCATGTGGTTGCGGCGCACGTAGCCCACCATCCCCTCGACATTGCCCTTGTCATTCCCTTTGCCCGGCCGCCCGTAGCGGTCTCGGAACAGGTAGTGCGACAGCAATCCGCTGAACTGCGTCGCGCGGACCCGTGTCCCATCCGGCTGGATCTTCGAGACCAGGCAACGGTCGTTGTCATAGAGAACCGACAGAGGCACCCCGCCAAAGAAGGCAAAGGCATGCACATGCCCGTCCATCCAGGCCTCCGCCGTCGCCGCCGGATAGGCCCGCACGAAGTAGGCATCGCTGTGCGGCAAATCCAGGACGAAGAAGTGGGCCTTTTGTTCGACACCCCCGATCACAACCAACGCTTCGCCAAAATCGGCTTGCGCATGGCCCGGCGGATGCGCCAGCGGCACGAACATCTCACGGGTGCGTCGTTCACGCTGCCGAACGTAGTCCTTGATAATCGTATAGCCGCCGGTGAACTCGTGTTCCGCCTTGAGCCGCTCGTGGATCCGCTTCGCTGTGTGGCGCTGCTTGCGAGGCAACTTCTTGTCCTCTTCAAGCCAGCCGTCGATGATCTCGCTGAACCCATCAAGCTTGGGACGCTTGATCTCCTTCGTGCGCCGGTATCCCGGCGGCGATGAGAACGCCAACATCTTGCGAACGCTGTCGCGCGATATGTTGAAATGGCGCGCCAGATCCCGCTGGCTCATCCCCTCGCTGCGCGCCAGCCTGACCTTCAGATAAAGTTCCACGGTGTAAATCTCCTCGCCCTCCCTGCTGCCGCAAGAAGGGAAAAAGTGGACGACTTTTACGCCGCCCGCACCGCCAATACGACGGCGCTACCGTGGTCTAATTTTGCACCGCCGTTCTCACCGTAATCGCTGCCCTTGAAGACCTTGTCCGCTCGGGCGCTATTGAACTAGCTGTCCCACAGATTGTCCTCGACGAGTTTTCGCGAAACAAGGAACGCGTAATTGAGGAGTCGCGCCGGGGTCTTCGGTCCCATTTCAGGCTCGTACGTGAGGCGATCAATAGATTTGGCGACGATGAATCAAAAGCGGCTGCATTGCATGGCCTGAACGAAGTCGATCACATGATCGCCATCAAGTCGGAAGCTGTAAACGATGCGATGGACCGGATCGAAAAACTGCTTGGGTCAGTTACCGCCATTCCGACGACCGACGACATAAAACGTCGAGTGACGGAGCGAGCCATCGTGGGATCGGCACCCTACCATCGCGACCGCAACAGTGTCGGTGACGCCATACTAATAGAAATTTACGCCGATCTCTTGGCCGCACGATCAGCTGGCCAAGCATTGGCATTTGTGACCCACAACACAAAGGATTTTAGCACCGTCAGGAGCGACCGCCGAGACCCTCACGAGGATATTGCACACCTGTTCACTCCGTCCTTTTCAGCCTACGCAGTGTCGATCGTCGACGTCCTTCGGGAATGTGATCCCGAACTTCTAGCCGATCACAGCGCGGAGCTTAGCTTCTCACAACAGTCGCGATCCCTGTCTGAAATTCTCGAAGCCGAGCATCTGCTTTTCCATCAAGTCTGGTACAATCGACACTGGAATCTTCGAAGCGCTATCGAAGACGGGACGCATCATGTCGTGAACGAGTCAGATTATTGTCGGGATCCGCATCGCGCAGATCAGACGCTTGATACCGTTTGGGACAAGGCTCTCAAGGCGGCGAAACGCACTGAGGACGAGGTAGGTGTTGATAATCTCGGTCCATGGGACGATTTCGAGTGGGGCATGATCAACGGCAAGCTTTCCGCATTGCGCTGGGTGCTGGGTGACGACTGGGACATGCTCGATACATGAGGGTAGGCTAGCTGCGCCTAGAATAGCATTTGTCCGGCGTTAGTTGGACATCAAGTCGATGCCCGCTAAGGCAAATCAACCCTCTGCCGACGACTTGGAACTACGAATTTTCACCCATAACCCTCCGCCTTCAGGGTGGTTTTCCGGCACAATTCCGAGGACCCAAAGAACTCGTTCAAAATGCCGGTTGAGACAATCAAAATCCGACATGCGGTCCCAATTCGGAGCTTTGTCAAACAGCACTTGAAGATCCTCTCTCAACAGGCGAAACCAATCTTTCAGGCCAAGATTCTCGAGGTAGAGGTTTAGTTCGGGTGGAACATCGATTGAGGGATCGGCACAGTCGAGGCGGCCCGCGACTCTCGCAGCCATTTCCAGGATCGATTGAGCCATTTCACAGGCATTGCCGAAGACTCGATCAAGATCATTATCCACTTCATAGGCCTGCAAGGCGCTAGGCGTGATTGCTAGCGCGCCGTCAATCAGTCCGGTCAGAGGATCGGCAAAATATCGCCATTCTCGGTGGTCGAAACCACCGATCAATCTTTGTGACCAATAGGTGCTGAAATACAAACCGCCATGGCGGGCTAGCGCACCATTGAAATCATCCCGGTCGTGAAAGTTCTCGATTGCACTTTGTCGTGCATCGAACAGCTCTTCTAACGCTGCGTCTGCTAGTGAGGAACACAGTACACTGATACCGAGCTGGCGGATCTCTTGATCTTCGGCTAGCAAAGCGTGTCCGAGATCAACCTGGATCACGGGATGGATATAGAATTTTCTGTCAATCTGCACAAATTCGGTTCGGCTGACACCGTGATACAAGTCATTGTCGGAAGGAGGATGGACCGGCCTATCCTGTTCGGTCTCTTCCAAGAATGCCGCCAATCCCTCTGAAATGTTCTGCGCGTAGGTGACGCCGTGCAACCGGCGCAAAGGGTAGACTGCACCGAAACCATTGATAACATCTTGCGCCGCGCGTGCGATGCGTCTCGCTGTCTCTTCTGAGTCGACGCCGAGAAATTTGAAATTCGTGCCATCCGCAAACGGCTCTGGCGCGTGCGTTTCGATTGATGAACGCAAGCGTGTCTCGGGCCTTCCGTGCTTGTCATCGTCTAGAACATCATCCAGCGCCCTTCTGAGCATCGCGTCCGTATTGGATTCAATGATGCATCCGATTCGTACGCGCGCTTTATCGAGTTCATCGCAACGTTTTTCGGCTATAAAAAAATCTTGCGAGCATCCAATTGCAGCTTGGTTCAGTTCTTGGACGTCCGTCGGTTCGACGCCATTTGTCAAACCGATTAACACTCGCAAAGGGGTCAGCGGAAAGACGACTTCTTCAACGTCCGAAGAGTGTGGAAGTAATGCCGACGACCAAGTGCCGCCAGCCCTGGCGATTGCGACGCAGTCTGGCAGTACCAGGCTTGGCTCAGAGAAGTCTACGAGCATCCAGGATAGCTTCGTCAGCTCCTTCAGGCGGGCTCGTTCAGCCTGGTTATCTGCAAGTGCCTTTTTCTGAGCCTTCGCCGCCAGATCGGGAATCGCTTTCGCCACTTTGCCAATTTCTGGGCTTAGCGAGATGAGGTGGGTCTTGGCATATTCGTCGAATTTCTCCCTAGCTAGATATGTCAGCATTCGAACAAGCGTGTCTTCCCCCAGATTTAGAATTTGCGGAAGACGCGAGGCTTGGATCGTTTCGCGGATTTGACGGTCGAGATCAAAATGGAGTGCCCCAGTATCGACGCCGAGCCAGTGACGTAAATAGGCGGGATCGTTCGTCACGCTCTGTATGGAACCGAGCATTTGACCAAATGCTCCACCTGTGAAATCCCTCACATGTTTAGCCCGCAGGAATAGATGCACTAGCGCGCGAAGATAGGGTTCGGAGCTTCCAGGTAGCGGTCCGGCCGGTAACGCCCGTAACTCTTGAATTCGTGGCGCATAGAGTGCGTTCTCTGCCGAGGTAATTTGGTCATCGAGCGTCGGGGCCCCTGTGGGATCGGATTCGGAATAGAACCAATCTTCAGACGCGGCCGATCTTATGCTTGTCTGAATCGGTTGGCGCGCCGACCGAACATATCTCCAAACGTGGCTTGGTCGATCGGGGTCTCGAAATCCCTTTAAAACAAAGCGGGGTATATAGTGCTGGTTTTTTCCGGCCATCGTTGAGCATGCTCGAATCAATGTGGCACCAGCGTTTTTGAACCGCCGGCGCAGTAGAGATGCGGCGTCAACCGCGCATTAAGGTAGCAAGTTGTTATTCAGTCATTCTAGCGGGTACCGCCTATTGTCATACAGCACGGGACGTTTGGTCTGCCCCACCGGAGTGGTCCACCAGATTTATTAGCCCGGCGGTTCCCACGTAGCGGCGTTCATGCCGCTACCTCCCCACAGTAAGGCGGTATGAACGCCGCGGGCAAGATGGCTTGTGGCGCGGGCGGTCGGTAGCCCAGAGAAGAGTGCGGACGCGCGGTGTTGTAATGCCACCGCCAGGTCTCGATCAGGACTTTCGCCTCCCTGAGATCATAGAAGATTTCCCTCGCCAACAACTCGTCTCTGAGCTTGGAGTTGAAGCTCTCGCAGTAGCCGTTCTCCCAAGGCGAACCGGGTTCGATATAGAGCGTCTTCACGCCGATCCGGCCAAGCCACTCGCGCAGGGCCGTGGCGATGAACTCGGGGCCATTGTCGGAACGGATATGCTCCGGCGGGCCATGATGCACGAACAGTTCGCCCAGCGTGTCTAGGACATCGCGGGAGTTGAGCTTGCGTTCGACACGAATGGCGAGGCATTCGCGAGTGAACTCATCAATCACACACAGCATGCGGAACACCTTGCCGTCATGCGTGCGGTCCTGAACGAAGTCATAGGACCAGACATGGCCCTTGTGCATCGGCCTCAGCCGGATGCAGGAGCCGTCATTCAGCCAGAGACGGCCTCTCTTTGGTTGTTTCATTGGCACTTTCAGCCCTTCACGCCGCCAGATGCGATACACCCGCTTCTCGTTCACATGCCAGCCATCCCGTCTCAGCAGGGCCGTGATCCGGCGGTAGCCATACCGGCCGAACCGTTCAGCCAGGGCGATGATGGCCGCTGTCAGCACATCCTCGTCCTGGCGTGGCACACGCGGCTTGCGCTGGGTGGAACGGTGCTGGCCGATCACGCGGCAGGCCCGGCGCTCGGTTGCGCCGAGTGTCTCCACCACATGATCGACCGCCTCGCGCTTGCGTGAAGGGCTCAGAACTTTCCCTTGATGACTTCCTGCAGGATCTGGTTGTCGAGGGTCAGATCAGAAATGGCGCGACGCAGCCGCGCATTCTCCTTCTCGATCTCCTTCAGCCGTTTGGCCTGGCCAACCTGCAGCCCGCCATACTCCTTGCGCCACCGATAGTATGTCTGTTCCGTCACCCCGATCGAACGCACGGCCTGACCCGTCGTCTCACCCCGCGCGAGGCGGACCTCCACCTCCCGCAGCTTCGCTATGATCTCTTCAGGCGTTGATCTCTTGCCCATGTCTCA
>NZ_NCST01000119.1 GCF_002088975.1 Henriciella aquimarina
TCGCGGCTGACGCCCATGCCGCCCATCACCTGGACGCAGCGGTCGGCAACGCGGAACAACGCTTCCGACACCGCCACCTTGGCCATAGAGCTTTCGACATTGCCGGTCTCGCCCCGGTCCAGGGCATCGGCACACCAGTCGATCATCAGGGCCGATTGCTGCAGGTCGATCTGGTTTTCAGCCAGCATGAAGCCGACGCCCTCATGATCGACCAGCAGCTTGCCGAAGGCCTGGCGCTTGCAGGCATATTCGGTCGCGATTTCCTGCGCGCGCGTCGCCACGCCGAGCCAGCGCATGCAGTGCGAGAGGCGCGCCGGCGCGAGCCGGATCTGCGCATAGCGAAAGCCTTCGCCAGGCTGGCCCAGCATGTCGGACGCCTGTACGCGAAGATTCCTGATGACCACCTCGGAATGCCCGCCCGGCATGGAGCTGTCGATCGTGTCGAGGACGCGCTCGATGCGGATCGCCGGATCCGGCAGGTCGACGAGGAACATGCAGGCGCCCTCTTCGGCCTTCGCCATGACGATGCCGACCTTCGCGCCCTCGGCGCCGGTGATGAAGGTCTTGCGGCCATTGATGACCCAGTGATTGCCGTCCTGGACGCAGGTCGTCTGCATCATGGACGGATCGGAGCCTGCTCCGCCATCGGCGGCCGGCTCGGTCATGAAGAAGGCCGAGCGCGCCTCGCCGGAGACGAGCGGCTTCAGGAAGTGGTCGTGCTGGTCCGGCGTGGCGACCTTGCCGAGCAGGAACATGTTGCCTTCATCCGGCGCGCCGGTATTGCAGGCCACGGGGCCGAGGGGCGACAGGCCGGTCTTCTGCAGCACATGCGCCGTACCGCGCTGGGACAGGTGGCTGCCATCCTCGAGGATATGCGGTGTCATCACGCCGGCCGCGCGGGCCTTCTCGCGCAGCTCCTTCACAAGCTCGGCCGACGGCCCGTGCTCTTCAAGGCGTGGATCGCGCTCATAGGGAACGACAACCTTACGAACAAAAGTCTCGACACGCCTGGCGATCTCATCGGCCAGCTGGACATCTACGACCGTCACTATGGCATCTCCAATATTACTGTCATGGGGGTCCGCTACGGCACCCCTTGAATCTAACGACTATAGTTTTATACCCTTGTCAAATTGAATGGAGAAATTCCTGGCGATGCCTAAAGTAATTTTCTTGGACCATGAAGGGACCGAACGCCCTGTCGAGGCAGAGAGCGGCCACTCGGTCATGGAAACCGCAATCCGGAACGACATACCCGGAATCGTTGCCGAATGTGGGGGAGCATGCGCTTGCGCCACGTGTCACGTCTATGTCGACGAAAAGTTTCTGCCCAGGCTGGACCCGCCATCTGACTCCGAGCTCGCCATGCTGGAGTTTGCCGAAGGAACGACCCCTGCCTCACGACTTTCCTGCCAAATCGAGGTTAGTGAAGATCTCGATGGCCTGAAAATCACCACGCCGGAAACACAATACTAGTGAGCTTTCATGCCAGCAGATAGCAAACCGAGCGGTTTTGCCCTCGACGGAAAGGTTGCCCTTGTGACAGGCGCCGGATCGGGTCTCGGCCGACAATTTGCCAGAGCGCTGGCCCATGCTGGCGCCCGGGTTCATCTGGCCGGACGTCGGCCAGCCCCGCTCTTACGATTGCGTGATGAACTCACCGGACAGGGATGTAGCGTTTCCGCCGCCGCCCTCGACATCTGTGATGCGAAGGCCATAGAGGCGACCTTCGATCTGGTGGAAGAAACCCACGGCCGCGTTAACATCCTGGTCAACAATGCCGGCATCGCCGATGCTGATTTTGCCACCCGGCTCGATCTGGAAAAAATCGATCAGGTCATTGCCACGAACTTCAGGGCCCCCTTCCTTCTCTGCCGCGAAACGGCCCGCCGGCTCATCGAAGCAGAGGAGCCGGGCCGGATCGTGAACATCGCGTCTGTCGGCGCCTATCACTATACACCGTCATCGGCGTCGGCCCTTTACTGCGCCACCAAGGCCGGTGTGGTGCGATTGACCGAAACACTGGCGCTGGAGTGGGCAAAGTTCAATATCAACGTCAATGCCATAGCGCCCGGCATGTTCTATTCCGAAATGACGGATGACTTCATGGACCGTGTGGGAGACCGGGTCATCGAACGCACCCCTCGCAAACGCATTGGCGACCCGGCCTGGCTAGAGTCCACCCTGCTCTACCTGGTGGACCCTCGATCCCATTTCATAACTGGAACCTGTGTGGTTGCAGATGACGCGCAGGTCGCTCGCTAGCCGGCTGAACATTCAAGCCGGTAAGACCTGTTGACCCGGATCAGCGACACGCTATTACTGATCTAACGATATTAGTTTTTGAAACAGGGACGGACAGGTCTCAAACCTGTCCAGATCCCCTCTTTGGAGGAAGAGATCGTGACAGCTGAAATCGAAGCGCTCACTTCCGGCGCAGACGGCCCCTACTTCGAAGGTCTCAAAGCGGGTGAAATCCGGGTGCAAAAATGTGCAGGCTGCTCTGAAATCCACTGGCCCGCCGTGTTTCGCTGTCCGGATTGCGGAAGCTGGGAACATGTCTGGCAGACTGTGTCGCCAGAGGGACGGATATTCAGCTGGACGCGCACCTGGCACGCGTTTGGCGGACCGGCTGCGCACAAGCCCCCCTTCGTCTCGGTCGTCGTGAGCCTTTTGGATGCTGACCATGTGCGCCTGATCGGGACGCTCGACAGGCCAGATGCAGCCGTCGCCATCGGCGCCCGGGTGAGAGCCGACATTACAGAAGTCGACTTTCTGGATCGGAAAATTCCGACGTTAATCTGGTCACTGGTCTAGGGGAAATCATGCAGGGAATTGCGGGAAATATAGCGGCAGCAGGCATCGGCCTGCGCCAGTACAAGCGCGGGACAGCTCCGATGCCTGAACGGGGCGTTCTCATCGGTGCAATCATCGATGCGTGCGAGGACGCCGGACTCGCGCCTTCGGAAATCGATGGCTTTGCCTCCTTCGGGGACGACCAGAATGAACCGGTCCGGCTGATGCCCGACCTTGGTATCAAGGACCTCCGGTGGTGCAGTACGGTGTTCGGGGGCGGTGGAGGCGGCATTGCCGCCGCTATCGGGCAGGCGGCCGCGGCCATCATGACCGGTCAGGCCAGCGCAGTCGTCGTCTATCGCGCGCTGGTTCAAGGCAGTAGTGGCCGTCTGTCTGCAGCTGTGATGGCTCACCATCTCAACAGTCATATGGCGGGTGCAGGATTGGTGGCGCCTGCGCAAATGTGCGCCATCCGTGCCATGCGCCTATTCGAACATCATGGCGTGCCGCCCGAAGCGGCCGAAGCCATCGTGCAAGCCTGCTATTACCACGGCTCGCGCAATCCGGAGGCCGTAGCCTACGGAAAATCAATCTCGCACGAGGACTATGAAAAGTCGCGGATTATCAGCGAACCGTTTCACCTGTTCGACTGTTCGCGGGAAAACGATGGCGCCGGCGCGGTCCTGTTCGTCTCGGCGGAGAAGGCCCGGGATCTGAAGAAGAAACCGGCCTATGTTCTCGGCGTTGCGCAGGGTGCCGAAAAAGGCTGGGGCGACTTGCTCGAGAACGATGATGCGGACCAGTATGCGACAGCCGGTTTCAAGTCGGTGGCAAGGCACCTATGGGATCAGACGGGCCTTCGTCCGGACGATATCGACGTTGCCCAGGTCTACGAGAATTTCAGCGCACAGGCCGTCGCATCCATCATCGACCATGGCTTTTGCCGCATAGAAGAGGCCGGCGACTTCTTCCGGCTGGAGAATCTCATTGCACCTTCGGGCAAGCTGCCGATCAACACCTCTGGCGGCAATATCGCCCAGGGCTTCGTGCATGGCATTGGAATGATGATCGAAAGCGTCAGACAGATCCGGGGCGACTCACCCAACCAGGTGCCTGAGGCAAAGACATGTCTACTCGCAGGCGGACCGGGAGCTCCCATCGTAAGCTCAGCAATCTTTGGAAGTGAACAGCCTGATTGACCGAATGAACCACGAGTGTGGAAAGGGAGGAAACGAGATGCGGTTTGACAGTGATTACAGGATGCTCATCGATGGGCAGCTTGTCGAAGCAAATGAAACCCTGGAGGTGATCAATCCCGCTCACGGGACGGCCTTCGCGAGGTGCCCGCGGGCGTCACGGGACGACCTGGAGACCGCGGTCCAGGCCGCCCGGCGCGCATTCAAGGGCTGGAAGAAGACACCGATCGAAGACCGCCGGGCCGCTCTTAAAAAGGCAAGCGCGCTGATCATGGAAAATGCCGATGCGTTTGCGAGCCTGTTCACAAAGGAACAGGGCCGACCGACAGCCCTGGCAAAGGAAGAAATCATGGGGGCCGCCTACTGGCTGGCCAGCACGGCAGACCTCGATTTGCCGGTGGATATCACCGAAGACACCGATCATCGCCGGATCGAGGTTCATCATGAGCCGCTGGGCGTCGTGTGCGCCATCGTACCCTGGAATTTTCCGATGCTGCTCGCGAGCTGGAAGATTGCCCCTTCCCTTCTCACGGGCAATACGATCGTCCTGAAACCATCGCCCTTCACCCCTTTGTGCACGCTGAAGCTCGGCGAACTCCTGCGAGAAGTCTTTCCGCCGGGCGTTATGAACATCATCAGTGGCGGCGACGAACTCGGCCCCTGGATGACATCTCACCAGGGCTTTTCGAAAATATCCTTTACCGGCTCCACGGCGACGGGGAAGCGGGTCATGGAGTCCGCCGCGCGCGATCTCAAGAAAGTCACGCTCGAGCTGGGGGGCAATGATGCAGCCGTCGTCCTGCCGGATGTCGATGTGGACAAGGTTACGGAGCACCTCTTCAACGGTGCGTTCGCCAACACCTCGCAGATCTGCGTCGCGACAAAGCGGCTCTATGTGCACGAGGATGTCTACGACGCTGTTCGCGACCGCATGCATCAGCTGGCAAAAGCAGCGGCTGTCGGTGACGGAAGCGATCAGGGCAACATGTTCGGTCCAATCCAGAACAAGGCGCAGTATGAACGCGTTCTGGAGCTGCTCGAGGATGCCAGGAAAAGCGGCCTGACCCTTCTTCAAGGGTCCGATGTTCCCGGGGAGGGTTATTTCATTCCGCTGACCATCGTCGACAATCCACCGGAAAATTCGCGTGTGGTAAAGGAAGAGGCTTTTGGTCCGGTCCTGCCGATGATGAAATTCCGCGACATCGATGAGGTGATCGGTCGGGTCAACGATACCGATTATGGGCTAGCCGGGTCCGTCTGGTCGGCAGATATCGAACGGGCCAGGGAAATCGCGTCGGACATGGAAAGCGGCACAATCTGGATCAACCAGAATCTCCAATCCACACCGCTGACCCCGATTACCGGTCACAAGCAGTCCGGCATCGGCTCGGAAAATGGCGTGTACGGGTTGAGGGAATTCACACAGCCGAAAGCGATTTACATTCCGAAATCAGCGGATTCAGTTGCCTGACCCGCTTAATCAGCTTCCGCCGGTACGGACTTGGCAATGCCGAGCCGGCGGGCCTTCCTCTTCTCGGCTTCGGTCAGGCGCTTTTGCTCCTGCGGCAGATGGCGGAAACTCCGGAGAAACGACATGATCGTTTCCTCGAACAGCTCTTCATCGTCATAGGGATTTGACCGAACGGCCACGGCGAGATGCGGAAACTGTTCGAGGTCGAATTCGGGCATCGGCTCGACCCCGTACGATCTGGCGGCCGCCTCGAAAAGCGCCGAGCCATAGGTCAGTTTTTCAGTGCCCTCGATGATCACCATCTGCACCTCCGGCGGATACGGACAGAGCGAAGCCCAGAAATCGTAGGCCCCCAGAAGGATGCGTCTCGGAAAGAACTGGAGCAGGAGCGGCGCCGCATTGGGATGGCGAAGAATGGTGCGCCGCGATGATTTGCAGAGGCGCACAAGGGTCTTTTCCCAGTCATTTTCGTCAATCTTGGGTGCTTCGACTTCGCGCAGGAGAAGCAGGACCACTTCCGAAAGAAGCTCGTTCTTGTCCTTGAAATGATAATACAGGGACGGCGCCTTCACCCCGAGCCGCTTGGCCACAAGCTCAAGGCTGAGCGCGCGAAGCCCCTGCGTATCTATGATACTCAAGGCTGCGCTCGCCGCACTTTCGCGCGAAATCAAGGATTTGGACGGTCTTCCCATATCGACCCCTGCCTACAACAATATCTTGAAGTATTAGTTAGCGGTCGACCTCGAAGTAAACCCCGGAAGCTGTCAGGCTGACGGATTTTCGCCCATTGCCTGTAAAGCAATCTCTTTCATGGGAATGTTTGTATCGCTCAGGCGGTCAGCTGCAACATGCGCGCCTGACATGATGAGTTTTTTCGATGCCAGGAATTCCGGCGGGCTGTTGACCGCGTCCACGGCGATCAGCCGGCCGCCCTTCAGATAGAAGGCCGCGAACTTCTTCGCCTGCGGGTCGCCGCGCACCACGACCGTGTCATGGCCCATGGAGAGGCCGGCGATCTGCAGCTTCACGTCATACTGGTCTGACCAGAACCACGGGCAGTCGAGCTTCGGGCGCTCTCGGCCCATGATGGCGGCCGCCGCCAGCTTGCCCTGCTCGATGGCGTTGTGGACGCTTTCGAGCCGCCCCGTGCGGGCATAATGGGCCAGCGGACGCACCGTGCAGTCGCCCGCGGCAAAGACATGCGGGTCGGAGGTGCGCGCGTCTTCGTCGACGATGATCCCGTCGCGCACCGGCAGGCCGGACGCTTCGGCGAGCTCGACATTCGGCAGGATGCCGATGCCGGTCAGCACCATGTCGGCTTCGATCGCCTCGCCGCCCGCGAGCACCGCATGGGTGACCTTGCCATCCTCGCCAACGAGCTTGTCGAGCCGCGCGCCGAGCCGGATATCGACGCCGTGTTCCTTGTGCAGGTCCTGGTAGAATTCGGAAATGACGGGGCTGGTGACCCGCGAGAGCACGCGCTCGGCCATTTCCAGCACGGTGACCTCGAGGCCGAGCTGGCGCGCCACGGCGGCCGCCTCGAGCCCGATATAGCCCGCCCCGACAATGACCAGCTTCTGGCCGTCCATCATTTTTGGCTGGATATGCTCGACATCGGCCAGGGTGCGCAGGTCGAAGACATTCTTCAGTTCCGCCCCCTCGACCGGCACGGGCCGCGGGCGCGAGCCGGTGGCGATGATCAGCGCGTCATAAGCCAGGTGGCCGCCATGTTCGAGATGCACCTCGCGCGCCGAACGGTCGATCGACTCCACGCGCTGGGAAAGCAGCGTCTCGACCTTGTTGTCCTCATACCAGGCGGCAGGCTTGAAATAGAGCCGTTCCTCGCCGAGCTCGCCCTTCATGTAGGCCTTCGACAGCGGCGGGCGCTGATAGGGCAGCGCCGCCTCGTCGCCGACCAGGGTGATCGCGCCTTCATAGCCGAACAGCCGCAGCGACTGCACCGCCTGCGCACCCGCCTGACCACCGCCGATCACGA
>NZ_NCST01000120.1 GCF_002088975.1 Henriciella aquimarina
CACTGCGGACCGATACCGATGCGCTCGACGCGCTCGGCGACCGTCCGCGCAAGGCCGCACCCGGCCCGGTGCGCACCGCCGATTTACTGCACCGTCTGGGTGTACTCCTGAAGCACCTCGACGACCCGGCCCCGCTGGCGGCCCGGATGGCCCGTCATCTCTCGCGATTGCGGCGGTCCGGGGCGCTCAAACCCATCCTCCTGCCAATGGACGGGCTGCACCGCCTTTCCTGGCGCGCCGGCCTCGTCGCCGCCCTCCTGCCGGAGAAGGTCTCGGCCGCTCTGGCAGGCTGGTATGATAGCGGGTGAGGGCTCATCCTGAGCGACGTCGAAGGATGCCGGAGATGCGAGACGCATCTGCGGATAAAGGCATGAGGGTTTTAACAGAGCGCCTCACCACGGCGTGTCCGTGGTGCCCAGCTCCAGAGGGGGCAACGGGATCCGGCGTCCGGAGATGGATCCCACGGATCCTTCAGCTTCGCTCAGGCCCGTGGGAAAGCGCAGACGGGAAGGAAAGACGAAGACCGGCAGGAAGCCGGGCCCTACTCGTCGCGCTCTTCCTTGTAGCTCGGGGTCTCGTCGGCCTGGTCGGCCGGGCGGCCCGGAATGGCATAGCTGCCCTTGAGCCAGCGCGAGAGATCGACATCGGCGCAGCGCTTCGAACAGAACGGCTTGAACTTCGGGTCCGCCGGGGCCTTCTCGCAAACGGGGCATTTGGATTTGCTCATACGCGCCTCACCATGGACTGTTCGCTCGGATCCTTTTCCACGCTGACCCGGCCGGAAAACGCCTCGGCAATCGCCCGGTCGGCCAGCGGCTTGCGCTCCATATAGGCAGACCGTGCCCGGGGCGACAGGGCGAGGCTGAAAAAGGCTGTGCGGTCGGCCCTGGCCTCGCGCTCGGCGGCGCGGAAGAGGTCGAGCAGCTCGGTCTCGCCGGTGGGATGCCCGGCTTCGTCGAGCAGCCGGTCGGCCATCGGCGCCTCGCCCCAGGCAAGCTTGGCTTCGAGCAGGCCAAAGCGAGAAGGGCGAAGCGCCTCGACAGACCGGCGCGACAAGGCCTTGAAGGATTGGAGGAAAATCTCGCGAAGCTGCTGACCGGCCTCGGCATGGATCGGCGCGATACAGTCGATCACGGCAAGCCCGCCGAGATTGCGCAGGACAAGCTGGCGGGCGGTTTCAGCCACGGCCTCGCGATTGACACTCAGCGCCCGGGCCGCCGCGCTGCCCTTGGTCTGGCGCCCGATCGTGTCGACATCGATGGCGGTGAGCGCCCGGGTCCGGGCGATCTCGATTTCGCCGCCGCCGGCCAGGCCGATTCGGGGCGACAGGGCTTCGTCGAAAGCCTGCTCGACGGCGTCCGGATCGGGCTCCGGCGCGGGGGGCGGATCATCGGGAAGCGAGGCCAGCCAGGCCTCGAAGGCGGGCGGATTTTCGGCCGCGCCCTCGGTGGTGACCGCCCGGGCCAGTTTGCCATGACGCGCCTCGGCCATGATAATCAGGCCGGTCTCGGCGCCCTCGGTGAGATCGGTCGGGCCGCGCACGAAAACGGCCTCGCCGCTTTCAAGCTCGAAGAAGGTGCCGCGATCCTTGGGAGACGCATTCCTGACCCGGCCCTTGGCGAAACTGTTCACCCGGGCCGGTTCACCCATTCCGCCCCAGCGTTCCAGGAAGAGCCGGATGGGCCGGCCAGTCTTGTCGAGCGCGGCAGCCCGAATTTCCCCCGGCGCGCGGTGGATCGCAATCCTGCCGATGCTCATTCGGCCTTGCCGCGAAAGCCTTGGGCGACGACAAAAAGCTCCGGCGATCCGGCCCGGCTGGCCGGGGGTTTGACGTGTTTCACCGTGCGGAACATCTGCTTCATCTGCGCCATCATTTCCGGGGTTGCCCCACCCTGGAAAACCTTGGAGCAAAAGCTGCCGCCGGGGGCGAGATGCTCGCCGGCAAACCAGAGCGCCATCTCCGCCAGCGCGGCGGTGCGAAGGCTGTCGGTCTGCTTGTGGCCGGTGGTATTGGCCGCCATGTCGGAGAGGACAAGATCCGGCGGACCGGAGAGGCCCTGCATCATCTTGTCGACGTCTTCAGGCTCGTTGATATCGCCCTGGACAATATGGGCTCCGGGGATGGGATCGACCGGCAGGAGATCGATCCCGACAATTTCCTTCACGCCCCGGCGCAGGCAGACCTGCAGCCAGCCGCCCGGCGCAGAGCCAAGATCGACCACGCGGCTGGCCCCCTTCAGAAGGCCCGTCTTCTCGTCGATCTCGATCAGCTTGAAGGCCGCCCGCGCCCGGAAATCCTCGGCCTTGGCCCGCTGGACATACGGATCGGAAAGCTGGCGCTCGATCCAGCGCTTGGAGCTTTCATCCTTGGCATGGTACGCGGTAATCTTGCGCTCGCTCATGCGCCGGCCGGACGAGCCTTTCTCGTTCTTCGGCGGGCCTTTCCAGCGGCGTTTTCCATCATCAGCCATCAGCCGGCCTCCACTTCAGTCGCCGGCCCGGCCTTGCGGTTTCGCCGTCCGCCCCGGCGCCGGCGGCGTTTCTTCGGTCCACGCATCATTGAGAGCAGCAGCCCTTCGCGAAGCCCGCGATCGGCCACCCGCATCCGGGCCTGCGGCGCCAGCGCCCAGACCGCCTCGACCAGCGCGCAGCCGGCCAGCATCAGACCAGCGCGGTCTTCCCCGATGGTCGGAAAATCTGCCCGGCCTTCCGGGCCGGCCTCGATCAGTTCCGTCATGGTGGCGTGGCAGCCTTCATGGCTCATCCACTTGCCGTCGACCAGATCGCGGCGATAGCGCTCCAGCCCGAAATAGACCCCGGCCACACAGGTCACCGTACCCGAGGTGCCGATGATATGAGCGGTTTCAGACGACAAGGCCTCGCGCACGCCATGCTTTTCGGCCCAGCGTTCGACATAGTCCTTGGCCTTTTCCAGCATCTGCGGATAGGCCTCGGCCTCGTCGAGATGGCTGAAGGCTTCCGTCAGCGTGACCACCCCCAGCGGGATGCTGGTCCAGGCCTTGATCGGTGGCTTATGCAGCATGCCTTTCAGCCCGAGCTCACGCGCCTTGGCTGCATCGACCAGCGAGAGCTCCGTCGAGCCGCCGCCAATGTCGAGCACCAGGATATGCTCGGCCTTGGGATGGATCAGGTTGTGACAGCCGATCAGCGCCAGCCGGGCTTCTTCCTGTGCGCCGATGACCTTGAAGCTCAACCCGGTCCGCTCCTGTATGGTCTGGATGAATTCGCCCCCGTTCTCGGCCTTGCGGCAGGCTTCGGTCGCGATGCAGCGAATCCGCCCCACCCGCCGGGCCTTGAGCTTCTTCGCAATCGCGTCGAGCGCATTATAGGCCCGGTTCATTGCAGGCTCCGACAGGCGCCCCGTCTGGGCGAGCCCCTCGCCCAGCCTTGCAATCTGCGAATGGGAATCCACCACAGTGAAGCCTCCGCGATGCGGAGCGGCCACCAGCAGGCGGCAATTGTTTGTGCCAAGGTCAACCGCTGCATAGAGCGGTGCCTTTTCTTTTCGGCGCGGCGGCCGGTCATTCGACCGAGGCCTGCGCGATTTTTTTTCAGCCATGTGTGGCCCAAATCTTGTCGGTTGCCGGAAGCTCTATCACATAGAGGGGTGATGGGCCACGGACTGGGCATAGGAAAGCGCATTGCTGCGCTGTTTCGCCGGAAGAAGGGCGAAACCGCTGAGCAGAAAGCGGCAGAGACGGTGGCCGTTTCCCCGGCCGCCTATGAGCAGGACGATACGCATTTCCTCTATAATGCGATCGACAAGCGCCAGGGAAAATTCCAGATCGGCCAGGTCGTCCAGCACCGCATCTACGATTTCCGCGGTGTGATTTTCGACGTCGATCCGATCTTCTCGAACACCGACGAATGGTATGACGCGATCCCGGAAGAAATGCGTCCCTCCAAGGACCAGCCCTATTATCATCTCTTCGCCGAGAACGACAAAACCCACTATGTGGCTTATGTCTCCGAGGGCAATCTCGTGCCGGACGAAAGCGATGCCCCGGTCACCCACCCCGACATTCCGCATTTCTTCGAGCGCACGCCGGACGGTTATACACTGAAGCGCGCCCACACGCACTGAGCGAAGCAAGGACTGTCTGCCAGCGCCCTGCGACAAGGCCCCGACAGACATCCATCATACAAAGGCTAGCGTCAGGCCTTCACGACCTCCTGCTCGATCGCGCCGAAAACGGAATGGCCGGCGGTGTCCTTCACCTCGATGCGAATCGTGTCGCCAACATCCATGAAGGGCGTTTTGGCCTGGCCGTCGCGAATGGTCTCGATCATGCGGATCTCGGCGATACAGGAATATCCGAGCCCCCCATCGGCAACCGGCTTGCCCGCGCCGCCGTCCGGATCCCGGTTGGAGATGGTGCCGGAGCCGATAATCGAACCAGCCCCAAGTGGGCGGGTCTTCGCGGCATGGGCGACCAGGGTGCCGAAATCGAAGGTCATGTCGACATCGCACTGAGGCTTGCCGAAGGCCTTGCCATTATAGGTCGACAACATCGGCAGATGCAGCTTGGCATCCTTCCAGGCCGGGCCAAGAGCCTCCGGTGTTACAGCGACAGGCGAAAAGGCGCTTGAGGGCTTTGACTGGAAAAAGCCGAAGCCTTTGGCGAGTTCGTTCGGGATGAGACCGCGCAGGCTTACATCGTTGCAGATCAGGATCAGCTTGATCTGGTCCAGCGCGGCTTCCCGGCTTGCCCCCATGGGCACATCACCAGTGATCACGCAGACTTCCGCCTCGAAATCGAGCCCCCAGGCCTTGTCCTTCAGCGGGATCGCATCCCGCGGGCCGAGAAAGCTGTCTGAGCCGCCCTGATACATGAGCGGATCGGAATAGAAACTCTCCGGCACTTCAGCCCCGCGCGCCTTCCGGACCAGTTCGACATGGTTGATATAGGCCGAACCGTCAGCCCATTGATAGGCGCGCGGCAAGGGCGAATCGCAATCATGCTCATGGAAGCGCTCGGTCGGCACCGAGCCGACCTCGATCTCTTCGGCCAGTTGGGCCAGTTTCGGCGCAGCGATATCCCAGTCATCCAGCGCGGCCTGAAGCGTCGGCTTGATGTGGCCGGCATCGGTATATTTCGTCAGATCCTTCGAGACGACGACGAGATGGCCATCGCGTCCCTGTTTCAGGCTGGCTAGTTTCATGGGGCGCATCCTTTCCTCAAAATCGGTTTGTGCCACTGCGAAGGGCAGCGCTTCATTTCATTCAGCGCGTTTTGCGTTATAATAGTTGCATGAGCAACCATTTTGAAAAACCCGATCACGCCAGAGAAGACTGGACCATCGATCAAGGCTGGTCGAGCTATTCCGATGAAGAACACGCCGTCTGGGACCTGCTCTACAAGCGCCAGATGGAGGTTCTGCCCGGACGGGCAGCACCGGAATTCATGGAAGGCCTGACGGCGCTCGACCTTGGCAAGGGCGGTATTCCGGAGTTCGAGACGATGTCCGACGAACTCGAGGCCCTGACCGGCTGGCGCGTTGTCGCCGTTCCGGGCCTGGTCCCCGACCAGGTCTTCTTCGACCATCTCGCCAATCGCCGCTTTCCCGCCGGTCAGTTCATCCGCAAGCGCGAGCAGCTGGACTATCTGCAGGAGCCGGATGTCTTCCATGATGTCTTCGGCCATGTGCCGATGCTGACCAATCCGGTCTTCGCCGACTATATGGAAGCCTATGGCAAGGGCGGCCTGCGCAGCCTCAACTATGCCGCGCTGAAGAACCTCGCCGCGCTCTACTGGTATACGGTCGAATTCGGCCTGATCCGCACCGATGAGGGCCTGCGCATCTATGGCGCCGGCATTGTCTCCTCGAAGACAGAAAGCATCTTCGCGCTGGAAGATCCGTCCCCGAACCGGATCGGCTTCGACCTCGAACGGCTGATGCAGACCGATTACCGGATCGACGATTTCCAGCAGACCTATTTCGTCATCGATTCCTATGACCAGCTCTTCCATGCCACTGTCGATACCGACTTCGCGCCTATCTATGAGCGGCTGAAGGGCGAGTTCGAGCATGCCCCGGAAGACGTGCTGGAGGGTGACGAAGTGATCACTCGCGGCACCCAGGCCTATGCCAAGGCCGGCGGGCGGTTTGCCACGGCTGAATAAGCGCTAGATCAAGCCTGAAAGATCCAGCGCTTCCAGCAGCGCCTCGCGCGCAATGCGGCATTCGCTGGCAAGGGCCGGATCGGCGAGGTCTGCCGGGGAGAGCCGGTCGCGATAGGTGCGGCTCACAATATCCTGCAGGGCATCGATCTTGGCTTCGTCCAGCATGACGCCCTGGTGGGCGGACGAAATCTCTTCATCCGTCATGACAACCCTCAGGCGTAGACAGGCCGGCCCGCCGCCATTGCGCATGGACTGGCGCACATCGACATATTGCACCCGCCCGATCGGCCCGTTGCCGGCAACCATCCGCTCGCAGAAGCGCCGCGTGCTCTCAGTTTCCTGCGTCTCCATGGGGGCAAGCAGGACAAGACGGTCCTCACCCGGCCACTGCAGCAGCTGGGAGTTGAACAGATAGGAGGTGATCGCATCCTCCACCGGAACCTCGGCCTGCGGGACCATGACCGGCTTCAGCTCGAAGCGCCCTTCTCCGGCCCGGCGGACAGCGGCCAGCGTGGCCTTGGTGTCCTCGAAGGCCAGCTCGTGGAAGAAGAGCGTGTCCAGCGTGCCGACGCAGACCACGTCATTGTGAAAGGCGCCCGCCTCGATGGCCGCCCGTGCCTGGCGCGCAAAGACAGTGTGATCGGGCGCCAGATGGTGGGCGCGCGCGATGCTTTCGCTGGCAAGCCTTGTCTGGCGCGCCGGAAACCCGACCGTGCTTTCGCCCGCCTCGCGGCCATAGACGAACAGTTCCACGCCGGGGCCGCCATGCTCACCGCAGAGGCGGACATGATTGGCCGCGCCTTCGTCGGCAAAATCGGCATGCGCCGGCAGCGCGCCATGCACGCCGAAGCGGCCTTCATCCTCGAAGATGGAAAGCAGCGTGGCGGTGGTGTCGGGATGCTCGGTCGAGCGATGCAGCATGGTCGAGAGGTTCGTCGCCGTCAGGTGGAGCCGCCCGTCCCCGGTATCGGCCGAAGGCGAGACCGTGGCCGCATTGGCTGCCCACATCGAGCTGGCGCTATAGGCCGCCTTGAGCAGCTGCGGCGCCTGCTTTGCCGCCGCCTCGATGATCTCGGCATCCGAACCGCCAAAGCCGGCCGAAACGAGCAGGTCGAAATTTGGCCGCGGCAAAGGCGGCAAAATGCCCTGCGTGAACCCGGCCCTGACGAGCAGCCGCATCTTCTCCAGCCCCTGCAGGGCCGCCTCGCGCGGATTGGAGAGATCGCCCTCATTCTTCGCGCTGGCGAGATTGCCGGCTGACATGCCGCCATAATTGTGGCTCGGCCCGATCAGGCCATCGAAATTGACTTCACGTGCTGTGCTCATATTCGCCGGGTTACACGGCCCCCCACCGGGAGAAAAGTCATTCCTCGACGCGCGGCGCAGTCAGGCTACAGTTGCCCGGTCCAGATCATGCAAAGGAACCATCCCGTGAAACCCATCCTCCTCGTCACCGCCCTTGCCGCCGCCTGCCTGTTCAGCGCCCAAGCGCAAACCGCCGACCAGGGCTTTGTGAAAGGCCCGGTCTTTGAAGACTACGGTCCCGCAGCCCAGGTCGGTGACGACCTCGCCATCCCGGCGGACCTCGATCTGAAAGTCGCTTTCGACATCTCGGAAGGCTCAGAAGACGGCAAGATCAACCGCCGCTTTGAAACCGTCGCGCGCTTCATGAACATGCATGCCACTGCTGGCGTGCCGCGCGACCAGCTCCATCCGGCCATCGTCGTGCACGGCGCTGCATCGAAGGATCTCCTGCAGCCCGAAGCCGGCAGCGAAGCATCGCCGACCTACGGCCTGATCCGGGCCCTGCTGGACGAAGGCGTGCCGATCTATCTTTGCGGGCAAACGGTCGCCGTCAGGGGTATCGACGAGGAAGATCTGATACCCGGCGTGCAGGTTGCCCTCTCCGCCATGACGGCGCATGCCGTCCTCGCCAGCGAAGGCTATTCGCTGAACCCGTTCTAGGTCTGAACGTAGAGAGCCCCGCTGCCCTCGGGGGCAACGGGGCTCTTTTCATGCCGAGCTGAGCGGTTTTCCGCGCGGCCTTATTTCGGAAAGCCCTGCGCCCCGAGACGTCCAGCCTTGTCGGCGACCTGGCTCGCCTGCGGCCAGGCGCAATAGTCAGCCGCATAATAGGCGCCGGGCCGGAAATTACCCGAAAGCCCCGGACCGCCAAACGGCATATTGCCCGCCGCGCCAACCGTCGGCCGGTTCCGGTTCAGGATGCCGGCGCGAAGCTCGTTATGGACTTTCAGCCAGAGCGCATCCTCGTCGCTGACAAGGCCGCCGGACAGGCCGAAGCGCGTATCATTGGCCCGGGCAAGCGCGGTGTCGAAATCCTTCACCCGGCAGACCTGCATGAGCGGGCCGAACAGCTCCTCATCCGGAATGTTGCTGGCATTGGTGACGTCGATCACGCCCGCCGTCACGAAACCGCCACCCCGGTCCATGCGCTTCAGGCGGCGCAGCGGCTTGCCGCCTGCCTTGGACAGCATGGTCTGAAAATCAACAGCGGCCTGAGCCGCATCCTCAGAGACAAGCGGTCCCATGAAGATGTCGTCTTCATCCCAGGCGCCGATCCGCAGGCCGCGGGCACGCTCGACGATCGCCTCGACGACCGCGTCACCGAACTTGCCTTCGGGCACGAAAACGCGGCGCGCGCAGGTACAGCGCTGACCGGTGCTGAGATAGGCTGACTGGGCGGCAATGTCGGCAGCCGCCTCAACGTCAGCCGGATCCCAGACGATGAGCGGATTGTTGCCGCCCATCTCCAGTGCGAGAATCACATCCGGGCGTCCGGCAAAATGCCGGTGGAAGGCCATGCCGGTCTTCGCCGAGCCGGTAAAGAGCAGGCCATTGATGTCGCCGTCGAGCAGCGCCGCGCCGGTCTGGCGCCCGCCATGGACAACGTTCAGGACACCTTCCGGCAGGCCGGCGGCTTCGAAACACTCCACCATGATCGCGGCCACGCTGGGCGCGAGTTCGGAGGGTTTGAAGACGCAGGTATTGCCCGCCAGAAGCGCCGGAATAATGTGCCCATTGGGCAGGTGTCCCGGGAAGTTGAAGGGGCCGAAAACGCCCATCACGCCATGCGGGCGATGGGTCAGATGGGCCGCGCCGAAAGCTGTCTCGCCTGAACGGCCGCCAGCACGCTCAACCTGGGCCTTGATGGAGACGGCAATCTTGCCCTTCATCGCGCCGGCTTCATTGAGCGAATCCCACTTCGCCTTGCCCATGTCGCGGCTGATGGCCTGCGCGATTTCCTCGCTCCGCTTGCCGATTTCCTCGGCATAGGCTTCCAGAATATGGGTCCGGTCATGCTGCGGCATGTGCCGCCAGGCGGGACCGGCGGCATGCGCGGCTTCGATCGCCGTATTAACCTGGGCCGGGCTCGCCGCCTGGCCTTCCCAGCTTGTCTCACCGGTGGCCGGACAGGTCTTCTCGAACCAGTCGCCTTCGCCGTCCTGCCACTTGCCTGAAAGATAGGCGCCTTTCGCCATGATCAGCTCCTCAACCAGAGTCTTGCCGTGTCGCCGGGAGAAAGTTTCAGCCGGTCGAGCACATCCTCGGAGGTCACGAAGACCGAGTCGCCGCGGAATTCTCCATCCGCCATCGTGACCCGGATATCCGAGGGGTTATCGTTTGAAACCAGACCGCTGCGCCCATTGGCTTCACCGGTCTCGAGCGTCACCACCCGGCTCTCGCGGATCGTCCGGATGAGACTGCGCGGGGCGGTCACGAGCGGGCCGCCATCGAAAATGTCGACAGTGCGGTCGAACTTGAACCCTTCCCACTCGAGCAGCTTGAAGGCCCCGACCCCGTCGGAATGGACCCGCCCGATCACCTCGCGCGCCTCCGGCGGCAGGAGATCGACATAGATCGGATAGTTCGGCATCAGATCGAGAATGAACTGATTGTCCGTCGTCGCCGACAGGATGTCGGCTTCGGTAAAGTCCATACGGAAGAAGTGCCGCCCGATGGCATCCCAGAAGGGCGTGTTGCCCTTGGCATCCACCACGCCGCGCAGCTCCGCCAGCACCGTGTCACCGAAGCGTTCGGGGGCCGACGCCATCAGCAGGTAGCGCGACTGGGCAAGCAACCGCCCGGCCCCGCCGCCGCGATGGGCCTGGCGCAGGAACAGCGTGCCGACCTCGGTATAGCCGACATATTCATTGGTCAGGACCAGAAGGTCCATGTCGAAGCGCCGCTCGGCGGCATAGCTTGCCTGGGCGATGGTGAGGATGCGGTAGTTGAAGAAGGGCTGGTCGATGCCGACCCCGGCCTTCACCGCGCTGCATCCACCGACCTCGCCCGTCTCATGATCGACCAGCATCATGAGATACTTGCCGTATTGCGGCTGGTCGAGATCGCCCGCAAAGGACTTCTCGGACTTTTCCAGCCGCTCCCGCATGATGCGCTCGTGCACGGGCAGGCTGGTAAAGCCCGGCCCGGACTCGCTGGCGAGCAGCATCAGGTCATCGAAATCGTCCAGCCGCGCCGGGCGCATGACATAGGACGAACTCATGCCATCATCGCCTTGATCTTGGCGGCATCGATCCGGCCATCTGCCAGCCGGTTGAGCAGAAGGGCCGAAAGACTTGCCCGTTCCACGAAACTCGACATGATCACATATTCCTCATTCGAATGAATCCGGCCGCCCATGACGCCCAGCGTATCGACATTGGGCACACCGGCGGCGAAGATGTTGTTGCCTTCACAGACCCCGCCCGTATCCACGAATTCCAGCTCTAGGTCGAGGGCCTTACCCGTTTCAGCCACAGCAGAAAACAAGGCCTGCTGCGCCTCGTTGCGCGGCTTCGGCGGACGGTAGAATCCACCATGCAGATGGCCCGATATGCCGTCGCGGGCCTTGGCTTCGCGGAAGATGCGCTCGACCTCCCATGTCGCCCATTGCGCTGCATCGGCATCGGGGGCCCGCGCCCCGAACCGGACAATCGCCAGGTCCGGCACGATGTTGACCGGGCCGCCGCCTTCGATCGCGCCGACATTGAAGGAGACGCCCTCACGGCGATTGTTCAGGGCTTCGAGGTCGACCACCATATGGGCGGCTGCCTCAAGCGCGCTGCGCCCGTCTTCCTTGGCACGCCCGGCATGCGCCGAACGCCCGTGCAGGACCACATCGAAGACCGCCGAGCCCTTCCGGCCACCGGACATGGCGCCGGTGTCCATGCAGGGCTCATAAGTCATCCCGATCATCGGGCCGGACTGGGCAACCTGTTTCAGGAAGGTGGCACTCGCGAAGTTGCCGATCTCCTCATCCGGCGAGATCACGATCTGGTAGCCCAGCTTGTCCTTGAGCGGGCCGGCCTCGAACGCCTCCAGCGCGCCTAGCATGACCGAGAGGCCGCCTTTCATGTCGGCAAGGCCGGGCCCGTTCAGGCGCCCGTCTTCCAGATCGGTTATTCTGGTGAACGTGCCATCGGGAAAAACGGTATCATAGTGGCCGCTCATGATGACCTGCACTGGTGCGTCCGGACGGGCACCGACCCGCAGCACCGGCCCGGTCTCGAAATCCTCGGCCTCGCCCTTTGCATTGACCTTCTCGAAAGGCTGAGTCCGCTCCAGCGTCACCTCGGCATCGAGGGCGGAAAAGGCCTCGGCAAGCTTCGGCGCGAGGGCATCAAGGCCCGCCTTGTTCCAGCTGCCCGTATTGATTTCAGCCCATTCCAGGGTCCGCGATTGCATGCGCTTTTCTGCGTCCGCGATCCGCTCGCAGACGGCCTCGTCTTCCGAGGTCTTTTTCGTCAAGTCAGTCATGTCTCTTGGTTTCATGGCCCGTCACCTCCTGCAAGTCTGCGTCTGTCGTAAGCCGCTGCGCGCTGCCAAAGGTCACGATTGGTTAACCTTGTGTTGGGGTCCTTCTGAGACTGAGGACATAACACTCAGAATCGGAGACTGCCACTATGCCAATTCGTGCTGCGCTTTTGCTATCTGTGGGCCTTGCAGCAAGCCTTCCGGCCCTTGCCGATGACGGCTGGACGGGAGAAGGGTCCTTCAGTGCTGGCTACACAACAGGGAACACTGAAACCACAGACGTCGGCCTGGGGCTCGACCTCACCCGCGAGGATGGCCCCTGGACGGTCATGACGGAAGCCGCCGTCGACTATGGCGAAACCGATTCGGTGGAGACGAAGAACCGCTTCTTCGTGGCCGGCGAAGTCGACCGCCTTGTCGGCGAGAAACTGTTCGGCTTCGTCCGCAGCTCCTATGAGCAAGACCAGTTCTCAGGCTTCGATTCCCGCCTGTTCGTCGGCGGCGGTCTCGGCTATCCGATCTTTGACGAGGAGCCTGTTTTCTGGTCGGTCAAGGCCGGTCCCGGTCTCAAGGTCGATGAGGTGAAGCGCACAACCGTCATCGTCGACGGAACGCCCGTCGTCCGGCCCGCCACGACAGAGGAGTCCCTCTCCTTCATCGGCAATTCGGCCTTCACCTACGAATTCAACGATGCGGTCAAACTGACCAACGACACCAATGTGATCTACGCTCAGGAATCGACGCAGATCGGCAATGTCATTGCGCTTACAGCCGCCCTGACGGACACCCTGTCGGCACGGTTCTCCGTCGATGTCCGCCATGACACCAACCCGCCGGCCGGGTTCGAGGCGACGGACACCGCGACAAAGGCATCCGTCGTCTACTCGTTTGGCGGCTAGACCGCTTCCAGCGCCTGTTCCAGGTCTGCCAGCAGGTCTTCAGGCGCTTCAATCCCGACCGAAAAACGCACCAGGCCGTCGGTGAAGCCGATCCGCTTGCGGATCGCTTCATCGACGCCGGAATGGGTCGTCGAGCCCGGATGGCACATCAGGCTTTCCGTGCCGCCAAGGCTGACGGCGAGCTTGATGAGCTGCAGATTGTCCAGCATGCGGAACGCGGCTTCCTTGCCGCCCTTCACATCGAAGGAAAAGGTGGAGCCGGCCGCCTCGCACTGCTCGTCATAGACCTTCCGCTGCGGGTCGCCTTCCTCGAAGAAGGCCGGATACATCATCTTCCCGATCTTCGGGTGATCGCGGAGGTATTCGGCACAGATGCGGGCATTGTCGAACGCCTTCTCCATGCGCAGACGCACCGTTTCCAGCGAGCGGGTCACGAGCCAGCATGTATGGGCGTCCAGCGTCGTGCCGAGATAGTTGCGCACTCGGCGGATCTTGGTGATGACCTCGTGGCTGCCAATGGCCGCCCCGGCCACAAGGTCCGAGTGTCCGCCGATATATTTGGTCAGCGAGTAGAGGGCGAGATCGGCACCGTGCTTCAGGGGGACGTGGCCGATCGGGCCCATCATCGTATTGTCACACATGATGAGCGGGCGGTGACCGGTCTCCTTCTCGATCGTGTCGGCAACGCGCTTGCAGGCTTCGATGTCGACGAGCGCGCAGGTCGGATTGGCCGGCGACTCGGTGAAGATCACGCTGAGTGGGCCTGCCTTGGCGGCTTCGCGCGCCTTTGCCAGGATCTGCTCCTCGCTTGCCCAGGCATCGATCTCGAACGGGGTCACGCCAAAGTCCGGCATGAAGGTCCGCATGAAGACTTCGGTGCCGCCATAAAGCGGGCTGGAATGGAGAATGCTCGTTCCGGCTCCGGCACAGGCGAGCAGCGCAGTCGTGATCGCCCCCATGCCGGAGGAAAAGACGAGCGCATGATCGCCGGCGTCATAAAGGGTCAGCCGGTCTTCCAAGACTTCCATATTCGGATTGTTGAAGCGGGTATAGATCAGGTCCGCTTCTTCCGGGTCGCCCTCCTCGCGCTTGCCGGCGAGCTGACGGAACAGCGCTTCGCCATCGCGGGCAGACTTGAAGGCGAAAGTCGACGTCATGAAGATCGGCGGCTTGATTGAGCCTTCCGACATGGCCGGATCGAAGCCGTAGCCCATGACCAGCGATTCGGGTCGCAGGACGTGATCACCAATCTTGCGCTTGCGATAGGGCTTGTCTGGTTTGCTCATCTGACCGTCCTTTCCTTCAGAGAAGTTTCAATTGGAACCATTTTTCGTCACACAGGCAACCGTGCGCCAACGGTACCAATGAAAAACCCCGGCACGCGGCCGGGGTTCATTCGTCTCTTGTCTGAATGTCAGCCGATCAGCTGCCGCCGAGTTTCTCGAACTCTTCGCGGGCCGCGGCCAGACGCTCATCAACCGTCGCGCACTCTTCCGGCGCATTGCCTTCACCGAGCACTTCAAGCTGATCGCAACGCTTCTTCTCGTTGAGGGTATCCTGAACGAGGCTCTGGGCTTCAAACCGGACAAGCGCCGCTTCTGTGCGCTCTTCGGATTCCATGAATTGCAGCCAGCCGCGGCCGCCGCGATTGTTCGCATTGCGGAACGCCTCGCTGGCACCTTCCCGGTCATCGCGCTCATAGCGGGACTGGCCGACCAGAACCCAGGCAAGGCCACGGTCCTTGATGCCACCCTTGTTGATCGCCTTGATCAGCGCGTCTTCGGCCTTCGCCCATTCCTGCAGCTCGGCATAGGAACGGCCAAGACGCTCATACATGGCGCCGCTGTCGGACATTTCGGCGGCCTGCTCGATCACCGGGATCGCTTTGTCGAACTCGCGTGAGACCTGGTAAAGGTTCGCCAGCAGCTCCATCCGCTCATAGTTCTTGGTGATGCGGCCGGCATTCATTTCCTTCTCGAGGATCTGGGCGGCGTGGTACGGGACGTTGAACCGGTTGTAGAAGTTCACAACCCGCATCAGCTCGTCTTCCTTCTGGAGGATGCCGCCGAGATACATGGCCTTCTGAACCTCGAACGCCTTGCGCTCTTCATTGGCGGCGAAATAGTCACCGGCAATGGCATCCCAGAGCTTGCGCTCGTTCGGGTTGCGCGCCAGCAGCTTCTCAAGGAGCGCCGCCTTCTTGGCCCGCTGGCCCGTCGCGTCATAAAGATAGATCAGGAAGTCATAGACTTCGCGCTCAGCACCGTCGCCATCAATCTCGAAAACACGCTCGGCCCATTTCAGGGCTTCCTGATTGTTCTCGAGCTTCTGGTTGACCACCGCCAGGCGCCACATGTCATCGCGGTCCGGATCACCACCGGAGCTCATCCACTTGTCGGCATAATCCAGCGCCTTCTCCAGATTGTTCTGGCTCAGATAGATCTGGAAAATGTTGTAATAGGTCTTCGATTTCTCGCTGTCGGGAATGTAGCCCTGATTGATCGCGCCCTCGAGATCCTGAACGGCGCCGGCATAATCACCGGCCTCGATCTTGATGGCCGCGCCCAGTTTCAGCACAGCGCCCTGTTCATAACAGTTGAGGTCCATGGCTTCGAGCTTGCGAAGCTGCTGCAGGGCCGCCTGCGCATTGTCATTCTGGAGAAGCTCGGTTTCAGCCTTGAGATAGATCTCGCCCGGCTTTGAACTGAATTCGGTGGCTTCACACTGTGCGCCCTGCGCGACGGCAGCCCCGGCACC
Source organism: Henriciella aquimarina (assembly GCF_002088975.1). Lineage (GTDB taxonomy): Bacteria > Pseudomonadota > Alphaproteobacteria > Caulobacterales > Hyphomonadaceae > Henriciella > Henriciella aquimarina. Next base: position 15,578 of record NZ_NCST01000120.1, read on the forward strand.
CATGCACGAGACGGCGCCAACCACAACTGCGCCTTTCAAGATCGCTCTAAATCCCATGGTGTCTCACTCCTTTCGCCGTACAGGCGGATAACGTTGATGTCGGATTGGCCCTGAACGCCAATCCGGCTCCGGTCACGAGATCCTGCCGCATTCTTGTGTTCTATCGCACGGCGCGTCATCGCGTTAAATTCACTAAAGGTATGAGCGGTAGAAAGCGCCTCGTCAACGCTTTCAACCGCGATTCAGTACATCCTTATTCATCAAGCCTGAATTCTATCGGAAAGACCACATTCCGGCGCGATACAGGCTGTCCATTGTGCAGTTCCGGCACGAAATTGACCCGAGCGACCGCCCGTTCGGCCTCTCGCCGGAAACCTGGGTGAGAGCATGTCGCCGAGACGTTGAAAGGCCGTCCGCGCGGATCGACATCGAAGCGTACATCACAGCGTCCTTCCACACCGCGTGTTGCAAGGTCAGACGGATAGGACGCCACCGGCGGGCTGACCGGCGTGACGGATCGTTCATTGAAGAGCACCGTATCCGGCTGAACCGGCAGCACGCGCGCAACCGGAAAGTTCTCAGGCACATGCCCGACAGCGATGGCCGGTAAATCGACATCGCCCGGTGTCGCAGACGCCTTTGGCGGCGGTGGTGGCTGATCAGCCAGCTCCAGCTTCTCTGGCTGGCGGCTTTTGACCCTCGGGTCTTCGCTTTCCGGATGGCTAAACACGATGCGCTCGAGAACACGCTGGGGGTCAGGCGCCGGCAGACTGAATGTCTGCTCAATCATTGAGCGCATGAAACCGAAGAGCGCCAGGACGACAAGCGCCGCGAGCGGAAGCCCGATGCCCAGACGGGCAAAAGAGTGGTTAAGCATACATTCCTCCCAATGTTTTGTTATAATATATCACGCATGCTGCCCCTGCGTCAATCTGAATGCTTCTCCCTTCTACCGGACCGGACCGCGCGCCCCCTATCGCCATGAGAAGGGCAAGCGCCCGGATGAGCGCGGCCTTGGCTTTGTGAAAGCGACAAAAAAAGGGCCTCCCGTCCGGGAGGCCCTTCTCGAAAACATGTCTGGAAGCGGATCTAGTCGCCGAGCTGGAACTCGATCGGATAGACCACATTCCGCCGTTCGGCCGGCTGCCCGCGAACAATCTTCGGCGCAAACTCCACGCGGCTCACGGCCCGCTCGGCTTCACGCTTGAAGATGCTGTCGCTGCAGCTCGCCTCGATATTGTAGGGCCGGCCACGCGTGTCCACGTCGAAGCGGACATCGCAGCTGCCTTCAATACCGCGCTCGGCTGCGCGCGACGGATAGGTCGGCACCGGCGGACGGATCGGCTGAGCGTCGCGGTCGGAAATCGCAACCGGATCAATGGCAAGCGAATCGAGACGCTGGACATTCAGCTCCGTTGGCGCCGAGCCCTGGATGTTCGGGGTCGGCAGGTCGATATCGGACTTGCTGGCCGACATCTTTGGCGGTGGCGGCGGCTTGTCAGCGGACTCGATCCGCTGGGCCTTGTTGCGCGAGCGGGTCCGGACTTCGCTATCTTCCTGGGCCGGAGTAATCCGTTCGAGCACACGCTGCTCGACGTTTTCCGGTTGCTCGTACTCCTGATTGATCATGCTGTACATGAACGTGAACAGAAGATAGACGACCACCGCAGCGAGCGGGATGCCTATGACCAGGCGGACAATCGGATTGCTAAACATAGCTCACTCCTATTCCTGCTCAACCGACACTGGAACCTGGGTCAACCCATCTTCCTTGTTGATCGTCTCGAGCAATGAGATCAGCACCCCTGCTTCCGAATCCTGGTCGGCCTGGAGAACCAGACGGCCTTTCGGATTGTCCTCGCGAAGTTCGCGAATACGGAAGCCGACTTCCTGCAGCGTCACCTTCTCCTTGTCGATATAGATGTCGCTGTTGTCATCGATCGCAATCAGGATACCGAGCGGGTTCTGTTTTTCCAGATTGTCGGTCTGCGTACGACTGATGTCCACGCCCGGCTCCTTGATGAACTGAGCCGTCACGATGAAGAAGATGAGCAGGATGAACACGACGTCGAGCATCGGGGTGAGGTTGACATCATCCTCCCCGGTGCTGTCCGAGGCGAGCATTCTCTTTCTGCGTGCCATGGGCGCCTCCTATTGTTCACTCTGCACGATGTTCACCCGTTCCATCTTGGCGTTATACGCCTCGTCACGGATTTTCACGATTGTGCCGGTCCGGGCCTGCGGGTGCGCCTGAATGATCAGGGCGCTTTCCGGGTTCTCGGCCCGCAGACGCTCCATGTTCGCCCGAACACCCGTGATGTCGGTAAACCGTCCATTCACTGTGATCAGATTGTCAGCCCCGACATAAACCAGGATTGCATCCTGCTTCTGGTCGGGATTGTCCGGCGACGGTGGCGGCGGCGGCTCAAGTCCGAGGGCCTGCTCCTGGATGAATGTCGAGGTCACGATGAAGAAGATGAGGAGAATGAACACCACATCCAGCATCGGTGTAAGATCGACACTCGCCTCTTCAGGCTGCTTGTGTTGCCGTCCTCTCATCAGGACACCTCCATCTCGTCTTCGACACGCTGAACCAGGCGGTTCACCTTGTTGTCCATGCCCGAGGTAAAGATGATCCCGGAAATCGACGCCACCATGCCTGCCATGGTCGGAATGGTCGCACGCGACACACCGCCTGACATGGCTTTCGCATCGGCCCCGTCAGTGATCGCCATGACATCGAACACGGTTACCATGCCGGTCACCGTCCCGAGCAGGCCAAGCAGTGGCGCGAGCGCCACCATGGCCTTGGTCATGCTGACATTGGCTTCCGCTTTCGCGCGGACTTCCGAAATCAGCTTGTCGCGAACCCAGTGCGCCAGCACGGACTTGCGGTCCGACCGCGCATTCCATTCCGCAATGGCCTCGTCGGCGACAGCCTTGTGGGCAAAGCGGAAATAGAACAGGCGCTCCAGAATCAGGGCCCACATGATGAATGTGGCCACCATGATGATGAGCAGGACCGGTCCACCCCGGGCCAGGAAGGCCTCAAGATCGTTTAGTCCAAGGTCCATTATAGCACCTCCCGAAGGAGGGAACGGCGCTTACGCCGTTCCCGTGTTGGACTCTGCACGCTCGGCAACGAGACCTGCAGCTTGCTCATCGAGGATCTGCTGGTTGCCACGGGCCAGGGAGGCCGCGACGGCGTGCAGCAGGAGCAGCGGAATGGCCGCGACAAGACCGAGCACCGTAGTCATCAGGGCGACGGAAATACCGCCAGCCATCAGCTTCGGATCGCCGGCACCGAAGTTGGTGATGGCGGTGAAGGTGATGATCATACCGATAACCGTACCGAGCAGACCGAGCAGCGGAGCAACGGCCGCCAGCACTTTGACGATGTCGTTGAAGCGCTCGATTTTCGGCGTTTCGCGCAGGATCTGCTCGTCGAGCTTGAGCTCAAGGCTCTCAAGGTCCTGCTGCTTGTTGGTCTCATAAGCCTCGAAGACACGGGCCAGCGGGTTGCCGGTTCCGGCCTGACGGGTTTTGGCCGTCTTGCGCATGGCGCTGCTCATCAGGAACAGGGTCACGATCTTGAAGATCGCGAAGGCTGCGCCGATGGCGAGCAGGGTGAGAATGACGGCACCCACGACACCGCCCTGGGCGATCCGTTGTTCAAGTGTCGGCATTTCGCCCTGCACGGCGAACAGGTCACCCTTGGTCGGGTCGACCGGGGTGATGACAACTTCGCCTTCGCCGGCATTGATCAGACTGCGCATGGCCGATGTGAAGTCGCCACCCGGCTGGGCCTTGAGAACGCGAAGATACGGCTCGTCAGTATTCTCGGTGATAACCTCGACGAAACGGGCATCGTCCGTCGTGGCGGCGGTGAAGATACCCACGCGCATCAGGTCGGTATTGACGACTTCGCCTTCCGGACCTGCACCGGCAACATCGGCCGTGAAGCTCTTCACTTCCGACTGGGCGATCATTTCCTGAAGCATTGCCTTCGGCAGCGCATCAAGGTCTTCGCGGGTCGGAAGCGAACGGGCTTCGGAGACTTCGGCGAGCTTTTCGGCCCGGCCGCTATACTCATAGTTCGAAAGCGACTCGCGAATGATCGGCATGGTCTCGCCAGCCGCGCTGCGGAACTGACCGAGCAGTTCGCCAAAGTCGCCGGCCTGCGTTTCCAGCTCGGCGGAAAGTTCGCCCAGACGACGCTCGTTCTCGTCGAACTCGGCCGACAGCTGACGGCCGCGAGCTTCGGCGGCGTTCAGGTCAGACCGGGCTTCCTGCATCAGGCGCTCCTGCTCAGCGGTCTGCTGGCGGAATTCCTGAAGCCGGCGCTGGTCTTCAGCCGACATTTGCTGGGAGTCCTGCTGCACGCGGCGCAGAATGTCGCTCAGCGACACGTCCTGTGCGATGGCAGGGGCGGAAAAGACTGTTGCAGATCCCATGAAGAGCGCCGTGGCGCCAAGGGCCTGCAGAGTTTTAGTGATCGTTTTCATCTCAAATAATCCTCTGGATCTCTAGGCGCTCTTAGGATTCGACATCAAGGCGGGTCGCCGGCGCGTACAGAACTTTCGGAGTCGTTGTACCCTTGGCAACCTTGATGGCCTCGGCGATATCTTCCTTGAACTTGCTCGCCACCGGCACCCAGGACGCGCTGGCGCGGTCATAGCGTGCGGCGTACTTGCGGTCCGGCGACAGGTAGACCAGGGCGACACGGCCGTAGAGGAACATGTCGACCATGACCGGCTTGCCTTCGATGTCGATCTCGGCCGGCCAGGTGCTGACCGTGCGGCCATATTCCATCTCGCGCTTATAAGCCTCAATGATCAGACGATATTGCTCGACGATCGGAACCTGCGGGTTCTCCATGGCGGCGCGAAGGCTGTTGATCGACTCGGTACGCTCTTCGAGCTTGAAGGGAAGATCGGCCTTAACGAACGCTTCGAGGTCGCTGATCATGTCGATCAGCATCGGCGTGGTCTGGGCGGTGATTTCGTCAACGCGCTCAAGCTGGCTTTGCAGCGATTCAAGTTCGCGGCGTTGGCTTTCCACGACCTTCTCCTGCTGGCGCGCGTAAAGCTGCGCAGCTTGGGTACGCTGCAGAAGGGTCCGGAACTCGCTGACCATGTCGGAGCGCTGGTCATCAAGCTGGTTGATCCGCTCCTGTACTTGTTCGGCTTCGCGGGTTGCCTGTTCCCCGGTTTCCAGCGCCTGGCGCAGCTGGCTTTGCGCCACGGCGGGCATGGCCAGGCCAGCCACAAGTGCCGCCATCATGGCACCCCGCGCCGGTGTCAGTACTTTTCTCATGAGGTTTGCCTCTCACTCTCCGAATGGTCGTGCATCGGTCTGCACGGTGAAACTCCAATGCGGTCCTGCCCCCTGAAATCGGCTGACCGCCACTCTCTAAATATATTTGGCCAAACACACAGGCCAGCAGTCGTGGAGGCGGATGAGAGTAGACACCCACAGCCTCCCCATAATGTTCCGGAGTGCTCGGTCGCACTCTCTGTTCTACAGAATCCGGCAAGAGCCTGAGGCCGCCGAAGCGACCATCGCGCGGGACGCTAGCAATAGCAACCTCGCGGATCAATGGGCGCTCGAATTCCGTATAAAAAACTTACCGGATTGAAGCGCAAGCACAATCACGCATCACAGTAAGCGCCCTAAATACAATTATTTGGTGGTTACTGTGTAGGAACTGCCCGAATGTGAGGCAGCCGCCGCCGACAACCGCCGCGCGCGCCCTGTACGGGCGGCTGCAGCGCCCGTGGTATGCGCCAGCCTTATGGACTGAATGTCAGAAATGAATGGCTGGGGTACCAGGATTCGAACCTGGGAATGTCGGTACCAAAAACCGATGCCTTACCACTTGGCGATACCCCAACAGTGAAGAAGGCCGGGACATACTCAATCCGGTTGCCGGTTGCAACTCCCCATCTGCGCCAAACACAGACGCATTGCATATGCACAAGATTGACTCCCCCCGCTTGCCAGCCGCCAGTCGGTAAGATATAGGCGCCCGCTCTGGCTCGGAACATAGCTCAGCCTGGTAGAGCACCGTCTTCGGGAGGCGGGGGTCGGAGGTTCGAATCCTCCTGTTCCGACCATTCTCTCCCCTTCCCCGCATATCCCGTGAAAACCGGCGTGTTACACACATCCGGTCTTTACTTTCATTCGATAAGCTTCATATCGTTATTTGATAAATCGGACGGTTTGGAGGCCTATCCCCCTTGAAGACGTTTTTTACAGCCCTCGGCGGCGCCATTCTGGGCACCCTACTCGGCGCGGTACTTCTGTTCTTCATTGCCTCCATGGTGATCGGCGGCATGGTGAATACGGCGACCTCCTCTCTCGCGGGCGGAAACAAGAACCCCGATTCGATGGTGCTGAGCCTCGACCTCCGGCAGGACATCAGTGACCAGCCCGCAACCCAGGGCCTTGCCGCCCTGTTCGGGCAGAAGGGGTTCGTGAATGTCCTGAACCGCCTGGATGCCGCGCGCACGGATGACCGCGTCAAAGGCCTTTTCATCCGCTCCAGCGAATTTTCCGTCGGCTCCTCGCGCGCCGAAGAGTTGAGAGGCGCCATCAAGCGGCTGCGGGCTTCGGGCAAGTTCGTGGTTGTCCACTCGCAGGGCACCTATGGCGGCGGCCCCTCGGCCATGCGCTCCATTGCGGCAGCAGACGAGATCGTGGTCCAGCCCGGCGGCGACTTCCTTCCCGGCGGCGTGACCTTCGAGACCATGTTCTTCAAGGGCCTGCTCGACAAGCTGCACGTCTCTGCCCAGATCGAACAATTCTACGAATACAAGAACGCGCCCAACGTCTATAAGGAGACCGGTTATACCGAGCCTCACCGCGAAGCGATGACGGCCCTTGCGGAATCGGTCTGGAATGCCTCGCTTGAGGACATCGCGGCCGACCGCGGGCTTGAGCTGGACGCAACGCGCTCGGCCCTCACCTCCGGCCCGCTCAGCCCCGACCGGCTGATCGAGACCGGCCTCGCCGACAAGCTCGGCTGGCCGGAAGATGTCATGGATGAGGTCAAGGAACGGGGCGGCGACGACACGGAACTGGTCGACGTCCTCTCCTATACGCCGCCATCGGCCCCGCTCGGCACGCCGGCCATCGCCATTGTCGGCGGTGAAGGCGCCATCGTGACCGGCGGCCCCAGTGGCGACTTCTTTGCCACGACGGCCGACTTTGCCTCTGATTCCATCGCCGGCGCCCTGCTTGAAGCCGGACGCAACGACCGCGTAAAGGCGATTGTCTTCCGGGTCGACAGCCCCGGCGGCTCGCCTGTCGCGTCCGACCAGGTCTGGCGGGCTGTCGAGCGCGTCAAGGAAATGGGCAAGCCGGTCGTCGTCTCGATGGGCTCGGTCGCCGCCTCCGGGGGCTATTACGTCTCGACCGGGGCGGACTGGATCATGGCCAGCCGTTCGACCATTACCGGCTCCATCGGCATCTTTGGCGGCAAGCTCGCCATTGCCGACGGCCTGCGCCAGATCGGGGTGAACACCGAAGAGATTTCGGTGGGCGGCCCGTTTGCCGGCGCCATGACAACCATCGATGCCTTCACCGAAACCCAGCGGGAAATGCTGCATGCCTGGCTGGAGCGCGGCTATAACCGCTTCATCGGGCTTGTCGCCGAAGGCCGCGGCATGAGCGTGCAGGAAGTCCAGTCCATCGCCCGAGGCCGGGTCTGGTCGGGTGAGGATGCGCTCGATGTCGGACTTGTCGACGAAATCGGCGGCTTTATCGAGGCCATTGGAAAGGCACGTGACATGGCCGGTATCGAGGCCGACGAAGAGACGCGCCTTGTCTTCTACCCCATGGCCGAAAGCGGCATTCCGGGCTTCGGCCCGATGGCCGAAGCCTCGACGGACGATCTGCAGACGCTCGCCCGCGCAGCCGCGCTTCTGGACGACAAGCGCATTCAGGCCCTGATCGAGCAAGGCACCGCACTCGACCGCTCTCCGGTCCAGGCCCGCGGCCCGATGCTGATCGAGAAATAAGCACGCCGGATTGGCTGCCTGTTCTTGCCTGGCCGGGCGGTGACGTCCGGCCAGCTTGCCTTCGGGGCTGTCAGACACACCTTTCCCAGTGACGTCATCGCGCTATACGAGCGGCACAGGACCGAATAGCCCGGAGCCATCATGACCGATACGGCCGATCCCGATACCCGTCGCCATACCGCCGAATCTGCCGAGACCATGGCCGATGTCCGCCACGAGATAGACCGGCTGGACCGCGCCTTGGTGAAACTTCTCGAAGAACGCCAGTCCTTCATGGACGCCGCCGCCCGTATCAAGGGCAGCCGCGGCGCCGTTCATGACCGCGCGCGAATCGAGGATGTCGTCGCCAAGGTTGTCGCAGAGGCCCAGCGGCAAGGCCTCTCGCCGGCCATTGCCGAGCCTGTCTGGCGCACCCTGATCGATCGCAGCATTGCCTACGAGTTCGAGGCGTTCGACGCTCTCAAGCCCGGCCGCGACAAGGCATAGCTCGCCCGGCCGCACGCCTCCAGCGTCGATGCGATCAGATCCTTCACCTCATTGAGCAGCAAGGCCGCCCCGGCCTGGCTCGGCGGCAAGTCGCGCCCGGCCCTTTCGGCCTTCTGGCAGCTTTCGGCAAGCTCGGCCGCACCAATGCTGAGCGCAGCGCCCTTCAGCGTATGGGCCGCATCGGCCCATTGCTCGGCCGGCGCGCGCGAATCAAGCATACGCGCCCAGATCTCGACCTGGTGACGGAAGATATCGAGCACTTCCTCGGCCAGATCCGGATCGCCGCCCGTCATCGACAGGAGATGATCGAGATCGAGGTCAATTCTTTCAGACTGGCTCATGGGCGCGGCTCTTTCTGCTACACTGCGCCTGCCTGCCTGAAATAGATTGCCGCGTTGTTAAACATTGCCGGCTCATGGGGCCTGCAAAGCCAATTGCTTTCGAGAGCGATCAGGCGTATAGAGCCTTATCGAATTTCAATAGGGGACCCGACATGATTGCTGTTCTTGTCGCGCTTCGGGATTTTTTCGTCGCTATCCTGGTCAGCTGGCTTGGCGTTGCCGTCGAGCCTGCCGATAACCAGCAACAGGCTGAACCGGTTCAACCGTCTCACAGCCAGACAGCGATGATCGGCTAGCGCCGTCCCGCTCAGACAATTGCCAATAAAAAAGCGCGAGCCCCTCAAGGCTCGCGCTTTTCTTTTGCCATATGAGGCAAGGGGCCAGGGCCTTGGCCCTACCCCTTGTTCTGGCGCCCTTCGATCAGCTGATCGACCACTTCCGGCTCGGCAAGCGTCGAGGTGTCGCCGAGATTATCGAAGCTGTTTTCGGCGATCTTGCGCAGGATGCGGCGCATGATCTTGCCGGACCGGGTCTTGGGCAGGCCCGGGGCGAACTGGATCAGATCCGGGCTGGCAATCGGGCCGATCTCGTAGCGCACATGCTCAATCAGGTTTTTCTTGAGCTGCTCGTCCGCATCGACGCCTTCGACAGGGGTGACATAGGCATAGATGCCCTGCCCCTTGATGTCGTGCGGATAGCCGACGACGGCGGCTTCGGCGACCGCATCGTGGGAGACGAGTGCGCTTTCCACTTCGGCGGTGCCCATACGGTGGCCGGAGACATTGATCACATCGTCCACCCGGCCGGTAATCCAGTAGAAGCCGTCTTCATCCCGCAGACAGCCATCGCCCGTGAAATAATTGCCCGGATAGGCCGAGAAATAGGTGTCCACGAAGCGCTGATGGTCGCCATAGACGGTGCGCATCTGGCCGGGCCAGCTCTCGGTGATGATGAGATTGCCGTCGGTCGCCCCTTCCAGGACATTACCATCGGCATCGACAAGCGCCGGCTTGATCCCGAAGAAGGGATGCGAGCCCGCGCCCGGCTTCATCGGCGTCGTGCCCGGGAGCGGCACGATCATGGTGCCGCCCGTCTCGGTCTGCCACCAGGTATCGACAATCGGGCAGCGCGCATCCCCGACCGTGTGGAAATACCATTCCCAGGCTTCGGGGTTGATCGGCTCACCCACCGTGCCGAGCAGGCGCAGGCTTTTCCGGCTCGTCTTCTCGACCGGTTCGGAGCCCTGGCGCATCAGGGCGCGAATGGCGGTCGGGGCCGTGTAGAAGATGCTGACATTGTGCTTGTCGCAGACCTCCCAGAAGCGCGAGGCATCCGGATAGGTCGGCACGCCCTCGAACATCACGCTGGTCGCACCGTTCGCGAGCGGGCCGTAGACGATATAGGTGTGGCCGGTCACCCAGCCGACATCGGCCGAGCACCAGAAGACGTCGTCCTCTTTCAGGTCGAAGACATATTCATGCGTCATCGAGGCCCAGACGAGATACCCGCCACAGGTGTGGAGGACGCCTTTCGGCTTGCCGGTCGAACCGGACGTATAGAGGATGAAAAGCGGGTCTTCCGCATTCATCGGTTCCGGGTCGCAGGTGTTCGGCACATCGGCGCCGACCTCGTGGAGCCAGTAGTCACGGCCCTCTTTCATGTCGACGTCGCCATCCGTGCGGCGCACGACCAGGACCTTCTCGACCATGCCCTCGGCAAGATCGCAGGCCTTGTCGGTATTGGCCTTGAGCGGGATAGTCCGCCCGCCGCGCACGCCCTCATCGGCGGTCACAACGAATTTCGATTCACAATCGGTGATCCGTCCGGCGAGCGCTTCCGGCGAGAAGCCGCCAAAGACAACCGAGTGAATCGCCCCGATGCGTGCGCAGGCCAGCATCGCCATGGCCGCTTCCGGGATCATCGGCATATAGAGCGTGACCCGGTCGCCCTTCTTCACGCCCATATCCTTGAGCACGTTCGAGAAGCGGCAGACGGCATGATAGAGCTGGCGATAGGTCAGCGTATGGCTGTCTTCGGGCTCATCGCCTTCCCAGACGATGGCCGGTTTGTCGGCGCGCGTCTCAAGCTGGCGATCAAGGCAGCTTTCGGTGACATTCAGCGTCCCGTCGCCGAACCAGCGCACATGAAGGTTGTCCTTGTCCCAGGAGACATCCTTGACCTGCGTGAACGGGGTCATCCACTTGATGCGCTGGCCATGTTCGCGCCAGAAGCCCTCCGGATCGTCGATGGAGCGGGCATACATTTCCCGATACTTCTCCGGGGTCAGGTTCGCCTTTTCAGCGAAGGCTTCCGGGACGGGATAGGTTAACTGGTGATCGCTCATGCGCGGCGCCTCTCCTTCGAAATACAAGACTGAATATTCCGCCCAACATGACCACCCGGACCACGTTTGTGAAGACCTGCGGCAAAGTGCAATAGACGCTCGGCCCGGACGCGACATCAGGCGGCACAATCGAAGGGACAGGAGCCGGGTCTCTGGAGACACCCGGCTCCCGCTGAGAGGTCAGTACCAGGCCCTTAGGCCGATCACGAAGGCGGTGCCTTCACTGGCGCCCCCGGCGGCTTCGATATAGTCCGCCGTATCGCCGAACCGCTTCTGCCACTCGACACCGATATAGGGCGCGAATTCGCGCTTGATCTCGTAGCGAAGACGCAGACCCGCATCGAGGCTTGTGACCCCGGATCCGGTTTCCAGCTCCGGGATGTCCTGGGCCGAAAAGCCGAGTTCGGCACGCGGCTGCAGGATGAGCCGCTGGCTCAGAAGCAGCTCATACTCCACTTCGGCCCGGGCAGTGAGATCGCCATCGTCGGAGAGGAAGGCCGCCGTGTCCGTCTCGAACAGATACGGGGCCAGCCCCTGGAAGCCGGCGACCAGATGGGTTCGCCCTTCCGGCTCGAAGTCCTGACGAAGGCCTGCCTGGAAATCGAAGTAAGGCGAAATGGCATGCGACCAGAGCGCCTGGACTTCTGCCTCCTCGAACTCCCCCTCATCGGGAAGATATTCGAGCTCGGTCTTGAGCCAGAGCTTGTTTTCGTCATTGCCAAACCAGGCATTGCCATCGAGCAGCAACACGTCTTCATCATCGAAGGCTTGCAGCTCGAAACGCTCCGCCTGGAAATAGCTGGTGGGCGTGCCGCCATGATTGTCGACAACGGCCTTGCGCGAGGCATTCATGGCCGCCTCGCCCCAGACCTCGTCTGCCATCGACCAGGGTTTTTCGTCCTCTTCTGCAAGAGCGGCGGGTATGAGAGAAAGCGCGCCCATCGCGAGGGCGAGCGCACGAAGTGTCACGGCCTGTTTCAATGGTGGCCTCCATGATTGTCGTGATGCGGCATGTCGGAGCCGGCCTCGCCGGACATGGGCGCGTCCATGGACATGTCGTGATGCCCTTCATGCGGGGTCTGGTCTGCCGCGCCTTGCGGCAGGATCGAGACCACCCGCATCATCCCGGCATGCATGTGGTAGAGAAGGTGGCAGTGGAACGCCCAGTCGCCGACATGTTCGGCCGAGACAATCCAGGCCAGTTTCTCTCCCGGTTTGACGATCACGGTATGCTTGCGCGGAAGGTGGTCCCCGCCGCCGTTTTCGAGATCGAAGAACATGCCGTGCAGGTGGATCGGGTGCGGCATCATCGTGTCGTTGACGAGTTTGAAGCGGACCCGCTCGCCCTCTTTCAGGTGAATGGAGTCGGTGACCTCGGAAAACTTCACCCCATCGAACGACCACATATAGCGGTGCATGTTGGAGGTCAGGTGAAGCTCGATCTCCCGGTCGGGCGGTCGCCGGTCCGGATTGCGCTCGAGCGCGCGAAGGTCGGCATAGGTGAGCACCCGATGATCGACATTATCGAGCCCAAGGCCGGGCTCATCCAGACGGCTGACCGGCATCATCGCCATATTGGCAACGCCCGGCCCGCCGGGATGGTCATGCGAGACCGCCGCGTCCATCGTGCCCCTGTCACTCATGCCGGACATGTCGTGGCCCATCTCATGGTGCATGCCCGCCATGTCATGTCCGGCATGCGCGTCATGGCCCATCTGGTGGGAAGATTGGGACATGTCAGCGTCAGCCCCCGCAGCCGGCTCCATCTCGCTCATGCCGTGGCTGCCATGGTCCATCGCCATGTCCTTCATGGTCAGCGTCGGCACGGGCCGCATGGCCGGCGCCTCGGCCCGCATGCCTGGCCTGGGACCAAGCGTAGCGACCGCCTGGCCGGACCGGTCGATCGACTCGGCGACGACCGCATAGGCCTTCTCGGCGTCCGGCTGGACGATGACGTCATAGGTTTCCGCCACCCCGATCTGGAACTCGTCGGTCTCGACCGGCTGCACATTCAGCCCATCGGAGGCGACGACCGTCATCGGCAGGCCGGGCAGACGGAAATTGAAGATCGTCATGGCCGAGGCATTGATGATGCGCAGGCGCACCCGCTCACCCGGCCGGAAAATACCGTTCCAGTTGTCGCGCGTCGAATGGCCATTGATGAGATAGGTGTAGGTCGCCCCGGTCACATCGGCGAGGTCACGCGGGCTCATCCGCATGCCGCCCCACATGGCCCGGTCGGCAAGCGCCGCATCGAAGCCGTCTTTCCCGGCATCCGCGAAGAAATCGCCCAGCGTGCGCTGGTTGAAGTTATAGGTCTCGGCCGAGGCCTTCAGCTTGTCGAAGATCCGGTACGGGGACTCGAAACTCCAGTCCGACAGGACGAGCACATATTCACGGTCATAGTCGACCGGGTCTGTTCCGGCCGGATCAATGACGAGGGGCCCGTAATGGCCCTGCTGCTCCTGCAGGCCCGAGTGAGAGTGGTACCAGTAGGTGCCCGATTGCGGCACGGCAAACTTGTAGCGGAAGGTCTCCCCCGGCGCGATGCCCGGAAAGGAGACGCCCGGCACACCGTCCATGTGAAACGGCACGAGGAGGCCGTGCCAGTGGATGGAGGTATCGCTTTTCAGCCGGTTGGTGACATTCAGCGTAATTTCCTCGCCTTCGCGGAAGCGCAGGAGCGGCGCCGGCAGCGTGCCATTCACGCCGACCGCGCGTCCGGCCTTGCCGCCGATCCGCACCGGGAATTCGCCGACATCGAGATTGAAGGTGGTGCCGGTAAGCGTCGGCAGGCCAAGATTGCCATCCGAAGCGGTTCGCGCCCAGGCCGGGAGCAGGCCCGCGGCACCGAGGGCGGCTGCCCCGCCGAAGCCGGCGCGCAGCACGTGTCGTCTGTTGAACATGGAATTGTCAGTCTTTCAGTCTGATTTTGAACAGGAAAAAGGTCTCACCCGCGCCTTTGCGGGGCCGTTTTTACCGGATCAAATGAGCAGACTGATTTTCTGATGCGTCAGCGTCAGTGGCCTGAGCGGCGCCGTCGGCCCCGGCGGCCAGGCCATGCGGGCCGGCAAGATGACCGGATCGAGCCGCAGCGCCTGCGGGACAATAAAGGGGGCCGGCATACTGTCGGTCAGAACCGGCTTGTCCGGCGCGGTCACCACACGGTGCAGCAGGGACTGGTTACAGTCTTCGCAGGATGAGGTGTCGGCCGGGTCGTGGTGGCCGGCATGCGGCCCGGCCATGTCGTGCATGTCGCCATGAGCGTGCATCACCATGCCAGCATCGGCGGCAGGCTGTGCGGCGGCGGCGCCCGAAAACACCGTGCAGCCGATCAGCCCCGCCGAGATCAGCGCGGCCAGACAGCTGGCAAGGAAGACGCGAAGAGCCTGCATCATGATGACACCGAAAATAGCGTGTCTGCACGCAGGCGCAATGCGACCATTGCGCTGGGCATGAAAGAAATCGGCTAAGCGGGAAAAGAAGAGAAATTCGCCTGGCACGGGCAGTAGGACTCGAACCCACGACCTGCGGTTTTGGAGACCGCTGCTCTACCAGCTGAGCTATACCCGTCCGGCGAAGCGCCGTAATGCCTGATTGTACGTCAAAGCGCAACAGCCTCCACGTGCCATACTGCAGCATGGGCCTGACCTAGATGCTCCACGGCTCCTTTTCCCAGCCAAGCAGCCGGCGGGTCTCCTGCGCATCGAACCGGTAGGCATCTTCCAGAAAGCGGCGGTCCTCCGGCGCCATTTCGCTAAAAGCCGGAGCGCTGTTGTGCTGCGGTTCCTTTTCGAAAGCAAAGCGCTCCACGCCCAGAAAGTCGGTTACCTTGTCGAGTTCGGCCTGCGGCGCCGCGAAGAGGTCCTCGCTTCGCAGGAAGAGAAGCTGCTCTTCCGGAAAGAGACGTTTCAGGTTCCGCAGCTGGTGCGCATAGAAGCCCCGCGCGACCTTCGAGCGCACGCGATCCTGGCGCGGCAAGGCCCGGCGGGCCCGTTCGCATTCGGTGCGGATGACCCGGGAAAAGGTCTCGGCTTCACGCTCGAGCGACTGGTCCATGCGATAATGCGACCAGGCCCGCTGGACCGGGTCGCGCAGCAGGGTGATGATCCTGATGTCGGGGTTGTAGAGCCACAGCCGCTCCAGCGCCCCGGCCCACCAGGTCAGGATCGGGGTCGCCTCTCCCAGTTTCGCGCCGCTCGCCTGTTCCTCCCACCGGAACTGACGGTGATAGAGCCAGTAGTCGAACGGGCGGATATAGGTTCGCGGCCGTTTGTCGAAGAAGTGCACCTCTTTCTTCTTCGCCATGGCAATTCCGGGGTGCTGGCGCAGGTAGGCATCGAGCGACGTCGTGCCGCCCTTCTGGACCCCGCCAATCATGAAATCGATACGCCGTCCCAAGATATGCCCTGTCTCTGCCTGACCAGTCACAACAGAAGCCGATTAAGCGCACAACAAAAAAGGCCGTTCCCGGAGGAACGGCCTTTTGTCTGATGGATCCCCGCTAGTGGGATGGATCTGGCTTGAGGGCGGGGTGCGCCCTCAGTGCCTTGTCTTACTCTTTCACCGCCGAGACGACGCCGGCGCCGACGGTACGGCCGCCTTCGCGGATGGCGAAGCGCAGGCCCTGGTCCATCGCGATCGGCGTGATCAGCTCGACGTCCATTTTGACGTTGTCGCCCGGAAGAACCATTTCCTTGTCCGCCGGAAGCGTGACAACACCCGTCACGTCCGTCGTCCGGAAGTAGAATTGCGGACGATAGTTCGTGAAGAACGGCGTGTGACGGCCACCCTCTTCCTTCGTCAGGATGTAGGCCTCGGCCTCGAACTTCGCGTGCGGCGTGATCGAACCCGGCTTGCAGAGAACCTGGCCGCGCTCCACGCCTTCACGGTCGATGCCGCGGATCAGCGCGCCGATATTGTCGCCGGCCTGACCCTGGTCGAGCAGCTTGCGGAACATTTCCACGCCCGTCACCGTCGTCTTCTGCGTGTCGCGGATACCCACGATCTCGACTTCGTCACCAACCTTGATGATGCCCGTCTCGACGCGGCCCGTCACAACCGTCCCGCGGCCCGAAATGGAGAACACGTCTTCCACCGGCATCAGGAACGGCTTGTCCAGCGGACGCTCAGGGGTCGGGATGTACTCATCCACAGCCGCCATCAGCTCCAGGACCTTGTTCTTGCCGATCTCCTCGTCACGGCCTTCGACCGCCGCCAGCGCAGACCCGGCAATGATCGGGATCTCGTCGCCCGGGAAGTCGTACTCGTTGAGCAGCTCGCGGACTTCCATCTCGACCAGTTCCAGAAGCTCCGGATCGTCGACCTGGTCGACCTTGTTCAGGAACACCACGATCGCCGGAACGCCAACCTGGCGCGCCAGCAGAAGGTGCTCGCGCGTCTGCGGCATCGGGCCGTCAGCCGCGTTCACAACCAGGATCGCCCCATCCATCTGCGCGGCACCCGTGATCATGTTCTTCACATAGTCGGCGTGGCCCGGGCAGTCGACGTGCGCATAGTGGCGCGCTTCGGTCTCATACTCCACGTGCGCGGTGTTGATCGTGATCCCGCGTGCCTTCTCTTCCGGCGCGTTGTCGATGTCCTCATACGACTTCGACTCACCGCCCCAGCTCTCGTGAAGCACCAGCGTGATCGCCGCCGTCAGCGTCGTCTTGCCGTGGTCAACGTGTCCAATCGTACCAATGTTTACGTGCGGCTTGCTCCGCTCAAACTTTGCCTTGGCCAT
>NZ_NCST01000121.1 GCF_002088975.1 Henriciella aquimarina
GCCGGCGCCCCGCCGCTCTCGCCCATGGGCATCGGCATGTGCGGCCCGGCCCTGATCGGGCATGGCTCGGACGAGCAGAAGGCGCATTACCTGCCACGTATCCTGTCGGGCGAAGACTTCTGGTGCCAGGGCTATTCCGAGCCGCATGCCGGCTCCGACCTCGCGGCCCTCACCATGTCGGCCGAAGACGATGGCGACGCCTTCATCTGCAATGGCTCGAAGATCTGGACGACGCACGCGCATGAAGCGAACATGATGTTCTGCCTGGTGCGCACCGACGCCTCCGGCAAGCCGCAACAGGGCATCACCTTCATCCTCATCGACATGACCGCGCCCGGCGTCACCGTCGATCCGATCATCATGCTGTCGGGCGAGCACATCCAGAATGCTGTCTTCTTCGACGATGTGCGCGTGCCGAAATCGAATGTCATCGGCGAGGTCGACAAGGGCTGGACGGTCGCGAAATACCTGCTCGAGTTCGAGCGCGGCGGCTCGTCCTATGGCCCGCGCCTGCTGCAGAGGCTGGCCGCCCTGCGGGGCACGGCCCGCGATCTGGGCGCCCTGGAGCCTGGTATCGAGGCCCGGCTGACCTCTGCCGAGATGCGCGCCAGCGCGCTCGAGGCCGCCGAGCTGATGATGATGTCGGAGCTGTCGAATGGCGGCACGCCGGGGCTGAAGGCCTCGATGATGAAGATCAAAGGCACCGAGCTTAGCCAGCATATCACCGAAATCGCGCTCGACATTGCCGGGCTCCATGTCGAGCCCTTCCAGCCCGAGCATACCGAAACCGGCGGCCCTGTGGTCACGCGTCATCCGACCAATCAGGGCCTGGTCGGCCCCGACAGCCTGGTGACCGTGGCCGCGAAATATCTCAATGACCGCGCCGGCTCCATCTATGCCGGCTCCAACGAGATCCAGCGCAACATCCTCGCAAAAGGCCAGCTCGGACTGTGAGACAAAAAGAAACCCTGTCAGCGCACTGACAGGGTTTCCTCGAAATCACTTCAATGAAAGCGCGGCCTATTCGTCCATGGCTTCCAGTTCGGCCTCGTGACGGGCACGGTCCTTGGCGCCCTTGGCCTCTTCGTCGCGGTCGACCAGCTCGATGACGGCCACAGCGGCATTGTCGCCGTGGCGATAGCCGGCCTTCAGAACGCGGCAGTACCCGCCATTGCGGTCCTTGTAGCGCTCTCCGATCACATCGAAGAGTTTCTGGACCGCTTCCTTGTCGCGGACCTGCGAGATGGCCCGGCGACGGGACGAAAGATCACCCTTTTTCGCCAGCGTCACCAGCTTGTCCATGATCGGCTTGAGCTCCTTCGCCTTGGGAAGGGTCGTGACGATCTGCTCATGCTCGATGAGCGAAGCGGCCATGTTGGCAAACATCGCCTTGCGGTGCGATGAGGTGCGGTTCAGCTTGCGATGTGCAATGGCGTGGGCCATGTCCTTGGTCTCCTGTGCGCCCTCCCGGGCGGACTTCTAGAGGTGGTCGTCGTATTTCTTGGCGAGTGCCTCGATGTCTTCCGGCGGCCAGTCCGGCACTTCCATGCCGAGGTGCAGCCCCATGCCAGCGAGCACTTCCTTGATCTCGTTCAGCGACTTGCGGCCGAAGTTCGGGGTGCGGAGCATTTCCGCTTCCGACTTCTGGATCAGGTCGCCGATATAAACAATGTTGTCGTTCTTCAGGCAGTTTGCCGAACGCACCGACAGCTCGAGCTCGTCGACCTTCTTGAGAAGGACCGGGTTGAAGCCGAGATCGGTTTCTTCGCTGGACGAAGACGCTTCGGTTTCCGGTTCGTCGAACGTGATGAAGAGCTGCAGCTGGTCCTGAAGAATGCGGGCCGCATAAGCCACGGCATCTTCCGGAGAGATTGACCCGTCGGTCTCGACCGTCAGCGCGAGCTTGTCATAGTCGAGCACCGTGCCTTCACGTGTGTCTTCGACCGTATAGCCAACGCGGCGGACCGGCGAATAGATCGCATCGACCGGAATGAAGCCGATCGGGGCATCTTCCGGGCGGCTCTGGTCGGCCGGGACATAGCCCTTGCCGGTCGCAACGGTGAATTCCATGCGCACCGAGGCGCCGTCATCCAGCGTGCAGAGCACGAGATCCGGGTTCAGGATCTTCACGTCGCCCGACGTTTCGATCTGGCCGGCTTTCACTTCGCCCTTGCCGTCAGCCTTTAGAATCATGCGCTTCGGCGTATCCGAAACCATCTCGATGGCGACCTGCTTCAGGTTCAGCACGATGGTGGTGACATCCTCGCGCACGCCCGGAATGGACGAGAACTCGTGAACGACGCCGTCGATCTGGACACCGGTAATGGCAGCGCCCTGGAGCGAGGAGAGCAGCACGCGGCGAAGCGCGTTGCCGAGAGTCGTACCAAAGCCACGCTCGAGCGGCTCGATGACGAGCTTCGCATGACGGCGCGGATCACGGCCCGCCTCGACCTTGGGACGGTTCGGGCGGATCAGTTCCTTCCAGTTACGATCATTCACGCTGGTCGCGGTATCGGCCATTCATGGCCTCCTTGGTCTGTTAAACGAATGACGCTGAAAACGGCCTAGACGCGGCGGCGTTTCGGCGGGCGGCATCCATTGTGCGGAATCGGGGTCGTGTCGCGGATGGACGTGATGGTCAGACCGGCGGCCTGCAGCGCACGCAGCGCACTTTCACGCCCGGAACCCGGGCCACGCACATTCACTTCGACGGTCTGAAGACCGTGTTCCTGGGCCTTCTTGGCAGCGTCCTCGGCAGCCACCTGAGCGGCATACGGGGTCGACTTGCGCGAGCCCTTGAAGCCCATGGCGCCGGCCGACGACCAGGAAATCGCATTGCCCTGCGCATCGGTGATGGTCACCATGGTGTTGTTGAAGCTCGACGTCACATGCACGACACCTGAGGAGATGTTCTTGCGGGCACGGCGGCGGACGCGGGTCGTATCACGAGCCATATCGGTCTGATCCTACTTCTTCTTGCCGGCGATCGGTTTCGCCGGACCCTTGCGGGTACGGGCATTGGTGTGGGTCCGTTGGCCACGGACCGGCAGGCGCTTGCGGTGACGCAGGCCACGATAGCAGCCAAGATCCATCAGGCGCTTGACGTTCATGGAGACTTCGCGGCGAAGGTCGCCCTCCACGACATAGTCGGAATCGATGGTCTCACGGATCTGGATCACTTCCGCATCGGTAAGGTCCGAGACGCGGCGCCCCGGTTCGATACCGATCCTTTCGGTGATTTCCCTGGCCTTGGACGGACCAATGCCGTGAATGTAACGAAGCGCGATTTCTACACGCTTGTTCGTCGGAATATTTACGCCTGCAATACGGGCCACGGGCCTGTCTCCTGAACTGCCGAAAGCGGGTCCGGCGCGAAACGAAAACCAACGCCTCGCGCGCGCGAACCCGACCTCTTAACGAAGTGCGTCGTTATAGACCTGCAAATCGCCGCGTCAACTAGTGAATTGCGGCTTTTATGCGGTCTGCTTCAGCGCCTCCTCGACGCCTTTGGTAACCTCTTCAATGCTCGCCATTCCGTCAACCTCACGGAGAATGCCGCGCTCGGCATAGAACGGAAGCAGCGGAGCGGTGTCCTGATTGTACTTGTCGAGCCGGGCGGCAAATGTCGCCGGATTGTCGTCCTTGCGGCCCTCTTCCTCGAAGCGCTTGGTCACGCGCTGCATGAGCTGGGTTTCGTCGACGACCAGGCGAATGACGCGATCCACCTGGGTGCCGCGCGACTCAAGCAGCTTGTCGAGCGCCTTGGCCTGGCCAACCGTGCGGGGAAACCCGTCATAGATGAAGCCCGGCGCGTTCTTGTGGGTCTCGAGCTGCTCGTCGATCAGGTCGATGACAATCTCGTCGGAAACCAGACCGCCCTCATCCATGATTTTCGCAACCCGATTGCCAAGCTCGGAACCCGATGCACGGGCTGCGCGAAGCATGTCACCCGTGGAAAGTTGCACATAGCCGTGCTCTTCGACCAGGCGCTTGGCCTGAGTGCCTTTGCCGGCCGCCGGTGGACCAAAAAGAATAAGGTTCATCGTCTGCGCTTGCCTCCGAGCCGAGATTTCTTGATCAGCCCCTCATATTGGTGCGCGATCAGCTGGGACTGGATCTGGGTCACTGTATCCATTGTGACGGATACAACGATAAGAAGCGATGTGCCACCGATGTAGAAAGGAATTTCCGGGACATAGCGCCTCAGCACTTCCGGCAGGAGACAGATGAAGACGAGGTAGACCGAACCGATCGTCGTCAGACGGGTCAGGACGTAATCGAGATAGGCGGCCGTGTTGCGCCCGGGACGAATGCCAGGGACAAAACCGCCATACTTTCTCAGATTGTCCGCCGTCTCCTCCGGATTGAACATGATGGAGGTGTAGAAGAAGCAGAAGAAGACCACGAGCGCGCCATAGGTCGCGATATAGGTCCAGCTGCCCGGCGAGAAGTGCAGCGCGAGCCATTGCAGGATGCCAGGCCCGGACTGGACCGCCGATTGCGGGTCCACCGTGCTGCCGCCAACCAGCCCGACAGCCGTCAGCGGAAGCATAAGGATCGCCGTCGCGAAGATCGGCGGGATAACGCCCGACGTGTTGATCTTCAGCGGCAGGAAGGAGGACTGGCCCTGCTGCATCTGATTGCCGACCTGGCGCTTGGGATACTGGATCAGGATGCGCCGTTGCGAGCGCTCCATGAACACAATGAACAGCACAAGCGATATGACCAGGAGCAGAATGGCCAGAACGAAGACGACATTGATGCCCTGCTCGCGGCTGCCCGAGAACAGGTTGAAGATCGCCTTCGGCATTTCCGCGATAATGCCCGCAAAGATGATGAGCGAGATGCCGTTCCCGATGCCGCGGGCCGTGATCTGTTCGCCCATCCACATCAGGAACATGGTGCCGCCGACAAAGGTCGTGACAGCCGTCATGACGAAGAACCAGGGCGCAATCCCGTCAAGCGCCACATTGGTCAGCCCCATCGAGATGCCAAAGCCCTGGAAGAAGGCAAAGCCCACCGTCAGATAGCGCGTATACTGGTTGATCTGTTTTCGCCCGGCTTCCCCTTCCTTCTTGAGCTTTTCAAGCGAGGGAACGGCACTCGTCATCATCTGGATGATGATCGAGGCCGTAATGTAGGGCATGACGTTCAGCGCGAAGACGCTCATGCGCTCGACGGCACCGCCTGCAAACATGTTGAGGCTGCCGAGCATGCCGCCCTGCTGCTGCTCGAAGAATTGGGCAAAGGCCGTTGCGTCGACGCCGGGGACGGGAATGAATGTCCCGAGGCGATAAAGAACAAGGATGAAGAGCGTGAAGAGAATTCGGGCCTGAAGATCCTTTGCCTTGGCAAAGGTGCCGAAATTCATGTTGCGCGCCATTTGTTCAGCGGCTGTGGCCAAGAGACCCTCCCCGGAAATGAAATCGCCGCCAACATTGGCGGCGAAAACCTGTTTGTGAAGGTATGTAGACGAAAAAGATGAGGCTTACTCTGCTTTTTCCGCAGTTGCCGCTCCGGTAACTGTGACTTTTCCGCCAGCCTTCTCGACAGCGTCGATAGCGGCCTTGCTGGCCCCGGTCACTGTGATCGTGGCCTTTTTCGGCGCCTCGCCCTTGGCGAGAAGACGGATGCCATCCTTGGCCCGGCGTACGACGCCCGAAGACACCAGGGTTTCCTCAGTGATGTCACCGGCCTTGAGCTGGCCAGCTTCGATCGCCTTGCTGATGCGGCCGAGATTGACCCAGGCATGGTTCTTCGAATTCAGCGCTTTGAAGCCACGCTTCGGCAGGCGCATATAGATCGGCATCTGGCCGCCTTCGAATCCGTTGAGTGCAACGCCCGAACGCGACTTCTGGCCTTTCACGCCACGCCCGCCAGTCTTGCCCTTGCCCGAGCCGACGCCGCGGCCGACGCGGTGGCGGTTATGGGTCGAGCCCGCATTGGGAGAGAGTTCGTTGAGTTTCATCGCTCTAATCCTGACTGGCGTACAAGGGGGCGCCCTATACGCCTACTCTTCTACGACTTCAATAAGGTGTGACACCTTCGCAATCATGCCGCGCACGGCCGGGGTGTCGTTCAATTCAGCTTCACGGCCGATCTTGTTCAGGCCGAGGCCGACCAGCGTCTGACGCTGGGCCGGCTTGCGGCGGATCGGGCTGCCGGTCTGACGCAGCTTGATCGTGTCTGATTTCTTCTTCGCCATCATCAGGTCCTTTCAATAAGGTCAGGCGGATTCGGAAATGCCGGTTTCGGACGCACCATCGGTGCGGCGGCCGACAATATCCTGAACCTTCAGGCCACGCTTGGAAGCAACCGACCGCGGGCTGGCCTGACCGACCAGCGCCTGGAAGGTTGCACGAACCATGTTGTACGGGTTCGACGAGCCGACCGACTTGGCGACGACGTCGTGAATGCCCAGCACTTCCATCACGGCGCGCATCGGACCACCGGCGATCACGCCGGTACCGGGAGGCGCTGCCCGCAGGACAACCTTGCCGGCGCCCCAGCGGCCCTTGCCGTCATGGTGCAGCGTACGGCCTTCGCGCAGCGGCACGCGGACCATGTTGCGCTTGGCGTCCTCGGTCGCCTTGCGGATCGCTTCCGGCACTTCGCGGGCCTTGCCCTTGCCAAAGCCGGCGCGGCCCTTCTGGTCACCAACCACGACGAGTGCGGCGAAACCGAAGTTCTTGCCGCCCTTCACGGTCTTGGCAACGCGATTGATGCCGACCAGCTTGTCGACGATCTCGCTTTGCTCTTCCTGGCGGTCGTTGCGCCCGCGTCCGCGGCCGCGACCTCTGCCCTGTTCGTCTGCCATAATCGGACTCCTAGAACTTCAGGCCGCCATCACGGGCGGCATCTGCCAGGGCTTTCACCCGGCCGTGGAACATGTAGCCACCGCGGTCGAAGACAACATCTTCGACACCGGCCTTCTTGGCGCGCTCGGCGATCAGTTCGCCGATTGTCTGCGCCGCTGCCGTATCGCTGGTGGACTTGAGCTTGCCGCGCAGGTCCTTTTCCAGCGTCGAGGCGGACGCCACCGTCAGACCCTTCTCATCATCGATGATCTGGGCCGAGATGTTCTTGTGCGAGCGCGCAACCGAAAGGCGCGGCTTGCCTTCGGCAACCTTGCGGAGCTTCGCGCGAACGCGCTGGGCGCGGCGGAGTGTCTTTTCGCGTGTCGTCTTCATGGCGATTACTTCTTCTTGCCTTCCTTGCGGCGGACATATTCGCCGGCATAGCGTACACCCTTGCCCTTGAAGGGCTCCGGCTTGCGGAACTGGCGGATCTCGGCGGCAGCCTGGCCAACGGCCTGCTTGTCAGCGCCCGACACCGTGATCTCGGTCGGCTTCGGCGTCTCGATCTTGATGCCTTGCGGCGCCTTGAAGATCACATCGTGCGAATAGCCGAGCGAAAGCTTCAGGTCGGTGCCCTGCATCTGCGCACGATAACCGACGCCGACAAGTTCCAGCGACCTGGAGAAGCCGGTGGAGGCGCCTTCGACAACGTTCGAAGCATTGGCCCGGGCCGTTCCCCACTGGGTGCGGACTCTCGGATCCAGGGCTTCGGCGAAGGTCATCTTCTTCTTGCCCTTCGCTTCGTTCGCCTTGATGCGCTCATTGGCTTCGTCGACATAATCCTTGCGCGGCATAATCGACAGTTCGCCCTCTTCAAGCGTGACCGTCATCAGTTCCGACACGGTGACGCCGAGTTCGCCTTTCGGGCCCTTGGCCTGAATGCGACCGCCATCGACCGTCACGGTTGTGCCGTTCGGGACCTGAATGGGGAGTTTTCCAATACGGGACATGTCAGTTCATCCTCGTCCTAGAATACCCGGCAGAGAATTTCGCCGCCCACATTCTCGTTCCTCGCAACCGCGTCGGAAATGACGCCCTTGGAGGTCGAGAGAATGGAGATGCCCAGCCCGTTACGGACCAGCGGCAGGTCATTCACTGACGAATAGACACGGCGGCCCGGTTTCGAGACCCGGCGGATCTCTGAAATGACCGGCGTACCGTCGAAATATTTCAGTTCGATCTCGACATTGCGATGACCGTCCTTCTCGATTTCCGTGTAGCCACGGATAAAGCCTTCACTCTGCAGCACGTCCAGAACACGCACGCGCAGCTTCGAGGACGGCGAAACGACCTTCGTCATGCCACGCATCTGCGCATTGCGGATACGGGTCAGGAGATCGCCAAGGGGATCGGAAATATTCATCTTGGTCCTCCTTTCCTACCAGCTTGACTTCACGAGGCCCGGCACCATGCCGAGGGACCCCAGTTGACGGAGCGCAATGCGCGACATCTTCATCTTGCGATAATAGCCACGCGGACGGCCGGTGACCTGGCAACGATTGCGGATGCGGCTCGGCGCGGAGTTGCGCGGAAGCTCGGCCAGCTTCAGGCGCGCATGGAAACGCTCCTCAAGCGGACGGTCCTCATCCATCGCCATTGCCTTCAGCTTCGCCCGGCGCGCGGCGTATTTCGCGACCATGCGGCGACGCTTTTCGTTCTTCTCAATTGCGCTTTTCTTAGCCATTCTGTTTCGTCCTCAAGCGCTAGTTCCTGAACGGGAAGCCACAGTGCGACAGCAGCGCCTTGGCCTCTTCGTTCGTTGTGGCCGTGGTGCAGACAATGATGTCCATACCGCGAATGTCTTCAATGTCGTCATAGTTGATTTCAGGGAAGACGATCTGCTCCTTCAGGCCCATGGCGTAGTTGCCACGGCCGTCGAAGCTCTTGCCATTGAGGCCCCGGAAGTCCTTCACACGCGGCAGCGCCATCGTGGTTAGACGGTCGAGGAACTCGTACATGCGGTCGCGGCGAAGCGTAACCTTGGCACCAATGACCATGCCTTCGCGTAGCTTGAAGCCGGCGATCGACTTGCGGGCCTTGGTCGGCACAGGCTTCTGGCCGGAGATCCGCTCGAGCTCGGCAAGCGCCGTCTTGATCTTCTTGGAGTCGGCGACAGCTTCGCCAACGCCCATGTTGATCACGACCTTGTCGAGTTTCGGGACCTGCATCTCGTTGGAGTAGCTGAACTGCTCCTGGAGCTTGGTCCGGATCTCTTCTTTGTACTTCGCCTTGAGGCGGGGTTCGTAATTCTCAGACATCGATCGACTCGCCAGAACGTTTGGCATAGCGCGTCTTGCGCCCATGCTCGTCTATCTTGAAACCGACACGGGTCGGCTTGCCATCACGCGGATCCATGATTGACACGTTGGAGACATGGATCGGCGCCTCGAACGTCTTGATGCCACCCGGGTCCATTTGACCAGGACGCTGGTGGCGCTTCACAACGTTCACGCCTTGCACGACGACACGGTTTTCCGCAGGGATTACCTTCAGGACTTCGCCCTTGGCACCCTTGTTGCGGCCGGCCGTGACGATCACGCGGTCACCTTTTTTCACCTTGGCAGCCATGGTTACAGCACCTCCGGAGCCAGTGAGACGATCTTCATGTGGTTCTTGGCGCGAAGCTCGCGCGGAACCGGGCCGAAGATCCGGGTCCCGATCGGCTCGCCCGCAGTGTTCACCAGCACGGCGGCATTGGTGTCAAAGCGGATGACCGACCCGTCGGGACGGTTGATATCTTTCGCGATGCGGACGACGACGGCGCGGCGCACGTCGCCTTTCTTCACGCGGCCGGTCGGAATGGCTTCCTTGACCGAGACCACGATAATGTCACCGACAGACGCGTAGCGCCGGCCTGCCCCGCCCAGAACCTTGATACACTGGACACGGCGCGCGCCGGAATTGTCGGCAACCCGCAGGTTTGATTGCATCTGGATCATGCGTCAGCTCCATCGCCCGGAACGATTTCCCAGGTTTTCAGCTTGGAGCGCGGCGAGCACTCCTGAATGGTGACACGTTGCCCTTCGACAGCCGAGTTGGCTTCATCATGGGCATGATACTTCTTCGAACGGCGCACGATCTTCTTCATGACAGGATGAAGGAAGGTGCGGTCGATACGGACCACAGCCGTCTTGTCCTGCTTGGTGGAAACCACGACGCCTTCCATTACGCGTTTGGGCATATCTCGTCTCCTACGCCTCGGCTTCCGTCTTGGCCTGTTCAGCCAGGAGCGTCTTGACGCGCGCAATATCGCGGCGGACTTCCTTGACCCGGGCCGTCTTCTCCAGCTGGCCGGTGGCCTGCTGGAAACGGAGGTTGAACTGTTCCTTCTTCAGCTGCTTGAGCTGGTCTTGCAGCTGGTCATTCGACTTCGAACGCAAATCAGCGATTTTCATGACTAGATCCCCTCAATGCGCTTGATGATCTTCGTCTTGATCGGGAGCTTGGCTGCGCCGAGACGCAGGGCTTCCAGGGCGACCTCATCGGAGACGCCGTCGATCTCGAACAGAATGCGGCCCGGCGCGACGCGGGCGACCCAACGGTCGACCGAGCCCTTGCCCTTACCCATACGAACCTCGATCGGCTTCGCAGACACCGGGGTGTCCGGGAAGACGCGGATCCAGACCTTGCCCTGACGCTTCATTTCGCGCGTCACGGCCCGGCGGGTCGCTTCGATCTGGCGCGCGGTGACGCGTTCCGGCTCGAGGGCCTTGAGACCATAGCTGCCGAAGGAAAGCGTGTAGCCGCCCTTGGCGTTGCCAGTGATCCGGCCCTTGAAGGCCTTGCGGTATTTGGTGCGTTTCGGCTGCAGCATCGGTTACGCTCCTGCGCCTTGCGGACCGGAAGCCGGGCCGCGCTGGTTGGTCGAACGGGCACGGGCCTGGCCGGAATCCTCGGCCTTGCGGTCCTGTGCCATCGGGTCATGCTCCATGATCTCGCCCTTGTAGATCCAGACCTTCACGCCAATGATGCCGTAGGTCGTCTCTGCTTCGGCGGTGCCATAGTCGATGTCGGCGCGCAGCGTGTGCAGCGGCACGGAGCCTTCGGCATACTGCTCGGTCCGGGCGATCTCGGCGCCACCCAGGCGGCCGGAAACCATCACGCGGACACCGAGTGCGCCAAGACGCATCGAGTTCTGGATCGCACGCTTCATGGCGCGGCGGAAAGACCCGCGACGCTCAAGCTGGCGGGCAATGTCCTCGGCGACGAGCGTGGAGTCGATTTCCGGCTTGCGGATCTCGACCAGGTTCACGCGAACCTCGTCTTCCGTCATCTTCGAGAGCTTCTTGCGAAGCACTTCGATGTCAGCGCCCTTCTTGCCGATCACCAGGCCCGGACGGGCGGTGTGGATCGTGACGATGCACTTCTTGTGCGGGCGCTCGATGACGATGCGCGAGATGCCTGCCTGCTTCAGCTGGTCCTTGATCGTCTTGCGGATCTTCAGGTCCTCGTGGACAAGACGGCCATAATCAGCCGTATCCGCATACCAGCGGCTGTCCCAGGTCCGGTTGATACCGAGACGCAGACCGACGGGATTGATCTTCTGGCCCATTATGCGGCCTCCGCTTCAACTGATGTGTCGCGCAGCACGATGGTGAGCTGCGAAAAGGGTTTCATGATGCGAGCGGCACGGCCACGGGCACGAGCGCGGATGCGCTTCATGACCAGGTTCTTGCCCACATGCGCTTCAGCGACGACCAGGCTGTCGATATCCAGCCCGTGATTGTTCTCGGCGTTCGACATGGCCGAATAGAGCGTCTTGTAGACGTCCTGAGCGGCACGCTTGCGCGAGAACTTCATCTCGTCCATCGCCTTCTGGACCGGCAGACCACGGATCTGCTGGGCGAGAAGGTTCAGCTTCTGCGGGCTGGAACGGTACATGCGCAGCACGGCGCGCGACTCGTTCGAAGCCTGCTTCGGAGGATTCTTTGCCTTACCCATGGCTTACTTCCTCTTCGCTTTCTTGTCTGCGCCGTGACCATAATAGGTCCGCGACGGCGCGAACTCGCCGAACTTGTGACCGACCATCTCCTCGGTGACGAGGACAGGGACGAACTTGTTGCCGTTGTGAACCTGGAAATTCAGGCCAACAAATTGCGGCATGATGGTCGACCGGCGCGACCATGTCTTGATCACTTCGCGGCGCTCGGACGCGTGCGCCTTCTCTGCCTTCTTGAGCAGATAGCCGTCGACGAAAGGACCTTTCCAAACGGAACGTGGCATCTTTATTCGCTCCTAGCGCTTCGAATTGCGGCGACGGATGATCAGGCGATCCGAAGCCTTCGTCTTGCGGGTTTTCGGGCCGCGGGTTTTCTTGCCCCACGGGGTCACCGGGTGGCGACCGCCCGAGGACTTGCCTTCACCACCACCATGCGGGTGATCGATCGGGTTCATGGCGACACCGCGAACCTTCGGACGCTTGCCGAGGTGAC
Source organism: Henriciella aquimarina (assembly GCF_002088975.1). Classification (GTDB taxonomy): domain Bacteria; phylum Pseudomonadota; class Alphaproteobacteria; order Caulobacterales; family Hyphomonadaceae; genus Henriciella; species Henriciella aquimarina. Next base: position 12,290 of record NZ_NCST01000121.1, read on the forward strand.
GGGCGCGGCCAGCCTTGGACAGCACCGTGTTCATATTGTCCGGGTTGGACACCGCACCGATGGCCGCCAGGCAGTTGTCCGGCACCATACGCAGCTCGCCCGAGGACAGCTTGACCTGCGCATAGCCGGCATCGCGGCCGACGATCTGCACATAGGTCCCGGCGGAGCGCGCGATCTGTGCGCCCTTCTGCGGCTTCATCTCGACATTGTGGACAATCGTGCCGACCGGAATGTTCTTCAGCGGCAGGACGTTGCCCGGCTTGATGTCAGCCGACGCGGACGTGATGACCGTATCACCAACCGCCATGCGTTGCGGCGCGATGATGTAAGCCAGCTCGCCATCCTCATACTTGATGAGCGCGATGAAAGCCGTGCGGTTCGGATCATATTCCAGACGCTCGACCGTTGCCGGGACGTCCCAGCGGTTCCGCTTGAAATCGATCCGGCGATAAAGCTTCTTCGTGCCGCCGCCGACGCCGCGAACCGTGACGCGGCCGCGATTGTTACGGCCACCGGACTTGGAAAGCCCTTCGGTAAGCGACTTGACCGGGCGACCCTTGTAGAGGTCCGACTTGTCGACGGTGACAAGCTGGCGCTGGCCGGGCGATGTCGGATTGTATGTCTTGAGTGCCATGATGCTCTCCTACAGTCCGGTCGTGATATCGACGGACTGGCCGTCTTTCAGGGTGACGATCGCCTTCTTGCGGTCCGAGCGGAAGCCGAGCTTGCCGCGGAAACGCTTCGTCTTGCCCTTGATCTTGATCGTGTTGACCTTGGTCACATCGACCTTGAACAGAGCTTCGACGGCCTCTTTGATCTCGGCCTTGTTGGCCGTGAGCGGGACCGAGAAGACAATCTTGTTTTCTTCCGAGAGCAGGGTCGACTTTTCAGTGATCACCGGCGCCAGAAGCGTGTCGTAATTATGTGCTTTCACGTCAGCCATGGCTTATTTCCCCTCCTTGGCCGTCGCGTCGAAACGCGCGCCAATGCCGTCCAGGGCGTCCTTGGTCACGACAAGCTGCTTGCGGCGCAGGATGTCATAGACGTTGAGACCGGCGACCGGCAGGACGTCGATGTTCGGAATGTTGCGAGCCGCCTTGGCGAAATTGGCGTCCACTTCCGGACCGCCAATGATCAGCGCATTCTCGACGCCCAGCGCCTTGAACTTTGCCGACAGCTCCTTGGTCTTGGCGGCATCGAGCTTCGCCTCGTCGAGAACGATCAGCGAGCCGTCCCTCACCTTGGCCGACAGCGCATGCGCCAAGGCCAGCTTGCGGACCTTCTTCGGCAGCTCATGGGCATGGCTGCGCACGCGCGGGCCGTGGGCCACAGCGCCACCAACAAAGATGTTGGCATTGCGCGAACCGTGACGGGCGCCGCCGGAGCCCTTCTGGCGGATATATTTCTTCGTCGTGACGGAGACTTCGCCGCGCTCCTGGGTCTTGTGTGTGCCAGCCTGGCGCTTGGCCAGCTGCCAGCGGACCGTGCGCTGCAGCAGATCGCCACGAATGTCTTCAAGGCCGAAGACAGCCGCATCGACCGTCGCCTTGCCGGCTGCCTTGCCGTCGAGTGTCTTGACTGCGAGTTCCATTATTCACCAGCCTCCGCATTCTCGGCATCAGCCTTTTGCTCAGAACCATTCTTGCCGCGGAACGAGCCCTCTGCCGGCGCATCGCCGTGCAGCGGCCTCTTCACCGCATCGCGGACTTCGACATAGGCGCCGTCATGGCCCGGGATCGCGCCCTTCACGAGGATCAGGCCGCGCTCAGCATCGGTGCGCACAACTTCCAGGTTCTGGACGGTGACGCGCTCGGTGCCATAATGGCCCGGCATCTTCTTGCCCTTGAACACCTTGCCCGGATCCTGGCACTGGCCGGTCGAACCGACAGCGCGGTGGGACACGGAAACACCGTGAGTGGCGCGAAGGCCGCCGAAGTTCCAGCGCTTCATGGCGCCGGAGAAACCGCGGCCCAGCGTAACGCCGGCAATATCGACGCGCTGACCAACGGCAAAGTGATCGGCAACCACTTCGGCGCCAATCTCAGGCATCGCTTCGCCCTTGATGCGGAATTCGGTCAGCTTGCGCTTGGGGGCGACGCCAGCCTTGGCAAAGGCTTCGCGCTGGGCCTTGGCGGTGCGCTTGGCTTTCGCCTCGCCCGCACCCATGACGACGGCCTTGTAGCCATCGTTACGCGTGACCTTGTTTGCTTCTTTCTTCTTGCCGCGATTGACGGTGACTTCGCGATCCTCTTCGGTGCGAAGGCCGACAACCTGGCATCCATCGAGCGACAGCACCGTCACGGGCACGTGACGGCCATCCTCGTTGAAGATGCGGGTCATGCCGAGCTTTTTGGCAATGACGCCGGTACGGTCTGCCGGAAGGGCCATTTTAGCGCGCTCCCTCAAGTTTGATTTCAATGCCGACACCGGCCGAGAGGTCGAGCTTCATCAGCGCGTCGACGGTCTGCGGGGTCGGATCCACGATGTCGAGGATACGCTTGTGCGTACGGATCTCGAACTGATCGCGGGACTTCTTGTCGATGTGCGGCGAGCGGTTGACGGTGAAGCGCTCGATACGGGTCGGCAGCGGGATCGGACCACGCACGTCGGCGCCGGTGCGCTTGGCGGTGGAAACGATTTCCTTCGCCGACAGGTCGAGGGCGCGGTGATCGAAGGCTTTCAACCTGATCCGGATATTTTGTTTGTCCATCGTACGGTATCCCGTCCACATGAAATGTCGCGCCAAGGCGCACGCATTGAAGCGCCCGGACGCAATCGGCTGAATTGTCTAGTTCGGTGGGAAGCGTTTGCCGATCAGAGGCACAGCCGACCCTTCGAAGGGCGCGGTTTATGGGATCCGCCTCACCTCGTCAACACCATATGACGAAATCTTTGCAGCCTCATGCAGTAGCCACCCCGCTTCCAGCATGGCCGCCGCCCGTTTCGGTGCTATGACAGGGGCCCGCGAGGATGTCCACAAGCAAGGATGACCCCCCATGAGCGACGATCTTCTCGAAGCCGCAAAGGCCGTGCGCCAGAATGCCCATGCGCCCTATTCCGGTTTCCGGGTCGGCGCCGCCATCCGGTCGGCCGCCGGCATCCATGTCGGCTGCAATGTCGAGAACGCCTCCTTTCCCGAAGGCATCTGCGCGGAAGGTGGCGCGATTACTTCCATGGTGGCCGCCGGCGACACGGCGATTCTCGAAGTTTTGGTCTATGCCGAAGCCGACTCGCCCGTTGCGCCCTGCGGCGGCTGCCGGCAGAAGCTCGCCGAGTTTGCCGGCCCGGATGTGAAGGTGAGCCTCGCCGGGCCGGAAGGGATTCGCACGGTGATGACCATGGGCGAACTCCTGCCCGCCAGCTTTTCCCTGAAATAAGCCAGGCCACGAAAAAGGGCCGCCCCTTTTGGGACGGCCCTTGATGCTTTGATCCCCGCTAGTGCGATGGATCGGGCTTGAGGGCGGGGTGCGCCCTCAGCGCCTGTCTTACTCTTTCACCGCCGAGACGACGCCGGCGCCGACGGTACGGCCGCCTTCGCGGATGGCGAAGCGCAGGCCCTGGTCCATCGCGATCGGCGTGATCAGCTCGACGTCCATTTTGACGTTGTCGCCCGGAAGAACCATTTCCTTGTCCGCCGGAAGCGTGACAACACCCGTCACGTCCGTCGTCCGGAAGTAGAATTGCGGACGATAGTTCGTGAAGAACGGCGTGTGACGGCCACCCTCTTCCTTCGTCAGGATGTAGGCCTCGGCCTCGAACTTCGCGTGCGGCGTGATCGAACCCGGCTTGCAGAGAACCTGGCCGCGCTCCACGCCTTCACGGTCGATGCCGCGGATCAGCGCGCCGATATTGTCGCCGGCCTGACCCTGGTCGAGCAGCTTGCGGAACATTTCCACGCCCGTCACCGTCGTCTTCTGCGTGTCGCGGATACCCACGATCTCGACTTCGTCACCAACCTTGATGATGCCCGTCTCGACGCGGCCCGTCACAACCGTCCCGCGGCCCGAAATGGAGAACACGTCTTCCACCGGCATCAGGAACGGCTTGTCCAGCGGACGCTCAGGGGTCGGGATGTACTCATCCACAGCCGCCATCAGCTCCAGGACCTTGTTCTTGCCGATCTCCTCGTCACGGCCTTCGACCGCCGCCAGCGCAGACCCGGCAATGATCGGGATCTCGTCGCCCGGGAAGTCGTACTCGTTGAGCAGCTCGCGGACTTCCATCTCGACCAGTTCCAGAAGCTCCGGATCGTCGACCTGGTCGACCTTGTTCAGGAACACCACGATCGCCGGAACGCCAACCTGGCGCGCCAGCAGAAGGTGCTCGCGCGTCTGCGGCATCGGGCCGTCAGCCGCGTTCACAACCAGGATCGCCCCATCCATCTGCGCGGCACCCGTGATCATGTTCTTCACATAGTCGGCGTGGCCCGGGCAGTCGACGTGCGCATAGTGGCGCGCTTCGGTCTCATACTCCACGTGCGCGGTGTTGATCGTGATCCCGCGTGCCTTCTCTTCCGGCGCGTTGTCGATGTCCTCATACGACTTCGACTCACCGCCCCAGCTCTCGTGAAGCACCAGCGTGATCGCCGCCGTCAGCGTCGTCTTGCCGTGGTCAACGTGTCCAATCGTACCAATGTTTACGTGCGGCTTGCTCCGCTCAAACTTTGCCTTGGCCAT
>NZ_NCST01000122.1 GCF_002088975.1 Henriciella aquimarina
GCCGGCGCCCCGCCGCTCTCGCCCATGGGCATCGGCATGTGCGGCCCGGCCCTGATCGGGCATGGCTCGGACGAGCAGAAGGCGCATTACCTGCCACGTATCCTGTCGGGCGAAGACTTCTGGTGCCAGGGCTATTCCGAGCCGCATGCCGGCTCCGACCTCGCGGCCCTCACCATGTCGGCCGAAGACGATGGCGACGCCTTCATCTGCAATGGCTCGAAGATCTGGACGACGCACGCGCATGAAGCGAACATGATGTTCTGCCTGGTGCGCACCGACGCCTCCGGCAAGCCGCAACAGGGCATCACCTTCATCCTCATCGACATGACCGCGCCCGGCGTCACCGTCGATCCGATCATCATGCTGTCGGGCGAGCACATCCAGAATGCTGTCTTCTTCGACGATGTGCGCGTGCCGAAATCGAATGTCATCGGCGAGGTCGACAAGGGCTGGACGGTCGCGAAATACCTGCTCGAGTTCGAGCGCGGCGGCTCGTCCTATGGCCCGCGCCTGCTGCAGAGGCTGGCCGCCCTGCGGGGCACGGCCCGCGATCTGGGCGCCCTGGAGCCTGGTATCGAGGCCCGGCTGACCTCTGCCGAGATGCGCGCCAGCGCGCTCGAGGCCGCCGAGCTGATGATGATGTCGGAGCTGTCGAATGGCGGCACGCCGGGGCTGAAGGCCTCGATGATGAAGGTCAAAGGCACCGAGCTTAGCCAGCATATCACCGAAATCGCACTCGATATCGCCGGGCTCCATGTCGAGCCCTTCCAGCCCGAGCATACCGAAACCGGCGGCCCCGTGGTCACGCGTCATCCGACCAATCAGGGCCTGGTCGGCCCCGACAGCCTGGTCACGGTCGCGCCGAAATACCTCAATGACCGCGCCGGCTCCATCTATGCCGGCTCCAACGAGATCCAGCGCAACATCCTCGCCAAGGGCCAGCTCGGCTTATAGCAATTTTTGCTTATTTTCAGTTGACGCCACCACGTTGCCCCAATTAATCTAAAGAATATAGATTAATGTTTGACCGTAGGGGAAAGCCGATGAACCAGATCAAGCCAGTCAGGGCGCGCAATCCCATCAAGCCAACACTGGATACGCTCACATCCAGCCAGATCGAGGCCATCCGAAAGATTCCGCCTCACGATGCAGCGCCGACGCCCGAACTGGAAGCGCATCGGCCCGTGTCCATCTTCACCGGTGAGGACCGCTTCCAGCATGAGCAGCAACGGATATTCCTCACTATGCCCGTGCCGATCACGCTTTCGACCTTGCTGGAGCCCGGCACGGCGATGGCTCACGATGGCTACGGCGTACCGCTCCTTCTGACGCGCACGAAAGAGGGCCGCCTCCATGTTTTCCTGAACGCCTGTCAGCACAAGGGATCCAAGATCCTCGACGGCTGCGAGGTCCAGAAGCAAAATCGTCTGACATGTCCCTACCATGCCTGGACCTATGCTCTGGACGGCAAGCTGGTGGCGGTCGCGCGCGACGAAACATTCAGAAATTTCGAAAAGCACACGCGCAACCTTGCAGAACTTCCAAGCCGGGAGCATGCCGGCCTCGTATGGGCCATCCTGGACCGGGATGCCGATGAAGACTGGACCAGTCTTCACGCGCAGATCGACGAGGATTTTACGGCCATGGGGATTCCGTCCGCGCATGTTTACGGGCGGAAGACCTTTGACCTCAAAGCCAACTGGAAGGTCGTTCTCGAGCCCTTCCTGGAAGGCTATCACGTCCAGCGTCTTCACCGGAATTCCATCGGCCAGCTCTTCGCAGATGTGCCGAACGTGACCGACGTCTTTGGCCTGAGTATCCGTCAGATTTCTGGCAAGGTAAATTTTACGCCAGATGCCCTGAATGACGAGGAAGAAAACATCCACAAGACCGTCACCCACGCCTATCAGGTCTTTCCCAACTGCGTTGTGGTGACCAGCCCCTACTATATCAGCGTCATGCTGCTCATGCCGCGCGGGCCAGGCCGGACGATTGTCGACTACTTCATGCTGACTCCCGAGGCGCCCTCTTCCGAGAAGGCCGAAGCGCTCTACAGCAAATCCTATGACCTGATCCTTGACGTGTTCGGGGGCGAGGACTTCTGGGCGGCCGAGATGTCGCAGGCGGGGCTCGAAACCGGCGCACTGGACACGGTTGTCTATAGCGGCCTCGAAGAAACGATCCTGACCTTTTACGATCTCCTCGAAAGCCGCCTGTAGTGGCTTACCTCCGTACCTCGGTGCGGGCAAACCGGTCAGGGACCGATTGCCCGCACCGGTCTTTTTACGCTAACTATCGAAAATAGATAAAAAGGGCGCAGCGGCCTATTGCCGTGGCTCGCAGCGCCGCCCGGGAGGCCGCCTTGCAAACGATCACCGACGCCATTCACTGGTGGGCGCGCGTCAGCCCCGATACGATCGCCCTGGATTTCGGCGACGACCGCGCTACGTACAGGGAATATCACGACTGGTCCGAACGGATTGCAGGACTGTTGATCGAGACCGGTCTGTCGGCCGGCGACCGGGTCGGCATCTGCGCCGGCAACTCGCTGCAGTATTGCGTGCTGATTCTCGGGATCATCCGCGCCGGCGGCATCGTGGTTCCCCTCAACATGCGCTACACCTCTCACGAGCTTGGAGAGCTGGTCGAGGATACGAGCCCACACCTCGTCTTCGCTGACGGGGAACGGATTGGAAAATTCGGCGGGATCGATGTCCGGACCGAACGGCTTGGCAAGGTCAACGAACGGCGCCATGGGGAACGTGCACAGCTCGAACACCGCCCCCATCCCGATGACAAGGTCGTCATCATTTCCACGAGCGGCTCGACGGCGAAACCGAAAGGCGTCGTCTTCTCACACCGCACCATGACCGGATATGTTGCGACCCACGCCCTTGAGGATCGAAGTCTCGGCAATGGTTCGCGGGTCATCATCCCGGCTCCGCTCAGCACATCCGCCGGCTTTGTCCAGCTGACCCACTATACGGTCCTGGGCTGCAGCCTCCATTTTCTCAGCGTTTTCGAGCCCAGGAGCTTTCTCAGGACGCTCGTGGAGAAGAAAATAAACGGATTCGGCGCTGTACCGGTCTTTTTCGAGGCCATTTCAAAACTTCCGGAATTCGAGGATGCCGACCTCTCCAGCATCACGCTTGCGACATGCGGCGGCGCGCCCGTCACACAAGCTCTCCAGGATACGTGGATGAAGAAAGGCATCGTCGTTCGCCAGATTTACGGGCAGACGGAGTGCGGTGGCAACGGAACCGTCATGCCCGAACATCTCGCCCGAAAACAGCCCCAGAAATGCGGAATGGGCGGCTTGTTCAATGAAATTGCCATCGTCGACGAGGATGGCAATCGGGTTCCCCCGAACACGGTCGGACAGATCGTCATGCGCGGCCCTGGAAACATGCTGGAATACTGGAACAATCCCGAAGAGACGGCCAAGACGATCAAGGAAGGATGGCTGTATTCCGGCGACCTTGGAACGATGGATGAAGATGGCCTGCTGACCTTCGTGGACCGCATGAAGGATCTCATAATCTCCGGTGGCCTCAATATTTCTGCGGCCGAGGTCGAGCGCGCGGTTCTGACTTTTGGCAATGGCATCGAGGAATGCATGGTCATCGCCGCCACGGACGAAAAATTCGGCGAAACGCCGCTTGCGATTGTTCACACACGCGGCGAGGTCGATGTGCCCGCCCTGATCGCCCACTGCAACGAGAGGCTCGCAGACTATAAGGTGCCACGTTTCGTTGCCATCGAGCGCGAGCCGATGCCCCGGACGGCGACTGGCAAGCTTTCCAAACCTGCCATGCGGGAGAAGTACAGGAATGCATCGCAGCATTTGAAAAGAGTGCGATAAGCAGAGTCTCGTTTTCCGGCAGCGGAAGCCGAAAACCAGTCCGTTCGAGGATCGTCGACAGCACGCGCCGTCCGGCGGGTTAAGCCTGAAGGGGCGTCAGGCGGTGGGCAACGAGAAGGGTCGTGGTCCGTGCCCCGCCGCGGATCAGGCACGCGGCGAGGTCTTTTTCGGTCTCCGGATCGAGGGCCGAGGTAGCCTCGTCGGCCAGCAGAAGGCCGGGCTCTCCGATAATCGTGTCATATCCCTCAGGCAGCCGCGCAATCAAGCGATCAAGCCTCCACTATTGCGCGAGCCCCGAACCGGTAACGCCGTACCAGGGCACGCCGCAGCGCCCTTCAAGCACAGAACGGGCGACCGATCCGCATGGATGGGAGGCTTAATATCAGCGCGTTTCACGATCAGCCGGCCAGTAACTTGATCGCAGTTCGCTCTTGAAGATTTTCCCGGTCGCTGCACGCGGCAACTTTTCGATAAAGTCTATCTGTCTTGGGATTTTTACGCCGGACAATGCTGATCTCGCGAAATCCCGAATCTCTTCCGCCTTGGCTGGGCTGGCCTGGGACGGGTCGCTGAGTTCTACGACGGCAACAACTTTCTCACCCATGTCGGGATCGGGCCCGCCGATTACCGCGACATCCAGGATATCAGGATGCGTAATCAGGTGGTTCTCAATCTCTTGCGGATAGATGTTTACCCCGCCAGAAATTATCATGAAGCCCTTTCGGTCCGTCAGGAATAGATAACCGTCTCCATCAACACGGCCTATGTCGCCCAAGGTGGACCACCCACTGGCGTTGCGGCTCTCGGCGGTTTTCTCAGGATCGTTGTGATAGGTGAACGAATTGCCGCCTTCAAAATAGACAAGTCCTTCCATCCCGGGCGGCAGGACCTGTCCGGCCTCGTCGCAAATATGAAGCTTGCCGAGGATCGCTTTCCCAACAGTTCCAGGGTGGCAAAGCCATTCATCGGCGCGAACAAATGTCATTCCGTTCGCTTCAGACCCTGCATAGTACTCATGAATAATTGGGCCCCACCAGTCGATCATGGCCTGCTTCACTTCACGCGGACAGGGTGCGGCGGCATGGACGACAGCTTTCAAGGAAGACGTATCGACCGCTTCTCGCCTTCATAAGCGATTTGTATGTCGGTTCACGTTTCGTTTCAATCAACGAAATGCGCGCGACATTCATTGTAAGAGCGCGGCGAGCCGGTCTCCGTGCTCACGGTGTTTGTCCGGATCGTTCGCTTTCAAACGCTCGATGTTGTGCAGTTTCCACCGCACCGCCGGAAGGTCGGCAGCGTCGGGTAAGCCGATCAAACCGAAGTCTGCGTCGCCTTCATGCAGCGAGCGGAGGTAGGCAGCAGTCTTTCCCGTCAGGCGTTGGCGGATGTCGTCAATCAAACGTTCTCTCGTTTCCAGAAGCGTCTCTATCGCAACTGGCTCGTGCGTCATGCCGACGAACTCATTCTGATAAATCGGCTCGATGTCAGGCAGGCCAGGATCGAGGAGCTCATGCGGCGGTCGGCCGGAACATGCGAGATACACAAGAAAGGCCGCGAACAGCGGATCGGTCAGGCCTTCATTTTCATAGAGCAGACGTACGTCATAGAGATCGCGCGGATGCTGCCGGTCCAGCGCGGCATGAAGCTTACCGCCGAACAGATCTTCGAAAGACACGATCCGGGCCTCGACGAAGCCGAACACCTCTTCAACGGATGGCGAGACGCGCATGACTTTCGGATCAAAGACAACGCCGCGCATTACCGGTGAGGTCTCAATCTTTACGGTCGCAGCGCCAGCGCGCGCTAGAATACGCGTTGCGCCACCTCCGCCGCCAGCGATAGCCCTCGCCTGAACGCCTTGGATCCGAACTGCACCATCGACTAGACGGTCCATGGCGACCCGAATTTCATCAAGGCTTTCGTCACGCGGTTTGACGGGCAGATATGTCAGGTCGATATCAACCGATAAGCGCGGCAGGTCGCGGTGGAAAAGATTGATCGCTGTGCCGCCCTTGAGCGCGAAATCGGATTCCGCGGCCAGGAGCGGCAACAGGCGTACGAGAAGACGCACCTGGTCTTCATATTGTTCACGGGCCATCGTCGCTCTCGCCTTCAGCGGATTCGATGAATTCGGCTGGCACGGAGATATGATAGGCGGGATGGTACTTGCCGCCTTTGACAAGCTCGCGAGAGCCGGAGCCGAGATCAAAATCTTCAGCCGCAAGATATTTGCGCCAGGCATGCGCGTGGCGATCGGCGAAAACGAAGAACAGCCGCTTAACCTTGACGCTGGTGCAAGCGCTCAGAAGCGACTGCAGTCGGGCAGGCCTTAACTGAGTCAGAGACTCGAATGCCACATCTAGCTTGTGAAACGTCACGGTCCCGGGCACCTCTGCGAGCGCTTCTAGTATGGCACGCTCGGGGTGTGATATGCGCATGGCTAAGTCCGATGGCGTGAATGCAGATTTTGTGTCACCTGCAAACGCCGACGGCATATCGTCGACACCCATTTCAGGTTCGGAGAACAGTTTCAGGCTTCGAGTCAAGATCGACACGTTTGACGGGACGCGCTTCAACCATGTCGGAATATCATCGCCATAGAGATAGATAATGGAAGGTCCGCCCACCGGAAGATAATGGTCGTATCCCTCAAGGGAGAGCGCCGTCATGCCGCCAAGGTGGACCTTGTAGCCCATGAAGATCATGGACAGCGTGATGGTTCGCCAGTCCGTGACTTCATTACCGGCGTGACCGCCCGATCCGTAAGGACGCCGATACAGCCCGCGCGCTACCTGCTCCAACCATCCGTGCTTGATGTATTTGTGCGCCAGCCGGTAGTCGATATCGTACCGGGAGAGCGTCTTGGTATCGAGCAGATAGCCATGGGGCAGCTCATTCAGCAGATCTCTTAGTTTTTCCGATTTTTGACGCCTCATGGGCGATGAAATACAGATATTTCAATATTTTTGCAAGAGAATTCTTGAGTCTTCGCGAATTCATCGCCCCATGCGCGATGAATTTTGGATTGTTCAAGATTCCAGGAAGAGCGGTTAGAAGTAACTGCGCGTGGCGTTGAACCGGGTGAATCAGTATCCTATACTCGACTCAGGACCGAAGCACCTAACCTGTCACCGAGTTAAACTGCTTCAATAAAGACCCTCCACTTACAGCGAAGCCTTTTTTGCGCGCTGCGAATTAAACGGTGATTGGCAGCGCAGAGCAAACAAGGATTCTGCTATGAAACTCCATCTAGATGCTGATCGCCTGCCTGCGATCAAGCGACGCCTCCGTGAGGCGTTTCCAAGTTCCAAACCTTCTGTCCGGATCGAAGCATTTGCAAGAGGGATCGACTTCAAGACCCATGCAGCGCTCCTGTCCGCACTTCAAAACGGCCCGCTATCAGTCGAACTTAATGACGCCGCGTTTGAGCAATACTTCATAGCGCACAGCGTGCAGCCAGCGCCCCGAACATTTCGACGTGCAGTTATCAGAGCGTGCATCGAACCTTTGCTTAAGACCAATTGGCGTCTGACAACGCACGGATATGGCGTACCTGACAGCTATGGCGGATCAGGACCTCTCTACACGGAAGAAATGGCCCGCTCTCGCGCCGCCTTCTTCGACGATCGCTGTTGCGACCAGTTCGAATTGGCGCTTCTCTTTCTTCAGAATTGCGACAGGCGGAAAACGCTTAATCGCAATGCTTCATCCTACGGAATGAAGCACACCGCAGAAAACATTTCGCGAGAGTTTGGCGTCAGAACGGATCTTGGCAATTATGTCGCCAATGGCGTGTTCATCGCAGCGGCCACTTATGACGGCTATGAATTGCGACCGGTCGATACGTTCTCGCTCAACGCCTATTTGAACATCTCAGAACGTAGCCGGAAGCTGTTCAAGGACCGCGACTGGGTGCGCCACCGCCTCACAGGCCAACCGATTTGATCATCGGCGAGTTAGTGTAAGCCAGGCATGCTGGGATCATTGTTCGGTTAAGGTGTACCACTCTGTGATCGCGCCATTTTTGCGTGTCACCTGCAATCTGAAGAAGGCATAAAGCTCGTCTTCGAGTTCTTCCGAATATTCAGGGTGAACTGGCTCCCAAACCCCACGGGCAAAATCAAAGCTTCGGCTTGCCGACGAAAAATACTGATGGGCGGCCACTCGCGCACAATACATATTGTAGACGAACTGCGGTGAGTGGGACTGATTGGCGCGATCTCGTATTTTGATCCACAAATCCTGATATTCGGCCAATTGCTCGTCGGAGAGAAGTCGGTTGAAAAAGATCAGATACGCTCTTTCCTGAAGAGCTAACCAGAAGACTCCCGACTCATGATGGAGCGTGTAATAGAAATCGGGATCATCAAACAGGTAGTCCAACTCGATGATCGAAAAGACTGGCGTGTTTTGGAATGCTCCTCCGTGTAGCAACTGCTCAGAGAGATACCAGAACGCCTCCAGGTCCTGCTCGTAGTCCCACAGCGTCTGGTTTTGACTCTTTCCCGGTTGGGTCCGATCAAGGTCGTGACCAAATTCGTAGAAGCGAAGGCCAACTATGATTTTCAAGCACCAAATCCAGAGCAGCTCAGGGGTGTACCGGTCCCGTGACATCGGCCTTTCCAGCAAGCGATCGAATAGATCGTTGCAGGCTTTGTGCACACGTAACTTGTGACTTCCCATGCGTTGGCGAACGCGCTGCAACCCATGTGTCGTTGCGAACTGCCCGTTTTTTGAGAACCGACCCAGTACCCAACTCGGTATAATATGTTCTTCATTCACCGGTTGGCCGGAATCAAGCGTCTCGCCGCACAGAAAACAAAGACGATTAGGGTCAGGAATTTCTGTCGCCATACAGGCTGTTTACGAGTTGCTGGTAAATGCTTGATTTCGAACCACTTGTTTTAGTGCGCGATCGACTTTCCTGATGACCAATACGCTTACTGCCAACGACAAAAAACTGATCAAACTTTTCAGTACATCCATGACTTGGAACAGGCGCATTCAGCGCTAATTTTTCTTTCGGACATCGACGCCGATCAGTACCAGGATAAGCCCTATCGACGCAGATTCATGTGCTATGATACCGCCTTCGTCGTTTGCTACGCCCGTCCATTCCTAAGGCAAAAAGGCAATGGATTTCCGAAACTGTCAGCCAAGGCAGTCGGGCTTGACCTGTCGGACGATGAAAGGATGCTGCACGACAAGATAATAAAGGGACGTCATAAGCGCGTGGCACACGGGGATATCGAAGCAACGGCCCTTAAGGTCTCTGGCGCCCGCGTTGAACGTAATGGCGAGAGATACCATCTACCGATACCGACTTATGATGAACCGCTTCTAACGCATGTGTGGCGCTTAGAAGACATCACTAAGCTCACAAGAAAGTGGCTTCGCGCAATTGCAAACTGGGCAAGCGACCGAGTGCAAATCGACGGCGGCATCGACATACTCGTCAGCCCCAAAGTCGACATTCTCTGAAACGGAGTCGAGCGAGGCAGATTTGCATTTGCTCTCCCGCATGCCGGAACGCCACCACGCCGCTATCAAGAGTGACTTACGAGTGGCCCAAGGTGAGAAGCGAGCGGGAAATGCCAAACCCGGAAAGGGCGAGCAAACTCCAGCAAGCGACTGAATTTAATCAGTGGTGGCGATAGAGTTTGTCTTCATTCAGCGCGCTGCGCAGAGGCCCAATTTTGTACACGATAGAGGCATTTGGAGAGCTGAAATGAAGTCTCAAGTATCGTTCGATTTCTTTGCGCCTAATTGTCGGTAGCGGGATTTTTTTGTAAAAACCACTGCACACGGAGCGCACACGAAGGCCCACAAGGCTTTGTATTTAATCACCTTTCAGCCCAGTCCATCATGGGCGCAGTGGAAAATCGTCGATCTATATCATTGTTTTTATTCATTTTATTTTCTTCAGCTTATGAGATTCACAGGCATCGTGTGCAAACCGAAATCTTCTAATACACTGATTTAATTTTATATTTCACAGATGACAATCGAACGATGCGCACACGTGCTGGCGTAACTAATTGTTTTATTTGCTTTTTATGTCCACTCAAACATGGGCGCACCTGACACGACTACTGTGGCTGCCCTGACCACATCAGCTCGGATCCTTATCCTTTAATAAGCTGCATGCCCTATTAAAGGATATTGGATTGAGCGCTGCCGATAAGGAGAGTTCGACCAATGATCGAAGCTTCGGCAGCCACGAAAACATCGGCCAGCCCTTCGGCCAATATTCCAGATTCACGCCTTTATTCGCAATAAAAACAGAATGCTAAAGAATTTTAATATCGGCCATTGCGCTACCACATCAACTCAAGCTAAGATCGGCCACAGCATCGGCCAACATCCCCGCCCAACTTGATTAACTGGCTATTTTTTATAGGTTTTATTAGTTTTGACTTCGGCCAACAGCCTCCTCGAAACACCAAGCCGCATAGAACCGGCCAGGCTTGAGCAAACCCCCGAAGCCATTGCGGATCTCGTCGCCGAAGTCGCGGCCAAATCCGCAGTGCTGGGTGCGAAACTTCACCCGCTGACGGCAGCCAACCTAGCTTCCCTCGTTCGCCTGATGAACACCTATTACAGTAATCTGATCGAGGGACATGATACGCGCCCGCGCGATATCGAACGTGCGCTGGCCGGTGATTTCGACGAAAACGAAGGACGGAGAAACCTTCAGATCGAAGCGGCCGCTCATGTGCGCGTCCAGGCGGAAGTTGACCGATTGGCATCCACCGGAGAACTGCCTGAACCGGCGTCCAGAGATTTCATCCTCTGGCTGCACCGCGAGTTCTATGAGGATGCACCGGATGAGATGCTGCGTATAAAGAGCGACAGTGCGGAATTCATTATGACGCCGGGGGAATGGCGATCCCAAAAGCAACATGATGTTTCGGTTGGCCGGCATATCCCGCCTTCAAGCGAACGCGTCGCTGACTTTATGACCTATTTCGAAAGCCGCTTTGCTTTCGAGCGCATGGGTCAGGCTGCACGCATTCTTTCAATGGCGACCGCTCACCACCGCTTTAACTATATCCACCCCTTCCCTGACGGGAATGGCCGGGTCAGCCGCCTCATGAGCCACGCCATGGCCGCCAAGGCGGATATCGGCGCCCATGGTCTCTGGTCGATTTCACGGGGACTGGCGCGCGGCCTCGAAAGCCGCACCGACTACAAGAGGATGATGGACTATGCCGACAGCCCCAGACAGGGAGATCTCGACGGCAGAGGCAACCTGTCTCTCAGGGCACTGACAGAGTACACGGCCTGGTTTCTCAAGGTCTGTCTCGATCAGATCGAATTCATGGCTGACCTGTTTGACCTCGACAATCTGTCAGGGCGCCTGAAGCGTCTGGTCGAGCGTTCCGAGACACTGAAACCGGAAGCGGCCTTCCTCCTTGAGGAGGCACTGGTCCGCGGTGAATTTGAGAGAGGCGCTGCATCTCGTATTACCGGCCTGCCGGAGCGTACGGCACGGCGTATCCTTGGCGATCTTATCGAAGTCGGCCTCCTTGCTTCGGATACCCCAAAGGGATCGGTCTCGCTTCGCTTTCCAACTGATGCGCCCGAAATACTCTTCCCGCGCCTCTATCCCGAGGCCTGACCATCTTGTTTCACAATAGAAGTTTTCTGAAATCGGCAGTGATAGGGAACAGCATATATTGCACTTACATACCCTATTGTCAGCAGGGCCTCTCACCAACTTCCACTAGAATGGCCGGCTGCCCTGGCCAACCCATTGCGTAGCACGCCTCAGGTCACTTCAGACCATACAGGATCCTGGAACCGGATAGCTGTACATCTTCTTCAATGTAACAGCTTGAGCCGTACCAAGGCACCGCTTGGTCGAAGGCCCTCATCCCGACACCTGCTCCCGGAATGTGGTATTGAATCTCCAGACAGTCAGACCATGGAGAATGCCCTGATCGATTTCATCGGCGGTTTCGAGCCCTACCTTGCTCTCGGGCTCTTGCTCGTCTTGTTTGCCGGCTTTCTTCAAGAACACTTCGCTCCGGAGGTTTCCGCAGCAGGTGCTGCAGCACTTTTTATCGTCTTTGGCCTTGTGCCGACCGAGGATGTCCTTGCGGCTTTCTCCAATCCAGCGCCGATTACGATTGCCGCGATGTTTATCATGAGCGGTGCACTAGTCCGGACCGGTTTACTCGATGCACTGGCAAACCGGGTCGTCGCCGCTGCCGAGCAAAGACCGATGCTTGGCCTGGCTGCATTTCTGATCGCGGCGCTTCTGTCATCGGCGCTTATGAACAATACGCCGGTCGTGCTTGTTCTGATCCCGGTTGCTGTCCGTTTGGCGCAAAGCCTCAAGCTGGCCGCAACGCGTCTGCTGATCCCGCTCTCCTACATGGCCGTTCTGGGCGGGACCTGTACGCTGATCGGCACCTCGACAAACCTTCTCGTGGACGGCGTGGCCCGCGAAGCCGGATTGGAGCCGTTCTCAATCCTTGAGATCACTCCGGTAGGCCTGATCGCCGCTGCCGTCGGCGGCCTCTCCCTGCTTGTCCTTAGTCCTTTATTGCTACCCGACCGGAAAGAGCGACGAGGGTCCAGGGACACAGAGGAACCTTCGTTCCTGACCGAACTGCGTCCGCGCCATGGTTACGAAGGTATCGGCTGGCCAATTGGCGAAATTGAAGACCTGAACCGGCCGGGTGTAGAGATCGTCGGGGTTCGCAACCGGTCGGGTACAAAACCTCAGGTGCGGAGCGACCACGTGCTCCAGTATGGCGACCGGATCATTGCTGTTGTGGTGACCTCCGAACTGCTGACCTTGAGAAACCGCCGCAACCTGGATGTTGGTTTGCGGGAGGGGCCGATACCCGAAGATAGCCCCGATCTGACCGTGGCGGAGGCAATTGTAACCTTGTCTCGTAGAAAACGTGCTGTGCGCGTCGCTCAGCTTGGGATTGGCCATCGTTATGGGTTGCGCGTCCTTGGCGTCCATCGTCATGGCGAAGATCTCAGCACCGACCTGTCGACCGAGCTTCTGCGCCCCGCCGACAAACTGCTTCTTGAAGGCACTCCTGAAGGCTTTGCCCGCTTGACGGAGGCGGGCGATCTGGCAGCGATTACACCCGCTGCAGGTCGCGCCTTCCGTCGAAGAAAGGCTCCGATCGCCATGATGGCACTTATCAGTGTCGTGGTGCTCGCCGCTACCGGAGCGGCTGACATAAGCGTGCTCGCATTGGTTGCTGTCGCAGCGATCCTCTTGCTCAACTGCATTGACAGTGATGAGGCATGGGCATCGATCGATGCAGGTGTCCTGGTCCTGATATTCTCAATGCTGATTGTCGGTGCCGGACTTGAGCACTCAGGCGCGGTCGCCCTTATTGTCAGGCTGATTGCGCCAACTCTTGAGACACTGCCTCCGATCGTGGCACTGGCAGCCGTCTATGCACTTTCCTCAGTGTTGACGGAAGCGGTCACCAACAACGCCGTCGCAGTTGTCGTAACTCCGTTGGCAATCGGGTTGGCAACGCAAATAGGCGTCGAGCCGCGGCCGTTCGTTGTAGCAGTCATGCTCGGGGCCAGCGCGAGCTTCGCAACCCCAATCGGGTATCAGACCAATACGCTGGTCTATGGCGCCGGCAACTACAAATTCGCCGACTTCCTTAAGATCGGTGTCCCCATGAATGTGCTGGTTGGAGCTTCCGCCGTTGCAACAATCCCTGTGTTCTTTCCATTCTAGTCGGGGTTTGCGGTAGGTATTTTGGCTTGGAGCCCCATAATTAGCTGATGATAACAGGATCATTCGATTAAAGCTGTGAGCGCATCAGCATACCAAACCGCGTTCAGCCCAAGGATCTCATCATGCACAGGGTCTCTTGAGAAGGCCTCAAGACGGGATGAATGCACACCAAGCAGGCGCCACGGAAGCGGGTCATCCGGGCCCGCCTTCGGGTTCTGCATCACAACTGGTGCACCACTTATGCCTCGATGCGTTCTTGCATCGACCAGAAAGTAACCCTGCCCCTTGAAACGCAGACCATAGGAGGAGGCCAGTCCCGCCTGGCGCGCAACCGGAAGATGGTGAAGCGTATCCTCGAAGCCAAGCGGGTAGCCGACCACAAGCAGTGTCGAGCCAATCTCGATACGCTCGCTCGACGACACAAGATGGGCAGGTGAAAATGCAGTGTAAAAGAACGTTTCCGGCAAAGCGTCCTTGTCGATGTCTATCGCTACGAAATCAACCCAGCCCGCACTGTCCTTGATCTCGCGCCAGACGTTCTTTCCATTCCTGTAAAGAGGTATTGAAAAATTTATCGACTGCCCAAGGTCATCGAGAGACACATGCAGTTCAATCTCGATCCGGTCCGGCGTGTGACCCGAGGGTTCCTCAAAAACGACATGGCGAGATGAGATAAGCTGCAGAACTCCGCCTTGCTCGAAGAAAAAGCCTGTTGCGTTCGTGAGACCGATTTGGCCATCGAAAGTGCTTATCCGCACTGTGGTCATGAGCACAGGTTCAATCATTTCGCGACCGCGCAGGCCTGGCGGGAGAACTGCCGCCTCCAATATGGTTCACTTTCAATACCTGAAAAATCTGATGCGGCAGGGCAAAGCATGGTGCCTGGCTCGTCCATATTGTGAGGATGGTCATAAGGTGAACCTGTTCCTTTTATTCAGATTGCCGATTGTGTCCCCTCTGCCATCACGCAAGCACCATGGGCCGCCAACCGTGTGGGGCAGGCAGAGAGCACCGCAAGGCGCCCTCAAACAGAGCCCTCAAGGCATTCTGCAGGCTTCACCCACCTGCTTGTAGGGACGGTTGCAGTCCCAGCCATCGCCGGAATAGTTGATATGAGCATTCGCGGGGATAGTGACGGGTTCACAGCTTGTGGGCGTCTGGAAGAAGCCCCGATCACATTTCCAGCCTGATCCATATCTGCTGCTCGTGAGAAAGGCATTAGCAGGAAGCTCAATACGCCGACATGTCAGGCGGTCTTCAATATAGCCCCGTTCGCACTCCCAGCCCGAGCCATACGAAATATCGGTAAGGTAGGCATTTTCCGGGACATGAACGGCAACACAACCATCCTGTTCGCGTCGATATCCACGTTCACAGGTCCATCGAGACCCGGAATAGTCCAGAAACGCATCCTCGGGGACGATGACCGCACGGCAGTTTTCCCCCTCGCGTTCGAAACCATAGTGGCATTCGAAGCCTCGTCCATATGCCGCCTGGGTTGTGTAGGCATTTTCGGGAGGCACGACCGGAACACATTCCGAACCTGACTGCTCGAATCCACTCTTGCAGGTCCAGCCTGAACCGTAAGATCGCTCCTGCGCCGCATCCGCTGAGAGGGTCGAAGATTGAGCATGGGCTGGATTTGTCGCGAGACATAGAAAGAATACGAAGAAGCCCGCAAAGGCTCTCGTGGGGACAGCAAAGCGCCTTGACCAGTTACGTGTCAGCGAGTTTCTCGACTTTTTATCGAGGCTTGAAATGTGCTTGGTCGTCACGATTGCATTCCTTCATTTTCGGCGCGCTCGATGCCTTCGCGATCATCTGCCAGTGCTGCATCCAGATCAGAGTGATCGATTTCTACAAAGCGCGTTACGCCAGACCTTCCGGTGAACGAGCGGACGATCATAGCCGTCCGTATCCTGCGAAAGCCTCGAAGGGAGACTGACTCCAGAGGCTCTTCCTCAGTTTCTATTGTATAGCTTCCTGCAGGCCATTCTTCTTCATCGCGTCCCAGTGTGAATGGATTGCGAAAGGTGACGAGTTTTTTTGTAATGCGGTTGGTCATTGCAAGTGTAAGCGTCCAGTTCTTACACATCAGCGCGTAATGCAGCCCAGTTCCAGGGTAGCAGATCATCGATCTGGCTCATCGGATGGCCTTGGCTTAGGCGC
This sequence comes from Henriciella aquimarina, assembly GCF_002088975.1. GTDB lineage: Bacteria > Pseudomonadota > Alphaproteobacteria > Caulobacterales > Hyphomonadaceae > Henriciella > Henriciella aquimarina. The sequence continues at coordinate 15,759 of NZ_NCST01000122.1, forward strand.
TCGAGAACGTCACTCAGATAGGCGTGGGGCTCGACATCGTTGAGTTTGGCGGTCGTCAGGAGAGAAGCGATGACGGCCCATCTCTGTGCACCGCCTTCCGAGCCGGCGAACAGATGGTTCTTGCGTCCTAGCGCGACCGGGCGGATAGCGCGTTCGACAGTATTTGTATCGAGGGCGATGCGGCCATCCTCAAGGAACAGACTGAGCTGGTCCCAGCGGGTGAGCGCATAGCGGATCGCGTCGCCCAGTCCGCTGCGCGGCGGGATGCGCTGGAGTTCGGTTTCCAGCCAGGCTTTCATCGCGCGGACCAGCGGGCGGGATTTCCGGGCCCGCACGATCCGACGCTTGTTCGCGCTCTGCCCACGGATCGTGGCGTCGATAGCATAGAGCTCGGCGATCCGCTGCAACGCTTCGGCCGCGATCGGTGAGCCTGTGGCCTGGTGCACCTCGTAGAACTTGCGCCGCGCATGCGCCCAGCAGGCGGCCAGCATGATATCCCCGCCCGTGGTCAGTCGCTCGAACCCGGCATAGCCATCGACCTGCAGCACACCGCTGAAGTCCTTGAGATGGGTTTCCGGACGTTCGGCGCGCCGATCCGGGCTGTAGATATAGACAGCAGCTGGCGGCCCCGGCCCATTCCACGGTCGATTATCGCGGGCATAGACCCAGAGCCGACCTGTTCGGGTGCGCCCGCGGCCCGGATCGAGCACAGGCAGCGGCGTGTCGTCGGCGAACAGCATCTTCGAGCTGAAGACATGGCTTGCGAGCCGCTCATGCAGCGCTTCCAGCCACCAGCTGGCCCCGCCCACCCAGTTGGCAAGCGTTGATCGGTTCAGCTTCACACCTTGGCGGGCAAAGATCTGCGACTGGCGATAGAGCGGCAGGTGATCGCAATACTTGCTAACGATGACATGCGCGAGCAGGCCCGGCGTGGCCAGCCCCTTTGCGATCGGGCGTTCCGGGGCCGGTGCCTGGTGGATCTTCCCGCAGCCCCGGCAGCCATAGCGCGGGCGCTTCATCCGCAGGACACGCAGTCGCGCTGGAACATGATCCAGCATCTCGCTGACGGTTTCGCCGATGAAGTGCAGCGCACCGCCGCAACATGGGCAGGCGCTGGTCTCGGTGTCGACCGCGACATCCTCGCGTGGCAGATGCTCTGGCAGACTGAACGCGCGGGTGCGGGCTGGGCGCGGACCAGTTTCGACCAGTGTGTCTGGCGATGCGGCTTCAAGGTGCGCCACATCACTGTCCAGATCCTCCAGGCCAAGCTGGAGCTGGCCGGGATCAAGCCCCTCGGCCCGGCGACCGAACTGGCTGCGCTGCAGCGTCTTCACCATCTGGCGCAGCCGCTCGATCTCGGCCCGTGTTTCAGCACGCTCGCTGTCACGCGCCGCAGCCATCTCGCGGATCATGCGATGCAGCACATCCACGTCTTCAGGCAGGGCGGCGAGATCAAGCTCCATGGCACGGAGTTTACGATGGAATCAGCTCGTTCCGCACAGCTTTCTGCGGCCTGATTCAATCGGTCGCATCCGCGTCTCACCCCGCCCGATCAGGACGCCAGCGCTCATCCGGGGATCGCCAGTCGATGCCTTCAAGCAGGACAGAGAGCTGCCGGGCGCTGAGCTTCACCACAGCACCCTGCTCGGTCTGCATCGGCCACAGGAAACCGCCTTTCTCCAGGCGTTTCGAGAAGAGGCAGAGCCCGGTCCCATCCCAGTAGAGGATCTTGATCAGGTTCGCCTTGCGACCGCGGAACGCGAACAGATGTCCAGAGAACGGATCCTGCGCCAGCACGCCCTGAACCAGCATGGCGAGCCCATCTATACCCTTTCGCATGTCAGTGACCCCAACGGCGAGGTGCACCTTCAGACCTGATGTCGTCAGCATCATGAGAGGTCTGCCTCAAGCAGAGAGACAAGCTGCCGGACACGGTCAGGATCGACATCCTTGTCAAACCGGATTCGACGCCCACCGATAAGTTCCACCTCTATGCCAGGCGCTCCGCGTTCTATGATTATCGGCGATGGGGCGCCTGCTGACGCGCCCCCTCCACTCGCGTCTTTCTCTACTTCAACAGAAAGGAATGTGGGACTGTCCTCTGACGGGGATAGCTCATTCTTCCAGCGGAACAGCACGCGCTGAGCGATATTGTACCGTCGCGCCACGCCGCTGACCGTCCCGCCCGGTTTTTCCGTCTCGGCCACGATGCGGCGCTTGTCTTCAGGGCTGAACTGGCGCTTGCCGTTCGGCGCATCAGAGCGCGATGGCAGATATTTCGAAGGCGGCGGAATGTCCTTATCCGTCATATGACCAGTCATATGACTAAGCTGTCCGCCGCGCCGGTAGAGCACCTTTCCGCTCACACGAGACTTTTCGGTTTTGAATATGGCCCGCCAGTTACCGAACCGCTTCAGCGGTAACCCATGCGCCTCGCAATATTCACGCTGATTCAGCGTGCTACGCATCCAGGCATCGTGATGAGCCCGCCAGAAAGCCTCAAGCTCTATCTGTTTCGCCGTCTTCCGTTTCGACACCAACACCTCCTCAGATCTGTGCGGATTGCACCGTGAGAAGAAAGATCAGATGCCGCTCCTAGCGGACAAGCGTGTGAGAAATGGACGCTTAC
>NZ_NCST01000123.1 GCF_002088975.1 Henriciella aquimarina
CTTCATCATCGAGGCCTTCAGCCCCGGCGTGCCGCCATTCGACAGCTCCGACATCATCATCAGCTCGGCGGCCTCGAGCGCGCTGGCGCGCATCTCGGCAGAGGTCAGCCGGGCCTCGATACCAGGCTCCAGGGCGCCCAGATCGCGGGCCGTGCCCCGCAGGGCGGCCAGCCTCTGCAGCAGGCGCGGGCCATAGGACGAGCCGCCGCGCTCGAACTCGAGCAGGTATTTCGCGACCGTCCAGCCCTTGTCGACCTCGCCGATGACATTCGATTTCGGCACGCGCACATCGTCGAAGAAGACAGCATTCTGGATGTGCTCGCCCGACAGCATGATGATCGGATCGACGGTGACGCCGGGCGCGGTCATGTCGATGAGGATGAAGGTGATGCCCTGTTGCGGCTTGCCGGAGGCGTCGGTGCGCACCAGGCAGAACATCATGTTCGCTTCATGCGCGTGCGTCGTCCAGATCTTCGAGCCATTGCAGATGAAGGCGTCGCCATCGTCTTCGGCCGACATGGTGAGGGCCGCGAGGTCGGAGCCGGCATGCGGCTCGGAATAGCCCTGGCACCAGAAGTCTTCGCCCGACAGGATACGTGGCAGGTAATGCGCCTTCTGCTCGTCCGAGCCATGCCCGATCAGGGCCGGGCCGCACATGCCGATGCCCATGGGCGAGAGCGGCGGGGCGCCGGCCTTCGCCATCTCGACATCGAAGATGTAGTGCTGGGCGACACTCCAGTCGCAGCCGCCATGCTCCACTGGCCAGGACGGCGCCGCCCAGCCCTGCTCCACGAGGATCGCCTGCCAGGCCAGCGCGACCTCTTTCTCGGCATAGACGCTGGTCATGCGGGCCGCATAGCGTTTCAGCTCGGGGGTCAGTTTGTCGGCCAGGAAGTCGCGCACCTCTTCGCGAAAGGCCTCTTCGGCGGGGGAGAAATTCAAATTCATACGCGCCTCAAAACTAAAAACATTAGTTATTGCTTAGGGGCTTTGTGCATTATACTCAAGCCAAATAGCAATTCGGGATAGACGAATGACCAAGCCAGCCATGCTTGAGGGCGTCCGGATCATTGACATGACGAGTGTCGTTTTCGGGCCCTATGCCACGCAGATCCTGGCCGATCTTGGCGCCGACGTGATCAAGGTCGAGGCGCCGCAGGGCGACCAGTTTCGCTATTCTGGCAAGCCGGCGAAATCGCGGGGCATGTCGCCTGGCTTCATGGCGCTCAACCGGAACAAGCGATCCATCGTCCTCGACCTGAAATCGGATGATGACCGCGACGTCATGGCAGGCCTCCTGCGCACAGCCGACATGTTCATCCACAATGTCCGCCTCGACGCGGTCGAGAAGCTGGGCTTCGGGCCGGAGCAGGTGAAGGCAATCAACAGGGATCTCATCTATATCCATTGCGTGGGCTTTGCGTCCGGCGGGCCCTATGACGGCTTGCAGGCCTATGACGATGTCATCCAGGCCGCCTCCGGTGCCGCCACACTGGCGGGCCGGGTCGACGGAACCGGCAAGGCGCGTTACATCCCGTCGCTGATCGCCGACAAGGTGGCCGGTCTGCACGGGGCGCAGGCAGCCCTTGCAGCCTATATTCACAAGCTGCGGACGGGAGAGAGCCAGTTTGTCGAAGTTCCCATGTTCGAGGCGTTCAGCCAGTTCATGCTGGCCGAGCATCTTGGCGGGCTGACCTTCGACCCACCGAATGCGGATGTCGGCTATTTCAGACAGATCGATCCGGACCGCCAGCCCTTCCCGACAAAGGACGGCTATATCAGTATCGTCCCCTATACCCCGCAAAGCTGGGCCACGGTGTTCGAGGTGATCGGGGATCCGGACTTTCTGCAGCAGCCTGGCCTGACGACCCTGAAGGACCAGTTCTTCAACCAGCACAGGCTCTATCGGCGGCTGGCCGAAATGACCCCGACACGCCCGACCGCGGAGTGGGTCGAGCGCTTCCGCGCGGCCCGCATCCCGTGCATGCCGGTGCGCGACATGGCCGATATCCTGGAGGATCCGCAGCTCAGGCGCACCGGATTCTTCCGCTGGCGCGAACATCCGAGCGAGGGTGCCTGGTACGATATGACGCCGCCGATACGCTATTCAGGCTATGTCCGGCAGGATGACCGCCATCCGCCGACCGTCGACGAACAGGGCGAGGAAATCAGGGCAGAACTGGAGCAGATGAAGAGGGAGAAGACGTGATGTCGAGAACAGGACAGTGTCTGTGTGGCCAGGTGTCGTACCAGCTGGATGGCGATCCGATCGTAACGGCCGTCTGTCACTGCAAGAACTGCCAAAGACAGGCCGGCAGCGCGTTTTCAGTCATCGTGCTCGTGCACGAGTCAGCCTTGGATGTGCGAGGGGATCTTCGCACCTATGAGGATACCGCGGACAGCGGTGCGAAACTTGAACGGAAATTCTGCCCCATCTGCGGATCGGCCATGTTTTCAGTGCAGCCATCATCGCCCGGCACGATTATTATAAAGGCGGGCACCTTCGATGATGTGAACTGGCTGAAGCCGGTCGCACATGTCTGGTGCGCGAGTGCCCAGCCCTGGGTCGAGATAGGCGAGGGGGTGGCGAAGTTTCCTGGAAATGCGCCGACGGGCTAAGGCCTGCCGGCAGGCATATGGCGAGCGAGAAAGCCGAGGATAGCCTCCAGAAAAGCGTCGTTCTTGTCACCGGCGACCATATGGCCAGCGCCGCTTACATCTGCGACTTTGAGGGAGGGAAGACGGTCGCGAAATTCCTCAACCGTACTGTCGGTGACGACATCGCTCTTAAGGCCACGGACCAGGAGCAGGGGAAGCTCTGGAGCAGCTTCAAGTCCTTTGAATGTGCGCGCCATCAAGGCGCGCTCCTGATCGATGTCGATCTCGACCATGCCGGGATCCCAGTGCCAATACCACCGCCCATCACTGTGCTGGCGAAGATTGCGCTTCAACCCCGAAATGTCCTTGGGGCGCGGCCGGCTCGTATTATAGGCTGCGACGGCATCGGCCGCATCATCGAGCGTTGCAAACCCTTTTAGCCCGGCGGCCATGAAGTCCCGGACGCGCTGCATCCCTGCGCGCTCGGAATTCGGGGTGATATCCACGAGTATTAATGCATTTGGCCGGAACTCTTGACTGACCCCGTATAATGCTGTGGCGCCCCCCATGGAAGCGCCAACAATCGCGACGGGGGCCGAGGATTGTCGGCTGTCATTGACGATTGTCTCCATATCGGCCCACCGCCGCGACATGGGATAGCGATGGTCGGCAGACCAGTCACTTTCCCCGTGTCCGCGTGCATCGAAATTTACGACCCTGTATCCATGCTCGGCCAGACGCCTGAAAGCGCCGGACCATGAATGCCGGGTCTGCCCTCCGCCATGAGCCAGAATCACAAGGGGGGCATCGCGATGGCCCGCCGCGTCAGCGACGAGCCGCACGCCATCATCGGCCGTGAAAACCTGCCGCTCAACCATAGACCGGCATCCGCTTTTCCATGAACGCTGCGATGCCTTCGTGAAAGTTCGGGTCTTGTGCAGTCAGCATCTGGTTTCGGTCTTCAAGCGCCATCGCCGCCTCGAGTCCCTGCGCATCGATGGTGTGATTGAGGGCGTCCTTGGTAAGGCGCAGACCGAGCGGGGTCGCCCGCAGCATGTCTTCGGCAAACAGGGCTGCTTCATCGTCAAGGCGGGCGGCAGACGCAATGCGGCTCGCAAGGCCCATGGAGAGCGCCTGTTCGGCCTCGATAAACCGGCCGGTCAGCATGTATTCGCTTGCGCGCGAGAGGCCAATCATGCGTGGAAGGAAATAGGACACTCCCATATCGCATGCGCTGAGCCCGATCCGGATGAAAGCCGCATTCATGCGGGCCTCTTCGGACAGGAGGCGGATGTCTGAGGCCAGGGCGAGCGCAAAGCCTCCGCCACTGGCCGCACCCTGGATGCAACAAATTATGGGCTGAGGGCATCGGCGCATGGCGACGTAGATTTCTGCAATGGTCCGCTGACGTTGCAGCATGATGCTGGTATCGACCTGCCGGTCCTGATTCTCGGAGGCTTCCTTGAGGTCCAGCCCGGCGCAAAAGGCCTTGCCTGAAGCGCGCAGGACGACGACCCTTATAGATGGCTCCCAGTACAGTGCCTGAAACAGGTTCCGGAGGTCCGAAACGAACCTGCGATTCATCGCGTTGAGCTGGTCCGGGCGGTTCAGCGTTATCGTGAGGACGCCGGATTGTTCGCTCATCTTCACATGGTGTAATTGCAGGTCAGATAGCATGCCGCCAATCTCGTTCAAGTTTGCTTCTAAAAAACTAATTGTGAAAGGTAATGGTAGCGGGGTGTTCGACGACCTCCAAGCATCACCACGCGTAAAGAGGCTTGTCGGGACAGGGAGAGGGTCGGGATGTCTTGGGGAACACTCAGGACCGAGCCGCTTCGGCGAGGTCGGCTTCGCGGTCAAATATTCTGCCGGCGACGATGACGAGAAGGGCAGTCGTGAAAGCGATGAGGGAGAAAATACTCATGATCCGGAAAATCGGGACATCCGTTCCCAAGAGCCAGCCGCCGGCAAGCGGACCGATAATGGCCCCTAGTCTGGCCCAGGCAAGTGCTGCGCCCGATCCTCCTCCGCGCAAATGCTTTGGGTAACCCGCAGCAGCAACCGAATAGAGGGAGAATATACCGCCCGAAACGAAAAACCCCGTTAGGCCGCCGATTACATGCAGGCTCACCACATCCTTCGCGAAGGCGGTAGATACGAGGACAGGTATTATGGCAATCCAGCACAGGGCGATGGGAAGCTGGAAGCTGAAACGGTCACAGGCCCATCCCGTGGCAAAGATGCCAATCATCCCCAGTATGCCATAGCTCAGCATCACGCTCGCTGCCGTTTCCGGAGGATACCCCTTGACGGAAACAATCATGGGCAGCCAGATCGCAGCGAAGTAGGAGACGAGATAGGCGAGGGCGAATATTGCCCAGATAATCATGCTTCTCGCCCGGTATGTATCCGACAGGAGCTCGGCGATGAAGCTGGTGCGGGCCAGGGGAGTCCTTGCGGGTGGTGGGGCATTGTTGAAAGCGAGCAGAACGAGGGGGATACAAGCGAAGGCCGCAACACCGCCGCCCGTAAATGCGACTTGCCAGCCCATACCTCTCGAGAAGAGAGCGGCGGCGATAACAGCGCCCAGCGGAACACCCCAGAATATTGCAGCATTCGTTCGAAACGCCTTACCGGACGCAGCGACGTTGGCAGCAAGCGCGACGAGGTTGGGCAGTGCTATGCCGAATCCTATGCCTGTCAGCGTCCGGACAGCGAGAAAAGTCTCGAACGATCGGCAAAGAGGCGTGAGGAGGGTGAAGGTGCCAAACAGGGCGATGGCAGCCGCCAGGACCGTCTTGTGGCCGAAAACGTCGCCTGCGCGCCCGCCAACCGAGCTGCCGATCATGATGCCAAAGCTTACCGCCCCGAAAATCCAGCCGAGCGCGCCAGAACTGAAGCCGAGCTCAGGTGCGAAGCGCGGCGCGGAGATCGACAGGATCTGGATGTCGTAGCCTTCAATCGTCGCCACCAGAAAACAAGTTGCGACTGATAACCAGGTTGGCCTCGATGCGGGACCTGCGACCGCGTCAGAGGATGACATATGCAGCCGCCCTCACAAACAGATTATTCGCGGCCATCAGCTGAAATGGCTTTCGAGAAGGCGGTAATAGGCCGGGATGGCAGCTTCCAGGCCGGTATAGATCACATCATCGAGTGCCCCGGTCGACAGACCTTGCTGCGAGATCTCAGCGGCGCGAAAGTCCTCATTGCCGAATACATTTAGAACCATGTCATAGGACTTGCTGTAAAGCTCCTTCGCCTTTTCGTTGTCGGCTTCCTGACGGGTGAGCATGATATATTCGACGGTGCTGCGATTCGCCGCCTTCGGCATGATATACATCGCACTGATGTAATAAGGGCTCGTGATCACAACGAGGTTGGGAAATACGATATAGGAGAATGTCACCGACTTGTGGATATTCTCGCCTTCGACATCGAGCCCTTCGGGCGTGAAGTTGACCTTCCCTTGCAGCTGCCGGACGTTCAGTCCCAGGATTTCGTTTGCGTTCGGGACATCCGGGAACATGGGACCGACGGTGTTCGCGTGCAATCTGGTGACATGATAGCCCTCCAGGAAGGGTTCCAGAACGAGTTTCCAGTTGGCCTCGAGTTCGAACGTCTTTCGCCCATAGACTTCCATGCGCGGTATATCCAGCGCCTCGAAATCCTTGATCAGCTGTTGATCCATTCCCCCGAAATCCGGCTCGGCTGCGGGGTCCAGCATCACCCAGATGATACCGCCGGCCTCCTTGCAGGCCAGCTCCCGCAGCCCGCGGTTGGACTTGTCCAGTCCGATAATGCTCTCTTCGCGGGGAACGGCGATAAGTCGTCCGTCCGTGGCGAAGGACCAGGCATGATAAGGGCAGACCATAAGCTTACCCTTACGGGCTTCGCAGCCTTCCACCACCTTGGACCCCTTGTGCATGCAGGCATTCAGAAAAGCATGAACCTGGCCATTCTGGTCTCTTGTGACGACAATGGGAACGCCGTAGCCGTCATGCGGGAAATACGAATTCTTCTCTGGCAGCATTGCGCTCAAGGTTACGGGCACCGCGCGCTTGCGGAAAACATTTTTCTGCTCAAGCTCGAAACGCTCCGCAGCAGTAAACATCGCTGCCGGGCGGCGCTCGTTAATTGGCTCGGGTTTTGCGGCCTCATGAGCAGGAATGGCCCGGATCGCCCTTATCTGGTCTTCGCTCAGGTCGGTCAGGCACTGTACACGCTTGAGCTTGGGAGACGCTGACTCCTTTGTCGTGGGCCGCTCGCCGGTATCGATAATATTCATCCTGCGCTCCTGGGACACTTCTTGCTTTAAAAACTATGATCATTAGTTTAATGGAATTGGGGCGCTTGTCAAACGATTTCCGGTCACAGTTTGCGAGCCGGCGATCGTGTCGGCAGGCTGTCAATAGATGGGCGAGCCGATAAGGTTCGACGATGGGAGGCGGTAATGGGGCGACCGAGCAAGGCGCGCATTTCCAGAGCTCGGGCCGCCAGGGCGGCTCTTGAAACCATTGATGTCCAGGGGCTCCACGGGCTCAATCTGGAACGCGTGGCCAGGAAGCTTGGGGTAAGGGCGCCATCGCTTTATCATCACTTTCGCAACAAGTCGGAATTGCTGGCAGAAGTGGCGCTCTGCATATTGAGAGATGTCCGCCCCCGCATTCACAAGGATATGTCCTGGGAAGAGGCGATCATCCGTGTCGCGGTCGCCAGCCGGCGCGAAATATTGCTGCACCCTCACGCTGCCCCGCTTATGCTGGAGCACTTTCCGAAACACATTTTTCTCGAGCGTTACGACTTTTGGGCATCGTGGTGCCCTTATCCTGACGAGTTGAAGATGACGATCCTGGAAGCGACCGACAAACTCATGTTCGGCTCAGCGATGTTCGCTGCGGCGGCACGATCGAAAAAGACCTCCCAATTGCCGGAATTCGATCATGAGGCCTATCGCTATATCGCAGCGGCTGCGAATACTGGGCCGCAGGATGACGAAGAACTTTTCATCGGCGCACTTAAAGTAATCCTGGCGGGCTTACGCCATTATGCTGAGAATGATTATGCTTGGCCCAAATCGTTGGATGATGTTGTCCGGAGCGCTTCAAGGTAGCCGGGGCAGACCGTCTAGCGAACGCGCTCGAGATGGGCAGCCGAGGGGGCGTGCTTGTCCCGCATTGCTGGCTTGGACAGCTTGCCGGTTGCTGTACGAGGCATCGGCTGGTCCTCGATGACGACATAGCGCGGAACCTTGTAGTCGGCCAGCTGACCGTTGCAATGATCGATCAGGTCAGAAATATCCAGTTTGGCGCGGGTGTGGATTACAGCCATCGGCGTCTCACCAAATTTTTCATCCCTGGCCGCGATGACCAGAACCTCTTCCACGTCCGGATAGGTGGCGATGACGCGTTCCACCTCTGCTGCAGAGATGTTCAGCCCGCCCGATATGATGATATCCTTCATCCGGTCGACGAAGGTCAGAAGACCATCTTCATCGAGTTTGCCGAGATCGCCGGAATGGATCCAGCCATCCTTCAATGTGGCGGCGGTCGCCTCCGGGTTGTTCCAGTATTCGACCATATTGCCGGGACCCCGTATGATGATCTGTCCCACCTCGCCGGGAGGTAGACAATTGCCGTTTTCATCGATGATGGCGAGCTCGTTGAAGAGCCCGCCCAGACCGCATTTTTCAGGCTGGGTCCGGGCGAGATGTTCGGGCATGACCGTGCAGTTTCCGCCGCACTCAGTCTGTCCGTAGATCTGCCGGATGACGATACCCTTCTTCATCCACCGATCCTGCAGGGCTCGCGTCACGGGCGCGCCGCCACAGGTCGCGATCCTTATGGATGACAAGTCTGCTTGTTCGAATTCCGGCAAGGTCGAGACAGCCTCGAAAAAAATGGGAACGCCGCCAAATGCGTTTATCCTCTTTTCGACAAGAAGGTCGAGGAAGGTCTTCGGCTCGAAGGCCTTGAGAAAAAAGAGCGTGCATCCCTGTATCGTATAGTGCATCAACTGCACAAATCCCGCACCGGTGCTGAGAGGGGCGGGCACCACCACCCTCGATCCACTGGACAGACTCCTGTCCTCTATCTGGTTGGTGGCGACATATCCGGTGACGCTGCGATGAGAAAAGACCACACCTTTAGGCTTCGCGGTCGAGCCGCTTGTGGAAACAATAATGACGCGATCGTCCGGCCGGGGCGTATGGGAAATGTGCGGACGGGCGCCGTCCCTGAGCTGGGTGGCCACGTTGAGCGACAGGCACTCCACAGGGAGGTCGTCGAACTTTTTCAGCCTCTCGGCATCGGCAAAGACAAAGCTGGGCGTCGTGTCTTCCAGAATCTCTGACAGTTCGCTCTCAGTGTAGCGCATGTTCAGGGTGACAGCGATGCCGCCGGCACGAATGATGCCGAGGATGAGGGCACAGTATTCAAGGCTGTTGCCCGCGCAGATCGCGACCCGTTCCCCGGGCGCCAATCCACGTTTCAGGAGGTCCGAGGCGATGCGTTCAGCCCAGTCCCGGTATTCACGATAGGTGATGCGGTCGTCGCCGAAGTCGAGCGCCACCGTGTCCGGCGAAACCCGCGCCCACCAGTGAATGGCGTCATTAATCGTCTGCATGGAAAACGTCCCTATGCGGATATCTAACAGGAGCGGGTGGCGCACGCACCGTGTCGCCACCCAACCGGCTTTCCCTTGCCAGTGACTAGAAGTGGAGCTGGAACTCCAGGAACACTTCCATGGGGTTCTCGATGAAGGTGGACATGTCCGATACGACCCCACTCGTTGTGCCAGTTCCAGTGCCCCCGCTGAAGGGGATATCATTGGCTGTATTGGCAACCAGCTCGTCAGTGAGATTCTTGCCGATCAGCGCCACTTCCCAGCCCTGCTGGTCATTGATGAGGCGGAAGGCGGCGTCCCACTTTGCATAGGCATCCTGTACCGCGTCCGGGCGGAGCGTATCTGTGAAGTTGTACTCCGAAGAATAGCTCACATCCGTCGAGATCTGCGCCTTAAGGTTACCCGAAACCGGGAACTCGTAGGTGCCGCCGACACGTCCGGCCCATTCAGGCGCCTTGGGCGGCGTCCGGCCATTATAGTCCTGACTGGTATAGGCCCCGGTGTCGGCATTGAAGAGTTCGTCGCATCCTTGTGCGATCGTCTGGCCGCCATAGCATTGGCCGATATAGTCGGCATATTCGGCCTTGTTGTAGGCCAGCGCGCCGCGCAGGGTCAGGCCTTCAAGGGCATCGGGAATATAGGTGAAGTCGAACTCCGCCCCCGTTGTAGAAAGTTCACCAGCATTGTCGACGATCTGGCCGACCGTGACCGGGTCAAATTTCTGTACCTGAAGATCTTCGTACAGATAATCATAGACCGTGGCATTGAAGCTCAGCGAGCCGTCGAACAGCACCGACCGGATGCCCGCTTCGAACCCCTTTGCCGTTTCGCTATCATACTCGCCGGCTTCCACGCTGCTGGCAGGGGTCAGGGTTTGCGAAATATTGAAGCCACCTGACTTAAAGCCCTCTTTATAGGCGCCGTAGAGCGATATATTTGAGGTTGGCTGATAGCGAAGCGTGACCTGGGGCGAGATATTCTCGTCGGAGAAGTCGTCGTCCAGCCGGATACCTGCCGGGAAGGCAGCCGCAAATGCCGAGTGCGCCGGAAGAGACTCCTGATAGGAGTCACGCTCGTCACGGCTCCAGCGGGCGCCGGCGGCGAGTTCCCACTTGGGAAGAAAACTCCAGGTGCCTTCGGCGAAGACAGAATACGTGGAAGCGTCGAACCCGTTGTCACGCTTGAAGGTTGTGTAGGTCTGAGTCGCGGGATCGATCGGGACGGGGAAGATGTAGGCATCCGTATTGAAGATGAATTCTGATTCCGACAGGAAGCCGCCGAAGAGGAAGTTCAATGGACCGTCGAATTGCGTCTGGAAGCGAAGCTCTTCCGACCACTGATTGAAATCAGCAAGTTGCGTGAACGTGGAGGGATAGGCCTCGCCTGCAACGTTGTTCTGGTCGGTCTGCTTGAATTCATAATAGGAGGTAATGGAGGTTGCCTCGATTGCTCCAAGATTGGCAGCGCCCGTCAGGATGCCGAACTTTGAATCCAGATCCGCATACATCGAGCCGTCCGACTTGGTGTACCGGTAATTGGCATTGGCGACTTCCACTGGAATGGTTGAAGAGTCCGAGCGCCCGTCGATGCGGCAGTCTGCGTTCGGGCTGGGCGGAATCCCATTTGCGGTGGCCGGGGTCGTGCGTCCGCCGCCGCAGATCCGCTCGATCAAATCGGTCGGACCGCCGTCTTCGGTTGAGCTGGCGCCGAGCTTCAGTTCGAGGTCGAAGACGTCACTTGGCTCCCACTGCACGGTCAGCCTGCCACTCAGATCCTCCTTGAAACCACGCTTTTCGGAGTTTCTGTGGCGCTCGAAGCCCAATGGGTTAAGATAGGTCTGCGCGGCGGTATTCTCGAAGGGGCCTTCCCGGTCCGAATAGCGAAAGGCAAAGCGTGCCTTCAGCGTGTCGGTGAGGGGGCCTGAAATAAAGCCCTCGCCGTAATATTCTTCTGCCTCAAATCCGTAGCCGCCCTTGATGCCGGCTTCGAATGTGTCGGTCGGATCCTTGGTGGTGACGCTGATCAGGCCGCCTGTGGCATTCTTCCCGAAGAAGAGCGCCTGCGGCCCTTTCAGAACCTCGACCTGCTCGATATCGTATTGGCTGAGCCCGATCTCCCGCCCCCGGCTCATTGGAAGGCCATCGATATTGATGGAGACCGATTGGTCGAAACCGGCATTCAGCGTCGAAGAACCCACGCCACGCAGGAAGATGTTCGACGACGACCCGGAAGCTGCTCGGCCCATGACGAGATTGGGAACCAGGGTTGCGATATCGGTGAAATCTGTAACCGCATATTGGTCGAGCGTTTCACTCGAGACCGCCGTGATTGCGACCGGTGCGTCCTTGAGGCTTTCCTCGCGGCGGCGAGCTGAGACGGTGACAACGCCGAGCCGGCGCAAGCGTGCATCGGCTTCGGTCTCTGCGTCCGTATCCGCAGAAGCTCTCGCGGCAGGCTCTGCATCGCCATTTGATGTTTGTGCCCACGCGATGTCGCCGGCGAAGAGCGACAGGCTCGTGGCACCCAAGAGAGCAAGACGGAGTGCCGTGCCCGAAAATCTGGATGTGCATGTGGCTGAAGGTGTCTTGGTCATTCATTCCTCCCGTTTGAACCAAGCGCCTTTTGAGGGGCGGTTGCCTAATAACTTTAGTTTTAATTTTGTTTACACAGCTCTTCCGCCCCCAACAACCCGAAAACGTTTGGACGGCTTGAAAAAATGTACCCAGTGTTACCTCATCGCATCAGTTTAAGGTCCACTCGGGAGCGGTCAGTTTGCAATTAATCTATGCATGATTGGTGGGCGGAAGGCTGTGCTTGAGTGTGCTTGCTTACGGTTTCCAGACAAGCGGTAGCGATTCGAGCGCCATAACTGTGCCGGCCCGGCTGGTATGCCTGGTGTTGGGTTTGGTGGAAAATTCTGGAATTTTCCGCGTCCATTCCTCGACCAGAATGCGCAGCTCCATTCGCGCAAGATTTGATCCCAGGCACATGTGCGGACCGGCAGAAAATGTTATATGTGCCTGCGCCTTCCGGTCGGGGTCAAAGTCGTTGGGCTTTTCGAACCGGCGGCCGTCTCGCCCACCGAGGGGCAAGAGACAGAGCACCATGTCGCCCTCGCGAAAATCGAGACCAAACATTTCAAAATCATGAGTTACGATCCGGGGGGAGTTCACTACGGCAAAGCAGCGGATCGCCTCCTCGACGAAGGCCGGAATGATTTCAGGATCTTTCCTCAGGCGGGCCTGTAGTGCCTTGTCGGCGGCCAGGTGGCGAAAGGCGTAGCTCGCCACATTGGTGACGGTGTCCATGCCCCCGAGAAACATGATGAGGAGCATCGACTGAAGTTCCTCGAGTGTGACGGGCCGCCCCTCGATCTCGAAATTGACCATCTGGGAGATCAGATCGTCCTCCGGCTGGCTTTTGCGCATTTCGACGATTTCGGTCATCAGGGCGACGATCTTGCCGACAAGAATGCCCATTGTTTCATTGTCGCGCGTGTTGAAAAAGGCCTCTGCGATCTCACGAAACTCCTTCAGCCGGTTCAGCGGCATGCCCATCAGTTCCATGAAAACGGATACCGGAAACCGGGCAGAGACCTCCTCAACGAAGTCGCATTCCCCCCTTGCGGCCACGGCGTCGATAATTTCCCTGGCGAATTCCCGGACCCGCGGCTCCAGGGCCTGAACCGAATTCAGCGTGAAATATGGCATCAGCGCCTGGCGGTATGGGACGCTCTGGGGCGGGTCGAGGCTTAATGGAATAAAGACCGGTGGATTTTCAACGCGTGGAATCTGCATTTCGCGAACGGAGAAATGCTTATAGTCACGTAGGACCTTCACCATATCGTCAAAGCGCGTGAAGACCCAGTGGCCACCATTTCTTGGCGTATAGAAAATGTCGGGGGCATCATTGTGAAGCGTTGCGTAGGATTCGTGAAGATCTTCGGTGAAGCGGCTATCATTATAGATGTCCAGATCGAAGACGCGGTCTTCTGGGACATGCTCCGGCACGAAATGCGCGGGGATATCATTTGCCATCGTCGAATTCCTCCCAGTGCGAGTGAGACTATGATTGTTAGATAATTCACTGTGTGGCGCAAAAAATCAATGGCTCACTTAATTTCGTGCGCGATGATATCTCAGTGAGCGGAAGACATGCACAGCAATGTCTTGCCCGTTGCGTATAAACCTGATCATGTTAGGTTTTGGGCAGATCGGAAGGTTCGAGGGAGAGAATCGATGGCAGGATATGATTATGTGATAGTCGGAGCCGGCGCGGCAGGTTGTGTCATGGCAAACCGGCTGTCGGAAAATCCGGATGTCCGTGTGGCGCTGCTGGAGGCCGGTCCGAGAGATACCCATCCATTCATCAGGATGCCAAAGGGCATTATCAAGGTAATGGCCGATCCCGATCATATCTGGGGCTATTCGAGCGTTCCGGAAGAAACCAATGACAATACACCGGAATTCTGGGTGCGCGGGCGTGTTCTCGGCGGGTCGAGCTCGATCAACGGGATGATGTATGTCCGCGGCCAGCCGGCCGATTTTGATGCCATCGCCGAGGTTTCAAGCCAGGACTGGGATTGGAACCATATTGGCGCAGCCTATGCTGCGCTGGAATCCCACCAGCTGGGGACCGGCGAGACAAGGGGCGGAAGCGGGCCTCTCAAGGTCACCTTGCCGGACATCAAGGACACGATCACAAACGCCATGCTTGAAGCTGGCAAGGCCATGGGCTGGAAGGAGAAAGCCGATACAAATGCACCGGACGATATCGAGGGGATCGGTTACGCCCCGCGCACCATCCATAAGGGGCGCCGTCAGAGTGCTGCAACAGCGTTCCTCGATCCAATCCGGTCGAGGGACAATCTCGACATCATGACCGGATGCACGGTCGATCGCGTCATTTTTGACGGCAAGAGGGCCGTTGCGGTGGATGTCGTCCGTGACGGACAGAAGAGCCGTATCGAGACCCGGGGCGAGATCATTCTGTGCGGCGGCGCGCTCGCCTCGCCGAATATTCTCGAGAGATCCGGCATCGGCGACCCGGAACGCCTCGAGGCGCTTGGCCTGGATGTCCTGCACGCAAACCCGAATGTCGGCGAGAATCTGATCGAGCACCGGGCCATTCTCATCCAGTGGAAGCTCAACAAGGATATCTCGCATAACCGGAAATATCATGGTCTAGGCATGCTCCTGGCGGGCATGCAGTATTACCTGACCCGCAGCGGCCCAATGTCGGCGGCCTCCTATGAGCAGGTCGCATGGTTCAAGACACGGCCGGGTCTGAACCGTCCGGACGCGCAGCTCCTGTTTGCGCCGTTCAGCTTCGATTTCGACAAGCAGCGCCAGGATGTGGAACGCCACCCCGGTATCCATGTCTGCGCCTATCCACTCCGCCCGACATCGAAGGGGCATGTCCATATAACATCAGTCGACCTTGATGCCGCCCCCGAACTGCAGACCAATTATCGTGACACCGAAGAGGACCGGCGCGCCATGATCGGGACCGTCCGCACGGCCCGCGAATGGGCGCGCCAGCAGCCGCTGGCGCAATATATCGAAGCGGAGACCATGCCCGGTCCGGCATATGAGTCGGACGAGGACATCCTGAAAGCGTATGACCGTTTCGGAACGTGCGCCTATCATGCGGTTGGCACCTGCCGGATGGGGGCAGACGCGGAGACGTCGGTGGTCGATCCCAAACTGAGGGTGAGGGGCGTCGACGGGCTGCGGATCATCGATACCTCCATCATGCCGATGATCCCCTCAGGCAACACCAATGGCCCAACCATGGCCATGGCATGGCGCGCCGCCGACCTGATTCTTCAGGACGCAAAGACAAGCGAACCGGCCTGAGCTGGCTGGGGCGATATCTCAATCCATCAATATTCAAGTCCGGTTGCCGTGGCGGCCGGTCAAAAGGAGCAAACAATGGCCAGGATTCCGTATCCACAAAATCTGACGGCAGAGACCCGGGAAAAACTTTCCAGACTCGGCAATCTGAATGTCACCCGAATGATGTCGCACGCCGAACCGGTCATGGATGCGTATGCGAAGCTGGGCGTGGCGATCCTTCGCAGGAGCAAGCTCGATCCGAAGCTTCGGGAGATCGCCATTCTCAAGATCGGCCTCTTGTGTGAATCCGAGTATGAGTGGCATCAGCACGAGCCTTATGCCCGTGCGGTGGGGGTCTCGGAAGAGGCCATTGGGGGGCTGGCTTCCGGCGAGCTCGACCCGCTATCCGAGATGGAAAAACTTGTTGCCGCCTTTGCAAGCGAGACCTTTTTGCAAAAACGGGTCAGCGACGAAACCTTCAAGGCGATTTCCAGGCACTTGTCGCATGAAGAGCTCGTGGAACTGAGCCTCACCTGCGGCTACTACATCATGACGGCAGGCTATCTCAGGACATTCGACATCGAGATCGAAGACGGGCCAGCGCTCGGTCACACCGTTGCCCAGTCGTCAAAGTGAGCGAGGAGACAGGCTTATGAAGACAGCTGACAAATTCTTTATTGGCGGCCAATGGGTCGAGCCGGACTTGGCGCGCCGGTTTGATGTGGTCAATCCGGCAACCGAGGACGTCGTCGGCCATGTCGCGCTCGGCAATGCCACAGATCTCGACAAGGCGGTCGAGGCCGCCCATCAGGCGTTCGACTCCTGGTC
Source organism: Henriciella aquimarina (assembly GCF_002088975.1). GTDB lineage: Bacteria > Pseudomonadota > Alphaproteobacteria > Caulobacterales > Hyphomonadaceae > Henriciella > Henriciella aquimarina. The sequence continues at coordinate 15,888 of NZ_NCST01000123.1, forward strand.
CCGGACCAGCCGGGAGACGCGCGCGGCGCTGTTGCGCAAGGCCGCCGACATCTTCAAGGGCCGCTGGCATGAGGTAAGCGCTGCGATCACCGAAGAGATGGGGGCGCCAGCGACCTTTGCCCACCAGGTGCATGCTGGGGTTGGCATGGTCCATCTGAAAACGGCGTCAAAGATCGTGATGGATTATCCCTTTTCGAAGCGGCGGGGAAAGACGCTTATCGTCCAGGAGCCGATCGGTGTGTGCGGTATGATCACGCCGTGGAACTGGCCGATCAATCAGATTGCGGCCAAGGTCGCCCCCTGCCTGGGCGCGGGATGCACCATGGTGGTGAAGCCTTCGGAGTTCTCGCCTTTCTCGGCAAAAATCTGGACCGAGATACTGGAAGAGGCCGGGTTTCCGGCGGGGGTCTTCAATATGGTCTATGGGGATGGTCCGGGGGTCGGACAGGCCATGTCGGGCCATCCGGGAATCGACATGATTTCCTTCACGGGCTCGACGGCGGCCGGCATCGATGTCGCGCAGAGGGCGGCGCAGACGGTCAAGCGCGTCTCGCAGGAACTCGGGGGAAAATCGCCCAATATCATTCTGGACGATGGCAGCTTCGAGCTCGGCGTGACGGAAGGGGTCAGGTCCGTCATGAGCAATGCGGGCCAGTCCTGTAACGCCCCGACGCGCATGCTCTTGCCGGCATCACGCTATGAAGAAGGGGTCGAGATCGCCGTCCGGGCGGCCAGGGCACTGCGGATCGGAGATCCTGCCGACCCCGAAACGGAACTCGGTCCTGTGGCCTCAATCCAGCAATGGGATAAGGTGCAACGCCTGATCCAGACCGGACTTGATGAAGGCGCCACACTGGCCGCGGGCGGGCCAGGACGGCCTGACGGGTTCAGCAGGGGCTTTTATGCTCGGCCGACGGTCTTTTCCGATGTCGACAATGCCATGACCATTGCCCAGACAGAGATATTCGGTCCGGTGCTTTGCGTGATTCCCTACAGGGATGTGGACGATGCGATCCGGATTGCGAATGATACCCGGTATGGCATCGCTGCCTATGTGTCCGGCGACGATGAGGACATGGTCGAGGCGATCGGGTCCCGATTGCGCGCTGCGCAGGTGAATTTGAACCGGGCGGGACCGGACCCTATGGCGCCCTTCGGTGGCTACAAACAGTCAGGCAATGGGCGCGAATGGGGCGATCACGGCTTCCACGAATATCTCGAGATCAAGGCCATTCTAGGCGCCAGACAGCCTGAACCGGAGATCGCATGAGCGGCTCCGGTTCATCCTCGCGGTTACTTCACCGACGGCTCGACGGACACCTTCACTGAATCAATGACGCCCGTGAAAGGGAAGCGGCCGTCATAGCCTGCCGCACTGGATCCAGTGTCGCTGCCAATATCGAAGGTCTCGTTCGAGGTAAACAGGAAGACGGGCAGGGGGCCGGGCACGGCGCCTGTTGCTACCGTTCGGCCGCTGACCTCGATCTCGACGTCGGCGCCATCCTGGCGGCGCTTGAAATCGAGAGAAATGCTCGCTGGACCCGCTTGCAAGGCTTCGCTGGACGATAATTGTGTCGTCACAAGATCAATGTTCCTGAACGTGAAATGCGGCCGGCCATCTTCAAGATAGAAGCTCATGCCGCCATTGTGTCCGCCGATCGCCATCAGGACCCCATTGGTCCGCTCCGGCAAGTCCACCTCGGCCGTGACAGAAAAGGAGTGAGTCTGGACCGGCGGAGCAAGCGCCTCGGGAATGCGCTCGACGGGTCCGTCATATGTCCAGCGATAATCGTGCTCTGCCATCCTTTCCGCTGCGGCCTTGGCCTGCAGGCGTTGCGCGTCGCCAGTGTTGGCCAAGGGGAAGACATTGTATTTCTGTGCCTGCTCCTGGAAAATTTCGACAAGGCCGGCGAGCTTGTCAGGCTTTTTTCCGGCGAGATCGACGCGTTCATTGATGTCATCAGCGATATGGAAAAGCTGCCACGTATCGGTCTCCAAGGATGGCGGCGTTGTGAAGTCCCAGGTCTTCAGCCGGTGAGGGACGACAGCCTTCCAGCCATCGGCGTAGATGGCCCGGTTTCCGTACATCTCGTAATACTGGACAGTCCTCGAGGATGGTGCGTCAGCCTTGTTGAAGGTCCGGGCGATGCTGGTGCCGTCGAACGGGATCTGTTCGGTTCCATTGATCTCGGCTGGCGGTTCGACCCCGGCGCTCTCGAAGACGGTGTCGGCGATGTCGATCGCGTGGAGATACTGGTTTCGCTGCTCGCCCTCGGCTGCGATGCCTTTTGGCCATGAGACGATCATCGGCACGTGCACAGCCCCTTCATAGGCGGTCTGCTTGTAGTACTGGAAGGGCGTATTGCCGGCGACGGCCCAGCCCATTGGATAGTGCGGATAGGTGTCCGGCCCGCCCCATTCTTCATAATGCTCCAGATTCTCCTCGACGCCGGGATAACGCCCGTTTGCCATGAGGAATTCGCTATATAGCCCATCGGGCGCGCCTTCGGCGCTGGCCCCGTTGTCGGCAATGACGATGATGAGGGTATTGTCGAGTTCGTTGCGCGCTTTCATCGAGGCGAGGATGCGGCCGAATTCATGATCGGCGTGGGTCAGCTGGGCGGCAAAGACTTCCATCGCACGCGCATAGCTTTTCTTCTGGTCTGCGCTCAGATCTTCCCATGCCGGCATACCCTCCGGCCGGGGTGGAAGTTCGGTTTCGGCGGGCACGATCCCGAGCGATTTCTGACGGTCCAGGGTTTTCTCGCGTACAGTGTCCCAGCCTTGGTCGAACCTGCCCCGGTAGGCAAGCCGGTAGGACTCAGGGGCCTGATGGGGGGAATGCACGGCGCCGGTCGCCCAGTACATGAAAAATGGGCGGCGGTCGGGTTTGGAGTCGCGCAGGCCGATCCAGTCGATCGCCTTGTCGGCCATGTCGCTTGTCAGATGGTAGTCCGGATCCTCGGGCAGCTGGACAGGTGTGTGATCGGACCAGAGCACCGGGGAAAAATTGTCGGCATCATAGGTCAGGAAGCCGTAGAATTTGTCGAAGCCCTGTCCGCTTGGCCAATAGGTGAACGGGCCGGCCTGGGAGCTGTGTTCGGGAGGCAGGTGATCCCACTTGCCAATCGCATAGGTCAGATAGCCGGCCTGTTTCAGATTGGCGGCAATGGTTCCCGCTCCGCGCGGTACCCGGGCATCATGGCCCGTAAAGCCGATCGACATGGCCGAATGACCGCCGATATGAACTGTATGGGAATTGCGCCCTGTAAGAAGGGCGGCGCGGCTGGCCGAGCAGATCGGCGTGGTGTGGTAGTTGGTGTAAACCAGGCCATTGGCGGCAAGCGTGTCGAGGCTTGGTGTGTCTATCGGGCCGCCAAACGCGCCGAGTTGTCCAAACCCCAGATCATCGATCATCCAGACCAGGACATTGGGAGCGTCTTTCGGAGCCCCGGTCCGGGGTATCGGATAGGGGTCGGAGTCAGAGACATACTGATTGATAACCGGTGCCTGGGCAGCCGCGGGCAAGGAAAGCCATGTTCCGGAAATGCCTGCGATGAGCGCTGCACTTCCGAGTGTTGAAATCATTCGGGCCGATATGGCGTTTCCTCATAATTTTTGATATCTAATGCTAATAGATATTGTTGGAATTGAAAAGGGTGAGGTGGAATGACTCCTGGCGTTTGTGAATTGAGTGGCCTTGGCACAAACCGTATTCTCGTGATCGGCGGTGGTCAGGCGGGTGCGCAGGCGGTGCAGTCGCTGCGGCTGTTCGGCTATGAAGGCGCGATCACCCTGGTCGGCGACGAGGCGGCGCTGCCCTATCAGCGCCCGCCGCTGTCGAAGGCCTACATGAAGGGCGAGCTCGGCGAGGAACGGCTCTATTTCAAGCCTGCCGCCTGGTATGAGGACAACAAGGTCGAGACGCTGCTTTCCCAGCGCGTGGAGTCGATCGACCGTTCGGCGCGCGAGGTGCATCTCGAACATGGCGGCCACCTGGCTTATGACGCGCTGATCATCGCCACCGGCTCGCGCCCGCGGCCCGTGCCGGTCGAGGGGGCGGAACTGAAGAATGTCTTCGACCTGCGCACCCTGGCCGATGTCGAGCATATCCAGCCAAAAATGATGGACGGCCAGAAGCTGGTCATTGTCGGGGCGGGCTATATCGGGCTCGAGGCGGCCGCCGTGGCGCGCCAGCTCGGCCTCGAGGTCACCGTGCTGGAAATGGCCGAGCGCGTGCTCTCGCGGGTCACCAGCCCCGTCATTTCCGAATTCTACCAGGACCTGCACAAGGAACACGGCGTCGATATCCGGCTCGGCGCGCGGCTCGACAAGCTCGTTGGCGAGGATGGCAAGGTCACCCATGCGGTGCTCGCGGGCGGCGAGGCGATCGAAGCCGACATGGTGCTGACCGGCATCGGCATCCTGCCGAATGTCGAGCTCGCCGAAGCGTCCGGCCTGCCGGTGCGCGACGGGATCATCGTCGACGAAGACGCGCGCACCTCCGACCCGCATGTCTTTGCCGCGGGCGACTGCACGGTGCGTCCGCTGGCCCATTATGCCCGCACGGGGCGGCTCGAAAGCGTCCACAACGCCATCGAGCAGGGCAAGCTGGCGGCGGCCGCCATCATGGGCCGAGAGCGCCCGAAGCTCGACTGCCCGTGGTTCTGGTCAGACCAGTATGACGTGAAGCTGCAGATCGCCGGCCTCTCCATGGGCCATGACACGGTCGTGGTGCGCGGCGACCCGCAGGCGAAGAAGTTCGCGGCCTTCTATCTGAAGGGCGGCCGGCTGATCGCCGTGGACGCGGTCAACAGCCCGCCGGAATTC
>NZ_NCST01000124.1 GCF_002088975.1 Henriciella aquimarina
CTTCATCATCGAGGCCTTCAGCCCCGGCGTGCCGCCATTCGACAGCTCCGACATCATCATCAGCTCGGCGGCCTCGAGCGCGCTGGCGCGCATCTCGGCAGAGGTCAGCCGGGCCTCGATACCAGGCTCCAGGGCGCCCAGATCGCGGGCCGTGCCCCGCAGGGCGGCCAGCCTCTGCAGCAGGCGCGGGCCATAGGACGAGCCGCCGCGCTCGAACTCGAGCAGGTATTTCGCGACCGTCCAGCCCTTGTCGACCTCGCCGATGACATTCGATTTCGGCACGCGCACATCGTCGAAGAAGACAGCATTCTGGATGTGCTCGCCCGACAGCATGATGATCGGATCGACGGTGACGCCGGGCGCGGTCATGTCGATGAGGATGAAGGTGATGCCCTGTTGCGGCTTGCCGGAGGCGTCGGTGCGCACCAGGCAGAACATCATGTTCGCTTCATGCGCGTGCGTCGTCCAGATCTTCGAGCCATTGCAGATGAAGGCGTCGCCATCGTCTTCGGCCGACATGGTGAGGGCCGCGAGGTCGGAGCCGGCATGCGGCTCGGAATAGCCCTGGCACCAGAAGTCTTCGCCCGACAGGATACGTGGCAGGTAATGCGCCTTCTGCTCGTCCGAGCCATGCCCGATCAGGGCCGGGCCGCACATGCCGATGCCCATGGGCGAGAGCGGCGGGGCGCCGGCTTTCGCCATCTCGACATCGAAGATGTAGTGCTGGGCGACACTCCAGTCGCAGCCGCCATGCTCGACCGGCCAGGACGGCGCCGCCCAGCCCTGCTCCACGAGGATCGCCTGCCATGCCAGCGCGACCTCCTTCTCGGCATAGACGCTGGTCATGCGGGCCGCATAGCGTTTCAGCTCGGGGGTCAGCTTGTCGGCCAGGAAGTCGCGCACCTCTTCGCGAAAGGCCTCTTCGGCGGGGCTGAAAGACAATTGCATGGTGACCTCCCTGCGGTTCTTGCCTGTCATGATGGCGCAGGCCACGCCCGCTTCAAGCCGTGCCCGCGCGTCAGCCCTGGAAGGAGGTCAGGGGCTCAGGCCCAGAGATCCCGCAGCAGGCGGGCAAAGGCGTCGGCGCGTTCGACAACGGACCAATGACCGGTATTGGCATTGCGGTGCAGTGGTGCGCCGGTCGTGCGGCAGAAGCGCTCGGCAGTCTCGACCGGCACGAACGGGTCGTCATCGCCCCAGAAGACAAGCCCACGATCCGGCAGGCGGTCGAGATCCTGTGTCCATTCCCGCGAGACATGGCGGGCTGAGCGGTAGAGCCTCAGAATGGCCTTGCGCATGTCCGGCGTCCAATGCGTGGCCTCCTCGCGCGCGAGCGCCTCGGGCATGCCGGCCTCGGCCAGCGCCGTGGCCATGCGCGTCTGGCTGGTCAGGGCCATGAAAAGCTCGCCCAGAAGGGGCGTCTGCCAGATACGGGCGGTTTGGTGCCATTTATAGTCAGGGTCCGGCAGGGCATTGGCGACCGCCCATGAGCGGATCAGGTCCGGGCGCAGCCAGGCGGCGCGGATGACCAGAAGCGCGCCCCAGTCATGGCCGACCAGATCGACCTGGCCGTTCTCCGGGCGATGCGTTTCGATATAGCCGACAAGCCAGTCGGCATACGCGTCTTTTGTGCAGGAAAAGCCGTCCGGAATGTCCGTCGAGAAGCCGGGAAGGGCAGGCGTGAGCACCGGGGCGGCCAGGTCACCGAGGGTGGCTTTCAGCGGCCCCCACATCGCCGGTGTGTCAGGCACGCCATGGACCAGTATCCGCATTGCTGCCTCCCCTTGTCGGCGTTGAGGATATCCCTTTCTTCCGGACGCGACAAATCCCGTCTTGCCTTCCCTACCGGAATGCTTGCTCTTGGCCTTCATCTGTTGGCATTTTGAAGAAAATCGACTGGAGGACAGCTTCATGAAGACAGCGATCACCGAGATGTTCGGCATCGAGCACCCGATCATTCAGGGCGGCATGCATTATGTCGGGTTTGCCGAAATGGCGGCCGCCGTGTCGAATGCGGGCGGCCTCGGCATCATCACCGCGCTGACGCAGAAGACGCCGGAGGATCTCGCCAATGAGATCGCACGCTGCCGGGAAATGACGGACAAGCCGTTCGGTGTGAACATCACCTTCCTGCCGTCGCTCAATCCGCCGGACTATCCGGGAATCGTAAAAGCCGTGATCGAGGGCGGCGTGACGGCCGTCGAGACGGCGGGCAACAATCCGCAGGAGGTTCTGCCGCACCTGAAGGATGCCGGTATCAAGGTGATCCACAAATGCACCTCCGTGCGCCACGCGCTGAAGGCACAGGCGATTGGCTGTGATGCGGTGAGCGTCGACGGGTTCGAGTGCGGCGGCCATCCGGGCGAGGACGATGTGCCGAACATGATCCTCCTGCCGCGCGCGGCCGACGAGCTCGAAATCCCCTTCGTCTCCTCCGGCGGTCAGGCCGATGGGCGCTCGCTCGTCGCCTCACTCGCCATGGGCGCCGACGGCATGAATATGGGCACCCGCTTCATCGCCACCAAGGAAGCGCCGGTCCACGAGAATGTGAAGCAGGCACTGGTCCAGGCCTCCGAGCTGGACACCCGCCTGGTCATGCGCCCGCTGCGCAATACCGAGCGCGTGCTGAACAACTCGGCGGTCGAGAAACTGCTCGAGAAGGAAAAGCGCCTCGGCAAGGACATCAAGTTCGAGGACATCATCGAGGAAGTCGCCGGGGTCTATCCGCGCGTCATGGAGAAGGGCGAGATGGATGCGGGCGCATGGTCCTGCGGCATGGTCGCCGGGCTGATCCATGACATCCCGACCTGCCAGGAGCTGATCGACCGGATCATGGCCGAAGCCCATGACATCATTGAGAACCGGCTGCGCGGTTTCCTGGGCACGAAAGAGGCCGTGGCGGCCGAGTAGGCTGAAGGCAAGGCGCCGCTGCGGAGCCCGCAATGTCTACATGCGGGCTTCGACGGCGCCGAGCCGGGCCAGCTCGTCGGCGCGCTCATTGCCTTCGTCGCCGTCATGGCCCTTGACCCATTTCCATTCGATCTCGTGGCGGTGACAGGCTGCATCAAGCGCCTGCCAGAGATCCTTGTTCTTGACCGGCTTTTTCGCGGCGGTTTTCCAGCCATTGCGTTTCCAGCCATGGATCCACTTGGTCAGCCCGTCCTTCACATACATGGAATCGGTATGAAGGCGCACTTTTGACGGCTTCTTGAGGGCCGAGAGCGCCTCGATGGCGGCCATCAGCTCCATGCGGTTGTTCGTGGTTTCGGCTTCGCCGCCATGCAGTTCCTTGCAGTGGTCGCCGGCGCGCATCACCGCGCCCCAGCCGCCGGGGCCGGGATTGCCGCTGCAGGCACCATCGGTCCAGATCTCGATCAGATTTGACATGAGAAACTGGCTCGCCCGGTTCGTCGGCGTCGTCAAGCTATGGCCTAGAAGACGTCTGCCTGAACCTGTGCAATCTGCTTTGCTGGCCGTACGATGAGCCGGAACAGCCCGGCACAGACAAGGCCTGCCGTTGCACCGATGAGGAGGCCGGTCACCAGGGCACCGGCGCCTGCGCTGGGCTGCATCATGAAGCCGACGGTTCCGGTGGTCCCGCCGACGAGCACGGCGCCCCAGATCACGCCCCAGCGATAGTAAGGTGCAGCCCGTGCAATGCCACGATGCGGAAAGCGGCCGAGCGACAGGCCGAGCACGAGCCAGGTGACCGGCAGCACGATAAAGAAGAGATACCAGTTGAACGCCGCCATCATGACAGCCACGAGCATGCCGGCCATAAGTCCGCTGGCCTGTTCGAACTGCGGTGGCTGCATATCCAGAACGGCCATCACGGTGCTGAAGGCGAATGCGCCCAGCCCGGCGACCAGGGCGACAGAGATCGAGGCCGCGATCCCGCAGAGAAAGCAGGCGAGGATCACCCGGCGGATCTTCGGTTTCTCATACCCCGCATAATCTCGGGGCGGCTCCCGCAGGCCACCTGTGACGGCGCCATTTGCTCCGAATTCCGGCATGATCGTCCCTCCACCCGTTGCAGCATGCCATGCGCGCCGGCTCAGGCAAGCCTGTCATTCGGGCATCAGCAAGGTCAGGCCGGGGCGAGACTCAGGCACCATACTCCGTGGCCGAGCCGGCCTTGCGGTGGAAGGCGAGCCGGGCGGCATAGTCGAGCGGGTTCTTCGGCTTGACCAGCGCCTCATCCGGGGTGTCTGTCCAGTCGACCAGGCGCGTCAGGAAGAAGCGCAGGGCCGCGCCCCGGCAGAGAACCGGCAGAGCGGCACGTTCGGCAGGTTGCAGCGGGCGGACGGACTCATAACCGCCGATCAGGGCCGTGCCTTTGGAGTAGTTGTATTCCGTGCCGCCTTCGAAGGCCCACGAATTGAGACACACGGCGATGTCATAGGCGAGCGCGTCGGTGCAGGCGAAATAGAAGTCGATGGCGCCGGTGAAGTCGTCGCCGATGAAGAAGGTATTGTCGGGGAAGAGGTCGGCATGGATCGTCCCACGGGGCAGAGCGAGGCTCTTGTCCCGGGCTTCCGCGACCGCCTCGAGATCGCTTGTGATCAGCTCTGCGAGGCCGGCTTGCAGCTCTTCTGCCGTCTGTTCGCGCCCATGCCACAGCTTCGGCCAGCTGGCGGGGCCGAGCGCATTCTCGCGAATTTGGGTGAAGTCATCGAGGGCGGCGTGCATGCGCGCCAGGGCTTCACCCATGGAACGGCACTGGGCGGGCGTCGGCCGGTTCGGCGAGAGCCCGTCGAGGAAGGTGACGATCACGGCCGGGCGGCCTTCCAGCTGTCTCAGGACCTCGCCATCGCGCGCCGCGACGGGGGCCGGACAGGGAAAGCCCTTGCTGGCAAGGTGCTGTTTGACCGCCATGAAATAGGGCAGGTCCTTGGGATCGGCCCGCCGTTCGAACAGGGTCAGGATGAACCGGCCCTGTTCGGTCTCGAGGTAATAGTTCGAGTTCTCGACGCCCTCGGCAATGCCCTTGAAGGCGAGCGGGCGCCCCAGGTCATAATCGCCCAGGAACGCCGCAAGCGCTTCGTCGCTGACGGATGTGTAAACGGCCATGCCGCCCTATTAGGAGGCGTAGCCGATCATGTCACGCTGCAGAGTCCGCCCGGCGAGCAGATAATGGATCGCAGCCCAGCCATAGAGGCAGCAGAAGAGGATGATCGACCATTGCAGGCCGCGTGCATCCGCACTCGTGCAGGCCGCCAGCGCGGCTTCGCCCAGGCCTTCCGCCTTGCAGGCTTCCAGCGTCAGGCCGAGCCCGGTGCCAGCCAGGAAGATCGACTTCAGGAAGGTCGACAGAATGCCGATAACCAGGGGGCCGAGCCCGTAGCCGAGCAGGTTCACCACGAACAGCGTGATGGCCACGGAGGTCGCCCGCATGCGGCTGTCGACCACCCCGCCGGCGATCGCATACATCGGGCCGAGATAGAAATAGTGCAGCAGCGCCGCGATCATGAGCGGCGGCAGGGCCAGGGCCACGGTCGGCGCGAGGAAGCCCAGGGCATAGAGCGGAACGGAAACCCCCATCCCCAGGGCCGGCAGCCAGGACAAGGCATTCGGGTGACGGGCCGACATCCGGTCGGCCAGCCAGCCCGAGGAGAAGACGCCGATAGCCGCCATCAGGCCGACAATCACCCCGAAGAGAAGGGAGGCGTCCTGAATGCTCAGGCCATGGGTCCGGATCAGGAAGGAGGTTGTGAACTGTGCAACGCCATAGCCGACAAAGGAGGCAATGGTGGCACCGATTACGACATGCCAGTAGGTCGGCTTTTTCGCCAGGATGCGCAGGGCTTCGCCGAAGGAGGCGCTTGGCTGGTTCTGCAGCTCCGGCGGATCGGTATAGCCGCGCGGCGGCTCTTTTACCGCCAGGCAGATCAGCAGCGCGACCATGATGCCCGGAATGCCGACCAGCATGAAGGCCAGGCGCCAGCCTTCGATATTCTGCCAGTCGAGGGCGTTCACCGCCCAGGTCCAGCCCCAGCTCTCAAGCATGGCGGCAAAGCCGGCCCCGTCGAGATTGCCGGCAATGAACCCCCCGAAGACAGCCGCAAACATCCCGCCCAGTGGGACGCCGAGTGCGTATATCGAGACTGCTGTCGAGCGGCTGGAAGGCTTGTAGTAATCTGCGATGAGCGAGTTGGCCGGCGGCGTACAGCCGGCCTCGCCGATGCTGACACCGATGCGGAAAATCATCATGATGGCGAAGGTGCCGGCAATGCCGCAGAGCGCCGTCATCAGGCTCCACAGGCCGATCGAGATGGTGATGATCCAGACCCGGCTGAACTTCTCGGAGAAGCGCGCAATCGGAATGCCGAGAAAGGTGTAAAGGATGGCGAAGGCCGGTCCGCCCAGGAGGCCCATCTGCCAGTCCTCGACCTCGAAGCTCGCCTTGATCGGCTCCGTCAGGATGTTGATGATCGTGCGGTCGATGAAGTTGAAGATATAGACCAGCAGAAGCGAACTCAGCACGAAGGCCCGGTAGCCGGGCGTGCCGAACCCTGTCTCATGGCCCGGTCGGGTATCTGCGGCGGCTGTGGCGGCGTCACTCATTTGGCGTCTCCTGTCGTCCAGTCTTGGCCGGGTTGATTGAAATCAGACATGCATGCCCGCGGCGGGCGTATGCGGATTGTAGCGGTCGCGGCTGAAATAGCGCGCTGCCATGAAATAGCAGGCGCCCGCCGCGACGAGGAATACGGCCGTGGCGGCCATGGAATTGCGAAGGCCGTCGGCATAGGCTTGGCAGAGTTCGGGCCCGTTCGCGCCTATGGCAGCCGGGTCGGTCCCGCAAAGACGCGGGTTGAAGCCGGCAGCAAGCTCGCTCAGCCCGGCCTTGGCGATTTCATGCCCCATGAAGAAGTCGCTCAGCGTTCCGACGAAAAGCGGGCCGATGCCATTGCCGATAAGGCTGACGATCAGCAGCAGGACCGAAATCGTGGTCGCGCGGGACTGCGGGCTGACAATGGCTGTGCCGACTGTGTATTGCGCACCGAGATAGGCGTAATGGGTGATGGCGGCGATGGCCCATAGCACGAAGGCGATGGACAGGGTGGGCGCGAAGAACGCCCCGACATAGGCGGGCACCGAGATAATGAGCCCGACGCCCGGAAGCCAGGCCGCCACAGTCGGAAACCGGTCTTCCAGTTTCTCCGACAGGAAGCCGCCCAGGAATGTCCCGCCAGCGGCGATCGCGGCCAACGGTGCGCCATAGAGCACAGCGGCGTCCCGCACGCCAATCCCGTGGACCCGCTGCAGGAAGGGCGCCTGGAAGCTGATCAGGCCATAGCCGACAAAGGCGACCAGGGCTGCACCGAGCGACAGCCACCAGAAGGTGGTCTTCTTTCCGAATTCGCGAAAGGCTTCGAAAAAGCCCGTGGTTTCGGCTTCGCGCGCCGATGGCGGATCGGAATAGCCGCGCGGGGGCTCTTTCATGGTGAGCAGGATGATGAGGCCCACAAGGACGCCGGGCAGGCCGACAATGAGGAAGGCGAGCCGCCAGCCCTGGACCTGCGTCCAGTCGACCCCGGAGAATAGCCCGCCCAGGCCGATTGAGGCGATCCAGTTGCCGAAGTCCGCGCCCTGCATGCCGGCAATCATGCCGCCGAAGAGTTGGGCGAGCACGCCGCCGATGGTGACCCCCATGGAGTAGATGCCGAGCGCGCCGGCTCGGCTTTTCGGCGGGAAGTAATCGGTGATGATCGAATTGGCGGGCGGTGTGCAGCCGGCTTCCCCGACCGCGACGCCGACGCGGAAGATGAGCAGCCAGAGGAAGGCGGTGGCGACCCCGCAGAGCGCGGTCATGACCGACCAGATAACGATACAGAGCGAAATGATGACGACACGGTTCGCCCGGTCGGCCCACATGGCGATGGGGATGCCCATGAGGGCATAGAAGATGGCGAAGGGCGGGCCGGCCAGAAGGCCCCACTGGGTGTCGCTGAGTTCGAAGGTGTTGATGATCGGCTGGGCGACGACCGTAATCAGCGTCCGGTCGATGAAGTTCAGCGTGTAGACCAGCATCAGGGAGATAAGAACGAAGCTCCGGTATCCCTTGGTACCGAAACCGGTCAGATGTCCCTGCTGTGCCGCAGCGGCCGTCTCGCTCATCCTGATTGTCTCCTCCGGGCGTCTCGTATCGGACGCTATATGAGTGTTGTTGACTATCACTGTTCGGGATGCAACCCCCGCCGTGACGTCATCGGGCGTGTCGCTTTTGCAGCGGCTGTCAGCATTCGTATGCACCCGTCATAAGGCCGCGACGCCAAGGGTCACCAGCCTGTATGGGAGGGGCACCGGGTGTCTTTTTCGCACCGTTTGGAGGAAACTGTGACGGCTCTCTATGAGGGTGTCCAGCGCTTCCGCGACGTCCGGTCGTCAGATGCTAGCGCTCATGCCTTCGCGCCCGTGCGGCGCATCCCAGTCAATGGAGGGGCCGGCGGGAACGATCCGGGTCGGGTTCACCATGTCGTGGCTCTCATAATAGTGATGCTGGGCATGGTAGGCATTCACCGTCTCGCGGATGCCGGGCCACTGATAGAGGTCGCGGGCATATGGCCAGAGATGCTCATAGTCGGCCAGGCGGCGGATATTGCATTTGAAGTGGCCATGATAGACGAGGTCGAAACGGTAGAGCGTCGTCCAGAGACGCCAGTCGGCCTCGGTCGGGACATCGCCCAGCAGGAAGCGGGAGCGTGAGAGTTTGTCATCCAGCCAGTCCAGCGAATCGAAAAGCGGATAGACGGCCTCTTCATACGCCTTCTGTGATGTCGCGAACCCGGCCTTGTAGACGCCGTTATTGACCGTGTCGTAGACGCGCGCATTGATCTCGTCGATGGCCTCGTGACGGGCGGCAGGGTAATAGTCGCCGGCGGTGGCGCCCGCCTCGTCGAAGGCCGAATTGAACATGCGGATGAGGTCGGCCGATTCGTTGGAGACGATGGTCTGCTTTTCCTTGTCCCACAGTGTTGGGACCGTGACCCGGCCGGTATAGTGGGGATCGGCCTTCAGGTAGACTTCGTACATGTATTTTGAGCCGAACAGCTTGTCGCCGACGATGCCATCGGCATCGGGCTGGAAGGTCCAGCCATTCTCGCCCATGAACCAGTGCGTCACGGACACATCGATCATGTCCTCCAGCCCCTTGAGCTTGCGGAAGATCAGTGCCCGGTGGGCCCAGGGGCAGGCATAGGAGACATAGAGGTGATAGCGCCCGGGCTCGGCCTTGAAGCCGCCTTCACCGGTTGGGCCGGGCGATCCGTCGGGCGTGATCCAGTTGCGGAACTGGCTTTCCGAGCGCACGAACTTCCCGCCGCTCGATTCCGTATCGTACCACTTGTCCTGCCAGATGCCGTTATTAAGAAGGCCCATCGTGTCTCGTTGCTCCTGTCTGAATGTCTGACAGAGCAACTAGGGGGCCGCGCCCACCGTTCCAGTCTGTTGCCCGGATAACGCCTATTCACACCGGGCATAGGACAATGAAAAAGACGGCCCGCGAGAGCTGCCGAGGGGCGGTCAGGATTTCGGGCGTTTCGCTTTCGGCCGTTTTGGCGGGCTGTCTCCGGTCGAGCCAGCACGATGATCGTGCTTGTGACGCTTCGGCTTTGACTGTTTCGGTGTTTCCCGAGGCCGGTTTTCAAGTTCGGAGGGCGGCGTCGGCCGGGGTTTGCGTGGTTTGTCTTCTGGCGACCATTCGACCCGGTGAGTCTTGGTTTTTTTCTTTTTCTTCGGCTTGTCGGAGCGAGAGGCCGACGCGCCTTTCTTGCCGGAATAGGCCGACCGCCCTGGTGGCTCGTCGCCCTCGCGCCACGCCGTGATCGACTTTTCGAGGCGGCCTTCCGCGCCGATCGTGGCGAAGAAAGGTTCTACACTGTCGGGTTTCAGCTCGACGCGACTGTGGGCCTCTTCGATGCGGATCGCCCCGATCTGGGTCCGGTCGAGTCCGCCTGACTTGCACAGCATGGGCAGCAGCCAGCGCGGCTCGGCGCCGGACTTGCGCCCGACAGACAAATTGATCCAGACGCCATTCTCGAAATCGTCGCGTGGGCTATGGGTGTCTCTCGACGGCCGGGGGGCACGTGGTTTCCGGCCATCCCGGCGGCCAGACGTTCCGCGATCTTCAGGTACGGGCATCAGCTCTTCAGGCGCTGACCGCTTGGCTCGGTTGAGAGCGACAAAGGCGGCCGCCACCTGTTCGGCGCCGTGAATATCAATCAGCGCTTTTGCCATCTCGCTGTCGGCCGTACTGACCGGCTCGGAGAGGGAGGGATGATTGAGAAGGCGCTCATCATCACGGCGCTGGATGTCCTCGGCCCCAGGCGCATCGGTCCAGCTTGCTTCGACCTTCGCGTCGCCCAGAAGCCGTTCGATACGGCGGCGCGCCTTGAAGGGAACGATCAGGACGCTGATACCCTTGCGGCCCGCCCGGCCTGTGCGGCCACTGCGGTGAAGCAGGCTTTCCTGATTGGTTGGCAGGTCGGCATGAATGACGAGATCGAGGTCGGGCAGGTCGAGGCCGCGGGCCGCGACATCGGTCGCGACGCAGACATTGGCGCGCCCGTCCCGCAGCGCCTGCAGGGCATGGGTGCGTTCCGTCTGGCTGAGTTCGCCGGACAGCGCCACGACGTTCATGCCGCGATTGTGGAAGCGCGCCAGAAGGTGGTTCACATTTGCCCGTGTCTTGCAGAAGACGAGTGCATTCTTCGCCTCATGAAAGCGCAGCACATTGATGAGCGCATTCTCGGTGTCGGCGGGCGCGACGATGTGGGCGCGGTATTCGATATCCCCGTGCTGGCCGGCATCGGCGATGGTATTCACCCGGACAGCATCACGCTGGAAATTTCCGGCCAGGCGCGCAATCGGTTTCGAAACCGTGGCCGAGAAGAGCAGAGTGCGGCGCTCTTCGGGGGCCGCCGCGAGGATGGTTTCGAGTTCTTCCCGGAAGCCGAGATCGAGCATTTCGTCGGCTTCGTCCATCACGACGACCCTGATCTCGTCGAGGACGAGGCCGCCGCGATTGATGTGGTCAACGAGCCGTCCCGGCGTACCGACGACGATATGGGCGCCGCGCTGCAGCGCCCGGCGCTCGTCGCGCGGATCCATACCGCCGACACAGGAGACAACCGAAGCGCTAGCCTGGGCATAAAGCCAGTCGAGTTCGCGGTGGACCTGCATGGCCAGTTCACGCGTCGGGGCAACGACAAGCGCCATCGGGTTTTCGGCATGATCGAGGCGTTCGGCGCCGCCAAGCAGGGAAGACGCCATGGCAAGGCCGAAAGCCACCGTCTTGCCTGACCCGGTCTGTGCGGAGACGAGCAGGTCCTGCTCGCCAAGGGCGGGGTCGAGCACAGCGGCCTGGACGGGGGTGAGGCTGTCATAGCCACGCGTGGCGAGGGCCTGGCCCAGGGCGGGCGCAACAGCGGGGTGGTCGGTCATGATTGGCTTCCGGATCATTCGGCCGCTCACTTCAGACGGCCTGACAGTCTGCCCGGGCCAACGGCCCGAAACCCTGTCGAAGCCGCCGACTTAATGGCCTTTCGCGCGCTTGGCTATGACCGCCATGACGTTGGGCGGATGATTTTTCAGATCAGACCTTGGGCCCGGAAACTCAATACCCCGGAGCGCGCCGCGATCAGATGGTCGTGCACCGTGATGTCGAGGGCATCGAGGGCGTCCATGATCTCGCGTGTCATGTCGATGTCGGGACGCGACGGTGTCGGGTCGCCGGACGGGTGATTGTGCACGAGGATCAGGCTCGAAGCCTGCAGTTCCAGCGCCCGCCGGGCGATCTCGCGCGGATAGACCGGGGCATGATCGACCGTGCCATGGCCCATGATCTCGTCTTCGATCAGCTGGTTCTTGCGGTCGAGGAAGAGGACCCGGAACTGCTCGCGGCCTTCATGCTGCAACTCGCGGCGGACATAGTCGGTCAGGGCCGTCCAGCTTGAGATAACGGGACGCGCCTTCAGCGTTTCACGCGTGGCGCGGGCTCCGATTTCGGCGGTGGCCTTGAGATAGGCCGCGACCGTCTCGCCGACGCCGGCGACCTTGGTGAGGTCTGCTGGGCGGGCGGCCAGCACGCCGCTCAGCGACCCGAAACGCGCCAACAGGGCCTTGGCGATCGGTTTCACGTCCCGGCGCGGGATAAAGGCAAACAGCAGGGTCTCAAGCAGCTCATAGTCTTCCAGAGCGTTCGAGCCGCGCTCGACCAGCTTGGTGCGCAGCCGGTCACGATGGCCCTGCCAGTGCGGTTTGGGTTTCGAGACGGGCCTCGACGGATTGAGGCCGAGCAAGGGGGCTTCTTCGAAGGATCTCATGAACACTCCCAGCCATCAGCATGAGCGTTCTTTTTATGTTCTCAATCTGCGCCGTGGTCAAGGGCCATAGCGAAACGCGATTAAAGCTGGACGGAGTGAGGGGTGTGCCAGCCCTTGGGCGAGGTGGTGAAGATCTCCACCCCATCCTCGGTCACGCCGACGGAATGCTCGAACTGGGCCGAGAGCTGGCGGTCCCGGGTCACGGCTGTCCAGCCATCCGGCAGGATGGCCGCATCCTTGCGGCCAAGGTTCAGCATCGGCTCGATGGTGAAGAACATGCCGGGCTGCAGTTCCGGGCCTGTGCCGGCGCGCGCGGAATGGACCACATTCGGCTCATCGTGGAAAAGCTGTCCAAGACCGTGGCCGCAGAAATCCTCCACGACCGAAAGCCGGTTCTTCGCGGCGATGGCGGAGATGGCGGCCCCGATGTCTCCGAACCGGTTGCCGGGTTTGACCGCGGAAATGCCGGCCATCATGGCCTCATAGGTCACGTCCATCAGCCGTTCGGCCTTCCGCTTCGGCTTGCCGGCGGCATACATGCGTGAGTGGTCGCCATGCCAGCCATCGAGGATCAGCGTCACGTCGATATTGGCGATATCGCCTTCCTTGAGCGGGCGGTCGCCCGGAATGCCGTGACAGATGACATGGTTGAGCGAAATGCATGAGGCGTGACGATAGCCGCGATAGCCGATCGTCGCCGACTGGGCGCCGTGATCGAAGACGAATTCCCGGATCAGATCATCGAGATGGGTCGTCGTGACACCGGGTTTGACCTCCGGCACGAGCATGTCGAGGCATTCGGCCACCAAGCGGCCGGCCTTGCGCATGCCCTCAAAGCCTTCTTCGTCATGGATCCGGATTTCGCCAGTCCGCATGGGCATGATCAGGTCTGCTTCAGTCATCACGTCTCGTCTCGATTCGTCCTGCAGGGCCGTTCGCTCGGCCCGCCCGGCGAATATGGCAGTCTTTGGGGCAAACTTCCACTCTTCGCGCTGTGTCTCGCCCTGTCAGGATTGCAGCGTGCGGGTCGATTCCTCGGCCTGCTTGGCCTCGGCGGCAAGCTTGTCCTGATCCTTCTGGGCGTAACGCTCCGGATCCTTGAACTCCTCGCGCGTGGCTTCTTCGCGCAGGGCACGCGCCTTGGGCGATTTCAATTGCGGGACGGCGACAGCCCAGATGAGAATGGCCAGAAGCGCCAGCGCGCCGATGGCATAAAGGATTTCGAGGGGCATGGTCTGTCTCCATTGCTGTGTCTCGAATCAATGCCTGGACGATGACCGCGTTCCGCCGGGCGGTGGCCGGAAGATCGGTTGAAGTCGGGAAATGCTTGCAGAGCAGGGTAGGGAGTCTATTTTCCGGCCATGACCAAGACACCTGTCACTGCCGCTGTCTGCCTCATCGGCGACGAGCTTCTTTCCGGGCGCACGCGCGATATCAATGTCCAGCAGATTGCCGGCTATCTTGCCCCGCTTGGTATTCCGGTCAGGGAGGTGCGTATCGTTCCCGACGAACAGGATTGCATTGTCGAAGCGGTCAACGCCTTGCGGAGCGCTTATAGCTACGTCTTCACGACGGGCGGCATCGGTCCGACCCATGACGACATTACCGCCGATGCCATTGCAGCGGCCTTCGGTGTCGGGATTGGCCATCATCCTGAGGTCTTCACCGACCTGCAGGCGCGCTATGACAAGATGGGCACCGAATTCACCGAGGCCCGCCAGCGCATGGCCCGCATTCCGCACGGGGCGAGCCTGATCGAAAACCCCGTCTCCGGGGCACCCGGCTTCCAGACTGGCAATGTCTTCACGCTCGCCGGCGTGCCGTCCATCGTACAGGGTATGCTGCAGGATGTCGGCCACCGGCTTGAGCATGGCGAAGTGGTGCGCAGCATAACTGTGCGCTCCTCCGGCTTGCGGGAAGGCGACATCGCCGAGCAGCTTTCCGCCCTGAATGAGGAACTCGATGGCGTCAGTCTCGGCTCATATCCCTGGTTTCGCTCGGTCACCGATCATGGGGTGGCGCTGATCGCGCGCTCGACCGATCAGGACAAGCTCAAGACCGCGGGCGAACGGCTCGTCGCGCTGGTCAGCGAGGCTGGCCGCGAAAGCGAGCTTCTCGAAGGCGAGGCGTCATGACGTCCCTCGTGCCATGGCTCACCCGGACGCCTGTCATCATCGCGTCCGGCCTTGCCATGGTGATCGTGGGGATCAGCTTTTCGCCTGTCCAGAAACTCATCGACGGGCCCTTGCTCGACATGATCTGGTCAGGCCCGGCGGCAGAGGCCCGTCTGGCCGAGATGACGGCCGTGCAGCGGACCGCGCACTTCTGGGGCACGGTGCTGAACGATACGGCCTATCCGATTTTCTATGGCGCTTTCCTGGCGGGCCTTTCCGGGCGGTTCGCGCCTCAGCGCTGGAAAGGCTGGGTCATGCTGCCGGCACTGCTGACTGTGGTGGCCGATCTGGCCGAGAACACGGTGCAGGCACTGGCCCTTTCGGGCACGGCCGACCTGCTCGGCCTGAAGAGCCTCCTGACGCCGGTCAAGTTCGGCCTGTTCACGGTTGCCGGGCTTCTGGCATTCGGTCTTGTCCTCTTTGCGCTGGCCCGCTGGGGCATACGGCGTGGACGGGGGAGCTAGGCTTCTGCCGTCTCCGCCAGCGCCCGATGAATGTCACTGACAACAACCGAGCCTTCCCCGACGCTTGAGGCGACGCGCTTGACCGATCCGATCCGCACATCGCCCACGGCATAGACACGTGGCCAGCTGGTCTCATAGCGCGTCGGCATCCGCTCCAGCAGCCAGCTCGCGCGCACCAGGTCGATATTGGCGAGATCCGTGCCCGTTTTGACGAAGCCCTTCTCGTCGCAGCTCATATGCGGCGGCAGCCAGTCGGTGAACGGAGCGGCCCCGATGAAGAGGAAGACAAAGGGCGTTTTAAGCTGCCCGCTTTCCTCGGTCTGGTTGTTGAGGAAAGTCATTTCGACCAGCCGGTCCTCGCTCGGGCTGGCGCCGTCTATGCCGTGGAGGGCCGCGATTTCACTTGAGGGATGCAGGTGAATGTTCGGCGTCTCTTCGAGGCGGCGGACAAGATATTCAGACATGGTCTGGCGAATGTCCGCCCGGCGATAGAGGACATGGACGGCCTTCGCCGTCTGGCTGAGAAACACCGCGCCCTGGCCGGCGGAGTTGCCGGCGCCGACAATCGAGACTTCCTGGCCCGTACAGAGCTGGGCTTCCATCGCAGTGGCGCCGTAATAGATCCCGCGGCCTTCATAGCGCTCCAGCCCCGGAATGGGCAGGCGGCGGTACTGCGCGCCCGTGGCGATGACAACGGCGCGTGAGCGCAGCCGGCGGCCATCCTGCAGCGTGATGCAATAGCCCTCGCCATCCCGGTCGAGGCCGGTGGCCTTGGCGGGCGCGGCGATGCGGGCGCCGAACTTCTGGGCCTGGATCGCTGCCCGCGCGGCCAGCTCGCGGCCCGAAACGCCCATGGGAAAGCCCAGATAGTTCTCGATCTTGGAAGAGGTGCCGGCCTGTCCGCCGGGGCCTTCGGAATCGAGGGTGAGCACGCTGAGCCCCTCCGAGGCGGCATAAACCGACGCGGCAAGACCGGCCGGGCCAGCGCCCACCACGATCACATCGGCCGTACTGCCATCCGGCAGCAGGTCCAGCCCGAAGGCCTCCGAAAGCTCGGCAATGCTTGGCCGCGATAGGAGGCGGGACCGCCCGCGAATGACGACAGGCAGGTCGTCCTCGGTGATTTCGCGGGCTTTCAGGATCGGCCAGGCCAGCGGATCCTTTATGGGGTCGAGCCAGCGGTGCGGCACCATGTGCTTCGCCAACAGGTCGCGCGCGGCAAAGACATTCCGGTCATGCGCATCGCCGATGACGATGACCGAGCCATGCTGGGCTTCATGCGCAAAGGCGCGCCGGGCCGTGAGTGTGCGCACGAAGATGTCGGAAAGGGCGGAGTTCTCGACCAGCAGGCGCTGGAAGGCGTCATGGCGAATGTGCAGGACGTCGCCTTCCTCGCCCATCTCCACCCGCGAGAGGGAGGCCTGTCCGGTCAGCACGGTGATGTCGCCGGCGAACTGGCCGCGTTCCATCCAGCCCACCCGCTTCTCGCCCTCGGCAGTTTCGACCAGGATATTGGTGAAGCCCGAGAGGGTTACGAGGCAGTCGGCCTTGGCGTCACCTTCGGCAATGAGCGGGTCGCCCGGCAAGTGATGGCGCACGCGGCCGTACGCCATGAGCTGTTCCAGCTCGGCATCGCTGAACGTATAATTCACATTGGCCGGCGGTTTTGTCATAGATTGCCTCTTGGATGACGCTGCGCCAGCAGGCTTAATCTGGCGCAAGAGAAAATAGGCAGACTTCCGGAGGAACGCCACATGTCCGATTCAATTGTCCTCGTCGAACGCGACGGGCCTGTCGCCATCGTGACCCTCAACCGTCCCGATGCGCTGAATGCGTTGAGCCGGGCGCTGCGCCGCGAGATCGTGAAGACGTTCCAGGAACTTGCCGAGGACGACACGGTGCGCGCTGTTGTGCTGACGGGCGCTGGACGGGCCTTTACGGCCGGCGTCGACCTCAAGGAAGCAGGCCAGACCGGTTTCGCGCTGGGCGCCGACGGTGGTGAGATCGACCTCGGCAAGGGGCTCGCCGCCTTTCCGTGGCCGATTATCGGCGCCATTAACGGCTTTGCGATCACCGGCGGCTTCGAGCTCGCCCTGATGTGCGACGTGCTGCTCGCCTCGGAGAGTGCGAAGTTTGCCGATACCCATGCCCGCGTCGGCATCATGCCGGGCTGGGGGCTGAGCCAGAAGCTCTCGCGCCTCATCGGGATCAGCCGGGCAAAGGAGCTCTCTTTCACCGGCAACTTCCTCGATGCCGAGACCGCGGAACGCTGGGGCCTGGTCAATCGCGTCTACGCGCCCGATGAGCTGCTGCCGGCGGCCATCCAGCTCGGCCATGATATGGCCAGTTGCGACGCGAACATGCTGAAGAACTACAAGCAGGTCATCGATGAGGGCTTCGCCATACCGTTCGGCGATGCCATGAAAATGGAGGTCAAACGGTCCGCCGAGCACGCCGCCGGCGTGACGGCGGAAAGTGTCGAGGCGGCGCGCCAGTCGGTCACACAGAGGGGCAGGGGACAACAGGGCTGATTTCCGCTAGGATAGGAAGACGGGCGTGGAGGCAACCCGGATGCTGTGCTCTGCGTTTATTTGACAACAGAACGTTGGAGCCAGCCATGACCTGCCGATCACTTATCCCCTTCGCCCTTGCGGCTCTCGCCCTGCCGGCGACGGCGCAGATTGCGACCAGCAATGAGGATGGTGCCACCGGCGCCTACAGTTCGGAGGTCGATTCCTCCTTCACCTCAGAGGGGCGTTTCGGCCCGCGCACGGCGATCGACGATCTCCGCGCCGGTGTGGACCGCGAGCAGGAGCTGCGTGAGAAGCTTCGCCAGAAGCAATTGCGTCATCCAGGCAGTACGGCCTCGAAGACGGCGATCGAGCCATATGTGCCGGGGGCTGAGCCTTCCGAGGAGGAAGGCGAGACCGCGAGCGAGCCGACGAATCCACAATAGACACCTCGAAGAGGCGTCTGCTTGCCCCCGCGGCATGGCCTTCCAGCCATGCTGAGGGCCTTGTCATGACGGTCGGAGTTGAGTGTAACTCACTCTATTCACCGCAGGAGGGCCCGCCATGAGAGACGTCGTTATCTGTTCCCCGCTTCGCACGCCTGTCGGCGGCTTTGGCGGAAGCTTCCGGGATGTGCAGGCGCACGATCTCGCCTCGCATGTCGTCAAGGAGCTGATGGCGCGGACAAAGCTGCCGGCCGAGGCAGTCGAGGACAGTGTTTTCGCGCAATGCTATCCGTCCATGGAGGCCCCGGCGCTGGGCCGCGTCGTCGCGCTCGATGCCGGTCTTACGACGGGCACGGCGGGTATCCAGATCGACCGGCGCTGTGGCTCGGGCCTGCAGGGGGTGATCTACGCCATCATGCAGATCGCCACCGGGGCCAGCGATGTGATGATTGCCGGTGGTGCCGAAAGTATGTCGAACGCGCCTTTCTTTTCCACGCATATGCGCTGGACCATCAAGGGCGACGGCCTGATGCTGCACGACGGCCTGACGCGCGGGCGCTATACCGCCGGCGGCAAGAACCACCCTGTGCCGGGCGGGATGATCGAGACGGCGGAGAACCTTCGCCGCGATTATGACATCTCGCGTGAGGCTCAGGACGAATTCGCCTACAACTCCCACATGAAGGCAGCCGCCGCGCAAAAGAGCGGCAAGTTCGCCGAGGAAATCGTGCCCTATACGATCAAGGGCCGGAAGGGCGATACGATCGTCTCCGAGGATGAGCATATCCGTCCGGATTCCAGCCTCGAGAAACTGTCCACCCTGCGCGCCATCTTCGGCAAGAAGGATCCGGAGGCCACGGTCACGGCGGGCAACGCCTCCGGCCAGAATGATGGGGCGGCGGCCTGCATCGTCTGCACACGCGAGGCCGCCGACAAATATGGCCTGAAACCGCTGGCGCGGCTGGTCTCCTGGTCGGTGGCCGGGGTCGGGCCCGAAGTCATGGGGATCGGGCCTGTGCCGTCCAGCCAGAAGGCGATGGACCGGGCCGGGCTCAAACTGTCCGACATCGATGTGATCGAGCTGAACGAGGCCTTCGCCGCGCAGGTGCTCGCCTGCACCAAGGCGCTCGGCTTCGAGGACGAGGATTATGAGCGGCTGAACGTCAATGGCTCCGGCATCTCGCTCGGCCATCCGGTGGGCTGTACGGGCGTGCGGATCCTGACGACCATGCTCAACGAGATGGAGCGGCGCGAGGCGCGCTATGGGCTGGAAACCATGTGCATTGGTGGCGGCCAGGGGCTCGCGGCGGTCTTCGAGCGCGTGACCTAGCCGAGCATCAAGGCTGGTCGTTACCCTCACCTGAAGGCGCTGTGGTTTCGGCAAAAACCGCGTTCAGATAGGCGGCGAGCCGGATGCCGCCCTTTGAGAGGCGGCCCCGGATGGTGCCGAGATGGTCGTAGACATAGCCATAGGACAGGTCGCGGTCATTCTCTGGCGGATAGATGCCGTCGCGGATGGCGGCGCTCTCATCGGCCCAGTCGGCCGGCGATGAGGCCGACCATTTCGCGATGTCTTCGGGGCTGATCTTCGCGTCCAGCCAGTCTGTCCATTCGGTGTAGGAGAGTTTCTGCCGGTCGATGATCTCCATGTCCCAGACGGAGTGGAGATTGGTGAGAGTGTCGAAAAAGGAGACCATGACATCGTTCCCGCCACGGTCGGTGCCGTTCCCGGCATGTAGCGGCTGCTGCAGGTCGCCGACAATGTGGACGACGAAGCGCAGGGCGCGCTGTTTGTCTTCCCGGCTTGCGGAGGCGTCGAGCAGGATCTCGCGGAAGTTGGCCAGGGCGGTAATGGCGTCACCTTCCTCCGGGATCTCGGCGGTCTCATAGGTCTGCCCGTCAGGGATGGTGACATAGTGCCAAGGATAAGCCTCGTCCTGCCAGAACGGCTCCGGGCTGGAGCGCATGAAGTCCGGCCAAGTCGAGGCCTCCGCGAGGCCTTCCGGGCCGAGAATGTCTTCGACAGCGGCTTTCGCTTCTGGGGATAGGTGGCGTGCCGCAATTTCGCCTATGACGCGATGGCCTGTCTTGTCCCAGGCGATTGCAGGCGCGCTTGCCGTCAGGACCAGTACCAAAGCCGAAAGGCCCACGCGAAACAGTCGATTGCCCATGAAGATCATCCTCGTCACTTGCACAGAGATTATCTTCAATAGCGGGCGAATATGTCAGGTCTACGCAATAGCTGCAGCAGGCGCCGCCGGCGACGCGCCATTTCGGGCCTTGTGCTGATTACGCTTTCACCTGTATTCCATCGGTTCCCGGGCGAGGCGAGGAGAGGGGGCATGGATGGCTGCTCGTCTCATTGCAGGCATCGGGGCGTCAGCGGGCGTGGCGAAATTGGTAAACGCAAGGGACTTAAAATCCCTCGGCCGTATGGCCTTGCCGGTTCAAGCCCGGCCGCCCGCACCACATGTTCAGCGGTTTACGAGACGCGATTGTCGGCGTTTTCGTCCTCGCGCCCGGCGATGGCATTGTCGATTTCAGCCTTGCACTCGGGGATCTTGCGCAGGTCCGTTTCGCTGACGATCAGGGCGGAATGCACTTCACCATTATCTTCGGAAAGGGGCAGGGCATAATCGCCGGTTGCGTGACCGAAGTCCGATTCCACGGGGATGAGCGGCAGGCCGACACGGCAGGCGTCGGTTACGGTTTTCTGCTCTGCGGAGGTGAGTTGCACCTCCTGAGCGGCAGCCGCGCCCGTCATGATGGTCAGGCCGGCCAGTGCGGAGATGATCGTTTTCGAAACTGTCATGGGGTTTCTCCCCGTTTCTGCGAAAGTTACAACAGAAAACGCCACCATGCCGGACTTGTTCCCGTCTGGGCGGGCAAATTTTAACACTTTTTAAGATGTTGCGGTCTTGCCACACCCGGATCGAATCATCCGGTGTGCACGAGGATGAAAACGAAGACCGAGTAGAGCGCCGAAAGTGTAATGAACTTGCCGGCCGCGGCCAGCATGAAGGGGCGCAGATCGTGCCAGCTGGTATCGCGGGAGATCTCGGCAACCTCGCGGGCAATCTCCTGGGTGAGATCGTCCATCTTGTGCCCGCCAAGGGCAAGCATGATTTTCGTCGTGCGGCCCGGCTCGAAATCCTCGGCCTCGTCGAGGACCTGCTCGAACACCTGTGCGGCGACAACTTCACCGACAGCCTTTCGCGGGCGCCAGCCATAATCGTGCAGCTTGGTCAGAACCAGCCGCAAGGTCGGAAAGACGACGATGGCGTCCCGGAGCAGGAAGCCGGCGATCAGCACCGCGATGCTGATCGAGAAGGCGATATGGGGGTAAAGCCCGAGACGGTAGCCAAACCAGGCCAGAACCAGCAGCAGCGCCTTGACGAAAACCGACTGGACGAACTGCGTGATGTTGTGGCGGAGATAGGCTTCCGCATGTCCGCGCAGCCGCTCGCGGGCTTCTTCGGCTGCGCGGTGAATGATCGACTGTTTCTTGCGATTGATCGCGCCGGAGATGACCTTTCGGCCAATTGTGACGCCTGTGGTCAGCGCCGATACGAACAGAAACGCACTTCTCAGCATATGACCCTCCATGGGAGGGCTGGCATCAGACCGGATCTGTCGAATCGGAGATGAAGCATCTCCCCACTAAATCAGTTCATCGACCAATTTTTGCAAGCTCTTGCCGACCTGGTCGGGGTGGCTGACCACCATATAGCCCGCGGCCAGCGCCATGGAGGCTGCTGCAATCGGCCGGCGTTCCGCCAGCGACGCAATGGCATCGAAGGGCAGGTCGGCCAGCATGTCGGCTGTTGCGTGCTCGAACTGGTCAAGCTCCACTTCGGTCGGTTTGCCGGGCTTCAGGAAAATGAAAACACAGGTCAGCCCGATGGCAAGCAGAACACACCCAGCCGTCACGGTTGCCCATAGCAGCCCTATGACAGGGACAAGGGCAATCACACCGGCAACGGTGAGCGCAGTTGTACCGGCGAGACCGAAGAAGGCCGCGCCGGCACCTGCGAGCAATCGCATTTTGGCTACATCCATTGGGTCGGCCTATTTCCGGCGCAATGCTGCCAGCAGCACACCGGTGCCAAAGGCAATACCCACGGACGCAAGCGGATTTTGACGGACCTTCGTCTCGACATAATCCTTGGCGCTGGAAGCGCGTTCACCGGCCTTCGTGGCATATTCCCGGCCGCGCTCGAGATTCTTGTCGAATTCGGCGCTGGAACGGCCCTTCAGATATTGCCCGGAATTGTTGGCAAGGGATTGCAGATCGTCACGCAGCTGCGCGATATCGTGCTTGAGGGCATCGTAATCGTTAGAAGCTGCCTTGGCTGCCGCCGAGGTGGCCTCATTGGTACCATTGGTCGTTGTTTTCGTCGCCATAGTTGTGTCTCCTGGCATGAATTACTACACCCCATTAACGAGGGTAGGGGCATCCATGTTCCATGGTCAGGCCGAAGGGGTCGGAAAAATCAGGAACCACGATTGGGGCTCCCGCTTTGTGTAGGAGATGACAGTGTTCAAGAGACGACTGGCTCAATATGTCCAGCTGGAAAATGATGCGTGGACGGTCTTTGACACCCTTGAGCGTCAGGACACGGTCTATGAAGCGGGCAAGGACCTGATCCGGGCGGGCGAACCGGCCCAGCAGGTCTTCATCCTGCAGTCGGGCTGGGCGTTGCGCTATCGCCTGCTGGAGGATGGGCGCCGCCAGATCGTGAATTTCATGCTGCCGGGGGACGTCTTCGACCTTCAGGCCCTGGCGGATCTAACGGCGGACCATTCCGTGACCGCGGTGACGGAGTGTCATGTCTCGGCGATCCCGTCCGAGCCCTTTATCGACATGCTGAAGCATTCCGGGCATCTGGCGTCTGCCTTCTGGTGGTCAGCCGTTCAGGAGGAATCGATCCTGCGCGAGCAGATTGTCCGCATCGGGCGGCGTTCCGCGCGTGAGCGGATCGGCCACCTGCTGCTGGAGCTTCACCGGCGCTATGTCGGCGCGACCGGTGAGGATATCGACCGGCTGACCATGCCGCTGACCCGGGCCGACATTGCCGATGCGCTGGGGCTGACGCCTGTCCATGTTTCACGGACCATGTCGGCCATGCGCCGGTCAGGTCTGATCACCGAGGAGAAGGGGGCGATCACGCTGGAAGACCGGGAGCGCCTAGCGCGTCTCTCGCTCTTCGATATGGACTATTTGCACCTCAAAAAACTCAATCTTCTCAACCCGAAAGCCGCCAATCCGATCTACACTGGCCGCGGGGTTGATGCAGATTAATATGGGAACCGCCCCTGTGGTTTAACGGTTATCTGCATCTGAAACGATGCACATACACGAACCACATACACTGGCCTCTAGCCGCGAATCCCTGCTGCGCCGTATCCGGCGCATGGGCCTGATTCTGACCGGGGACCAGAAGCTGGCCGACGGTATTCTGGAAGACGCTTTTACCCAGGCCCGCAAGGCTTTCGACGCGACCTCTGACATCTCCGGCAAGGATATCTTCAAGCTCGGCTTTGACGCTTTCGATGACGCCGTTCACAGGAAGGGTGTGGTCGTCCTTCTGAACAGGGGCGCCAAACCCGGCGGAACCCTGAGCGAGCGGGTCAACAGCCTTTCCTATGTGGAACGCGTTGCGATCGCCCTTCTGCTGGTTGAGAACATGACACCGAAGGCTGGGGCGATCCTCTCCGGACGTCCGCCCAGCGTGCTGGAACATGCCTTGGGCGAGGCTATGACAAAACTGGAAATAGACAGGACTTCACAAGATGGGTCGTGAACAATCTGGTTCTCGAAGCGCACTCAAGGACAAGCTCAAAACAATAGATGTCGGACAGGCCGATGAAGAGCTCGTCGACGCATTCAACTCGCTGGCCGACTGCGATGCCGCCAGCGAGGAAGACGCGCGCGCCCAGAGTGAGGACGGGTCGGAGGTCGATCATGTCCGCACGGGCGGGAAACCCAGGGCGGGCGAGAACAAGCAGGCGAATTAGCCGCTGATCAGGCTTCGAAGAGGCCCTGCGCCTCGGCAATCGCATTGAGATCCCGCAAGGCATAGAGCAGGGCGGCCAGCCGCCAGTCCTGCTCGCATTCCTCGACTGTCGCCGCGATCGCGTCAGCCGTGGTGACCAGCCGGTCGCGCCATAGCGCATGGATGTCATTGACCGGGTTTTTCGCGCCTTTGCGGAAACTCAGCCATTCCAGATAGGAGGCTGTCACGCCGCCGGCATTGAACAGGATGTCGGGCCCGACCTGGATATCGCGGTTGCGGAGGATGTCATCGGCATCCGGGTTCACCGCGGCATTGGCGATTTCCAGAATGATACGGCAATTCAGGTCCGGCGCATTCCCGGCAGAGACTGTGTCGGAAATGGCGGCCAGGCAGAGAATGTCTGCATCTGTCGAGAGAATGGCGTCGGACTCGTCGGTATAATCGAGGGTTCCATCCGCCTTGGCCTCGCCGACCTCATCGATATCCAGCCCGTCTTCATCGCGGATCGTCCCCGTGCTGTCGGCCATGGCAACAATGCAGGCGCCTGCCTTCGCCGCACTTTCGGCGAATTGCAGGCCCGCCTTGCCGATCCCCTGCACGGCGATCCGGCAGCCATCGAGCTCGATCCCATAATCATCGGCCAGACGGTCCAGAACGACGACGGCCCCGCGGCCCGTGGCGCCCTTGCGCAGGGCCAGGCCGCCCATGTCCTCAGGCTTGCCGGTGATGGCACCGCGCGCGTCACCGTTGGCATAGTGTTCGAGGCCCGCCAGCATGGCTTCCATGTCTTCCGATGAGGTCGCGACATCTGGTGCGGCTACATCTTGATCGGGGCGCAGCATGTCTGAAAAAAGCTCGCCATAGGCTTCGGCGAGCTGGTAGCGTTCCTTGGTCGAGAGGCTGCCCGGTTCAATCTTGACGGCACCTTTCGCGCCGCCGAAGGGCAGGTCCAGAAGGGCGCACTTCAACGTCATCAGGAAGCCGAGGCGTTTGACCTCTTCCGACGACGTATTCGGCGCGAAACGGACACCACCCTTGGTCGGGCCTTTCAGCGCATTGTAGCGGCAGCGCCAGGCGCGAGCATACTGCAGCTTGCCGCTGTCGCGCTTGAGCGTCAGTTCCCGTTCGACAAGCTCATGCGGCAGGGACAGAAGCCGCCGGATAGGCTTGAGATCGGGATCGGCTTCGACAGCAAGATCCAGTCTGGATACGGATTGATCGAGTAAGCTGGTCATGATGGTCTTCCCGTCCAGCAACGCCGGACGGGAAGACCGGTTCCAGAAGCCTATTCGGCCGCGACAGTGCGCTCAGGCGAATGGAAGAAAAGCGCCTGTCCGATCGCTGCCTTTACGGTATTTTCCTGGAAAGGCTTGGGGATCAGATAGGTCGGCTCCGGACGCTCGCCGGTGAGCAGGCGTTCCGGGAAGGCCGTGATGAAGATGATCGGCACATCCAGCTCTTCGAGAATGTCATGCGCGGCATCGATGCCGGACGAATTGTCGGCCAGCTGAATGTCGCAGAGGACAAGGCCGGGTGGATTGGCCTTGGCCATTGCGACAGCCTCGGTATGCGTCGTGGCATTGCCGGTGACTTCATGGCCCAGTTCCTCGACCAGGCTCTCGAGATCTGCCGCGATGATCGGCTCGTCCTCGATGATCAGGACCTTGGTCGACAGGGTCGATTCAATATCCGTGTGCGCCTTCGCGATCAGTTCCTCGACTTGCTGCACCGTCTTGCCGAGGATCGTCGCGGCCTCACTGACCTGAAAACCCTCGAGGGCGGTCAGCAGGAAGGCCTGGCGCTCAACCGGAGCGAGCGCCTGAAGCCGGGTTTCGGGCGATGCCGACCCGCCATCGGGGCGTTCGAGACGTGCCCCTGTGCTGCCCCAGATCACATGAAAGAAGCGATACAGGGCCTGGCGCGGAGGCAGTTCCTCACTGACCTGGCTTGGATCTTCGGCAAGGGCAGTGAGCGATGCCCTGATGTAGGAGTCGCCGCTTTCCTGGCTGCCCGTCAGGGCACGCGCGTAACGGCGCAGGTACGGCAAATGCGGACCAAATTGCTCAACAAGACTCATTATTTCCCTCGCTGATTACATTACACCAATAACTTGTTCGCTTCAGAAAGGTTGCAAGGGGCTGCAGAAAAATTCCATCTCTTTGGAACTTTCTGCCTGAATCGGCTTTAATTGGCCAAACAAGTGACATTTGTTTGGGGATCCATGAGCTACAAAGCGACTAATATGAGTAAGGAATCCAAGCCGGATAAAGACATCGAGCGTTCGCGCAAGGTGCGCCAGAAGCGTATCGGTGATCAGCTTCGCCGGATTTATGATGACGTTACGAGTGAGCCCGTTCCGGATGAGTTCCTGAACCTGCTCGAGCAAGCCGACAAATCCAGCAAGAAATAGAGACTGTTTTGACCAAGCCGACCCTCGACGATCAGGCGTTCAAGACAGAACTCGCTGATCTCATTCCGCACCTCCGCGCATTTGCCCGCAGTCTCTGTGGCAATCCGACAGCGGCCGACGATCTTGCACAGGAAGCCATGCTGAAAGCGTGGAAGGCCCGTGAAAGCTATCAGGCGGGCACAAATCTGAAGGCTTGGGCCTTCACGATCCTGCGCAATCTTTTCTATTCGGAAAAGCGCCGCAGCTGGCGCCGTCAGCAGCTCGACCCCGAAGTGGCGGAAGCGACGCTGGTGGCCAATGACAATTCCTCTTCGGCGCTTGACCTTCTGGCGCTGCGGAACGGTCTGGGCTCCCTGCCGGAAGATCAGCGCGAGGCGCTTATTCTCGTCGGGGCCGGTGGTCTTTCCTATGAGGAAACCGCAGAAATCTGCGGCTGTGCCGTCGGCACGATCAAGAGCCGCGTCAGCCGTGCCCGCAAGGCACTTCTCGAAGTTCTCGAGAGCAATGAGGCGGGTTTCTCCGGTGATGACAAGCTGAGGGCGTCGGAAGCTTTCGACGACATCATGAGACAGGCTGACGAGCTATCGCGTGACATCCCGGCAGGCGCCTGAAACAACTGAAAAACCCAGACGGGGCTCATTGCGGCTGCGATTGCTTTTCACGATCGCAGCCGCCCTGACGCCTATTCTGATGTTTGCCGGCTTCCGGTCGTACCTCAACGCGCAGGATTCGTTGGCCGACCGCCGCAACGAACTGATCGAGATCGCGGACCGTGCGATTGACGAGATCGAGCAGATCCTCTCCACGGTCGACACCCTGCAACAGATCTACTTGCCGAATGTGGTGGATGGCGAGTGCCGGGGCGTTTTCGAAACCCTCTCGCCGCGCATTCCGCAGCTTTCAAATGTCGCTGCTTTCGACGCCGATGGCGAGGTTACATGTACCGCCCTTGGTGAGGCGAGCGGACAAGTGGCCCAGCCTGCGGCCTTTGCCGAGGTCAAGGCCGGGGCAACGACCGTGCGCACCGATGCCTTTTTCGGGCCGAGAAGCCAGACATGGCTGTTTTCGGTCCTGCGGCGGGTGGAGGATGAGAATGGCGAATTTGCCGGTGCCGTTGCCTTCCCGCTGAAGACAGACCAGCTCGTGCGTACCATCCGGCTGACCAATCTTCCGGAAGACGTGGAGCTCGCCCTGTCCGACGGGGATGGCCAGGTTTTCGGCAGTGCGCGTCTGGTCGGTGTCAGCCGTGACTGGATTGCCGAGTCGACCGGTGATGAGGATGGTGTCCTCTTTGTCTCGAACACCGAACGGATGGGATCGCTCGATATTGTCGTGCGCTCCATCGTCGATGACCGGATGTATGCGATCATTTCCCGGCCATCGCCAGGCCTGTTCAGTGAGTTCACGCTGGAACCGATCGAATCGGTCGGCATTCCGCTGCTGTCTTTCACCCTGGCCCTGATTGCGGCCTGGCTCGCCGTCGACGGGCTCGTCCTGAAATGGCTGGCCCGGTTGCGGCGTCTCGCCCTGATCTATGGGGAAGGGCACTATAATTTCCGCATCGGCAACGAGTTCGAGAACGCGCCCGATGAAATCTCGGACTTTGCCTACAGCTTCGACCGGATGGCCAACCGGATTTCGGAACGCGACGCGTCCCTGCGCGCGGCGATTGCCACGCGGGACGCCGCTGTGAAGGAAATTCACCACCGGGTGAAAAACAACCTCCAGATCGTGGCCAGCTTCCTCAATCTCCAGCGTCGTCAGGTGGCCGACCCGGCCGCACGGGAAGTGATTTCCGCCGCCCGCCACCGCATCGATGCCCTCTCCATTGTCCACCAGACGCTTTACCAGCATGAGCGGCTGGAAACGGTGCATATGCAGCCCTTCCTCGAAGCGCTTCTTTCGCACCTGGCCGGCGCGCTGGGCATGGATGAAACCGGGGTGCGCATCGACAGCGAGATCGACGAGATCGACCGTCCCGCCGACGACGCCATTCCCATCGCGCTGTTCATTCTCGAAGCGGTGACGAACGCCACCAAGTACGCTTTCGACGAAGATGGCGGGGTGATCACGGTCCGGCTGTACGAGGATGGTGACGACATCGTTCTGGATGTTATCGATGACGGCGCCGGGGCTGATTTCGAGGAAGAGGCCGACAGCTCGTCCACGGGCCTTGGCTCGCGTCTGATGTCCGCCTTCGCCAAGCAGCTGCGCGGCAAGATCGATATCACGTCAAAGCCCGGCGAAGGGTTTCATGTCGAGCTGCGTATGCCGAGCGATCCCCCGAAGAAGAAGACGACGAATTTCTAGGGCTGTTCGGCCATTGAAGCGACGTGCTTCTCGGGCTGGGCCAGTTCCGGTGCGAGAATGTGGGGCTTCTCCGGGACGAACCGGTCACCATGCAGCTTGTAGACGCTGACCTGGCATTGCCCGTTGGTGAGGTCGATCAGGTTGAAGCTGGCCGGGCTCGTGCGGATCCGCGTCGAGAGCGTCCCGGCCGAGACGGCGATATAGGCTTGATCCCTGTCATCGACGACCGTGACCGAGGGCGTATGGACGTGACCGGTCAGCAGGAAGCCGGCCGGGCTTTGTGCAAGCCGGCGGCTGGCGCGCCGGCCCCGGCGCGTGGCGGTCCGCATCGGCGCATCCGGCGGTGAGAGGAAAGGGTGGTGGCAGATCATGAAGACGGTCTTGCCTGCCCGTGCGGCGGCTTCGGTGCCGGCAATCGCATCTTCCAGGTCTTCCAGATTGACCGAGCCTTCCGCCCAGTTGCGCCGTGTCTGCCAGCCGCGTGAAGTATTGATGCCTGTCAGGATCGCGCCATCAAGCTCAACCGGGTCCGCCATGTCGCTGAAATAGCGCTCATGCCGCTCGAAGGGCGAGACGACACGCTCATAAAGATTGAGAAGCGGCGTATCGTGATTGCCGGGCACGACCAGTTTCGGCATGTCGAACCCGTCGAGCCAGTCGCGTGCGGCCTCGAATTCCGAGCGCTTGCCGCGCTGGGTCAGGTCGCCGCACACGGCCAGGGCATCGGGAACGATGCCATCAAGCGCGGCCTCGAAGGCTTCAAGCGCGACCGGGTTCTCGGTTCCGAAATGGATGTCTGCAAGCTGGATGAGTCTGGTCATTCACATTGGGCGGAAATGGCCCGCCCCGCTTTTGCAATACGATGAAATCTCGTGCCTGACTTAAGGCGGACCGGCTCTCCATCCAAGGTCACGCGCAGTTCATAGCCTCTCTGGTGGCTCAGCCGCACATCATTGACGTGCAGGGTCGTCACACCGGTCGCCTGGCGCCAGTCGGAGAAGAGGGCGCCCACGCCGGCCGCAACAAGTTCGATCGAATTGTCGGGATTGATATAGGCGAATTCGAAGTCCGACTGATCCTGCGGCCCCACGAAAATCGCGGCCGCGGTGGCATAGCCATCCTGCGGGCGGCCGTCGGAATCGGCTGCGGTAAAGGACATGCCGGTCGACATGTCGAGCATGTCGCTGCCGGACAGGCGTTCGATGGCTTCCAGGACGTGGCCCTCGCGCAGCGCTTCGCGCGGTCCGGCCAGGTCGGTCAGATTGCCGGCCATGGCCGCGACATAGAAACGCCGGTCTCCGGCACAGCCGGCGGGAACGTCGATCAGACGGCCTTCCGTCAAGCCGCGGCGCAGGCATTCGTCCCAGTCGCATGGGCCGCCATGGATCTGCTTGTGAAAGAGGTTCATCGTCCCGCCGGGCAGGGGCAGGATGGGCGGACCGTCTTCACCGGCCCGTTCCAGCGCACATGCCACGGTTCCATCACCGCCCCAGACGATGACTGCATCGGGTGCCGTTGCGAAACAGGCATCAATCGGCGTGCAGATATCCTCCTTGTCGAGCCAGGTGATCTCGCACGGCTCGCTCAGTTCGTCGAGCAGGGTGCGAAGTTTCTCCTCGGCGTCGGCCGGGACACTACCGGAACGCGGGTTGATCAGGACAGCAAGACTCATCGTTTGTCCCGCAAGGCGGCGATCAATTCATCCTTCGTCATGTCCGATCGTCCCTCAATATCCAGTTCTGCGGCCCGTTCGTACAGCTCATCCTTGGTCCAGTCTTCATAAGGCGGCGCCTTGCCACCCTTTTTGGAGGGATGCTGATTCGAGTTGGCCCGGGCATTGGCAATGCGGGCGGCCGTTTCCTTCGAATAGCCGTCATCCCGCAGGGCCTGATAGGTCTCGTCATCCTTGATGGATGCACCGTGATCCTTTGCCATATTGGTTATCTCCAATGCGCAAAATTACGTCAGAAAGAGAACGCCGCCACAGAAAAACCGTTCCGGGGCTGGGAACCGGCCATTCTTTGATGCGTAAATCCTCGCGATGGCACGGACACTAAGCACTCATAAACCAAACTATCATCCCGCGGTTGGCCCGCTCGGGGATCTTGGTGTGGTGTTCCGCAAGCTCGGCGGCCTTTCGAGGCTCGATGTGTTGTTTGCCGCCATCGGCATGTTCGGAATCGCCTTCTGGCGATGTCTGCTGACCGGCAAGCGAAAAGCCGTGAAAGCGTCGATGAAGCCGGCCGTCTATCTGCTGACATATATCCCGCAGGAAAAGCGCCAGGACCCGGCCTGAACAAGCCCGGCCATGGCTCTCAAGGGCGTTCACTTTCCATGAGTTTGCACATAAAAAACGCGGCCTCGTCAAAGGCCGCGTTTCTCGGAAATTTGTAGCAGTCAGCTCGCTCAGGAAGCGCCTGCTTCTTCTGCCGTTTCTTCAATCTCTTCACCGGTTGCCTCAACGTCCTGACCGGCACCTTCAACGGTGTTGCAAGCGGAGGTCATGAAGGCCAGAAGACCAAGACCGGCGATAAGCAGTGGGCTCTTTTTCATTGGTAAATCCTCTCTGTGTGAACAGGACAGACGTAACGCCGCCTGAGAGTCTTTGTTCCTGAAATTATTTGCGGAACCGTCGATCTCATTCCCCCGTTGTTGTGACATCGGCGAAAGGCCGAATAACAAATGCCAACTGGAAGGAGATCATCATGCTTGGTTGGGCACTTACATTCTTCGTCCTGGCGATCATTGCCGCAATCTTCGGGTTTGGCGGCATCGCTGGCGCCTCGGCCAGTATCGCCCAGATTCTGTTCTTCGTTTTCCTCGCACTGCTGGTGCTAAGCTTTGTGGCTCGCGCCATACGAGGCCGAAGCGTCCTATAGGGATCGTGACGGAACAATTCTGACGGGGTGGTCGTCTTCAGGCGCCACCCCGTTTGCACATCAAGGAGGATGTCCATGACGACCGAAACCAATGCTGGCCCCGCATCCGGAAGCCAGATCCTGATCATCATTCTCTCAATTTTGCTGCCGCCGCTCGGCGTTGCGCTTTCGCGCGGGATCGGCACGCAGTTCCTCATCAATATCCTGCTGACCATTCTCGGCTATGTGCCGGGTCTTGTTCATGCCATCTGGCTGGCGGCTCGACCGGCGCCCTGATGCCGAACCCTTGCCGAAATCGGCTGCTGGCGAGCAAAATTTTCATGCATTGATGACGAAATCGCCTTACGGCCCAGGCCAGCCTGATTGTCAGGCTGGCTTTTTTTGTGGTGTCACAGGCCTTAAGGAGATCGCATGAGCCTTTACCAGCCCCAATGCGTCGCGCCGACAAGTTGCCTGCTTGGACAGAGCCCTGTCTGGAGCCCTTCGGAAGGCCTGCTCTGGTGGGTCGATCCGAAACGCGCCAAGCTGCATCGCTACAATCCCAAAACGGGCAATGCCCGCCGTTATGACTTGCCGCTGAAGGCGAGCGTCATTGCCCTTGCCAGGGGCGAGCTTCTCATGGCAGGCGATCTCGAGATCGGGTTCTTCGACCCGGCGACGGAGGAATACACCCAGCTTGTCTTCCTCGAGGGGGAGCCAAGCGAAAACAAGATCAATGCGGGGGGAATCGCCCCCGATGCCAGCTTCTGGCTGGCAACGATGGATGGCGATGAAGCCGATGCGCGCAGCGCCTGGTACCGCCTGGCCCCGGATCGCGCGCTGGAGCGCCTCTCCCTGCCTACGGTCATTATTCCCTCAAGCGCCTGCTTCTCGCCCGATGGCGGGACGTTCTACACCTGCGATGTGACGGAGCAGGAGATCCATTCCTTCGATCATGACGGCAAACACGGCCTCAGCAACCGGCGCGTCTTCGCGACCACCAGTGCCGGGGCAGGCTATCCCGATGGCTCGGCTGTCGATTCCGAAGGGTGTCTCTGGAATGCCGAATGGGATGGCGGGCGGATCGTACGCTACCGTCCGGACGGGGCGGTGGACCGGGTCGTCAAACTGCCGACCGTGCGCCCGACCGGCTGCTGTTTCGGCGGCAAGGACCTGAAGACGCTCTACATCACGACCGCGCGGACCGGGCTGACCGCCTTCCAGATGGACGCCCAGCCCTTCGCTGGCAGCCTTTTTGCCATGGAAACAGAGGTCCCGGGCCTCGCGCCCATGGACTGGTCCGGGCGCTGATGGTTTAAGGGCTGGCTGCTTGTCGCGACGACTTCCTGCACCCACATGCCTTCACATTGTGCTCAATGCGGAGTATGGCGTTGCCGAATACGGGCAAGCCCGCTACACCCCCGACTTTCAGGATTTATTTGATGGCCGATAAGGACAAGAAGAAAAGCGTGGATCCGGTGACCTTCTTTCGTCAGGTCGAGGCTGAGGGCCGCAAGGTCACCTGGACCTCACCGAGCGAAACGGTTCAGGCCACGATCATGGTCGTCATCATGTCGATCATCGTCGCGCTGTTCCTCTTCCTGGCCGATCAGGTCATCGCTGTCGCGATCCGCTTGATCACGGGTCTCGGCGCATAGAATTTTCAAGGAGTGCCCCGCACATGGCCGAGGCCAAATGGTATATCGTTCACGCATATTCGAACTTCGAGAAGAAGGTCGCCCAGGCCATCCGCGATCAGGCGGAGCTGAAGCACCTGTCTGAGCTCATCGAAGAGATCGAGGTTCCAACCGAAGAAGTCGTCGAGGTTGTCCGCGGCAAGAAGAAGACCGTCGAGAAGCGCTACTTCCCGGGCTATGTCCTGATGAAGGCGCAGCTGACCGACGACGTCTATCACCTCGTGCGCGACACCCCGAAAGTCTCCGGTTTCCTCGGTGCGGAAGGCGGCAAGAAGCCGCTGCCGGTTCCGCAGCGCGAGGTCGAGCGTATTCTCGGGACGGCCGACGAGCCGGCGTCCGAACGCCCGCGTCCGCAGGTCTCCTTCGAGATCGGCGAACAGGTGCGCGTCAATGAAGGCGCCTTCCAGGGCTTCGAGGGCGGTGTCGAGGAAATCGACGAAGCCAATCACCGCCTCAAGGTCTCGGTCTCGATTTTCGGACGGGCCACGCCGGTCGATCTCGATTACGGCCAGGTCGACAAGATCAGCTGATTGGTCTCAGCCCGCCAGGTTCAGAAAGCCCTCCGGTTCGTCCGGAGGGCTTTTTTCTTGCCCGCCGTCTCAGTGTGCGGTGCGGATCCCGGCAATCAGCTTGGCGGTGACGGGGTCGTCGGCCGTGGTCTCGCCATCCAGGGCTGGTTTCAGCCGCCCGGCCATGGTCTTGCCGCGCTCCACGCCCCACTGGTCGAAGCTGTTCACGCCCCAGAGCACGCCGGCCAGATAGGTGCGGTGCTCGAACAGGGCGATCAGGCTGCCGAGACGGTAGGCATCCAGCACCGGCGCCTGGAAAAGCGTCGAGGGCCGCCCGCCGGCATGGACTTTCTGCGCGGCGATTTCCATCGGCAGTTCCGGCTCTTCGGCGCGCACCTCGTCCAGCGTGCGGCCATTGGCAAGCACCTCGGCCTGGGCCAGCGCGTGCGCGGTGAGGCCTGTCACCCCTTCGGTATCCTCGCGTGAGCCGGGGGCGAGGATGAATTCGGCCGGCATGACGGTTGGGCTTTGGTGCAGCCACTGATGGTAGGAGTGCTGACCGATCGTGCCTTCGCCGCCCCAGAGCAGCGGGGTCGTCGCCAGATCGACGGCCTCGCCATCCGGGCCGACCGATTTGCCGTTCGATTCCATTTCGAGCTGCTGCAGATAGGCCGGCAGCAGGCGCAGGCGCCGCGAATAGGCGAGCAAGGCGCGCGCGCCAAACCCCATGAAAGAGCTGTTCCAGTAGTCGAGCAGGGCGAGGCGCACAGCCAGGTTCTCGCCAAGCGGAGCGCTGGCCACATGCGCATCCATATCGGCGGCGCCCTGGCGGAAGTCCGCCATGACATCGCTTTTCAGCGCGATGGAGCAGGCGACAGAGCCGGCCGACCAGATCGAATAGCGCCCGCCAATCGTTTCCGGCAGGTCGAGGATGAGGCCGTCGGCGCCGTCGAGCCAGGCCTTGGCGCGTGGCGGGTTGGCGGTCACGAGCACGAAATGCTGGGCCCAGCCGTCGCCGACAGACGCCTTCAGCCAGGTGCGGGCGCGCCCAAGATTGTAGAGGGTTTCTTCGGTGCCGAAGGATTTCGACACGCCGACCACCAGGGTTTCGGCCGGGTCGAGGCCGTCCACGGCCAGGCTCAGGTCAAGCGGATCGAGATTGGCGCAGTAGCGCAGCTCCATCCCGGCATGGCGCTTGTCGTGAAACGCGTCCGCGATCAGGCGTGGGCCGAAGTCCGAGCCGCCAATCCCGATATGCACGATCGCCTTGAAGGGTTTGCCGGCAGAGCTGGTCTTCTCGCCCCTGGCGATCTGCTCGGCCAGCACCTCGGCATCGAGGGCCGTCTGGCGCACCGCTTTCGTCGACTCGTGCGTCGGTGCTGGCGCGCGAAGGGCCCAGTGCAGGGCGGCCCGGCCTTCCGACGGGTTAACGATAGCCGCATCGAACAGCCGCTCGATGGCGCCGGCCAGGTCCTTCCTTGCGGCCGTCTCGGCCAGCTCGGCTTCGGTGTCGGCATCGAGATAGTGTCGGGTCAGGTCCACTGACCAGCCGGGGGCATCAAGCGCGGGCCGGTCGGTGCGGGCCTTGCTCAGGTCCTGCAGGGAAGCGGCTTTCAGCCGGTCGGCATGGTGTTTCAGAGCCATGTTGGACGCCTCGTGTGGCTTCAGGAACGGTAGAAGACAGCAAGCGCCTTACCGGCAGCCTTGCGCATCTGTGAAACAGGATGCGCCGGATTGGCCGACTCGAAAACGGATTTTTTCCGGTCGCCAGACAGAAGCAGGATGATGCTGCGTGCGCGGGCAACGACCGGATAGGTGAGCGTCATGCGTTCGGTCACCGGACCGGTCACTTTCGATTTCGGCGCGTTGATAGGGGCCACAGACAGGATGTTGCCCGGATCGGTGGCCGCGCCCAGCCCCTTGGCATTGGCGAACCAGGAGAGGGTATGGCCATCCTGGCCCATGCCGAGCACCAGGACATCGATGACATTGGACGGGCCGCCATAGATCTTTTCCAGCTCGGTCTCTGCGCCGAAGGCGGTCTCGCTGTCGGTCTTCATCGGCAGGAAGGGGGCCTTGGCGGCCTTGTTCTGCAGCAGTGTCGAGCGCACCAAGGCGGCATTGGACTCATCGTGGGTTTCGTCCACCCAGCGTTCGTCAGCCAGGCCGACGGTGATGTTGGCCCAGTCGAGATCGACGGCTGACAGCGACTCGTAGATGGGGCCCGGCGTCGATCCGCCAGAGCAGAAGAGCGTTGCCTTGCCGCGCCGTGACAGGGCGTCTGCCAGGCGGGCTTCGATCCAGTCGGCGGCTTCGGTTTCAAAGGTCTCTTTGTTGCCGAAAGCGTGGAATTCCATTGCGCTAGCCATGAAAGTGCAGGGACACGTGGGGCCCTGTCCTGTCAAGAGTGCAGCATCGGCCTGCGCGTCAATTGCTATGGAAGCTTGAAAGCTCGCGCGCGCGTGTGTATGTCGCCCGCTTCAACGGGAATCAAAGGCCCGCTGTATGAGGAACATAAGTTTGTCCGGCGGGCCGGACAGTTAGCTAAGAGGAAGCCATCTATGGCCAAGGCAAAGTTTGAGCGGAGCAAGCCGCACGTAAACATTGGTACGATTGGACACGTTGACCACGGCAAGACGACGCTGACGGCGGCGATCACGCTGGTGCTTCACGAGAGCTGGGGCGGTGAGTCGAAGTCGTATGAGGACATCGACAACGCGCCGGAAGAGAAGGCACGCGGGATCACGATCAACACCGCGCACGTGGAGTATGAGACCGAAGCGCGCCACTATGCGCACGTCGACTGCCCGGGCCACGCCGACTATGTGAAGAACATGATCACGGGTGCCGCGCAGATGGATGGGGCGATCCTGGTTGTGAACGCGGCTGACGGCCCGATGCCGCAGACGCGCGAGCACCTTCTGCTGGCGCGCCAGGTTGGCGTTCCGGCGATCGTGGTGTTCCTGAACAAGGTCGACCAGGTCGACGATCCGGAGCTTCTGGAACTGGTCGAGATGGAAGTCCGCGAGCTGCTCAACGAGTACGACTTCCCGGGCGACGAGATCCCGATCATTGCCGGGTCTGCGCTGGCGGCGGTCGAAGGCCGTGACGAGGAGATCGGCAAGAACAAGGTCCTGGAGCTGATGGCGGCTGTGGATGAGTACATCCCGACCCCTGAGCGTCCGCTGGACAAGCCGTTCCTGATGCCGGTGGAAGACGTGTTCTCCATTTCGGGCCGCGGGACGGTTGTGACGGGCCGCGTCGAGACGGGCATCATCAAGGTTGGTGACGAAGTCGAGATCGTGGGTATCCGCGACACGCAGAAGACGACGGTGACGGGCGTGGAAATGTTCCGCAAGCTGCTCGACCAGGGTCAGGCCGGCGACAATATCGGCGCGCTGATCCGCGGCATCGACCGTGAAGGCGTGGAGCGCGGCCAGGTTCTCTGCAAGCCGGGTTCGATCACGCCGCACGCGAAGTTCGAGGCCGAGGCCTACATCCTGACGAAGGAAGAGGGTGGCCGTCACACGCCGTTCTTCACGAACTATCGTCCGCAATTCTACTTCCGGACGACGGACGTGACGGGTGTTGTCACGCTTCCGGCGGACAAGGAAATGGTTCTTCCGGGCGACAACGTCAAAATGGACGTCGAGCTGATCACGCCGATCGCGATGGACCAGGGCCTGCGCTTCGCCATCCGCGAAGGCGGCCGTACCGTCGGCGCCGGCGTCGTCTCGGCGGTGAAAGAGTAAGACA
>NZ_NCST01000125.1 GCF_002088975.1 Henriciella aquimarina
ACGACCACGCTCTACGCCTCCGACCGAGACGTCTTCCTCTTCCTGGTCGACGACATGAACCCGATCGAGGCGGGCACGCTGCCCGACGGATCTCCCGATCTCTATTTCCGGGGCTTCTATTGCTGGAACTCGGAGGTCGGCGCGAAGACGCTCGGCATCGCCAGTTTCTATCTGCGCGCCGTCTGCCAGAACCGCAATCTCTGGGGCGTTGAGGACTTCCAGGAAATCAGCATCCGGCATTCCAAATACGCCGCTAATCGCTTCGCGCACGAGGCGGCGCCGGCTCTGACCCGCTTTGCAGATTCCTCGCCACGCCCCTTCATCGAAGGCATTCGAGCAGCGCGCGAGCGGATCGTCGCCCACAGTGACGACGACCGCACCGATTTCCTCCGTAAGCGGGGCTTCTCCAAGGCGGAGACGGCCAGGATCGTCGAAACGGTCTTGGCCGAGGAAGGCCGGCCGCCCGAGTCCGTGTTCGACTTCGTGCAGGGCATCACCGCGGTCGCCCGGTCGAAGCCGCAGCAGGACGCCCGACTCGATATGGAGGGCAAGGCGAAGAAGCTCCTGGAGCGCGCAGCGTAGCTTCAACCGGTGCTCCGCCTTTCCGGTCCGTCGCTTCCTCAAGAGGACGAGGCGGGCCGGGTTCTTCG
Organism: Henriciella aquimarina; assembly: GCF_002088975.1. Taxonomy (GTDB): domain Bacteria; phylum Pseudomonadota; class Alphaproteobacteria; order Caulobacterales; family Hyphomonadaceae; genus Henriciella; species Henriciella aquimarina. The sequence continues at coordinate 651 of NZ_NCST01000125.1, forward strand.
TGACGGGTTTGGAGGTCGAGAGAGAGGCTTTCGGCCAGCCCGCCCACGGAGAACTGACATGACCAAGTCTCAAAAAATCACCCTCAGCGCCTCGCGCGACATCCCTTTCAACAAGCTGGTGCTGAGCCAGTCCAATGTTCGGCGCATCAAGGCCGGCGTCTCGATCGAGGAGCTCGCCGAGGACATCGCCCGGCGCACGCTCCTGTCCTCGATCACCGTCCGGCCGGTGCTGGACGAGGACGGCGCGGAAACCGGCATGTTCGAGATCCCGGCCGGCGGACGCCGCTACCGGGCGCTCGAACTTCTGGTCAAGCAGAAGCGGCTGAACCGCACAGCGCCCGTGCCCTGCATCGTGCGCACGGACGGCCTCGCTGAAGAAGACAGTCTCGCCGAGAATGTTCAGCGTGCGCCGCTTCATCCGCTCGACCAGTTCCGCGCCTTCCAGGCGATGCGTGAGAAAGGCAGACACGAGGAAGAAATCGCGGCGGCCTTCTTCGTCTCGGCGAATGTCGTCAAGCAGCGGCTTAAGCTCGCCGCTATCGCGCCGTCGCTTCTCGACGCCTACGCCGAGGAGGAACTGACCCTCGACCAGCTCATGGCCTTCACGGTCAATCCCGACCATGAGCGCCAGGAACAGGTCTGGGAGTCGATCAAACGGACTTATGTGAAACAGCCCTATGAAATCCGCCGCATGCTGACCGAAGGCGCCGTGCGCGCCTCCGACCGGCGGGCGCAGTTCGTCGGGCTCGGCGCCTATGAGGCGGCCGGCGGCGCTATCCTTCGCGACCTGTTCCAGTCCGACGATGGCGGATGGCTGCAGGATGCAGGCCTGCTTGCGAAACTTGTCGATGAAAAGCTCGAAACAGAGGCGCAAGCGATCCGCGCCGAGGGCTGGAAATGGATCGAGATCGGCACGGACTTTCCCTACGGCCACACCTACGGTCTACGCCGGATCGTCGGCGAGACCGAGCCGATGAGCGAGGACGAGATCGCGAGCTTCCACGCGCTGAAGGCCGAATACGACAAGCTCGAAGACGAGTACGCCGACGCCGAGGAGTTCCCGGAAGAGATCGACACCCGGCTCGGCGAGATCGAAACGGCGATGGAAGCCTTGCAGGAGCGGCCCGTCCGCTTCGAGCCGGACGAAATCGCCGTGGCCGGCGTCTTCGCCAGCATCGGCCATGACGGCCGCCTGCGTGTCGAACGTGGCTATGTCCGTACCGAGGATGAACCTTCCGGCGAATCCGACGAACAGGACGAGGTCGATGGGATCGACGCGTCTGCCGAGGAGAACGTCGACGACGCTACGCCCCCGGACGCCAGCGACGAGGCGGAAGAGGAAGACGATGGCCTGAAGCCGCTCTCCGACCGCCTCGTCATGGAATTGACGGCGCATCGCACGCTCGCCCTTCGCGACGCGCTCGCCAACGATCCGCAGACGGCGTTCCTCGCCGCCCTGCACGCGATGACGCTCCGGCTCTTCTATCACTATCCGCTGGATAGCTGCGTCGAGATCACGCCGCACAGCGCCGGTTTCGGCGCCCAGGCGCCGGGCCTTGGCGACACGGCTTACGCGCTCAGCATCGACGATCGCACGACGAGCTGGCTAGGGGCGCTGCCGAAAGCGCCTGAGGATCTGTGGGAGGCGCTGGTCGGGTTCGACAACGATAGCCGCGAGGCGCTGTTCGCGCATTGCGTCGCCATGACCGCCAACGCCGTCCAGGAACCGTACAACCGCCGTCCGCGGGCGCTCGCCCATGCCGATGTGCTGGCGGCGACGCTCGGGCTCGACATGGCGGCGGCGGGCTGGGCGCCGACGGGCGAGAGCTATCTCGCTCGCGTCACCAAGGCCCGCATTCTGGAGGCCGTGCGCGAAGCGAAGGGCGCGGAAGCAGCCGACCGCATCGCCGGTCTCAAGAAGCCGGACATGGTCACGGCGGCCGAAGAGCTTCTCGAAGGAACCGGTTGGCTGCCCGAAGTCCTGCGCATGCCGGCTCTCCCTGAAAGCGAAGCGCAATCGGCGGAAGACGGCGGCGAACCGGCCATGGGCGATTCCACCGTCATCGCCGATGATGAACCTGTCACCGGCAACGCCTTCGCCACTGCGGCCGAGTGACCGGGAGCCAAGCCCCCCAACGGCTCCCGCAGCCGCCCCTGGAGCCCGCCCAATGTGGCGGGCTCCTTCTTTTTTGCTCTCTCACCATGGAGGCGCAAATGAACAGCGCAGCATCCGAAATCGCAGGACGGCTCGGCCGCGAGGCGGAGGCCGTCTGCCGCCATTACCTCTCTAACGGCTGCAAGCAGGGCCGATACTGGATCGTCGGCGACATCGAGAACACGCCCGGACGCAGTCTTTATGTTCGCCTCACTGGACCAACCCACGGTCCAGGCGCCGCTGGGAAATGGACCGACGCCGCCACGGGCGAACATGGTGACCTGCTAGATCTCATCGCCGGCGCCCGGCAACTTCGCACCTTCGGCGAGACGCTTGATGAGGCACGGCTGTTCCTGAGTCTCCCACGACCCGAACCGCCAACTCGCGAACGCGTGGTTGCCTCCACCAGATCGCCGGAGGCTGCACGGCGCCTCTTCGCCATGGGAAGACCGGTCGGTGGAACGCTCGCCGAGCGCTATCTTCGTCGACGCGGTCTTTCCGGGCTTGGCGACGCGCCAGCGCTGCGATTTCATCCGTGCTGCTACTATTGGCGAGAAGGTCAGCCCAAGGACACCCCACCGGAGACCTGGCCTGCATTGCTCGCCAAGGTCACGGACGTGAACGGCAATCTCACCGGCGTTCACCGCACATGGCTCGATCCGGCGACGGCTCGCAAAGCCCAATGATCCCCGCTTCCATAGAAGCAGAAGCACACTGATCGAAGCGATGATCCAACTGGTGCGTGAGCAACCAGTTGTGTCCATATCGATCACGCAGGTCGTTGAAGTGGCAGGGGTGACGCGCCCCACCTTCTACCAGCACTTCGCCGACGTCCCATCTGCGGCGCGGGCCGCGGCGCTCCACCAACTTTCAGAGGCATACCCACATATTGAAAGCGGGCTTGAGCGTGCCAGTGTTGAGGAAGTCCGCACAATGCTGGAAAAGCGAACTGTGTCAGTGCTGCGTCATCTTCACACAGACAAAACATTCTATCTCAACGTATTCGATAGCGCGGGCAATATCGATCTTTTCGAGGGACTGGTCGGGATTGTGTCGGAGCGAATGATGCGACCCGGCTTCCAGAGGAAGACTCATCCGAACGAAGATGAGCGTGACCTGAAGCTCCTTCTGGCCGGCGGCCTCACATGGTTATCGATCAATTGGTTGCGTAAGGGAGACAAAGCGTCTTCGGCGGAGGCAATGGCGCGGAGAATCGTCAAGTTCGCGCTAAAGATCGGGGACATGGCATGATTCTACAGTTTATGCGGATTGCTCGAAGGACGAGACGACCGATAATTCATCTCCTGATCGGGTGGGCAATCTGTGTTGTCGCCTTATCGATTTCGCCTGCCGCGCTTGCTCAGGAGAATACACCGGTTGCGTTGGATTATAATGCCGCAGAGCTAAAGTTCCTGGAACGATCCGATGCGATCGCTGCGGCCAGCGATAAAGTCAACGCGATGCAGGCGCAGGAACGGTCGACCAGACATCTGCATCGTCCAGACATCGATTTTGAATTTCAGCTGCTAGAGTATCAGAAGACACTCTATCTACCTCTTGGCTCCTTGTCGCCTCTCATTAAAGACTATGGGATCCCCGATCCGCTGGTATTTCGTCAAGAGATGAGCAGTACACGTCCAATTTTCAGTGCAACATTGCCGATATATACCGGAGGGGAGATCGCTGCGGCAAAGGATGGTGCCCGGGCGCAAGTAGATGGGGCGCGCGCAGAGCAGAACCTTACCGTGGAAGACGGCCTGCATCAGCTCGTAAGCGCATATTTTGGCCAACAATTGGCGGAGCGGGTGCTCGGCGTAAGGCGGGATGTGCTGTCCGGATTAGAACAACATCTCAAGGATGTAACACGCATGGAAGACGCCGGACTTGCGAGCCGAGCGCAGCGCCTGCAGGCGGAAGTCGCGCGTGACGAAGCGAAACGCGAATATGAAAATGCCATAGCGAGCTTGGCGACCGCGAATGTTGCACTTGCCGGTTTGTTGCGGTCCCCAAGCGGTGTACGCCCGCTCAGTCCCCTGTCTGTAATATCTGAGCCGCTTAGGCCTGTCGAAGACTTCAAGGCGTCTGCGCTTGCAACCCATCCTGAGCTCATGAGGTTGCAGGCGATCACTGACCAGGCCGATGCCGGAGTGCGCCAGGAGATCTCCAAACAACGCCCTCAAGTCTATGGGTTCGCCCAATACAATCTGGATCGTGAGGATGCCCTCTTGACTGATCCCGATTGGATGGTTGGCGTTGGGTTTAGGTACAAGTTTCTCTCTGGTGTTGATCGTAAGGAAGGGGTTGCCTCTGCAAGGGCGGTTGCAGATCAAGCGCGGGCGGGTCGCAGGGAAGCGAGAATCCAGATCGAGATCGGTGTGACTAGGTCCTGGTTCGAGGTGGAAGCGGCGCGGAAGAATTTCCTCCTTCTCGACTCGGCTATCGCCTCGGCCAAGGAAAACCTCCGTCTGCAAAGGCTTGCTTATAGCGAGCAGCAGGCGACATCCCTTGATGTCATCGATGCACAGCTGGGTCTTGGGCGGGCGCGTATTCAGCAGACCCAGGCTGCATATGACTACATTGTTGCGTTGGCGGATCTACTGTCGATCAGCGGGAAAATGCTAGAAATGCCACATTTTTTAAACCGCGCCGACAGGGTGGTCCCATGACTGAAGACATAGAGATTGAAGAAAGCGGCGAAGCAGTGGGGGCTGAGGTGGAGCCCCCTTTGGCGAGGCAGGCGCAGGGCAAGTCGCGCAAACCATTGTTCGCTCTTGTGGGCGGCATCGGTCTTGTCATTCTGATCGTATCAGGGCTCTGGCTCGGCTATCGTCCGGTCCAGGATCAGATCGAGGGCATGGTCGATGCGCGAGAGATCCGGGCCGCCAGCAAGGTGACTGGCCGGATAGAAGCGTTTCATGTCTCCGAAGGGGCGCGGGTTACCGCCGGACAGCTTCTGTTTACGGTCGATAGTCCTGAAGTCGTGGCCCGGTCGCAACAGGCCAACGGTGCGGTTACCGCTGCAAGAGCCATGGAGGCGAAGGCGGAGGACGGTGCGCGCGCAGAAGATATACGCGCGGCCGAGGCTCAATGGCGTCGCGCGAAGGCGGCCGCCGATTTGGCGGGAGCGACGCATCAGAGAATTCAGCGGCTCTTCAACGAAGGGGTCGTGCCGGGACAACAAAGAGACGAGGCTGAAGCAAATGCGGTCGCTTCGAAAGAGGCGGAGCGCGCAGCCAGAGCTGTTTATGATCAGGCGCTGGCTGGCGCCCGCGACGAAGACAAGCTGGCGGCCAGCGGTCAGCTTGAGCAAGCGTTGGGCGCCTTTGCCGAGGTTGAGGCTGCGGCCGCAGAAACGCGCATTGCCTCACCGGCGGATGGGGAAGTCGGTCGACGCCTTGCTCAAGTGGGAGAGTTGGTGCCGCAGGGCTTTCCGGTATTCATGGTGACGGAAACCGGGGATCCCTGGGTGACCATCTTCGTACGCGAAGACCAGTTTAGTGATTTGCGGCGAGCAGCGGTTTACAAAGGGACCATACCCGCTCTTGGAGATAAGGAAGCTGAATTTCAGGTCACATTCATTGCACCCGCAGGCAACTTTGCCACTTGGCGGGCGACGCGCCAATCCAGCGGCTATGACGTCAAGAGCTTTGAGGTTCATCTTAAACCGACTGAACCAATTGAACGGCTTCGTCCGGGGATGACGGTGCTTTTTCCCTGGCCGCAGCGATCAGAGCCATGAGGGCGTTCGCGTCGTCGTTTGTGCGAGAACTCGATTTCCTGTCCCGCAATTTCTGGGATCGCGCGATGGTCAGTTGGTTTCCGGCTATGTTGCTTGGGATACTCGCATGGGTGTTTGGGGCTGGTGTTGTCCGCGATCTTCCCATAGTGCTTGTGGATCAGGACCAAACGCAGATTTCGCGAGAACTCGGCTTAAGATTGGATGCAGCCCCGGCGATTCATGTTGTCGCGAGCATATTAGATTTCGGTGAGGCGAAGCAATTTGTGCAGGCCCGCAAAGCCTACGTCGTCGTTCTCATACCGAGCGGTGCGTCTCGTGAGATCCTGCAGGGCAATAGTGCTGCGATCGAGGTCTTTTACAATGCCAGCTATTCCACAGCATCCGGAGCTTTGCTCCGGGATGTCAATTCTGTTATCGAGGATTATTCTGCAAAACTTGCTATGCGGCAGACGGCGGCTCTTCAGCCCAGTGGGGTAAGGCCTCCACCCATCAAGGTTCAGAGTACGCTCCTTTTCAACCCGCAAAGAAGTTACGAATTTCAGTTGGTGTCGCTGTTGCATCCGGCGCTTTTACACCTCGCTTTCATGATTGCGGTGACAAGCGCGCTTGGACGCGAGTTGCGGGACCGGACCATTGGAGAATGGTTGTGCGAAAGGTGGTCGACCGTGCCTGCCATCGCCGGCAAGATCGCGCCGTACATCCTGATATTCATGGGCTGGAGTCTTGTTGTTACGGTGTATCTCGCCAAGTTTCGTGGATGGCCGATCCAGGGGCGCGTTAGTCTGCTTATTCTGGCCTATTTGTGCATGTATACGGCATATTCCGCCATCGCTCTGGCGCTGGTCGGGGTTACAAGGTCAATGATGCAGTCCCTTTCGGTGGCTGGGATTTATGCGGGTGCGTCATTCGCTTTCACGGGCGCGATCTTTCCAATTCAATCCGCATCAGGATTCGCGCGGGTCTGGAGCCAGATTCTCCCGTTCACCTGGTTCACAAAAGTTTTGAATGGGCAGTGGAGCATGGCGGGGCCGCCGGAAGTCGCCATCGGCTACATCGGCATATTGTGCCTGTTCACCGGCCTGGGAACACTCATCGGTCTGCCCGGCTATATCAACGCTGCAACCCAGCCTGCGGTATGGGGGCGAAGATGATTGCCCGCGCCTTTTTTGCGACATTCAAAGCGATTCTTTCTGATCGCCCGGCATTTCTCTTACTGGGTGTCTCCTTTGTTCTTTATTCATTTTTCTATCCCTCAGCCTATACAGGCCAGGTGGCGGTGCGTTTGCCACTGGTGGTAGTCGATCTTGATAACAGCGCATCGAGCCGGTCGTTGGCGGTGAAGATCGGAGCAACACAGCAGGCAAGAGTCGTTGCGCGTGCGCCATCACTGAACGAGGCGCAAATTCTCTTGGAGGATGAGCGGGCAACAGCAATTGTTCTGATTCCATCCGGTTTTGGGGATGAAATTCGCGCCGGTGGGCAAGGCGTCGTTTCACTCTATGGAAATGGTGCATACCTTCTGCGTAGTGGAGCCGCCCTATCAGGCGTGGCGACGTCCTTAGGAGCGTTGGCGGTTGAGTCAGCAAAGGATCAGGCTCGGACTCTTGGTGCGCCAGCTGCCAACCCTTTGAAAGTCATTGAAAGACCCTTGTTCAATACACGAGAGGGATACGGGAGTACGGTCGTTCCTGGTGTTGTCTTCCTGATTGTGCATCAGACCTTGTTGATGGGGTTGGCGCTCCTGGCTGCGACGTTGCGTGAGGCGCAAGGACGAACAAAATTCCCGCTGCGGACCTTTCTGGGGATCGCTTTGGCTTTTTTTGTGCTCGGCGTTGCGGAAGTTTTCTATTTCTCAGGTTTTGTCTTCTGGTTGCAGGACTATCCCCGGGGCGCGGGACGCCTCGGTGATCTTCTTCTTTCGGGGGGGCTGTTTGTATCGGCGACCATAGCTGGCGCACTTGCTCTTGGAAGCTTTTTTCGTACGAGGGAGCGGCCGGTGCAGATATGGATCATCACCTCTTTGCCGATCTACTTCCTGAGTGGTTTGTCCTGGCCCATTGAGGCGATGCCGCATTGGCTCGCCGTTTTCCGCCGACTATTTCCTACCAGCTCGGGAATTCAGGTCATGATCGGGCTCAATCAGATGGGAGCCCCGCTGTCCAATCTGTGGCCAGATCTGGCGAACCTATTCGGCTTGACGGCGGCATATGGGGTGATCGCTGTTTGCCGTCTTGTGGATTTCTCGGGTGGGGCAGGCCTATCGTCGCTGACCAAAGGGCGTATTGCTCTTTCACAAAAAGCGCTGAGTGGAGCCGACGAACGTTAAGGCAAGGGGCTGGTTCACAGCGGCGCAGGCTTATATCTGATTAGCGCCGTAGAGACCCAGCATATGTCCTAGTGATGTCTTTAGGGTTCGATCAGTCCCTTCAGAAAAATAAGTAACACCTGATCCCGAGGCAACGTGTTGTCCACCGGTCCACACAAGACGAGTCCGGACCATAAAGCGTATAAGCTGATTGCAAGCTGTACGGACGGAATTCTGAAGTCGAGTGCAAATCGCGCCTTCAGGAGATCCAGAACTGAAGCGAGCGCCGCATAACTGGCTTTTCGGGTATCGGCACATTGAGCCGCAAACTGGGTGTCACGCCGTGCCTGCAATTGCAATTCAATCGCCAGCAGTGACCATCGCGTGTCTTGAGAAATCTGCGCAAGGCGGCTGGCAAGCTTCTCCAGGGCGTCGTCGAGTGTGTCGTCTGTTGCTTCCTTCGCCAGATCAAGAAGCAATTCGGCTTCGTGTTCGATATGACGTTGGAGAACCGATAACAACAAGTCCTCCTTGCCAGCGAAATTGGAGTAGAAGGCGCCTTGGGAAAACCCCGCCGACTCGCACAAGCTTCGCAGAGACGTCGCATTGATTCCTCCTTCGGCGAACAGGGTTTCAGCCGTATCGAGGAGGCGGTCACGAGTCTGTCTTTGCTGTTCTTGCCGGGACAGCCGGCGGTGGGGGCTCTTCATCGGTACATTCTTTTGACTGCCGCCCAATTTCTCGAGCTCAGTCTCCCTTCCTTTCAAATCCCTTACGGAATGTCGTGATCCACGTCGCGAGGCTTTTCAGGGCATCTCCGCCTTTTGCCGCAAGGCTTTCGATCTCGGCTTCAAAGGCATCACGTCTAGATGTCTCGGGCTCGGGAAGTGGGGGAAGAATGTGTGCATAATAGGTGCGATCAAGCAATCGGTGTAACAGGCGTTCGCCTGGGAACGGTTTGCCGCTGTTCAGGGCGCGGGCGCCTTTGAGCAGGTTACGGATGTCATATTGTGTGGGACTGATGTCCGGGGCCTGTTTGGGAATGTTGAGGAGCTTGTAGACCCCGATCCTGGCTGTCCGGATGGACGCTTCCATCGTAAAGATGATGTCGTTTCGCGTTTCAACAAACTGCCCGACAAGTCCGAGATTTGTGCAGCCATCCGGAACGACCCTTGGCCTGTCTCCTGCGGCGCGTTTCATGAATTGTGCGGTGATGTACGGCATGAGTGCGGTGCGCACCTTGGTATTGGCGACGATGTCGTCAATCTGCGCCTCGATCCCCAGATGATAGCAGAGTTCGGTCAGGATTTCCCGGCCAGTACACTGTGGCATGGTCTTGCGGACGTGATTTCCGGATTGGTCCATGAGCAGGCCGTAGACCCATACGACAAGCGTGTCTTCCGGCTGGTCAGGGAAGTGCGGCTGACGGTTGCAGGTGACACTCAAGAGCCAGTTTGAGTCCGTAAAGGTAATGATGCCGCCCGTCACCGTGCGCCCCGAATATGGATCGTTGACGGAGAGTTCCTTGAGTTTCTCGACAAGAGGTGAGGGTTTGCACGTCAGCGTAGCTGACTCCCAGATGGACTGGTCGGTGTCGCCATAGAATTTTTCCGGGTGCCCGAAGACAGGAGACTTCTCTGCGAGATTTCGCCAGAGTGTCCAGCCGCTCTCCTCACCCGGATCGTGCCGGCCGACCGCTAGCTGCGGAACTGTGTCTAGGTCACCATAGGCCGTGTTTTCGGTCATCGATCCCGTCAGGGCAAAGACAAGGTCGTTTGGGCGCACATCGATCTGGTGCGCTTGCCCTGAGATCGTGCATTCAATGCCGGTCACGGTCTTTTGTGCGTCTACTTCACTAAGCGCTAGATCATGCACGCGGGTTGCGAACTGGAACCTCACGCCCCTGTGGCGAAGCATATCTGCCAGGGGTTTGATGAACGTGTCGTATTGGTTGTACTTCGGAAAAATAAGGACGGACATGTCACCAAAGCCGTCAACGGAATCCAGGAAGCGGTGCATGTAGAGCTTTACCTCAAGGAGACTGTGACAGTTCTTGAAGGCAAACATAGTGCGGAAGAGCGCCCAGAAATTGCTCTTGAGGAAGCCTTCGCTGAAATATTCCTCAATGCTGATATCATCAAGGTCTTCCTTCCTCTTTAGCATGAGACGGATCATTTCCCATTGCTGTGAGGTGCTCAGGCCGAAATCGGTGAAGTCCAGGATCTCACCTCGATTGCGCATAAGACGCGCCTTCGAATAGTTCGGATCGTTGTCATTGATGAGCCTGTACTCATCGAGAACGGAGTATCCTTCGGGCAGCTCCACGGCGGGAACATCCTGGAACATGTCCCACAGCGTGTCATAGTTCCAGTTCATCTCACGGCCGCCACGGATGATATAGCCATGTTCGGGGTTTCCGGCGCCATCCATTGAGCCGCCTTCAATATCCATTTCTTCGAGGATCGTAATATTGCCAGGCGCCATGTGGCCGTCGCGGATCAGATAAAAGGCGGCCGCGAGGCCCCCGATGCCGCCTCCGATGATCCAAGCCCTCCGGTCTTCAACGTCCGGCGTCGGCAGGGGGCGGTGTCGCGCATACGGCCCAATGAAATCGGGAGGCGGCAGAGTGTTTTCCGGGCGGTGATGCCAATAAGCCGTTGTCGCATCAGGCTCATGCTCGAAACCGTCTGGTGCAACTGTTGGAATATCGAAGCCGGGAAATGTCTTCAGCATCATTGGTGTGTCTCCATATCGGATGCGCAGTAGGGACGACTTCCCACACAAATATCAATTGATATTCAAATATCAATAGATATTTGATGGTTCTCTGGGAACTCTGCGCCATTGCGTTACAATGCCGACGTTTTGACGTGCATTGAGACAATGGGTGTGGCCGGTCAGTCGGTGAAAGCCCGGCAAATGAGACAAGTCTGTAGTCGCCGGCCGATCTGCGGTAGTCTTGATGAGGCGATTATACTTCGGCTTGTAAAAGGAGCTTTGTTTGATGATCGTGCAGGGGCCCTACATCGGCTCTGACAGAAAACATCGCATTGTTCTCGACAATGGTGATCCAGTCTTGCTCAGACCCGCCACTATCTTTGATCGGCATCTCTTCGCGCGTGGCATTGAAGAATTATCGGGCCGGTCACGTTATCTGCGATTCCATTTTGGATTCGAGAAGGTCCCCTTGCGATTGCTGGACCGGCTCACGGCGATTGATGGATGCAATCATCTTTCCTGGGGCGCGATTCATGAAGGGAAGGCGTGTTTGCCAGCGGTGGCGGCCATCCATGCCCTGAGGCGCCATGATGAACCGGCTTCTGGTGATCTGGCATTCGGCGTAACCGACAATTTCCAGCGCAGAGGAATAGCCTCGCTTCTGTTAACGGTGATGCTTCAAGACTGCTTGGCCGCCGGGATCCGGACCCTTCATGCTCATATTCTATATGAGAACATTCCAGCACTCCGACTCGTCAAGAGCTTTGCGGCCGAATTAATTGGCTCGTTCGAGTTCGGTGAAATTTATGCGCTGAGCATCCCAAAAGCCCTCGCAGCAATATTGGCGAAGGACAAACCAAAGGCCGCAACGTCTTTGATCTGGCCATAGTTCGTGCATGATAATTTATGAGGAAGGCTAAATGGCGGCCCTCATTTTCCCTTTCTGCCGCATCCTAAGAAGTTTGCAGACAAAGCAAATTTGTCGGGAAACAATCGTCATGTGAAAATCACTTCATCAGGCTGTCCCTACGTTTTTCTATTCATTGATTTTTTGTTCTTTTTGTTTTTAGAGCGCCAGCACCTCTCCTTGGGGTGTCGTCAGTCCTCAAGTAATGCTGGTTGCTTTGGGGTACACCTTAGCTCATCATCCGCACCCATAACGGCCTCTCATGGACTGATCTGGCCGGGATCGGCTGACGCCTCGACCGCCTTGACCGCAACGGCGGAGACGGACTTTCTTCCCTTGGGCTGCGTCCATTCCTCGCGGACCAAGAAACTCCGGCTCCGCCGTCCTTCGCATGCGCTGCGGGTCCTTCGGACTGCGTCGGTGGTCGCCCCGGCCTTGTCGATCTCCATCGAGGCCGCGACGGACGCGGGCTCGAAAGCCAAAAGGAGAACTGACATGGCCACCATAGGAACCTTCAAGAAGTCCGCCAACGAGTACGTCGGCGAGATCGTCACCCTCAGCGTTCAGGCGAAAAATGTAAGGATCATCCCGGAAGAGGATCGCGCGAACGACAATGCGTGAGAACGGCGGTGCAAAATTAGACCACGGTAGCGCCGTCGTATTGGCGGTGCGGGCGGCGTAAAAGTCGTCCACTTTTTCCCTTCTTGCGGCAGCAGGGAGGGCGAGGAGATTTACACCGTGGAACTTTATCTGAAGGTCAGGCTGGCGCGCAGCGAGGGGATGAGCCAGCGGGATCTGGCGCGCCATTTCAACATATCGCGCGACAGCGTTCGCAAGATGTTGGCGTTCTCATCGCCGCCGGGATACCGGCGCACGAAGGAGATCAAGCGTCCCAAGCTTGATGGGTTCAGCGAGATCATCGACGGCTGGCTTGAAGAGGACAAGAAGTTGCCTCGCAAGCAGCGCCACACAGCGAAGCGGATCCACGAGCGGCTCAAGGCGGAACACGAGTTCACCGGCGGCTATACGATTATCAAGGACTACGTTCGGCAGCGTGAACGACGCACCCGTGAGATGTTCGTGCCGCTGGCGCATCCGCCGGGCCATGCGCAAGCCGATTTTGGCGAAGCGTTGGTTGTGATCGGGGGTGTCGAACAAAAGGCCCACTTCTTCGTCCTGGATTTGCCGCACAGCGATGCCTACTTCGTGCGGGCCTATCCGGCGGCGACGGCGGAGGCCTGGATGGACGGGCATGTGCATGCCTTTGCCTTCTTTGGCGGGGTGCCTCTGTCGGTTCTCTATGACAACGACCGTTGCCTGGTCTCGAAGATCCAGCCGGATGGGACACGGGTCCGCGCGACGCAGTTCAGCGGATTGCTGTCGCACTACCTGTTCCGAGACCGCTACGGGCGGCCGGGCAAAGGGAATGACAAGGGCAATGTCGAGGGGATGGTGGGCTACGTGCGCCGCAACCACATGGTGCCGATCCCCCACTTCCCGGATTGGGAGAGCTTCAACGCCTACCTTGAAGAGCAGTGCCGTGCCCGTCAGGGCGACACCTTGCGTGGGCACACGGAGATGATCGGCGCGCGCCTGCAGCGGGATCTGGCCGAGATGCGCCCCTTGCCAGCCGCCCCCTTTGAGGCCTGCGCACAGGCCAGCGGCCGGGTGAGCTCCCAGTCTTTGGTCCGCTACAACACCAACGATTACTCGGTCCCCGTGGCCTATGGCCATCAGGATGTGTGGGTGCGGGCCTATGTCGATCAGGTGGTGATTGGCTGCCGTGGGGACGTGATCGCACGCCATCCGCGGTGCTACGCGCGCGAGGACATGGTGTTCGATCCGATCCACTACCTCCCGCTGATCGAACGCAAGATCAATGCTTTGGATCAGGCTGCGCCCCTTGCGGAGTGGGACTTGCCAAAAGAGTTCGACACGCTGCGCCGCCTGATGGAAGCGCGCATGCTGAAGATAGGGCGCCGCGAGTATGTCCAGGTGCTGCGTCTTCTGGAGACCTTCGGCATGGAGGAGCTACACGCCGCCGTAAAGCAGGCCCTGAAGATGGGCGCGGTCGGCTTTGATGCTGTGAAGCATCTGGTTCTGTGTCAGGTCGAGAAGCGGCCACCACGGCTCGACCTCGACGTGTACCCCTACCTGCCACGGGCGCGGGTCGAGACGACCTCAGCGGCCAGCTACATGTCCCTGATGTCGGAGGCTGCGGAATGACCCATGCCCCCGAAATCCTGCTGGAGCATCACCTCAAGAGGCTGAAGCTTCCGACATTCCTGCGTGAGTATCAGAAGGTGGCGCGCCAATGCGCCGCCGAGGGCTTGGACCATGTCCAGTTCCTGACGCGCCTGGTCGAACTGGAGCTGATCGATCGCGAGCGACGGATGGTCGAGCGCCGCATCAAGGCGGCCAAGTTCCCGGCCACCAAAAGCCTCGACAGCTTCGACTTCAAGGCAATCCCCAAGCTCAACAAGATGCAGGTGCTGGAACTGGCGCGCTGCGACTGGATCGAACGGCGCGAGAACGTGATCGCCCTCGGCCCAAGCGGCACCGGCAAAACCCACGTCGCCCTCGGCCTGGGGCTCGCTGCTTGCCAGAAAGGGATGACGGTCAGCTTCACCACCGCCGCGGCCTTGGTCAACGAACTGATGGAGGCGCGCGACGAGCGTCGCCTGCTGCGGGTCCAAAAACAGATGGCCAACGCCAAGCTGCTGATCATCGACGAATTGGGCTTCGTCCCTCTCTCCAAAACCGGGGCCGAGCTGCTCTTTGAATTGATCTCGCAGCGCTACGAGCGCGGGGCTACGCTGATCACGAGCAACTTGCCCTTCGATGAATGGACGGAGACCTTCGGAACCGAGCGCCTGACCGGGGCGCTCCTCGACCGGCTGACCCACCACGTCAACATCCTCGAGATGAACGGCGAAAGTTATCGCCTGGCCCAAAGCCAGGCGCGAAAAGCCACCAAAACCTCCTGACCGACAATCCATGACTTGGCCCTCACGGGCCAAGGCGGCCAGTCAACCGCCAGCTATTTGGGGAGCGCGGTCGACTGGCCGCCAGCGCTCTATGCGCCCTTCACGCCCAACCCCAAAGTGGCCTACTTTTGCGCCGCCCTTTGGTCGGGTTTTACTCCGCCGTTGACA
>NZ_NCST01000126.1 GCF_002088975.1 Henriciella aquimarina
TCGTTGTCGAACCCGACCAGCGCCTCCCACAGATCCTCAGGCGCTTTCGGCAGCGCCCCTAGCCAGCTCGTCGTGCGATCGTCGATGCTGAGCGCGTAAGCCGTGTCGCCAAGGCCCGGCGCCTGGGCGCCGAAACCGGCGCTGTGCGGCGTGATCTCGACGCAGCTATCCAGCGGATAGTGATAGAAGAGCCGGAGCGTCATCGCGTGCAGGGCGGCGAGGAACGCCGTCTGCGGATCGTTGGCGAGCGCGTCGCGAAGGGCGAGCGTGCGATGCGCCGTCAATTCCATGACGAGGCGGTCGGAGAGCGGCTTCAGGCCATCGTCTTCCTCTTCCGCCTCGTCGCTGGCGTCCGGGGGCGTAGCGTCGTCGACGTTCTCCTCGGCAGACGCGTCGATCCCATCGACCTCGTCCTGTTCGTCGGATTCGCCGGAAGGTTCATCCTCGGTACGGACATAGCCACGTTCGACACGCAGGCGGCCGTCATGGCCGATGCTGGCGAAGACGCCGGCCACGGCGATTTCGTCCGGCTCGAAGCGGACGGGCCGCTCCTGCAAGGCTTCCATCGCCGTTTCGATCTCGCCGAGCCGGGTGTCGATCTCTTCCGGGAACTCCTCGGCGTCGGCGTACTCGTCTTCGAGCTTGTCGTATTCGGCCTTCAGCGCGTGGAAGCTCGCGATCTCGTCCTCGCTCATCGGCTCGGTCTCGCCGACGATCCGGCGTAGACCGTAGGTGTGGCCGTAGGGAAAGTCCGTGCCGATCTCGATCCATTTCCAGCCCTCGGCGCGGATCGCTTGCGCCTCTGTTTCGAGCTTTTCATCGACAAGTTTCGCAAGCAGGCCTGCATCCTGCAGCCATCCGCCATCGTCGGACTGGAACAGGTCGCGAAGGATAGCGCCGCCGGCCGCCTCATAGGCGCCGAGCCCGACGAACTGCGCCCGCCGGTCGGAGGCGCGCACGGCGCCTTCGGTCAGCATGCGGCGGATTTCATAGGGCTGTTTCACATAAGTCCGTTTGATCGACTCCCAGACCTGTTCCTGGCGCTCATGGTCGGGATTGACCGTGAAGGCCATGAGCTGGTCGAGGGTCAGTTCCTCCTCGGCGTAGGCGTCGAGAAGCGACGGCGCGATAGCGGCGAGCTTAAGCCGCTGCTTGACGACATTCGCCGAGACGAAGAAGGCCGCCGCGATTTCTTCCTCGTGTCTGCCTTTCTCACGCATCGCCTGGAAGGCGCGGAACTGGTCGAGCGGATGAAGCGGCGCACGCTGAACATTCTCGGCGAGACTGTCTTCTTCAGCGAGGCCGTCCGTGCGCACGATGCAGGGCACGGGCGCTGTGCGGTTCAGCCGCTTCTGCTTGACCAGAAGTTCGAGCGCCCGGTAGCGGCGTCCGCCGGCCGGGATCTCGAACATGCCGGTTTCCGCGCCGTCCTCGTCCAGCACCGGCCGGACGGTGATCGAGGACAGGAGCGTGCGCCGGGCGATGTCCTCGGCGAGCTCCTCGATCGAGACGCCGGCCTTGATGCGCCGAACATTGGACTGGCTCAGCACCAGCTTGTTGAAAGGGATGTCGCGCGAGGCGCTGAGGGTGATTTTTTGAGACTTGGTCATGTCAGTTCTCCGTGGGCGGGCTGGCCGAAAGCCTCTCTCTCGACCTCCAAACCCGTCACGAAGAACCCGGCCCGCCTCGTCCTCTTGAGGAAGCGACGGACCGGAAAGGCGGAGCACCGGTTGAAGCTACGCTGCGCGCTCCAGGAGCTTCTTCGCCTTGCCCTCCATATCGAGTCGGGCGTCCTGCTGCGGCTTCGACCGGGCGACCGCGGTGATGCCCTGCACGAAGTCGAACACGGACTCGGGCGGCCGGCCTTCCTCGGCCAAGACCGTTTCGACGATCCTGGCCGTCTCCGCCTTGGAGAAGCCCCGCTTACGGAGGAAATCGGTGCGGTCGTCGTCACTGTGGGCGACGATCCGCTCGCGCGCTGCTCGAATGCCTTCGATGAAGGGGCGTGGCGAGGAATCTGCAAAGCGGGTCAGAGCCGGCGCCGCCTCGTGCGCGAAGCGATTAGCGGCGTATTTGGAATGCCGGATGCTGATTTCCTGGAAGTCCTCAACGCCCCAGAGATTGCGGTTCTGGCAGACGGCGCGCAGATAGAAACTGGCGATGCCGAGCGTCTTCGCGCCGACCTCCGAGTTCCAGCAATAGAAGCCCCGGAAATAGAGATCGGGAGATCCGTCGGGCAGCGTGCCCGCCTCGATCGGGTTCATGTCGTCGACCAGGAAGAGGAAGACGTCTCGGTCGGAGGCGTAGAGCGTGGTCGTATCCTTGGTGATGTCGACCATCGGGTTGTAGACGCCGCTCGACCAGTCAAGCGTGCCGGGCACTTTCCAGCGCGTATCGCCAGTTCCGTTCCCCGCGATCTTCTGCACGGCCGCTACGAGTTCGTGGTCGTAGATGCGGCCATAATCCGGGCCGGTGACGGCGCGTAGTTCCGTGCGCCCGTCTTCGGTTTCCAGCGTCTTGATCTGCTCGGCTCGGTGCGAGGTGAGCCCGTATTGCAGGTTGATGCCCGCAAGCGGCGCCGGGAGCTGGCGCAGATAGGCCGCCGGCGCGCTGACGAGGCTTGCAAGCTGGCCGAAGCTCCAATGGGTCGGCGCGACCGGGGCCTCGGCTTCGGGCAGGATGAGCGCCAGGTTTTCCGGATCGTCGCGATGGGCTTCGACGCGGATCGCCGCGCTCTCGACCGTCCGCGTGCGGCTGCGCTCGGCGCGGCCCTTCACCGAGGCGTAAAGCTCCGACAGGGACAGGTAGCGCTCGTCATCCGGCCGGGAAAACCATTCCGAGGAGACGCGGCCGATCCGTTCTCCGCGCGAGATATCGACTTTGTAGCCGCCGCTCGCGTCGCGTCGGCCGTCCAGGGTTTCAAGGTTCGTCATGGGTCAATCTCCGTGGACGGGCCGGCCGAGAGCCTCTCTCTCGACCTCCAAACCCGTCACGGCGAAAGCCGCCGAACTCTTACTCTCTGGGGGCGTTGCGGGGTCTCCCCGCAGAAGGGGTCGGCCGAGACTACAGGCTCGGCCGCAGGGGAAGGCTTTCCCCTTCCCATCATCTTGGTTGTTTCCCACACTTCCAATCAGCGGCCCGTTGGTTCCCGATCAGCCGGGGGAGAAAGCCCCACTGTGAAGTGATCGGAGCGGGCGGGACGATGCTTCGTCCACTCTGTGAGAGTTCCCATGCTTTTGCTGCCAAGTGCAGAGGGGTCGTCACGCCGCGGACGGGGCCTCAACTCACTATTCTACCCTCGTGCAAGACCAGCGGGCCACTGAAGGCCGCCCGACCAGATTGCCAACGTGATATGAAACCTCACAGTCTGGATGCTGATGCATGAGGATTTGTATCATTGCGCCGTCGCGGTCCAGGCGCGGAGGAACCTGCGAGCTCCTCACAGCTCAGGAAATTCTGCGGCCGACGGATCTCAAGATACGGGCATGCCTTCCGACGCCAAAGCCCGTCCGAAATCTACCTACAGATTTCGGACAAGAGTCTCTCCGGATAAGGTGCCGGGCGTGCCACTAACCAACCATTGCAACGCCACCATGGGTATGCTAAACGCCATATATGGCAGTTTATATGAAATTGGCGGCCGAATATGGCAGTTAAGGTAAGCTCGCTCAATGCGCGCCGAGCTTTGGAGGCGCTGGGAGCAAACATCAAGACCGCTCGTTTGAAGCGGCGAATCTCCGTGAAGGGATTCGCCGAACGGGTCGGTGTGTCCGAGCGAACCGTCATCCGGTTGGAAAAGGGAGACGACGGCGTCAGCATCGGCACGCTGGCCATGGCCTGCCTGGTGCTCGGCGAGATCGACCGGATTTCGGAGTTCCTCGATCCGGGCTCCGACGATACCGGACTGCTGCTTGACAGGGAGGCGTTGCCTAAGCGGATTGACCGGAAGCGAGGGGCCAAGCCCGCTGGATCGGGCAAGGAAAAAACCGCTCTTCCGGCCAGCGACGATGATGAAGGGGTCGGTTTCTGATGCCTGAAGCGATCGTCGCCCTTGGCGAAGGTAAGAGGATTGTCGGGCGATTGCGGTTCGAGACTGACGGCCGCCGCCAGCATTCGCAATTTGAGTATGCAGCCGAGTGGCTTGCGGCGTCTGACCGCTTCGCGCTCTCTCCCGGCCTGCCTCTTCGTGAGGGCGGCCATTTCAGTGCGGGCCGCGGTGACCGCCGTTCGGCGCTGCCGGGATGTTTTTCCGACGCCGCGCCGGATTCATGGGGACGCGCGCTCATGACCAAAGCCCTCGGCGGCGGTCTCAGCGAGTTCGACTATCTGGTTCTGTCCGACGACCGCACCCGACAGGGCGCGTTGCGGTTTCTCGGCGACGACATGGAACCACTGTCCGACCTGACCCCGCCAATCCCGCGACTGGTCGAACTGGATCGCCTGCGCATGCTCGCCCACCGCTTCGAGCGCGATCCCGGTGGCGCAGAGGAAGAAGCCCGCGATCTGGCTGGTGTCGCCGGATCGCTCGGCGGCGCTCGTCCCAAGGCCAACGTTGAGGGCGACGGGCATCTGTGGATCGCCAAGTTCACGTCCGCCCAGGACACCAAACCGGTCGAGCGTGTCGAAGTCGCCACGCTGAAGCTAGCGGCGAAATGCGGCTTGCGGGTCGCCGAAGCAAAACTCGAGATGCGCGACAGCGACAGTCCGATCGCGCTGATCCGACGGTTCGATCGCCGCGGCAACACGCGGATCCCGTTTATTTCGGCGCGTACCGCGCTCGATTGGGACAGCGACGAAGGCGGGTTCTACACGGACATCGCCGACGTGATCCGTCAGATTTCGAGCAAGCCGGTCGACGATTTGCATGAACTCTGGCGGCGGATCGTCTTCACGATCCTCGTCTCCAACAAGGACGACCATCTGAAGAACCACGGCTTCATCTATGCTGGCGGAGATCGGTGGCGGCTGTCACCGGCTTTCGACATCAACCCCTCGCCGTCACGACACAGAGTGCTGGAGACCGGTATCATGCAGGGCGGGTCGTTCGACGCGTCGCTCGAAATCGCGCTGGAGGCATGCGAGTTCTTCGATGTGACGCTGGAGACTGGTAAGGTGTGGGCGGCCGAAATCGCAGTCATTCTAGCGCGGTCATGGAAAGAAGCGTTTCGTGAAGAAGGGGCATCGAGCGAGCAAGTTCGTTCGTATGCCGAAGCTTTCGAGCATGAAGAAGCAGAAAGGGCAAAGGGGTTTGACGGGTAGCGGCGATAACAGTGGTACGCTTTTCGATATGGAGGAGCCCGCGCCTGAGATTGATATCAGGTTTGACCGCAGGCTGGCGGTTTTTGGATCGCAGTATGGCGCGAGCATTGAAGCAATTGCGGAACCAGCGATTACCCGGCGGCTTAAAATAAGACCGTTTTCACAACGACACCTCGTCGGTGTCGTCGGTGAAGATCAGGACGGAAACGAAATCCTGTTTCTTCCGCGTAAGACAACCTCATCTGTTCCGTTCGACAAAGTGTATGTTTGCCCCTCAGCCGTTGATGTCGAGGCCTTCGTCAACAGGGCCTCTGATGCGCCACTCACACTACTTGCACCCTTGCCGCTGAACCCGAAGAAAGATGCTGACGAAATCTCGAAGCTTTGCAATGAGATCGGCTCCAGCTGGAGTGATGGCGTCGCTTTCGCAAAGGAGCAAACGGACGGCGATCAGGTCATCAAACCAGGTTTCCGCTCGCCTCAAATTGGCGCTTTACACGCTTTGCAAGCCCATTGGACCGTGTCCGAGAAAATCGCCACGGTCGTTATGCCGACAGGAACCGGTAAGACGGAGACGATGATTGCAGCCGGTCTTCAAGAACGGGCAAAGTGCATTCTGGTGATCGTGCCAAGCGACGCGCTCAGAACACAGATTGCAAGTGCGTTCGAGCAACTGGGCATACTGCCTAAAGCCGGCTTGATTGATAAAGGCGCCCAATACCCAGTGGTATCGTTGTTGCGCAAGCGGCCAACGAGTGTCGAGGAAGCACGTGGTCTGTTCGGCATCTCGAACGTCATTGTCACAACGATGTCTATCGCCGCTGGTGTGTCGCCGGAAATTCAAGCGGCAATGGCTGAGTGTACGTCGCATCTTTTCATCGATGAGGCTCACCATGTGGCTGCGAGAACTTGGCGCGAATTCAGGGAAGCGTTCGGCAACGTCAAAATCGTTCAATTCACAGCAACACCGTTCCGCAATGATGGAATGCGGGTCGATGGCAAGTTCATTTTTGTTTACCCGCTAGGACTGGCTCAAGCGGAGGGCTATTTCAGGAAAATCGACTATCAGCCCGTCGATGGGCTCGACCGAGACGATATCGACGAACAAATCATTGAGAAAGTCGGTGAGGCTCTCGAAGCGGACGAGGCGAACGGATATCGCCACCTCGCAATGGCGCGGGGAAACAAGCGGATCCGAGCGGAAGAGTTGCATGAGAAGTATCGACGTCGTTGGCCTCAATACAATCCAGTCCTTCTGCACAGCGGTTTGAGCGCCTCCGAGCAAGCTGATGCGATCGCGAAGTTACGAGCAGGCGAGCATCGCATCGTCGTTTGTGTCGATATGCTCGGTGAGGGTTTTGATCTGCCTGAGCTCAAGATTGCGGGATTGCATGATCCAAAGAAGTCAGAGGCCGTGACGCTGCAGTTCGTTGGTCGCTTCACGCGCACTCGCGACGATCTGGGTGAGGCAACCGTTATCGCCGCGGTGACGCGAGATGAAGGCAGTCCCTTGGCAAGTCTTTTCGCTGAGGATGCGGATTGGAACAAGCTCATCAATCAGATCGGTTCAAAAGCAACCGAGCGTGCCGTCCGACGCGAAGAGGTGTTCGAGGGTTTTGGGGGAATTGATGCAGAGATACCCTTGGAAACATTGCGCCCGACCTTGGGGACGATTGTCTACAAGACAACCCAATCGCCTTGGGATCCAATTGGTGGCATTGTAAGGTTCGATCACCGACAGCTGATCGTCGACGGTCCACACATTAATCACCACGATGCGCTGGCAATCTTCATCACCGAACGCGCCGATCTACCGAAATGGAGCCGCTTCAAAGGCATCGCCGATGTAACCTACGATCTCTTCATGGTGCATTGGGATCAGGAGGCCGGCCTGCTCTATGTCTCGGCTTCGCATGATGATCGGCTGGACGATTTGGCCAAGGCTCTATGCGGTGACGATGCCGAACGAATTCGGGGCGAAGATATCTTTCGGGCGCTCGATCCTTTACGGCGTCCTGTGCTGAACACGCTGGGCTTGAGTGAAACGCGTCGCCGAAAGATCCGCTATTCGCAATATCAAGGCAGCGATATTGCTGATGAATTGCGGAGCCGAAGTGGGAACAGGACGCGCAGCAAGACAAACCTGATGGTTGTCGGCTTCACTGACGATGGTAGGGTATCGCTCGGCTGTTCACGAAAGGGAAAGATCTGGGCGCAGGAGCGTACCAACGATTTCGGACGCTGGATGGACTGGTGCCACGACCTTGGTCGTTCTCTTCTCAATGAGACGATCTCGACGGCCGGAATAATTGATCGCCTCATTCAGCCCGAACTTGTCTCGGAGGTTCCCCAAAAGTCGCCAGTCGCAGTCGATTGGTATGAGGGGATGTCTGTCCTTGATGAGGATAGCTGGGTTTTCACCATCAACGGCGAACAGCACTCCATTTATGACTGCGAACTGGAACTTTCGTCGCATGACGCCCAGGACCGCATCGAGTTTTCGATTGTGGCAGGCACTGCGCGAGCAGACTTTACGATGACGATCAACGACGAAGGCGTTCGATACGCGTTGAAAGAAGGTCAATCTGCGTCAGCCGAAAAGAGTGCGGTGAACCGCGCCGGTAACCCCGGAGGCTGTTTGGTTGGGGTCAAGCAGCGATAGCGTTTTCCTTCAGCGCTGCAAAGTAGTTGGCCTCGGCTTCTGCCGGTGGGATGTTTCCGATTGGCTCGAGCAGGCGGCGGTGATTGAACCAGTCGACCCATTCGAGGGTGGCGTATTCAACGGCATCGATGGATTTCCACGGGCCTTTCCGCCAGATGACTTCGGCCTTGTAGAGTCCATTGATGGTTTCCGCCAAAGCGTTGTCATAGCTGTCACCAACACTGCCCACCGACGGCTCAAGACCTGCCTCGGCCAGACGCTCCGTATACCGTATACTGACATACTGGCTGCCACGATCTGAATGATGGACAAGACCACTTCCAGAGCAGGGCCGCCGGTCATGCAAGGCCTGTTCAAGGGCATCAAGCACGAAGTCCGCATGCGCTGTCCGGCTGACCCGCCAGCCGACAATGCGGCGGGCGAACACATCGATGACGAAGGCGACATAGACAAACCCTGCCCAGGTCGAGACATAGGTGAAATCGCTGACCCAGAGCCGGTTCGGCGCCGGGGCCTTGAAGTTGCGGTTCACATGGTCGAGCGGGCACGGCGCCGCCTTGTCGCTGTAGGTCGTGCGATGCGGCTTGCCGCGGATAATGCCCTGCAGGCCCATGGCCTTCATCAGGCGCCTG
>NZ_NCST01000127.1 GCF_002088975.1 Henriciella aquimarina
TCGTTGTCGAACCCGACCAGCGCCTCCCACAGATCCTCAGGCGCTTTCGGCAGCGCCCCTAGCCAGCTCGTCGTGCGATCGTCGATGCTGAGCGCGTAAGCCGTGTCGCCAAGGCCCGGCGCCTGGGCGCCGAAACCGGCGCTGTGCGGCGTGATCTCGACGCAGCTATCCAGCGGATAGTGATAGAAGAGCCGGAGCGTCATCGCGTGCAGGGCGGCGAGGAACGCCGTCTGCGGATCGTTGGCGAGCGCGTCGCGAAGGGCGAGCGTGCGATGCGCCGTCAATTCCATGACGAGGCGGTCGGAGAGCGGCTTCAGGCCATCGTCTTCCTCTTCCGCCTCGTCGCTGGCGTCCGGGGGCGTAGCGTCGTCGACGTTCTCCTCGGCAGACGCGTCGATCCCATCGACCTCGTCCTGTTCGTCGGATTCGCCGGAAGGTTCATCCTCGGTACGGACATAGCCACGTTCGACACGCAGGCGGCCGTCATGGCCGATGCTGGCGAAGACGCCGGCCACGGCGATTTCGTCCGGCTCGAAGCGGACGGGCCGCTCCTGCAAGGCTTCCATCGCCGTTTCGATCTCGCCGAGCCGGGTGTCGATCTCTTCCGGGAACTCCTCGGCGTCGGCGTACTCGTCTTCGAGCTTGTCGTATTCGGCCTTCAGCGCGTGGAAGCTCGCGATCTCGTCCTCGCTCATCGGCTCGGTCTCGCCGACGATCCGGCGTAGACCGTAGGTGTGGCCGTAGGGAAAGTCCGTGCCGATCTCGATCCATTTCCAGCCCTCGGCGCGGATCGCTTGCGCCTCTGTTTCGAGCTTTTCATCGACAAGTTTCGCAAGCAGGCCTGCATCCTGCAGCCATCCGCCATCGTCGGACTGGAACAGGTCGCGAAGGATAGCGCCGCCGGCCGCCTCATAGGCGCCGAGCCCGACGAACTGCGCCCGCCGGTCGGAGGCGCGCACGGCGCCTTCGGTCAGCATGCGGCGGATTTCATAGGGCTGTTTCACATAAGTCCGTTTGATCGACTCCCAGACCTGTTCCTGGCGCTCATGGTCGGGATTGACCGTGAAGGCCATGAGCTGGTCGAGGGTCAGTTCCTCCTCGGCGTAGGCGTCGAGAAGCGACGGCGCGATAGCGGCGAGCTTAAGCCGCTGCTTGACGACATTCGCCGAGACGAAGAAGGCCGCCGCGATTTCTTCCTCGTGTCTGCCTTTCTCACGCATCGCCTGGAAGGCGCGGAACTGGTCGAGCGGATGAAGCGGCGCACGCTGAACATTCTCGGCGAGACTGTCTTCTTCAGCGAGGCCGTCCGTGCGCACGATGCAGGGCACGGGCGCTGTGCGGTTCAGCCGCTTCTGCTTGACCAGAAGTTCGAGCGCCCGGTAGCGGCGTCCGCCGGCCGGGATCTCGAACATGCCGGTTTCCGCGCCGTCCTCGTCCAGCACCGGCCGGACGGTGATCGAGGACAGGAGCGTGCGCCGGGCGATGTCCTCGGCGAGCTCCTCGATCGAGACGCCGGCCTTGATGCGCCGAACATTGGACTGGCTCAGCACCAGCTTGTTGAAAGGGATGTCGCGCGAGGCGCTGAGGGTGATTTTTTGAGACTTGGTCATGTCAGTTCTCCGTGGGCGGGCTGGCCGAAAGCCTCTCTCTCGACCTCCAAACCCGTCACGAAGAACCCGGCCCGCCTCGTCCTCTTGAGGAAGCGACGGACCGGAAAGGCGGAGCACCGGTTGAAGCTACGCTGCGCGCTCCAGGAGCTTCTTCGCCTTGCCCTCCATATCGAGTCGGGCGTCCTGCTGCGGCTTCGACCGGGCGACCGCGGTGATGCCCTGCACGAAGTCGAACACGGACTCGGGCGGCCGGCCTTCCTCGGCCAAGACCGTTTCGACGATCCTGGCCGTCTCCGCCTTGGAGAAGCCCCGCTTACGGAGGAAATCGGTGCGGTCGTCGTCACTGTGGGCGACGATCCGCTCGCGCGCTGCTCGAATGCCTTCGATGAAGGGGCGTGGCGAGGAATCTGCAAAGCGGGTCAGAGCCGGCGCCGCCTCGTGCGCGAAGCGATTAGCGGCGTATTTGGAATGCCGGATGCTGATTTCCTGGAAGTCCTCAACGCCCCAGAGATTGCGGTTCTGGCAGACGGCGCGCAGATAGAAACTGGCGATGCCGAGCGTCTTCGCGCCGACCTCCGAGTTCCAGCAATAGAAGCCCCGGAAATAGAGATCGGGAGATCCGTCGGGCAGCGTGCCCGCCTCGATCGGGTTCATGTCGTCGACCAGGAAGAGGAAGACGTCTCGGTCGGAGGCGTAGAGCGTGGTCGTGTCCTTGGTGATGTCGACCACCGGGTTGTAGACGCCGCTCGACCAGTCGAGCGTGCCGGGCACTTTCCAGCGCGTATCGCCAGTTCCGTTCCCCGCGATCTTCTGCACGGCGGCCACGAGTTCGTGGTCGTAGATGCGGCCATAGTCCGGGCCGGTGACGGCGCGCAGTTCCGTGCGCCCGTCTTCGGTTTCCAGCGTCTTGATCTGCTCGGCGCGGTGCGAGGTGAGCCCGTATTGCAGATTGATGCCTGCGAGCGGCGCCGGGAGTTGGCGCAGATAGGCCGCCGGCGCGCTGACCAGGCTGGCGAGTTGGCCGAAGCTCCAATGGGTCGGCGCGACCGGCGCGTCGGCTTCGGGCAGGATGAGCGCCAGGTTTTCCGGATCGTCGCGATGGGCATCGACGCGGATCGCCGCGCTCTCGACCGTCCGCGTGCGGCTGCGCTCGGCGCGGCCCTTCACCGAGGCGTAAAGCTCCGACAGGGACAGGTAGCGCTCGTCATCCGGCCGGGAAAACCATTCCGAGGAGACGCGGCCGATCCGTTCTCCGCGCGAGATATCGACTTTGTAGCCGCCGCTCGCGTCGCGTCGGCCGTCCAGGGTTTCAAGGTTCGTCATGGGTCAATCTCCGTGGACGGGCCGGCCGAGAGCCTCTCTCTCGACCTCCAAACCCGTCACGGCGAAAGCCGCCGAACTCTTACTCTTTATCGGGGAACATGTTCGTCTTGATTGGCCAGGCATTTGGCGCAGCACCGCCGAACACCTGTCTTCGCCGCCGTTGACGCTTCACCCGGATGCGGAGCATTTCTCCGCGTACTACGGGGCGGCACAGTCGCTTCATGTCCAATTCCGTACCCAAACGCCGGCAGCGTTCGCGCGCGGCAAAAATTGATCTTTACGACTACGCGCAGATTCCGGAACCGAAGCCGCGTGGACGTCCCGAACCAGAGTTGACCGACTGGCGCGTCACCGATGAGTGGCTGAAGCGCGTGCCGGTCACTTCGTCCGAAGTGGATGTGTTTGAGGCCTGGTTCGGTGATCTGTTCGACGATTTGTTCGGCCCCTTGGGTTCGGTTGGCTCCTTGACAAAGTTATCATCTAAAGATAACCTAATATGACAGAGGAGACATACGATCCGAGCCTTGACGCCTTGCTCGATCTCGATGGCCAGGTGCTCGTCATCGACCCTGCGGGCAGGCATTGGGTGAAGTTCGTCGTTACGCGCGTGCCCGTTAGCCCGGAGAAGCCCCATGGGCTCGACTATTCGCTGACGCTGCACGGACCTGACGGCGAGCGGCTTGTCGGCTTCGACAATGCTCATCCTGTCGGCCGCCGCAAACGCGGAGAACCGCAGGATCACCGCCACCGGCTCCGGACCGTGCGTCCCTATGACTATCAGGATGCCGCGAGCCTGATCGTCGATTTCTGGGAGACGGTGGATGCAGTGTTAAAGGAGCGAGGCGTACTGCAATGACGACGTTGAAGATCGGCATCGCCGATTATGAGGAGATGAAGGCCCGCACCATGCGGATCGCCCGCGGCGAGCAAAAGCCGGGGCCGGACGATCCGAAGGTATGGTTCACATCGACCGAGTCCTTTGCCCAGGTGCTGTCAGCCGGTAATCGCGAACTGTTGCGGACCATCGCCGAACGCGCACCGGCTTCGCTTGACGAGTTGGCGGAGATGACTGGGCGCGCCAAATCGAACTTGTCGCGAACGCTGAAGAAGATGGCCGAATACGGTTTGGTCGAGATGGAACCGGAAGGGCGCCGGCGGCGTCCGCGAGTCCTCTACGACCGTGTTTCGCTTGATCTGACGTTGACCGGCGAGGAATGGCGAAAGGCAGCGGGAGGCGCATCATGAACGCACCGCAAAACGCCGTGAAGCTCCGCGCCGCGCTTTACCTGCGCGTCTCGACGACGCGGCAGGCCGAGCATGACGTCTCGATCCCTGACCAGAAACGCCAGGGCGAAGCGTGGTGCGAGGCGCGCGGCTACGAACTCGTCGAGACCTATGTGGAGCCAGGAGCGTCAGCAACGAACGACAAGCGCCCCGAATTCCAGCGCATGATCGAGGCGGGTACGTCCAAGCCCTCAGCCTTCGACATCGTGGTCGTCCACTCATTCAGCCGTTTCTTCCGCGACCATTTCGAGCTGGAGTTCTACGTCCGGAAGCTCGCCAAGAACGGCGTCAGGCTCGTCTCCATCACCCAGGAGATGGGCGACGATCCCATGCACGTCATGATGCGCCAGATCATGGCGCTGTTCGATGAATATCAGTCCAAGGAGAACGCCAAGCACGTCCTGCGCGCGCTCAAGGAAAACGCCCGCCAGGGCTTCTGGAACGGCTCGCGCCCGCCCGTCGGCTATCGCGTGGTCGCGGCCGAACAGCGCGGCGCCAAGACCAAGAAGAAACTGGAGATCGATCCGCTGCACGCCGACACGATCCGGCTGATCTATCGCCTCGCCCTGGAAGGGGACGGAACGCGCGGGGCCATGGGCGTCAAAGCGATCGCCACGCATCTCAATGGCAGGGGCATCTTCACGCGAGACGGCGGCCGCTGGGGCATCGGACAGGTTCATCGCATCCTGACCCGGCGGACCTATATCGGCGAGCATCAATGGGGCAAGCATCGCAAGAACAAGGAGCCGACCAAGCCGGAAGACCTGGTGACGGTTCCGGTTCCGCCGATCATAGACCGCAAGACCTTCGACGCCGTGCAGAAGCTGATGCAGGCGCGCAATCCCAAGGTCGCGCCGCCACGCGTAGTGACAGGACCAACCTTGCTGACGGGGATCTGCTTTTGCGGCAAGTGCGGCGGCGCCATGACCATCCGCACTGGCAAGAGCGGGCGTTACCGCTACTACGCCTGCTCGATCAAGGCGCGTCAGGGCGAGACTGGCTGCAAGGGCCGGACAATCCCGATGGATAAGCTCGATACGCTGGTTGCTCAGCATCTGGAGGAGCGTCTGCTGACGTCTGATCGGCTGGAAGAGGTTCTCGTCGATGTGCTCGACCGACGGCAAGAGCGCGCTGAGCGCCGCCGTGAGCACATCGCCGAACTGAACCGGCGGGCAACGGAATCGGAGCTGCGGCTGAAACGCCTTTACGACGCCATCGAGATCGGCGTCGCCGACCTCGACGATCCGGCGCTGAAAGAGCGCATCGCCGGTCTGAAAGTCCTTCGTGATCAGGCGAAAACCGACGCGGAACGCGCCGAAGCCATGCTCGACAGCGCCACTCATCAGGCCGTCACGCCGGAAATGATCGAGAGATTCGCCGCAGCGGCCCGCGAGAAAATGCGGTTGGAGGGCGGCGGCTATCGGCGCGATCATCTGCGCGCGTTAGCTCAGCGCGTCGAGGTCGACGAGCGCGAAGTGCGCATCATGGGATCGAAGAACGAGCTTCTGAGAACCCTAGCCGCCGCAAATAGCGCAGAATCGGCGGCGAACGGCGTGCCCAGTTTTATACCGAAATGGCGGAGGAGGAGGGATTCGAACCCCCGGAACGTTCGCACGCTCAACGGTTTTCAAGACCGCCGCATTCAACCACTCTGCCACTCCTCCGTGGCCGGGCGCCTGTTTCGGGCATCGCCCCGACAAATGCAATAGGGCGAGTGAACCTCATTTCTGCCTTAATCCGCACAGACGTTAACGGGGTCTTGCAAGACAAGGCAAAACTGTCACTCTGCATTCACCCTGTGTCCATCCTGATATGGTAAACAGCTTCTCATCAGGTAAAAATCCTGTGCAGCCGGCAGAAGACCGGCCTGCCAAACGACCGCAGAATGAGGTTCACATGGCCAGCTCGATCGCGCTTCGCGTCACCAGCTTTCTTCTCACCAGTGCCGGTCTCGCCTTTGCGCTGCCAGCAGCCGCCGGCAACAACGGCTCGGCGCCGATCGTCTATAAAACGGGTTCAGGGCAGGGCGGTTCCGTACCGCAGCCCGACCGCGCAGCTTCCCAGGATGCCTGGCGCGGGCCGGTCACACGGACCGGATCGGTCACATTGCCGAATCAACGCGAGCGGGTCGAGTTTGCCTATCCGGGCAGCAAGGCTCAAAAGGTGAGCCAGCCGGTTCGGCCGCTGCGCCAGATGGCGAGCGTCGAGCAGAGCCCGAAGGCGAGCCGTCCGCAGTCCAGCGATGAGATGTGGCCGACAGAATCGCCGCAGACACCGAAATCCCAGCCGGTTTCCGAAACCGGCACACCGCGCACGCTGACGCTTGGCATGAACGCTTCCGTGCCGGCGACACAAACACCGCGCGTCACCGAGGCCGCTGCTGGTCCGGTTACGCCGCAAGCCGCCAAAGCCGCACACGAAGAACGGGGCCTTGCCTCCTGGTATGGCGCAGACTTCGACGGCAAACCGACAGCCAATGGCGAAATCTTCGACATGACCGGCATGACCGCCGCTCACCGCACCCTCCCGCTGCCGAGCCTCGTGCAGGTCACGAATGAGGCGAACGGCAAGGAAATCGTCGTGCGCGTGAATGACCGTGGACCGTTCACGCAGGGCCGCATCATCGACCTTTCGAAGCGCGCAGCTGAAACGCTCGACATCATAGAGCAGGGCGAAGCTCCCGTAGTCGTTCGTTATCTCGGCCCCGCGCCAGCCTTGCCGGGCGATGGGGACGTCCAGATGGCGTCGCTCGAGACCACACCGGTCAGCCAGCCGGCCCCGGCGCCCGCGCCGCAACGCCCGAATCTCTATGGCGACATGCTGCTTGGCGGCGTGGAGCCGACCCTCGGTGTGCCGGATCCCGGTAACAGTGAAGCCACACCGGCCAGGCTCGTTCCGGAGAAGAGCGACAATGCCAGCGACAGCAAGGATGAGGGGTACGCCCCGCGTACCGTCATGGCCGAGAATCTGGATTCGCTTCAACGTGCTCCGCAACCGTCCCGGCCTGTTCAGTCCTATCAGCCGAGCCGCGCTGCTGCCCCCGTCCAGGCCGCCTACACGCCGCAGAAGGCCCGGCCGGCCGCAGATGCCTTTTCTCCGCAAATCTTCGTCCAGATTGGTGCCTTTGCGGACATCAGCAACGCCCAGGGCATGAATGCCCAGGTTGGCGGCGCCTTCCCGGTCGATGTGGAATCGGTGCGCGTGAATGGCGCAGACTATTTCCGCGTCATGGTCGGCCCGTTCGCAAATCGCGATGCCGCCGAGCGTGCCAAGGTGCAATTGCGCACCCGCGGTATGAATGACAGCTTCGTTGTGGTGCGATAATCAGCAGCAGCCATTGACCTTCGTCTCAAAGCGGCCCCTTTTCTAGGTCACGTTTCACCTGTTGTGTTGACGTGACCTGATCAGGAGATGCCGTTCTGATGCCCTTTCAGAAAGTCCTTGCCGCCGTTGCCTTCGCGTTTGCCTCCTCGCTTGCGGCCAGCGCACAGATTATCGATACCCAGGCTGAGTATGCCGTCATCATGGATTATGAGACCCAGGAGGTGCTCTTCTCCAAGAATGGCGACAAGCCGATGGTCCCGGCTTCGATGACCAAGATCATGACCGCCCATACGGTCTATGAGGCCATCGAGAATGGCGAGATTTCGCTGGATGACCGGCTATCGGTCAGCGAACGCGCCTGGCGCGAGGGCGGCTGGGCGACGGGCGGTTCGACCATGGGCCTCAAGATCGACGAGAAACCGCGCGTCGAAGACCTTCTGCGTGGCGTCATCATCCTGTCCGGCAATGATGCCTGTATCGTGCTGGCCGAAGGCCTGGCAGGCACCGAAGAGGCCTTTGCCCGCCGCATGACCCAGCTGGCCAAGGAAATGGGCCTCGACTCGGCCAATTTCAAAAATGCGAGTGGCCTCTATGCCGAAGGCCACGTCATTTCGCCCATCGATCTGGCGAAACTCGCCCGCTACGAAATCGACAAGTTCCCGCAATATTATCAGTTCTACTCCCAGAAGGAGATGAGCTGGAACGGCATCACCCAGGGCAACCGCAATCCGCTGCTCTACACGATGGAAGGTGCCGACGGCCTGAAGACCGGACACCTCGAAATCTCGGGATACGGCCTGACGGCCTCTGCTGTGCGTGACGGTGAGCGCCGCATCCTCGTCATCAACGGATTGCCGAGCTCCCAGGCGCGCGCTGATGAGGCGGAGCGTCTGATGCGTATCGCTTTCACCGCGTTCGACACCAAGACGATCGAGCCATCCGATACGCCGCTGGCCGAAGTGCCGGTCTGGAATGGCGAAGCCCGCAAGGTTGGTGTGAAACTGACCGGGCCTGTCCGTGTATCGGGCCACAAGACGGCTTTCGGAGATGCGAGGATGGAAGTCGTCTATGACGGCCCGCTGGAAGCGCCCATTGAGGCTGGCGATCGGGTGGCGAAACTGGTGATCAGCATGGATGGCAAGGAAGAGCCGGTCACCGCACCTCTGGTCGCGACCGAGTCGGTTGCGAAGCTTGGCTTCCTCGGCCGGGCGATCGAAGGCCTCAGCCTCAAAATGGGCGCCGGACCGGACGCATGACGACACGCGGGCGCTTCATCACGGTTGAAGGCGGCGAAGGCACTGGCAAGTCGACGCTGATCCGGTCACTGGCCGAAGCGCTCGAAGCCGATGGCAACAGCCTGCTCGTCACCCGCGAGCCCGGCGGAACGCCGCTGGCGGAGGAAGTCCGCGCACTCGTCCTTTCGCCACCGGAGAATGAGCATTGGAGCGCGCTTGCCGAAGCTCTGCTGATCAACGCCGCGCGCGCCGATCATGTCGAGAAGAAAATCCTGCCAGCGCTCAAAGCCGGGGAATGGGTGCTCTGTGACCGCTTTGCCGACTCGACCCTCGTTTATCAGGGCGCCGGCGGTGTCAGCGAAGATGTGCTGCTCGCCATGCAGGCCGAAGTCACCCGCAAGGCGCGGCCGGACCTCACTCTGGTGCTCGACGGGCCTGTGGACAAACTGCTTGGCCGCCGCGCCCAGCGTGGCACGAGCGACGTGTTCGAGGCCCGGCCGAACAGCTTTCACGAAGAGGTCCGGGCAGGCTTTCTCAAGATCGCCGAGCGTGAGCCGGGCCGGTGCGTGATCATCGATGCCCTTCAGACGCCGGCGGCCATGCTGAAAGATGCAAGACGGGCGGTGCGTGAACGCTTGGTGGCGGCATGAGCGAGCCAGCTTTTCCGCTGTTCGGCCATGAGGAGGCCCAGGCCGAATTTCTCAGCGCTCGTGAAAGCGGGCGCCTCCACCATGCCTGGATCATCGAAGGGCCATCCGGCATCGGCAAGACACGCTTTGCGACCCGCCTGGCCTCGCTCCTTCTTGGCGCCCGGCCTGTGGACGGCGATCCCGCCGGCGCGCCGGAGAGCGACCCGGTCATGCAGAAAATCCTGTCCTCAGGCCACCCGGACTTCAAACACGTCCAGCGGGAAGCCAATGACAAGGGTGTTCTCAAGCAGGACATCTCAGTCGACCAGATCCGTGATCTCAATGGGTTCTTCTCACTCAAGCCGGCGCTTGGCGGCTGGCGCGTCGGGCTGATCGATTCACTGGACGAAATGAATGTCAGCGGCCTGAATGCGGTGCTGAAGACGCTCGAAGAGCCGCCGGACCGGGCAATCCTGTTTCTGATCTCGCATGCGACCGCGCCAATCCTGCCAACCATCCGCTCACGCTGCCAGACGCTGCGGCTTCGCACGCTGTCGGAAGACGACACACGCAAGGCGCTGGCAGCTTCCGAGCTGGAGGCCGGCGATGCGCTGGTGCAACTGGTCAAGGGACGGCCGGGCCGGGCCGAAGAGCTGTCCGGGCCGAAGGTCATGGCCGCGGCGAGTTCGGCGCAAAGCCTGCTCAAGGCGCTGCCATCGGCCAATGATGCGCAGATCTCGCAAGCGATCACGCAGGCCAGCGAGGACGATGATTCCTTCGGCGCTTTTGCCGAGGAGCTGCTCGACTGGGTGAGCCTGAAGGCGAGCCATGATCCGGACTGGGCAGAAGTCTGGTTCCAGAGCCAGGAAATCATCGCCTCGCAGCGCAGTTTCCATATGCCGCCCGTGCAGGCTGCGGCGAAACTGGTGGCATGTCTTCAAACAGCCTTCGCGACCCGCTAAGGGCTGTCTGCATGTTCGATACGCATGTGAACCTGCACGCCGATGCCTTTGCCGAGGATCTGGAAGATGTCCTGACGCGGGCGCGCGAGGCTGGCGTCACGCGCTTTCTGGCGATCTGTGACCGTTTCGACAACTATGCGAAGGTGAAGGCAATTGCCGAGGCGAACGCCGATATCTGGAATTCAGCCGGGGTGCACCCGCATCACGCCAAGGACTTTACCGATCTCAGCGAAGACGCCTTGCTGGCGGCGGCCAGCGACCCGAACACAGTGGCGATCGGGGAAACCGGGCTCGACTTCCATTATGGCTATTCGGCCCTGGACGACCAGGTCGCGAACTTCCGCCGGCATATTGCCGTGGCGCGCGAAACCGGCCTTCCTCTCGTCGTCCACACGCGGGAAGCCGACGATCTGACCGGCGACATTCTCGAGGAAGAATACGCCAAGGGTGAATTCCCGATCCTGCTGCATTGCTATACCGGCGGACAGCGTCTAGCCGACCGGGGCATGGCCCTCGGTGCTTATTTCTCTGTCTCCGGCATCGTTTCCTTCAAGAATGCCAAGGATGTCCGATCTGTCATTTCGAGTATTCCGATGGACCGGATCATCCTTGAGACCGATTGCCCGTATCTCGCACCTGTGCCGTATCGCGGCCGGCGCAATGAACCGGCCTATCTGGGCCATGTGGCCGAAGCGCTGGCGCCGCTGCATGAGCTAACGGCGCAGAAGGCAGCCTCAATATGCGAGCATAATGCCTTGGAACTTTTTCATAAAATCTCAGCTTAACCCGCATGGATGCACGTTTCACACTTCTCGGCACAGGCTCATCCGGCGGCGTCCCGCGCGTTGGCAATGACTGGGGTGCCTGCGATCCCGCAGAGCCTCGCAACCGCCGCCGGCGCTGCTGCGCGTTGCTCGACGCCGGCGACCTGAGCGATCCCGGCCAATGCACGCGGATCCTGATCGATTCCTCGCCAGACCTACGCGAGCAATTGCTGGACGCGCAGGTGCGCCATCTGGATGCGCTCGTTTACACGCACGATCATGCCGATCAGACGCATGGTATCGACGATGTCCGCGCTCTGGCGCTTCAGATGCGCAACACGGTTCCGACCTTCATGGACGCGCCGACAGCCGCCTCGCTCAACACGCGGTTTGAATATGTCTTCAAGGGGAAGGGGGGCTATCCGCCCATCCTCAACCAGCAACCACTGATCGAGGTTGGAACGCCGTTTACGGTGTCCGGCCGCGGGCCCGACGTGCATTTGTTACCCGTCGATCAGGAGCACGGACGCATTCGCAGCCTCGGCTTCCGGATTGGCAATATCGCTTACTGCAATGATCTGAACGATCTGCCGGGCGAAAGCATCGAGGCCCTCAAGGGTGTCGATATCCTGATCGTGGACGCACTGCGCTACACGACACATCCAAGCCACGCCAATGTCGAGCAATCGCTGGCCTGGGTCGAGCAGATCGCACCGGAGCAGGCCTGGCTCACCAATCTGCACGTCGATCTGGACTACCAGACGCTTTGCCAGGAGCTGCCGAGCCATATCCGCCCGGCCCATGACGGACTCGCTATCCCGTTCCGGCTCTAACTCATCCCATCATTATTTCCCATAATATTGATTATGCAATCTTTGGGCGGACTCGGATAAGGCTTTCCCTGATCGGCCGATCAGGCCTGAAACCTCGCATGCCCGGATTGCTGTCAGCGCTGTTTCGCAAGCGCTATTCGACCATTCGGGCCCTTGCATGGGCCCCTCATCCCCGGCAAGTCGTAAATCAACTATGAACGCTGGCGCGGCTGGCGGACCTGATCACGAAGAGAGCGATATGGCCCCCTCCTCCCCTTCCGAATTCGAGCGTCTCAAAGAGATCATGGCGAAGCTTCGTGATCCCGATGGCGGCTGTCCCTGGGATCTCGAGCAGGATTTCGCGTCGATTGCCCCCTATACGATCGAGGAAGCCTATGAGGTCGCCGACGCCATCGAACGCCAGGATTTTGGCGAATTGCGCGACGAACTTGGCGATCTTCTGCTTCAGGTGGTTTTCCACAGCCAGATGGCGTCTGAAGCCGGCCACTTCAGCGTTGAGGATGTCGCCCATGCCATCAATGACAAGATGGTGCGCCGACACCCGCATGTCTTCGGAACGCCCGATGGCCGCAGCGCGAGTGGGCAGACCGACGCCTGGGAAGCCATCAAGGCACAGGAGCGCGCCAACAAGACCGGTAATGGCGAGAGCGTCTCGGCCCTGGATGGCGTCGCCCGTGCCTTGCCCGCGCTCATGCGGGCCGAAAAGCTCCAGAAACGGGCCGCACGAACCGGCTTTGACTGGACGAACCCAGCCGACATTCTTGAAAAGTTGGACGAGGAAACCGGCGAAGTCCGCGAAGCCATCGACGAAGGCGATATCGACGCCATCGAAGACGAGATCGGCGATCTTCTCTTCGTCGTTGCCAATCTGGCGCGCCGCTTCAAGCTCGATCCGGAAATCGCGCTACGAAAGGCCAATGCCAAGTTCGAACGCCGCTTCCGGGCGATGGAGCTGCTGGCCGCCTCAACCGGGCGGGTCTTTTCCGATCTCTCACTTGAGGATCAAAACACGCTGTGGGGCGATGTAAAACGTGACGAACCCGGCCGGCGAAGCGCCTCCGACACTTAATTGTCCGACGAGCCCGGCGCGGACGGAATGAATTCGGCATCGGGCATGGGCGGCGCGGGCGGCGTGCGGTTCGGATCCACTGGAAGACCTTCGGGGATCGAAGTGTCCGCCGGGTTCTCGAAGATGCGCCGCAGGATACCCGGTGTCACCGCCGAAAGCGGATTGATGGCGACCTGCGCCTTGTTGAGGTTGCCGCGGACGCTGTAGGTTAGCGAAAAGATGCCTTCGCCTTCGCGTCCGACGAAAAGGTCGCCGATAACAGGTACGCCGCCAAGCATGGAATTGACGCCAAAGCTCGGCACGAGGACGCCGCTCAGGCGGATATCCTCGCCGCCCTGGCCAATATAGCCGTTCATGGTCAGGCCCAGAGCCGGACCGTTCGCGCGTGCGCCATCGATAATGAAGCGATTGCCGGCCGCGGTCACCGGCACCTCGATATCCGAGAACAGGACGCCCTCACCGCTTAGCGTGTCGGCAAGGCCGCGCAACGAGGCCAGCGACAGCACCTGCGTCAGGAATGGCGCATTCTGCATGCGCACATCTCTAAGCATCAGTCTCATATGCGCCGGGGTATCGCCACGAGCGAGGGTGCCCTCCAGCGCTAGCGTGCCGCCGGACAGGAAGTCCTGGCCGAGAAGCCCGCGCATGAAGAAGCCGGCATCGTCACTCTCAAGATCAACACTGGCGGGCTTTTCCGGTGTCGGACCGGTATAGACCGCGCTCAACTCGCCCTGGCCGCCATCCATCTGACCGCGTGCGGCCACGTCCCGGACGCCTACTTTCGTGCTTCTGAAATTCAGCGTGGCATCCGACAGCTCGAGCCCGTCGCGCAGTCTCAACGTGTCAATCGCCGCATCGAGCGTGAGCGGAATGGAGAAGCCGGCTGCGCCATCAACCCCGCCAATGTCGCCGAAGAACGCACTCGCATCGAGAAAAGCGCCCTCAAGATTGCTCGTAAAGGTATCATCCTCCTGCCGGATAATGTCGCCGCTGACCTCAAGGAAATCCTCGACATAGGCTTCGCGGACCTGAAGCTCCTGCAGGCGGCCTTCGGTACTGACGCGGACATCGCCGTCGAACCGTGCGCGTTCACTGCGGAATTCGAGCGTCGAGGCCGTCATGTTCGAGCCTTCGCCATAGGTAAGCGTCGCACTGGCAACCTCCCCGGCCGGCTTGATCCAGCCAAGCTCCGACAGGTCGATCCGCGACTGCTGCAGATCAAACCCGATCTGGACGCGCTCCACCCCGCCGGTCGCGACAAGGGCCTGCACCTCGACCGGAATATCCCCACTCAGATAGGCCCGGCCGACAAAACCGAAGCGATTGAGAAAGTCTGGTGAAATAAACGAGCTCGCCGAAAGATTGGCCGGCGCCCCCTCGTCATCGAATTCATCGCGCCAGGTAAACTGCACCGGCGCCGGGCCGAGATCGCCAAAGCCTGTGAGGACCAGCCGCTGGTCGGTCAGGTCAACGTCGGCTTCGGCGCCCACCAGGTCGAGACCCGGCAAGGCATTCTCGAGCCTCGCATCCGTGACCGTTCCCGTTACCGTAATGTCGATGTCGGACATCGGCACATCATCAAGCGCCGGGCGGTACATCTCGAACGTCAGATCCGCAGTGCCGGAAAAACGCTCCGGATCGAAGTCCCGGGCCTCTTCGTCGAGGAAGCGGGACTCCGAGATGTTGCGCATGGCATTGACGAGCGGTCCCCGGCCGCGGGCCTCAACGCGGAACAGCTCGCCTTTCGGGTTAAACTTCGGGAACTGGACACTGCCTTCGGTCAGCTGCCAGCCATCAATTTCCCCGCTGCTGAGATTGACGGAAAACCCGTTCCCGGTCAGCCGGCCGGAGCCGACGCCTCGTGTGACCGGTGGCAGGCTGTCCATGAAACGGACATGCCCGTTCTCGACCACGAAGCGGACATCGAGATCGTCGTCGCGCAGATAGCCCTGCTCGAAACTTTCCGGGGCAAGCGTGAGGCTGACATTCGCTGCCGTCGCGCGCCCCGCCTTTATACGCTTCACAGCAAAGCGCCGGGCGCCCGCGCCAAGGGTTTCCGGCCAGTACTTGAAGACATCGCTGACCTCGACGCCGCCTTCCATGGACGCTTCTATATCGAGGTGAAACGGCAGCTGGCCCGGCTCGATGTCGGTCTCGGGGCGGAAGGTTCCCTCCCCCTGCATCACCATGTCATCGCTGGTGAAGGCTAGGCGGTCCAGCCGGACGATCAGCCCGTTATGATTGAGCGTTCCCTGCAGATCAATGTCGGTAAAGCGCCATGCTTGCGGAAAATATGGCGTGAAATCAATCGACAACGCACTGGACTTCAGGTCGAATCCTGTGTCTCCACTCTCAGCCACGGGCTGGTTCACAGATCCTTCCCAACTGCCGGAGATAAGTTTTGAAACGACGTCGAGCCGATTGATCTGGAGTTCGTCGGCCTGCGGGTCATAGTCGAAATCGAAGCCCAGCTCATCGACGTCAATGCTGCGGTCTCCGATCTGGAACTGTCCTTCTTCGGCCTCGGCATCCAGCGCGATCTGGGTCAGCCCGGCTGAGGGTTCATAGCGCAGACCGAAGCCGATATCGGCCGGAAACCCCGAGATTCGTTCCGGGGGCGCCCCAAGCCGTGTGGCCAGATTCCCGACGCTCCAGTCATCGATCGCCAGGCTGAGCGACAGGTTGTCAAAGGCGACCGGCACAATCATCCGGGCATCGAGGTCCCCCGGCAGGCCGAGCCCTTCCCCGCCGCCGGCGAGGCGAACCCGGATGCCTTCAGTATCTGTCTGGGTGTAACTGCCCGAGGCAGCCGTCATCTCCCCGATGAGCGTTCCATCGCTACCGTGAAACCGCAGATCCATGCGCTCGAAAGACACCGCCTCCAGGCCGGCATCCTGACGACTTGCCTTCAGGCCGGATAGAATGTCGCCAAGAACGTCGTTTGCGCGGTCCAGCCACTCAGCTGGCGTTTCCGGCAGCGCACGCACTTCGAATTCGGGAAGCGGCTCGCCGCCAAACGTCCAGAGCGTCGGCGTGACATTGCGCACATCGACCCAGCCGTCCCGCATCTCGGTTCTGAGCACTTCGGTGCGCCCGAACACCAGCGAGCCGGCATCCAGCGTGATCAGCGCTTCATCGGCCCGCGCGGCAGGCTGGCCATCGGCATCGTCGAGGCGAAGCTGCTCGGCCGAGACGATGACACGTCTGTCGGAGGGCGACCATTGCAGGGTCAGCTGTTCGATCTCGACATTGCGCCCGTCGCGCGCCTCCTCCAGCGCGCGCTCGACATCGCTCTTGAAGATGCTCAACTCGACCGGCCCGCTGGCCAGCATGAACGCCAGGATCACCACTGCGGCCACAGCCAGCAGAAGAATGCCACCGAGCAGTTCAAGTGTGACAACGGTCGCCGTCTGTCTGACCAAGTTCTGCCTTCCCTTTTGCGATTCAGCTCTATTATGGCTAGCAGCTTAATGAAGCAGAAATGGGACAGGAAAGCATATGACTGCAGCAGTGGATACAGGCATGAAGGCCCCGGCGCTCACGCTTGAGGCAACGGGCGATCAGACCCTTTCAATTCCGCCGCAGAACGGACGTGGCCTGGTGGTCTTCTTCTACCCCAAGGACAACACGCCCGGCTGCACGACAGAAGCCAAGGCCTTCAGCGCGCTCAAGGATGCTTTCGACAAGGCCGGCTATGATATTGTCGGTATCTCCAGGGACGGCATGAAGGCGCACGAGAACTTCATCGCCAAACAGGACCTCACGATCCCGCTCGCCAGCGACAAGGAGGGCGAGGCCTGCGAGGCGTTCGGCGTCTGGAAGGAAAAGAACATGTATGGACGAAAGTTCATGGGAATCGAACGGTCCACTTTCCTGATCGATGCGGACGGCATCATTCAGGGTGTCTGGCGGAAAGTGCGCGTAAAGGGACACGCAGAAGCTGTGCTTGAGCAGGTCGAAAACACGGAGAGCTAGCTCGTGCTGCCCAAATTTCGTGTCTTAAGCGACATTTTACTTCTCTATGCAAAAAGTAAGGGCAAAAGTGGGGCGGAGCCCTTTCCGTGCCATGCCGAATTGGGTTACTAATGATCGGTGTTGGGGGAGCAAGCTGTTATTACAGCAGCGCAATCGAGTAGATGAGGGCAGGCGCGCAACATGAAAAACCCGACGATGAAAGTCCGCGAACTTTTTAGTCGCCTCTTTCCGGAACGTCAGATTTATCACCGCAGCGGCGGGACGGTTCGTTATTTCACGGTCTCTCCCTTGCAACAGGCGGTTCTCGCCGTTGCCGTCGCTGCCGCAGTCGGGTGGTCCCTCTTCGCCACGGCCAATCTGGTCTTCCTGCCCAAGCAGAGCACCATCGGCTCTGGCCAGTATGAAATCGACAAGTATGAGCGCTGGGTCCAGGAATTGCGGGCCCGCGACGCCCTCTCCCGCTCCCAGCTGGTCGAGCGGACCGAGGCCTTCCAGGAAGCCACCGTCAATTTCGAGCGTCGTCATCAGACACTCGAAGTGCTGCTCAACACCCTGAAGAATGGCGGCGAGCTGGAAGCCAGCGCCCTGCGCGGCAATGATGCGCCCCTGCTCGTGAATGTGTCGATCGACGAGGCGGATCGCCGCCAGTCGCGCCCCTCCTCCGGCGCCCGGCCAGACGCAGCCAATGTCGGCCTGCGCGGCCAGATCAACGACATCGAGGAAGAACAGCAGGCTTTCCTGAACGAGGTTGAGGAAATTGCCGTCGAACGCGCGGAAACGGCTCGCGGTGTCCTGCGGCTGACCGCTGTCGGCTCGAATCGCATCGAGGACAATCGTGAGATGGGCGGCCCGCTCATCGAGTTTGCGAGCCTGGCAAAAGGCAAATTCGATTCGCCTGAAGAGGCTGCCTTTGCCGAACGTGTCGCTCAGGTGGCTGCACGCATGGAAGAAGCGCGCTACTATCAGGACGTCGTCGACAACCTTCCGCTGGCTGGCCCCGTGGGCGTGCCGTGGCGGATCACATCGAATTACGGCCTGCGGGTCGATCCCTTCAACAAGCGTCCGGGCTGGCATAATGGTCTCGATATCGGGGCCTACTGGAATGCGCCGATCACCGCGACGGGCCCGGGCAAGATCAGCTTCGCCGGCGTCAAGTCAGGCTATGGGCGTATCGTCGAAGTGGATCACGGACACGGCTTCAAGTCGCGCTATGCGCACCTGAAGCGGATCAATGTCAAAAAGGGTGATACTGTAGCCATTGGTGATGTCGTAGGCGCCATGGGTTCGACAGGTCGCAGTACCGGACCGCACCTTCATTACGAAGTGTGGTTCAACGGAAAGCCCTACGACCCAGTAGATTTTCTGAAGGCGGGTAAACATGTTCACGAAGACTAAAGACACCGAGCAAGCTCCAAGCGGCAATCCGACACAAGACGCCATCAAAGGCGCAGCCAACAAGCCGACGGCACGCTCAGCAGCATCCATCATCTGTGGCGACATGGAGATTCATGGTTCGATCACGTCCGAAGGTGCCCTGCAGATTGACGGTCTTGTCGATGGCGACGTCTCCGCCTCCGACATCACGATCGGCGCTGGCGGCAAGGTCGTTGGCGAGGTCAAGGCCGAGGCCGTGAAGGTCAAGGGCGAGGTCCAGGGCTCCATCCGGGCGCGCAAGGTCGAGCTCGAAACCGGCGCCAAGGTCCATGGCGACATCCTGCACTCCTCGCTTAGCATTCAGCCGAATGCGATGTTTGAAGGTCAGGTCAAGCATGACCATGACCCGCTGAAGGACTCCGCGCCCAAGCCGGCCAACTCGGATCGCGCAACGACAGCCTCCAGCAGCAAGCCAGCCGAAACGCCGGCGGCCAGCACCACAAGCTCATCGACAAGCTCCAGCAATCCGGCCGCCCCGTCCGGCTCCAGCCCGTCTTCGGTGCGCAACTATACGACAGGCTCTTCGGCAATTTCGTAAGGCCACTCAGGGCAAGACTGTTTTGAGAAAGCCGCTCCCGATAGGAGCGGCTTTTTTTTGGTTCGGGCTTTATTTGATCAACGACTAGGCCGCCGTTTCAGATTCACCCACAACGGAGTGGGCCAGCGCCGCACTCAGGAAATCATCGAGGTCGCCATCCAGGACGGCCGATGTGTTCGACGTCTCGTGATTGGTGCGCAGATCCTTCACCAGCTGATAGGGCTGCAGCACATAAGAGCGGATCTGGTGGCCCCAGCCGATCTCCGACTTCGAATCGTGGCTGTCCTGCGCGGCTTCCCGGCGCTTCTGCAGCTCAAGCTCGTACAGCTTGGAGCGCAGCATCTCCCAGGCCTTGGCCCGGTTCTGGTGCTGGGAGCGCCCGGCCTGGCAGGCCACGACAATGCCCGTCGGATCGTGTGTCAGCCGCACGGCCGAATCGGTCTTGTTGACGTGCTGCCCCCCTGCCCCCGAGGAGCGATAGGTGTCGGTGCGCACATCGGACGGGTCGATATCCACCTCGATCGACTCATCAATCACGGGCGAGACGTTGACCGACGCAAAGGAGGTGTGGCGCCGTGCCGACGAATCATAAGGCGAGATCCGGACAAGCCGGTGAACCCCGTTCTCCGACTTCAGCCAGCCATAGGCATTGTGGCCGGAGATCAGCAGTGTCGCCGACTTGATGCCAGCCTCGTCGCCCTCGTGGGAATCGACTTCTTCCACCTTGTAGCCGCTCTTTTCCGCCCAGCGCACATACATCCGGCGCAGCATGGAGGCCCAGTCCTGGCTTTCCGTGCCCCCTGCCCCGGCATTGATCTGCAGGTAGCAATCATTGGAATCGGCTTCGCCGGAGAGCAGCGCTTCGAGTTCGGCCTTGGCCGCCTTTTCGCGGGCTGCTTTGAGCGCCGTCATGACCTCGCCGACCATGGCCTCGTCGCCATCGGCAAGCTCATAGAGCTCCTCGCCGTCCTCGGCTTCCTTCTCCAGCTCCAGAACCGTGCGGATGCCGTCTTCGAGCCGCTGGCGTTCGGCCATCAGCTTGCGGGCGGCTTCTGGGTCATTCCAGAAGTCCGGCTGTTCGGACAGCGTGTTCAGTTCATCGAGACGTTTTTCGGCGACGTCCCAGTCAAAGACGCCTCCTCAGCAGCTCTGCAGACTGCTTGATTTCTTCAACAAGAGTGTTGATTTCGGTCGACATTGTCTTCCCCGGTTCAACTTGAATGGTCTAGCCTGATGCGATGCCCAATCAGTTGGCTGGCGTCAATAAATGCCACCCAGATTTTCATCAGCAACATCATCTTCATTTAGCGGCTCGATGCCTTCCTGAAGCGGATCGGCGACATCGTCACGGCTACCCGAACCATTGCCCTGGCGTGTCCCCGAGACGGAGAAACCACCCCCGTCATCGAAGACGGCGCCCGGCTCGGTGCCCGGTTTGAACGCTTCGACAATGACTTCGCCTGAGGACGGCGTCGGCAGCCGGCCGGTATCGTGATCGACCTGAACCAGACGAACCCCCGGCGGGATCCGGAATGGCAGGGCCGGCTCATCCTTGAGGGCCACTTCCATGAAGTCGGTGAAGATCGGCGCGCCGACAGAGCCGCCAGCCTCGCCGACGCCCAGTGACTTCGGTGTATCGAAGCCGACCCAGACGCCCACAACCAGGTCGGGCGAGAAGCCGTAGAAAAGCGCATCGACATAATCGTTCGTCGTGCCGGTCTTGCCGGCGAGCGGCTTGCCGACGCGGCGGGCGCGGCGGGCGGTACCGCGCTCCACGACGCCTTCGAGCATATGGACAACCTGATAGGCCACGACCGGGTTTACGAGCTGCTCGCGATTGTCCGGCAGCATCGGCGGCGCCTTGCCATCCCATTCCAGCGCATCGCATTTTTCGCAGGTGCGCGTGTCGTGTTTGTAGAGCGTATTGCCGTGCCGATCCTGCACGCGGTCGAGCAGAGTGGGCGTGACTTCCTTGCCGCCATTGACGTAGGCCGCATAGCCGCGCGCCATGCGCCAGGGTGTTGTCTCACCCGAACCGAGCGCCATGGCCGGATAAGGCGGAAGATCGTCATAGAGGCCAAA
This sequence comes from Henriciella aquimarina, assembly GCF_002088975.1. Lineage (GTDB taxonomy): Bacteria > Pseudomonadota > Alphaproteobacteria > Caulobacterales > Hyphomonadaceae > Henriciella > Henriciella aquimarina. The sequence continues at coordinate 21,063 of NZ_NCST01000127.1, forward strand.
CCGCTCGGCATATTCGGCCACCTTGTCGAGGCCGATATCCACGGCCACCCGCGCGGTGACCTGGTTGAAGGAGCGCTCGAGCGCGGTGCGCATCGTCACCTCGCCATAGGAGCGGCCTTCAGAATAGTTTTGCGGCTTCCAGACCTCGTCTGTGTTCTCGTCATAATAGACAAAGGGCGCGTCCAGGATGCGGGTCGACGGCGTATAGCCATTTTCCAGCGCGGCCCCGTAGACGAAGGGCTTGAAGGATGAACCGGGCTGGCGCTCGGCCTGCATCACGCGGTTGAACGGGCTCTTGAAGAAGGAATAGCCGCCAACCATCGCCAGCACGCGGCCGGTGTGCGGATCGAGGGCGATGATCGCCCCTTCGACTTCGGGCACCTGACGCAGGATCGCGATATCGGCCGGGACATAGACCCAGTCCTCCTCGCTTGCCTCACCAGTTTCCTCGCCTTCACCGGCCGGCTTTGTCTCTTCGGCTTCGCCCGCATCGCGGCGCTTTTCCGTGCGCTCGACTTCGACGAGCACGACATCGCCGGGCGCAAGCCCTTTCTCGCTCGAACCTTCACGGCTCCAGCTGCGCGCCCATTCGACATCTTCCTTCGGGATGGAGGTGGTGCGCTCATCGTGAAGGACGAGGCTTGCCCCGTCATTGCCGATCTTGCGGATCATGCCAGCTTCCCATGTGCCATAGCCCGGCGGCAGGGTCAGTTCCTCAAGCTGCTCGGACACGTCCTGATTGGGATCGATCTGAGCGAACGGCCCACGATAGGAATGCCGGCGGTCATAGGTTTCCAGCCCGGTCTGAAGGGCTTCCTGGGCGGCCAATTGCAGGCGCGTATCGATGGTGGAGCGGATGGAGAGGCCGCCGCGCTGCAAGGCTTCCTCGCCATACTGGTCGGTCAGCTCCTTGCGCAACTCCTGCACGAAATAGGTCGCGGCCGCATATTCGGGGCCGCGAAGGCGCTGCTTCACCTTGAGCGGCTTTTCCCGGGCCGCATCGGCCTCTTCCCGCGTGATATAGCCATCCTCGACCATACGGCCGAGCACATAGTTGCGCCGCGCCAGCAGGCGCTCGGGTCGGCGATAAGGGTTCACCGTGGAGGGTGCCTTGGCGAGCGATGCCAGGATTGCAGCCTCGGAGAGATCGAGCTCCGGCAGCGACTTGTCGAAATAGATCAGCGCAGCCGAGCCGACGCCATAGGCGCGCACGCCGAGATAGATCTCGTTGAGATACAGCTCCAGGATCTCATCCTTGGTGAAGGTGTTCTCCATGCGCCGCGCAATGATCGCTTCCTTGATCTTGCGCGTAATCGTCTGGTCGCGCGTCAGCAGCATGTTCTTGGCGACCTGCTGGGTGATCGTGGAGCCGCCTTGAAGGTTGCCGCCGCCGGTGAGCTTGATCTTGGCGGAATTGATCGCCCCGCGCATGATCCCGACAAAGTCGAGGCCATGGTGGGTGAAGAACTTCTTGTCCTCGGCGGCCACGAAGGCCTCTTTGACGTGCTCGGGAATCGATTCGACCGGCACGAAGACACGATGCTCCTCGGCAAACTCGGCAATCAGCGTCCCGTCCCCGGCGTGAACGCGCGAGGTGATCGGGGGCTCATAGCTTGCCAGCCGCTTATGCGACGGCAGATCGCGTGCCAGCGCAGCCACCCAGACGGCCAGCGCGATGAAAGCGATGACGCCGAGGATGAAGAGTGCGATAAAAACCCGGCGGACAAGCTTCCAGGTCAGAAAGCGTTTCTTTGACGCCTGTTCAGTCATGATGAGTCGTGCCTGTGATAGAAGTCAGGGCCTGAATGGCAGCACAGTCTGGCCAGAGTAAGGCGCTCCCCTGTCAGACGAAAGCCAAAAACACCTAATTCGCTGCATAGAGCATGTCGCGCCGGTCAAAATACCGGTCGATGGCCCGTCCGACGGCCTCGGCCATCTTGCGGCGACCGCTCTCGGACGACAGACGCGCGACATCCGAGCGATTCGTCAGGAAGCCGATCTCGAGCAGAACGGCCGGAACGTCCGGCGCCAACAGCACGAAGAAGTTCTCCTCGCGGTGACTGTTGCGGACCACCGGTCCGGCCTTGGCGAGTTCAGGCGTCAGCAGGTCTGCGAAGATGGAGGAATTGGACTTGGTCTCACGCTTGATCAGGTCCGCCAGAATGCCGGAAACCTCCTGCGAGGTTCCGTCCTCGATTGGCATGTCCCAGCCATTCGACATGGCTGTGCGATCCACCCGGCGTTCGCCGCGCGCAGACAGCGTATAGACCGTCGCCCCGGATACCCCGGAATTTGCAGCCGCATCGGCATGGACTGAAATGAAGAGATCCGCGCCCCAGTTGCGGGCCATGGAGACGCGGTCCTCATGTTCGATATAGCGGTCGTCCTCACGCGTGAGATGCACCTTGTAACGGCCCGAGCGTTCGAGGACTCTCTTCAATTCCAGAGAGGCGGCCAGCACAATGGCCTTTTCACGCTTGCCATTATGGCTCGATGCGCCGGGATCGCGCCCACCATGACCGGGATCGATCACGACGACGTATTCGTCCGGCCGCTTGCCAAGCTCCGTGCCGCGCCCCTGCCCCGGTTCCGGCTTAATTTCGTGGATGGCCGCATAGCTCGTCCGGGCGGCGGTATCCCGGGCGGCAGCCTTGTCGAACCGGATCGGTGCGACACGCACCAGGTCGATGACTAGGCGGTGTCGCGGCTCGGCCGTTGTCGGTGACAGGCTCAAGGCCCGTGACACCATCATCGGTGTGGTCAGGCTGAAGAGGATTTCGCCATTGCGAATCTCATAGGCGTCGATCGCCCCCTGCGGCGCGGGGGTCTCTGCATTGAGCGCAACGCGGGAGCCAGTGAGCTTAAGATCCACCTGGCGGCGCCCTTCCCCGGAGACAAGAAAAGCCTCATGGTCAAGCGCATCGTCACCGGCAATCATGATGCGGGTATATTCGCTGTCGCCGGTCACTGCGATTTCGCTGATTTCAGCCGCATAGGCAAAGCCGGCAACCCATAGACAGGCCGCAAACAACGCCGTTTTGCGAATCAGACCGCTCACCATCTTTCCCACGCGTTTTCTCAGCATGACTTGCTTCTCTCATGCCATACTTAAGATTAATCCAATATTTACCGTCCGCGCGGGCACTGCGTTTTTCCGCTTTATGTCATTTTACGCTTTTCATTCGCACCGGGTTTGGGCATGCTTGGGTCACCCTGATCCGTCAGGGCGAGGATAATCCAGAACAGGCGCGTGACCGGGAGGAGCCCGCATGCGGCCAGGTTCGACACGGAATACCAGATCAATGTCGCTTTCGAGCCACCAGACATCGTCAAGGATTGCGCTACACGGCGCGCGGATGGCTGGGCTCGTAAGCATTCCACAAAACATCACTGGCGACAGACGCAGAGCCCCCGAGACTGCTCGGAGGACCGCGCCGCCAGCCAAAAAGGCGATTGCATATGAGCAAGTTAATGCTGATCGATGCGGTCCACCCGGAAGAGACCCGGGTGGCCCTCGTTTCGGATGGGCAGGTTGATGATTTCGACTTCGAGACAACCGGCAAGGAGCAGCTGAGAGGCAATATCTACCTCGCGAAAGTCACGCGGGTAGAACCTTCCCTCCAGGCCTGCTTCGTCGAATATGGCGGAAACCGGCACGGTTTCCTCGCCTTCAACGAAATCCACCCGGACTATTACCAGCTTCCGCAGGAAGACCGCGAAGCCCTGCTGCAGGACGCCGCGCGCGCCGCCGAGAGCGAAGACCTCGATGCCGATGACCCGGACGAGGATATCGACTCCCCCTCAAACCTCATCAAGTCCGATGACGACAATGATGATGAGGGCGAGGATGACGGCGAGACCAGCGATGACGGTGACAATGGCAAGCCCAGGAAGAGCCAGCGCGCCAATACACGCCGCTACAAGATCCAGGAGGTCATCCGGCGCCGTCAGGTAATGCTGGTTCAGGTCGTCAAGGAAGAACGCGGCAACAAGGGCGCTGCCCTGACCACCTTCCTGTCGCTCGCCGGGCGTTACAGCGTGCTTATGCCGAACACCCCGCGCGGCGGCGGCATCTCGCGCAAGATTTCCAACAGCTCCGACCGCAAGCGCCTGAAAGAGATCATGAGTAGCCTCGACGTGCCGCAAGGCATGGGGTTGATCGTTCGCACCGCCGGGGCCAAGCGCACCAAGACAGATATCCGGCGCGACTATGAATATCTCCAGAAGCTGTGGGACAATATCCGCAACAAGACGCTGGAATCGATTGCGCCCTGCCTCATTCACGAGGAGGGTGGCTTGGTCCATCGCGCCATGCGCGACATGTTCGACAAGGATATCGAGGAAGTCATCATCCAGGGTCAGACGGCCTATCGCGAGGCCAAGGATCTCGCCAAGCTGATCATGCCGACCCAGGCGCGGAAGGTGAAGCAGTGGAAATCCAAGGCGCCACTCTTTGTTTCAGAGGGCGTCGAGGACCAGCTCGATTCGATTTTCTCGCCTGTCGTGCAGATGAAGTCCGGCGGCTATCTGGTCATCAACCAGACCGAAGCGCTCGTCGCCATCGACGTGAACTCGGGCAAGTCGACCCGTGAACGCAATATCGAGCAGACGGCCCTGCGGACCAATCTTGAAGCCGCCGAGGAAGCCTGCCGCCAGATGCGCCTGCGCGACCTGGCCGGCCTGATTGTCATCGACTTCATCGACATGGAGGAGAACAAGAACAATCGCGCCGTCGAGAAGAAGCTGAAGGATTGCCTCAAGATCGACCGTGCGCGCGTCCAGTGCGGGAAGATCTCGCAATTCGGCCTGATGGAAATTTCCCGCCAGCGCCGTCGCGCCGGTGTTCTGCAGGCGACTTCCGATCCGTGTGATGCGTGTAATGGCACCGGACGCCGGCGTTCCGTGCCGTCCGCGGCGCTGCAGCTCCTGCGGGCGCTCGAAGCCCGGGCGGCTGGTGGCGGGCTCGCCTCCATCACCGCGCATGCTCCGACAGATGTTGCGCTCTACCTGCTGAACAACAAGCGCGAAGCCGTCACCGAGATCGAGGATATGGCCGGCTTTGCCATCTCGATCCGCTCCTCGGATGATTTCCTGCCGGGCGACTTCAAGATCGACGCTGAAAAGGATCCGAACAAGAAGTCCCGGCGCCGCTCGAAAGGCAGTGATCGTAACATGCATATCGTCGGCGACGAGGATGACGAGGCGCTTCC
>NZ_NCST01000128.1 GCF_002088975.1 Henriciella aquimarina
GCCGCATTATAGGACAGGTTCGAAGCGGTGAGCATCGCGCCCTTGGGCACGCCGGTCGTCCCGGACGTGTAGAGTAGCAGCGCCGGATCGCTGGTGATGCGCTCGCAAAGTGACCCCTCATGGGCCTGCGTGCCGAGAATCGCCATGAAAGCGTCTGTTTCGTCCGGCTCATCTGCCGGGATGGAGCGGGGGTCACCGCGCGACTGCATCGCACCGGCTGTCGTGGTCAGGATGGTCCGCTCTCCCGCGACAGCCTCGAAGGCGGGCCGCTGCGAAGGATGGCACAGGATGACGCTCGGCTCACAATCGGCCATCAGCTTGCCCAACTCATCCTGGCGGTACATCGGGTTGCCAAGCACAGGGATGAGACCCGCCTTCCACGCGCCAAGCGCGGCGATAGCAAATTGCGGGACATTCTGGAGCAGGATGAAGATGCGGTCCCCCTGCACGGCGCCGGATCGGATGAGCCAAGCGGCGAAATGTGAGCTCATCTCGTCCAGCTCACCATAACTGATCAGCCGGTCGAAATAACGGATGGCGATCGCCTCACCCCCGACTTCGCAATGGGCAAGGAAAGCCTGCAGTATATCGGGCCGTTTCCCATCGAGTCCTTCGCACAGAGTGCTGTCATAGGCCGCCTGCCACGGTCTGGCATCATAAAGCGAGAAATCGTCCGGCGTGCGTCAGCTCCAAGGTCTTGCCCCATATGCAAGGACATGTCTCCTGGCTCAACACCGCATCTCAAGCCCTGCCGGATGGCGGGGCATCAGGACACAATCAAGGGATATTGTGGCTGAACGGGTTTCTTATTCGCTCAGTCAGGCCACTGGCCTCCGAGCGATTCCGTCAGATCGCGACAATGCTGGAGAAGCTCGGTCTGCGCCGCCTCATCCTCGGAAACCGGGAAAGCCGCGCCTGCGATGAGTGTCACGACAAGCTTCAGATTTCCCTGCAGATCGAAGACCGGCGCCGCTGCAGCCCGCAGGCCAGGGATCAGATCGCCACTCAGGGTCTCCAGCTTTTGGGCCCGGATCTTCTGGCGCATGGCCTTGGCGTTAAGGGGTGCCCCCGCCGGGTCGGTCAGCCTCAGAAGCTGCAACTGACGGTCCATTTCAGCACTGTCACCAAAGGAGAAGAAGACCCGCCCCGTCGCAGACCTCATCAGAGGCAGGACCGAACCGATGCCCAGCGAGGTCAGCACCGGCGGCGAACCCGAATACCAGCGGACAACGGTCGGCCCTGCATCGCCCATGACCGCGACCAGACATGTGCGCTGCGTGGTGTCGACGAGCCGCCTTATATACGCATCGGCATTTGCAAACGTGTCCATGCGCGACAGTGCCGTAAGGCCGAGCCGTATTGCGCCGGCATCGAGATCATAGGTCCCGGACTTGTTGGACTGGCGCAGCATGCCAGCCTCGATAAGGCTGCTGAGATATCTGTGTGTCTGGCTGGCCGACAATTCGGCCCTTTGGGAGATTGCCGTCAGCGTCGCCGGGCCTTTCATGGAGGCCACAGCCTCCAGCACCCGCATGCCAATCGTGACAGACTGTATCCCTCTGCGTTTTTGTGATGTCTTTTCTGACAATGAATGCTCTCCACAGACAAGGGCGATTTAGGCCTGATTCTCCTACAGGGTTATAGAGTACCGGGATAGCAGGCTAAGCGGCGGCTTGGAATTCGATGCACACTGACGACCGTCTCCCCGAAAAGCCCGCCTCACCCCTTTAAGCCATCAGCCTCGCCTGGACTCACTGATGTTCAAGGCTTTTTTACAACACGTTCCTCTTTGAGGCCATGTTGACGTTACGGCCAGTCAAGAGCTGCGGGCGGAAAACCAAGGTTTCGGCTTGATCTGCTAGCAAGAACGCCGAACTGACAGCGCAAGGGGCCTTCTCAGGCCCGCACGTGAAGCCTGAACTTTGTCGTCACAACGTGAAGCTGCCGCGAGCATGTCGCGGCAGCATTCAACCCTTTATGCTGTCGGTGACAGCCTTCCTTCACCGCCGGACGCTTATCTAGCTCCAGCGCCGCCCGTTCTCGTACCAAGCCTCAAGTCGATCATGCGCCGCCTTCGGATCGATCAGATTGTCGAAGTGCGGGCGGTGGTGGTTCACTTCCAGCATGAAGCCATCAGGGTCCTCCAGATAGAGGGACAAGGCTTCATCATGAGGCACGTAGAAATAATTGATGCCGGCTTCCTTCGCGCGCTGCTCGACGGCGCGAACGTCCTGCTCGCTGCGCAGCTGGATGGCGAAGTGCCATTGCAGGGCGTCGCCCGGCATCTCGTGGAGTTCCGGGCCGGTGCCCTCTTCCAGTTCGAAGAAGGCCAGCAGCGAGCCGTCGCCCAATTCGAAGAAGAAGTGCATCATGTCGAAAGGGGTATCGTAGGGCGGCATCGCCGTGATCTTCTTGACCACATCGGTGCGTACCAGAGGCAAGCCGACGACGTCTTCGTAGAATTTTGTCGTGACGCGTGCATCTTTCACACGCAGCGCGGTGTGCGACAACCCCGTGGCCGGGATCGCATCGCGCCGGATCTTGTCGAGGCGCTGATTTTCAGGTGAACGCGTTTCGTATTCCCGCGTCTCGTCAAAGCCTTCGTGACCCTGTTTCAAAATCGGATTTGCTGTTGTTGCTGTGTCTGCCATGTTTTCCTCCTTGGTTATGACAGCCGCCCCAACGGAGCCTTCCTCGAACTCAACGCACACTTATTCTATTTTTTGCGCTGATGCGGCCTGACGGGGCGCTCATCTACCCTGTATAATCGGGATCAACCACGCCCTACGCACAATAGGCAACGCATTCCTCTATCTGTAAATTCCGTAGTTTTACGTAGGACAGCTTCGCGCGAAACGGGAACAGCCCAAGCTTTAGACAACCTTCCAGGCGAATCACCTGAATGGATTGAATGGACGCACATGCGCGAAAAGGTGGAAACCGGGTCTGAGATTATGCGGTCCCATGCAGCCCGGTTTCGGGCCGGTCACGCCCATTCTGTAACCACAGCTGAAGATAATGCTGATACGAATAGCACCGTATTGTTTGACAATTTTTTGACTAAGCCCCAGATCAAAGGCAATTGTGTCTGAAATATTACGTGCGTCGAGGGGGTAGACTCGCAATGAACGGCTCGGCTTATGCAGACAAGTCGCTGCCATTGAGGCTGGCTGACTTCGAGACCCTGACAGATGCGCTGGATTATGCCGCGCTCGGATCAAGTGGTCTCAGCTTCAACAAGGCCAGCGGCGAAGTCGCCGAACAGCTCTCCTATTCGCGACTGCGCTCGCGGGCAATGGCTTTCGCCGGGACGCTTGCGGCGGCGTTTAAGCGTGGTGCCCATATCGGGCTCGTCGCAGAAACGTCAGCCGACTTTGTCACCGCTTTCATGGCGTGCCAATACGCTGGCCTTGTTCCTGCCCCCGTCAGCCTACCGCCAACCATCGGGGGCCATCAGGGCTATAAGGCGCAACTGCAACGCATGTGGGAAGCCGCGTCACTCAGCGCGATACTCGTTCCCGAGCGGCTTCGGGCGATTTATGATGACGTTGTCCAGACGCCGTCCGCGGTGCTGCCCATCGAGGCGGGTGCCTGGGCCAATGAGCCGGCAGCGCCGCTTCGCCCGTGGAAACAGGGCGAGCTCTGTTACATCCAGTTTTCCTCCGGAAGCACGTCGCATCCAAAGGGCATTGTTGCGACACAGTCGAGCGTTGTGGCCAATTGCCAGGCTATCACCCGGCATGGCCTCCAGGTTCGCGACGGCGACCGCGCCGTTTCCTGGCTGCCTCTTTACCACGATATGGGACTGGTCGGATTCTTCATTGCGCCGCTCATGTCGCAACTGTCTGTCGATTACATCCCAAGTTCGGAATTCGCACGCCGGCCAATCTCCTGGCTGCGGCTGATCAGCCGCAACCGTGCAACCCTCTCCTACAGCCCGAGCTTTGGCTATGAGCTCTGTGCCCGCCGATACAGGGGCGAACCGCTCGACCTTTCTTCGTGGCGGGCCGCCGGGATCGGCGGGGACATGGTCCGCGACAGCGTTCTCAGCCAGTTCGCCGAAACCTTCACCGACACCGGATTCGACCCGTCCGCCTTCGTGGCCAGCTATGGACTGGCCGAGGCGACCCTCGCTGTGTCCTTCGCCCCGCTCGGGGACGGCTGCCAGACAGACCGCGTGGATGCCGTCGCCCTGCGCTTCGATGACGATGTGCGCAAAGCCTCTCCGCAAAGGGAGCCGGAGAAAGTGCGCAATTTCGTCCTGTGCGGAACCCCCGTTCCGGGCCATGAGGTGCGGATACGCTCAGGCCTCTCGAACAATCTGCCAGAGCGGAGTATCGGGCGGATCGAGGTGCGCGGCCCCAGCGTGGCAGCCGGACACTATAACGAACAGGCCGGAATCATTTCCCTGACAGACGAAGATGGCTGGCTGGACACAGGTGATCTAGGCTACTGGCTGAATGGCCAGCTTGTCGTGACCGGCCGCTGGAAAGACCTCATCATCTGGCACGGGCGCAATATCTGGCCCCAGGATGTCGAATGGGCCGTGCAGGAGACAGCCGGCAAGCAGGTCGGCCGCTGCGTCGTGATCGATGCCTCCGAGCACTCCATCGGCGACAGGATCGTTCTGATCGCCGAATGCCGGGAAAGAGGTGAGACAGCGCGCGAAGCCCTGCGCCGCGAACTGGCCCGCGCGGCACGCGTGGCGACCGGCGCGCCTGTCGAAGTGGTGCTGGTGTCACCGCGAAGCCTTCCGGTCACCAGTTCCGGCAAACTCAGCCGGTCGGCGGCTCGCACCCTTTTCCTCAACGAGGATTTTCCGTCTCAACAGGTTCCGGCCTGAGGCCGGATCGTGCCGACGATCGCGATCACCGGAGCAACGGGATTTGCCGGGTCGCATCTCGTCCCGCACCTGCGTGAAAGCAATCTCGACTGGCAGCTCAAATGTCTGGCCCGCCCGAGACCGGGGCGGCAGCTCGAAGATCATGCCAAGCTGAACTGGATTCCGGGAAGCGTCGGCTCCGCGGAAGCCATCGATGCGCTGGTGAAAGACGCAGCCACTGTCATCCATGCCGCAGGGCTCACTCGGGCGACAGGCGCGGACGCCTTCCATAGCACCAATACCCGGGCAACAGCGGCGCTTGTCACCGCCGCGCGCCGCGCAGGGGCTCAGCACTTCATCCTGATCTCGTCGCTTGCCGCCAGCCGTCCGGAAGTTTCGCCATATGCCTGGTCGAAAGCGCTTGCCGAACAGGCCGCAACCGCTCTGGCAGGCGACATGCGGCTGACCATTGTCCGACCGCCCGCCATCCTCGGCCCCGGAGACAGCGCCACACGCGACAGTATGGCCATGCTGCGCCGGGGCTGGCTAATCCATCCCGGCAGCAGGCCATCTGGCTCCACCTTTTCCTGGATCGATGTCAACGATCTGGCCCGTTTCATAACGGGAATCGCCGCATCTCCAACCTCGGAAGCAGTCGCCACACTCGCTCCTTGCAGCGGACAGGACATCTCCTGGGATGAGGTCGCCACAGCCGCGGAAAAGGCCCTCGAGCGGAAGGTCCGCCGCATCGCCATACCGCCTGCAGCGGTCAAAACAATCGGCTTTCTGGCCAGCGGGATCGCACAACTGACCCGCAAGCCCCTCATCCTGTCAGCCGGAAAGGCAAGAGAATTGCTTCAGCCTGACTGGCATGCGGACGTGCGCGTGAGTGCGCCCACCCCATTGCATCGGACGCTCTCTGGTTGTTTCTTGAGCCACGCCGAACATGACACATCGCCCGGAGCGGACTTTTCAGGGCACTAGTTTGAGAGAACCTAATTGGATCAGACCGGAAAAACAGCGCAAATCGGGCAAGCACAGATTGTGGAGCGCATCCGCACCGCCCTTGCTCCTTTCCTTCCTCCTGATGCTGTCGTGACAGAGGATATGAAGATCGGGTCTGACATCGAGATCGACTCAGTTGAAGTGTTCGACGTGGTCATGGAACTGGAAGATTATTACGATATCAGCCTTCCCATGGAGATCACGTCTGACATCCAGACCATCGGCGATCTGGCAAAAGCCGTGGAGCAGCAGATCAATGTTTGACGAACTCGACAAAACCCGGTCGATCTTCCGAAAGTTCGAACCGCTTGCGGCCCGCCAGTCAGCCGTCCTTTCCAGCGGCGAGCAACCTTTTGGTCTTCGCTTCGATGATGTTCAGTCTGCTACCCATGGCCGGGTTAATGGCCGCGACATTCTTCTGGCCGGGACAAACAATTATCTCGGGCTGACCTATTCCAGGCCCTGTCTTGATGCCGCCCATGAGGCCATAGACCAGCACGGCACGGCCACGACAGGCAGCCGGCTCGCAAATGGCACCTATAGCATCCATGAAGAGCTCGAGCAGGACCTTGCAGACTTTTTCGGCCTGCCGTCGGCCGTCATCTTCACAACAGGCTATCAGGCCAATCTGGCCGCCATCAGCGCCCTGGCCGGCAAGGGCGATCATTTGCTGATCGACGCCGACAGCCATGCCTGCATCTATGATGCCTGCCGGCTGAGCGACGCTGCCACCATCCGCTTCCGTCATAACAGCCCGGAAGACCTTGAGCGCCGACTATCCAGACTGCCCAGCGAAGGCGCCCGCCTCGTGGTCGTGGAAGGGCTTTATTCGATGTTGGGCGATGTGGCCCCGCTGGCCGAATTCGTCGAAGTAGCGCATCGTCATGATGCCTATCTTTATGTCGACGAGGCTCATTCGGTCGGCTGCTATGGGGAAAACGGCCAGGGTGTTGCCGCTGCCCAGGGTATTCTCGACAAGGTCGACTTCCTGTCCGGTACCTTCTCCAAGAGTTTCGCCTCGATCGGCGGGTTCTGCGTCTCCCGGCATGCGGATTTCGATTTCATCCGGCTGATGAGCCGCCCCTATCTCTTTACCGCGTCCGGCTCTCCGTCAAACGTGGCCGCCGCTCATGCCGCCCTGCGGCAGATCAGAAGCGAACCGGAGCTGCGCACTTCGCTATGGGCCCGGGCCAACCAATTGCATGAAGGCCTCGTGCGCGCCGGTTTCGAACCGGCCTCGGCCCCCGGGCCGGTGATTGCCCTGCCGCGTCCGGACCAGGAAACGGCCGTACGGCAATGGAATGAGCTTCTCGAAGCCGGGATTTACGTCAATCTGGCCATCCCGCCGGCGACCCCACACGCCATGTCGCTCTTGCGGCTGAGCGTGTCTGCCGCGCACACCTCCGACGACATAGACAAGATCATAAACGCGTTTTCACGCCTGCGCTAAGTCAGTCCCCACGCAATCTTAGCGCAAGGTCCGCGCGCGCAGGATCTTCCAGGCCAGGACAGGGGAATGCAGCAGGGGATGACGGCGTTCGCTCTCCGTCACCTTGATGCGCACATCCGAGTGTCCCTCGATCTTTTCCAGAATATAGTCGAGCCCGGCATCGAAGGTGAAAGCCGCCTTCACGACACGCAGGCTTGCCATGACCTTGCCAAGCACACGCCGCAAGGCCCACCGTGTCCTGCCAGCCTGACGCCCAAACCAGCCGACGCGCCCCAAGGCGACGGCACGACTTTCCTGGCTGTCTCCGAAAATCGCATCGGTCAGGGCCCTGTAACGGTCGCTGAAACGCTCAACAAGCTCCGCTGCGCGCTGCCTGGCATTTTCCGGGCGCAGTTCGGTGCGGTAACTCTCATACAGACCGCGGGCCCAGATATCGTCGATTTCGGTCTCCTCCCCGATCAGAGGAAGCGTTTCATCGGCAAGGTGGAAACACGCCAGGGCCATTGTATCGACCAGCCTGTTGTGCCGGGCCGGCGTATCCGCATCGATCAGGACCGGCTGGGCAAAGCGGCCCCACAGCATCGACTCGAAGGCGCCGCCGCGCGTACGGCGATGAAAGGCACGCTCGCTCATGATGGCATATTTGCTGCGCAGCGGCGGGCCCGTGCCGGACGGGATTTCGAGGTAGTGGACGCTTGGCGGGATCAGAAGGCTTGCCAGCTGGCGCAGGCCATGGCCATGCACATCGCTATAGCGGTCGACCAGGACATAGAAGTCCAGCATCTTTCCCGCCTGATCGCCTTCACGCCGTGAAGAGCCATAGAACAGGAACGCGCGCACGCAGTCGCCATGCTTCTGACGTATGGCCCTGGCCATGCGCCGGGCGGCAGGCGGCAGGTCATGCTGCTCGCGTTCGATCTGCTGGCGTAACGCAGAAAGGGTATCGGGATCAGGCGATCTCATCGCAGAAAGCAAATGTCTCCAGTTGTTCCTACACGGATAGATATGGAGGAATCCCGCTGAAGCAATTCTCCGTCAAGCATGAGCGGCCCATCGACTGTCATTGCCAGAGCGTCGGTGTTGATGCTCCTGTAGCCGTCGGTCTCCAGCCGCTCGAGGCCGCGCCCGGTGGCAGAGCGCAGGATGGCGCGGCGCAATTTCGCCGGCGGCCAGGGCGCATAGGTGAACCGTATCGGTTTCGCCTCTTCTCCCCAGAAAGGCGTGAGGCCGAGCGAGAGGGACGGGAACGTCGTGGCCAGGCTGAATGCATGCGGACCGGCCTCGACCTGCATGTCCGAGGTCTTCGGCTCGAACCGCGACGGACGCAGGAGAGGCTCGCCATCTGCCGCCATGTAGTGGCGTGGCCGTGCGGCCAGTTTCAGGAGCGATAGCGCGACTGCAGCCGAGCCACGCTGCCCCTCACCGAACATATGGTGCTGCACGTGATCCATGCCACGCGCCAACGCCCCGGTCGAAAGCAGGAAGCCGACATGGCTGTCTCGCGCCTCACCCAGGCGAACAGCAAGCGCCGGCAACTGCGTCACAGCCCCGGCGGAGGTATCATCATCAAGAGCGTCGAGCCGTCTGACGACATCCTCGACGCCAGGCTGTTTGAGGCCCAGCCTTTCATAAGCGAGGTTGGTGCTGCCACCGGGCAGGACGGCAAAACGGAGCGCGCCAAACCGCGCGGGATCATGATTGTAGCAGCAGGTGAGCGTTGCCAGCACCGTCCCGTCGCCCGCTTCGATCAGGAAGGTGTCGTAGCCGGACTCCATCAGGCCTGTGATCTTCGCCCTGAAAAGGGCCATGGATTCGAACCAGACCAGCGGAAGCTCCCCTTTTCGGCAGGCCACCTCTTCGAGGCGGGAGCCCTTGCGTGCGACGAGATGGCTGCGGGCATTCGAGATCAGGGCAATCTTGCCCATCACTTGGCCTTTTCGGTTCGAAGGGCAAACCAGAGACCGGTCGCAAAAAGTCCAATAAGTGGACCCAATGCACCGACCCAGCCATTGAAAACTCCGGATTCGGCCATGGAGGTAAAGATCCCGTCGCCGATGAGGTAGGCGAAACCGAGGCCAAGTGCCATGACAGCGGCGACCTCGCCGGTCTCACGCCGGCCGGCTCTCTGCATCAGCGGCGCTGCCAGCAGCAGAAGGCCGACGGCCAGAAATGGCATGGTCAGCCGATCAATAATCCAGACGAGATAAGCACTGGATGGCCGGCTGCCCGAGCCTCTCAATTCATAGAGCTGCAGCAAATCTCCAAAGGAGAGGAAGCGCGGATAGGTCTGAAGCTTGAACAGGCTGTCCGGCGTTTGCCGCGTTTCCCAAGTCTTGGGGGCCGCCACTCCGGCCTGTTCGGCGTGGAGCATGCGGGTGCCCTCCAGCTGCCACGCCTTGCCCTTATAGATCGCCCTGCCCGCTTCGCTCACGGCAATGATCTGCCCATCGGGCGACCGGCTGAAAAAGGTGAGGTCGCGCAGAGTGTCGTCCGACATGTCGCCAATCCGGACCAGCACGTCCGGCTCGGATACCCATAGCGCCTTGTCGTCGATCGTCTGGGGCATCAGGGCCTGAGGCCCAAGCCAGGCCGTCAGGCTGCGCGCGGCCGGAGGACTTGTGAGCGACACAATCAAGGCGCCTGCCGCGCCGACCATGAACAGGCATGGCGCAAGCGCCCGCAGCTGGCCGAAAACGGAAACGCCTGTCGCCAGCAAAGCCACGATTTCATTCCGGCGAATGAAAGAGAGGTAGGTCACCAGGACCGAGAGAAAGATGATAATCGCGAAGGTACTGTCGAAAATGATCGGCAGGCGCAGGCCCGCAAAGCGCAACCGGTCCAGAAACCCCGCATCCTGCGGCAGGAGTTCGCTGTTGCCCAGCGAATCCAGAAGGCTGACAAGCGCGGTCACACCGAAGGCCACAGCGGCGAACCGGTAAAGGAACAGGCGCGACATATAAATCCGCAGATGCTTCATTTGCCCTGCTCCCCCGAAGACAGGACAAGGCCTTCATTTCGCACGGCCCCGGAGCGCCGCCACCTCAACAGGGGTTCGCCCGCGGTGCTGGAAAAGAAGTAAATGCCGGCGACCGCTGTCAGGAAGACAACTGGCCAGGTGCCGGCCCAGCCTGAAACCGCCCCGGTTTCGGCCATCTGGAATCCGTATTCCAGTGCCTTCTGGACGATGAGCAGGGTGACAATCCCAAACACGATCCCCCCGGCCCGTGGCTTCCGGCCGAGGTTGACGCCGAGCGGAAAAGCCAGAAGCGGCAGAATAAGGATCAGGGCTGCCCGGCCCAGCTGGTCATGCAGGGAGGCTGTGGCTGCGTCCTGGCGTACGCCCGGATAGGCCGAGACATCACCAAGTTCGAACAGCGTCAGTTCCCGCTCGTCATTGCCCCTCGGGCGAAACGCCGCCTGCTCGGAGGTGACGGGCCAGATCATGGTCTGGAATTGCAGGTTGTCCCGGCTGGAATTCGCTTCATCCCGCTCGGCCTCCAGGGTTGCGCCACGCCCCTGCTCGAGCTGCAGGGCAAATGTGCCCGCACCGGTTTCCAGCAATTTGCCGGATGGCGCGGACATGAAACGCTCACTGCCATCAGGACGCGCTTCCAGAATGAAGGTTTCGCCAAGCGTCTGGCCAGAGAAATCACGGAAATCGGTCCAGACCGTATAATTATCGAACCGCACGAACCGGCCTTCCTGAAAAGCCGCCTTGAAGGACTGTGTCTCGATACTGTGGACCGTCTGGCGAAAATCATAGCGCCCCATGGGCTGCAGGAAGCCGGAGATAAACAGGCTCACAATGGCGGCCAGGGCCGCGAGCACGAAGAAGGGCCGGGACAAGCGTTGCAGCGACAGCCCGGCTGAAAGCATCGTCACCAGCTCGCCGGAGCGGCTCAAGCGGTCGATGGCGATGATCATGCCAAGAAAAAGTGCCGCAGGTATGGCGAGCTGCAGGTAGTGCGGGATCAGATCGATAACCATCCGGAAGGAGGCCACGCCGCCATTCTCGGAGTTGGCGACCAGCTCCACGATCCGGACGAGACGCTCGATCAGGAGAATGGCAAGCACCAGCCCGCAAAGACCCGCGAACAGGCGCAGGCACTCCTTGAACAGGTATCGATCGATCAACCCGCCCGTGCTCGTCATCCTTTGCAGCTTTGTCTCATGAACCCGACTATTGCCCGCCTGCATCCGAAAGATATCCGTCCGGACTGCATCCTTTTCTTCAGCCTTTTCGGGGGACATACTAGATATGTGAAGCATTAATGAAAGAAGGGGATCGCAATGACAGCAGCATTTGTCGCGCTATCCAGCCTTGTCCTCGCTCAGGTTTCCGCGATCGGGACGCCGGCACCGTCGCTCGATATCCGCCCGTACGAGAAAAGTGCGGAATGCGGCGCTTCCGACATGCAGATCGAGGTCGTGGTCAATGGAGTAACACCGGTGGGCATCCTCACCGTCGAGCTCTACACGCCCAGCAAGCGTGATTTCCTGAAAAAGGAATCGCGTCTCCACAGGATCCGGGTTCCTGCCGGCGAAGACCATCAGACCGTCTGTTTCGATATTCCCGAGCCAGGCCGGTATGCCCTCGCCGCCTATCACGACAAGGACGCCGACCGCGACCTGGACCAGAAATGGAACCGGATGCCGGCCGAGCCTTTCGCCCTGTCGAGCCACAAGAAACTTGGCTTCGGCTTTCCGAAATTCGAGGATTCCGCCTTCGATGTCGGCGCGAACGGCAAGCACGTGGTACTGGACCTGCGTGAATGAGCAGCACAGACCTGCTCTCCCGCCACGGCCCATCCGTCGGCGAAAAGCTGCGTATCGAACCTGTATGCAGCCGGGCCGAGCGCAAGGCGTTCGTCAATCTGCCTTATGACGCCTACCGGCACGTGCCAAACTGGCGTCCGCCCCTGCGCTTCGAGCGGATGGCCCAGCTCGATCCGAAGGGCAATCCCGGCCTTGCCCTGCTGGACCATGAGCTCTTTCTGGCCTGGCGCGGCGACAAACCGGTCGGGCGCATCGCCGCCATCATCAACCCGTACCATCTCGAGAAGCACGATCCCGACTGCGGGCATTTCGGGTTCCTCGATACACTCGAGCCCGACACAGACCTCGTCGGCGCCCTGACCGAGACCGCTGCGGCCTGGCTTGAGCAGCGCGGCATGACCCGCATGGCGGGCCCCTTCAACTTCAGTGTGAACGAGGAATGCGGCTTGCTCGTCGATGGCTTCGATACACCGCCCATGCTGATGATGGGTCATGGCCGGCCGGACTATGCCACCAGCCTGGAAACCCTCGGATTCAGCACGGCGATGAACATGCATGCCTATATCTGCCGGCTGGGCGAAGTTTATGACCGCCACCCGGTGACAGACCGCCTTGTCCGGCAGGCTGAGCGCGATCCCGGCATCACTGTGCGTCCGATCCGGCATTCGCACTTTCAGGATGAGGTCGCACTGGTCCTCGACATCTTCAACGATGCCTGGTCTGAGAATTGGGGCTTCATCCCGTTTAGCGAAGACCAGATCCGCCACATGGCCAGTGAGCTGCGCCCGCTTTTGCGTGAGGACGGGGTGTGGATTGCTTCCGTCGACGGCGAGCCCATGGCCTTTACCCTGATGGTGCCCAATGTGAACGAGGCAATTGAGGGTTTGGATGGACGGCTGTTGCCCTTTGGCTGGGTTCAGCTCCTGAACCGTCTGAAACTGAAAGGCACCCGCTCGGCCCGGATCCCGCTGGCCGGTGTACGCAAGGCGTATCACAAGAAACGTCGCGGATTGGCAGCCTTTGCCGCGGCCTCCGATGCCGCCGCAGCCGCACAGCATCGCCGTGGCATCCGAGAGATCGAACTGTCCTGGGTTCTGGAAACCAATGAAGACCTGATCAGCCTGACCCGGCTGCAGAATTGCGAACGCTACAAGACCTACCGCATCTATGAACGCGAGCTGGTGACGCCGTGACAGCCGACCTCTCTGCCGTATCGGCGCTTGTCCTGGCTGGGGAACGGGCCGGGCCAAGCGAGCTGCTCCTTCAGGAAGGGGTCGGAAGCAAGGCCGACATCCTGATCCAGGACCAGCCAATGCTGGACCGGGTGCTCGCCACACTCAGCCAGGCAGGACTCGCAACGCCCTGCCATGTGGCCGGCGCCCGTGAACAGACCCAGGCCCGGCTGCATAAGGATTTCGGAGAGGGCATCGTGCACCTTCCAGCCAAGGACGGCCCGGCGGCAACCGTGCTCGGCTCAGTGGAAACGATTGACCGTTTTCCGCTGCTGGTCACAACCTCCGACCACCCGCTCCTGACGCCGCAAATGATCCAGGCTTTCGTGCAAGGTTCACTGGAGACCGGTGCCGATCTAACCGTCGGGCTCGCCTCACGGGAAACCATTGAAGCAGCCTATCCCCGAGCCTCGCGGACCTATTTCCCGATTGGCGGGCTCAAGGTCTCAGGATGCAATCTCTTCCTGCTTCGCTCCCCTGAAGCGGTCAAAGCCGTCAGCTTCTGGCAGGCAGCGGAAGCCGACAGGAAACGACCCGCGAAGATCGCCACGCGCTTTGGCCTCCTGAACGCCGTGCGGATGCTGCGACCCGGCGTACGCTTTGACCAGGTCTTCCACGTCCTGTCGCGCCGTCTGGGTTGCACGGTCCGCCCGGTCATGATGGACAGGGCGGAAGCAGCGATCGACGTGGACAAACCGGAAGACCTCGCTTTGGTGCGCGAGATCATGGCCCGGGAGATGGCCTGACATGCGGAAAGACCAGCGCCATGGCTGAACCGGCCAGCCTTGCAGGACGCATCGCCCGCAATACCGGCATGCTGTTCGGGGGGAAGCTGACGAGCGCCGTGATCGGCCTGCTCGTGCTTTTCATCCTCGGCAATGTGCTGGCGCCAGCCGAGTTTGGCGGGCTGCTCCTGCTGCATGCCTATGCCGCCTCCTTCTCAGGGTTAGCCAGCTTCAAGTCCTGGCAAGTGGTGGTCAATTACGGCGTCGCCCCCTTCAGCCGAAGTGATTGGCCCCAGATCCAGAAACTGATCCGGTTTGCGATGGGCCTTGATGGCGTCGGTGCCATCATCGCTGCCAGCCTTGCTGTGGTCATCATGCCCTTTGCCTATGACATGATCGGCATGCCGGATGGCTATCTGACACCGGCCCTCGCCTATTGCGCCCTTATCTTCTTCAACCAGACCTCTGCCTCGACCGGCCTTCTGCGGCTCAGCGACCGGTTCGACCTGCTGAGTGCTCACACACTGGTGATGCCGGTCATCCGGCTTGTGGGCGTGTCGATCTGCGCGCTGCTCGGCACCGGTCTTGTCGGCTATATCGCCGTCTGGTTCGCTGCTTCCTTCCTGTCCTATATCGCATTGCCGCTGCTGGCCTTGCGGGAACTGGCCCGGCAAAACCTTCTCAGCGGCCTCTTCGGCGGCGGCAAGTGGCTGCGTGCGCCTGAAGCCGGCATCTGGCGGTTTGCGATGTTCTCGAACCTGGATTCCACGGTTAAGACCGCGAGCGAACACCTTCCCACCCTTCTGGCCGGGGCAACGTTTGGGCCGGGGGCAGCCGCCATATACCGGATTTCGCGCCAGATTGCCGACCTTTTCGCCCGCGGCGTCAGCCAGTTTGACCGGGTCGTCCACCCGGAGATTGCCCGGCTTCTTAACGCCGGCGAGAGCAGCCGGGTCATCAGTCTGGCGGTGCGCTCAAGCCTTGTCCTGCTGGGGCTCGGCCTCGGCGTCGCAAGTCTGCTGGCGCTGTCCGGTGCCGACATCCTCTCAAGCCTGCTCGGCGAGAACTACGCCGATTCAGCGGCTCTGATCGTTCTGCTGCTGCTGGCAGCGACGCTCATGGCCGCGGCAATGCCCTTCTATCCGATCCTCTATGCCTGCAAGCACCCGGCCCGAGCGCTTGCCTCCCGGCTATGCGGCATCGCGCTTTTCCTCAGCCTCATCCCGCTTTTGGCGCAAAGAATGGAGCTGGAAAGCCTCGGATGGGCGGCCATTGCCGGGGAAGCATTCGGCCTAACCCTTGTGCTCGTCTTTGCCGTTCGCAGCCTTCAGGCGCGCACCGGCCAGAGCGAGGCAATCTCACTTCGCACAGCCTCCACGACGTCCGCATCGGATACCCCGGAAGATAGATCCGGCGGCCCCGGCCAGCCCGTATCCGGAAAGGCCGTGTCCGCAAACCGGCGCTCGTCAGAATAGCGCGGCAGGACATGAAAGTGCACGTGCGGATCGACCATCATGAGCATGAGATAGTTCATCTTTTCCGGGCTCACGAACCGGCCGATCGCGGCTTCGAGATCGGCGGTCACTTGCGACAGCTCGGTAAAAGCCCCCAGTGGCAGGTCGGAAAAGCGCTCATGCGGACTGTCGGAGAGGAGCACGAGCGCACCGAGCGTCACCTGTTTCGGACGGGCGAGCACACACCAGTGCTCATAATCCGCGATCAGCGTGCCGGGCCCGCCAAACTTCGTGAACGTCGCGTTTCTGTCTTTTTCCATACCGCCTCCTTTCAGCGCGTGGATTTGCCCGCTAAGGCATTCCGCTCAATGACTGAGCCATCAATGAAATTCGCATGAGTGAAACCAAACCCAAAGTCGCTTTGATTGGAAGCGTCCCCGGAAAGATCTGGGGGCTGGACCTGCGCGAATGGCAAGCCCGTGCCTGGAAGAAAGTGGGCGCGGAGGGCGTTGCCGATGATGGCGCCCTCCTCCTCGGTACGGACTGGATTCTCTCGCCCGCCCTGCAGGCCGGGCTTCTGACGCAAACCGGTGTGGCCTTGGTCGTTGATGAGGAAGCAAGCCGAGAGCAACGCGTCGCCGCGATCCATTTGCCGCCGGGAGGGACCATTGACCGTGAGGCTGCGGCTGCGCTCGTCAGCAAGCCCGTCGATGAGACCACACTTCAACAGCTTGGGCTGAAGCCGGTTTCGATGCGTGAGTTGGCGTCTGACTACAATGCGGCCCTGCGCAAGTCGGAAGCGCCCTATGCGCTTTCCCTCTTCACGACGGCCCCAGGCGACATTGAAAAACGCCAGTTCAAGGGCTCCTACAAGGGCGTCACCGATCTTGTGACCAAATATGCCTGGCCCTGGCCAGCTTTCCACGTCACGCGCTGGGCGGCTGCGGCCGGTATAAAGCCGAACACGATCACCACCCTCAGCCTCGTCCTTGTCTGTGTGGCCTTCTGGTTCTTCTGGATCGGCGCCTGGATCCCAGGCATCCTGGCGGGCTGGGGCATGACCTTTCTCGACACTGTCGACGGCAAGCTCGCCCGCACCACAATGACCTATTCGAAATGGGGCAATGTCTACGATCACGGCATCGACCTCATTCACCCGCCTTTCTGGTACTGGGCGATCTATGTGGGTCTCACGCGCGAGGGCACAGCTTATGATCCAGCCTGGCTCTTGGGGGCGCTGGCCATCATCCTCGTTATCTATGTGCTGAACCGTCTGGAAGAACTCGCCTTCATGCGGCGCTTCGGATTTCACATCCATGTCTGGAGGCCGGTCGATTCCTTCATGCGCGTCATCACGGCGCGGCGGAACCCGAACCTGCTGATCTTCATGCTCGCCGTGCTTGCCGGCTTTCCGGAGACCGGACTTCTGCTTGTCACGGCCTGGACTGTGATCTGCTTTGTCTTTCACGGCATCAGGCTGATCCAGGCATTTGCCTCGCGCCAGCCCGTTACCTCCTGGATGGACCGTTAGCCGCGATGGCCGGCACGGCGATCTTCGACCTTGACCGGACCCTCACACGGAAACCGACCTGGATGCGGTTTGTCTTCCGCTTCAACAGGCATCGCCCGCTCTTCTGGGCTCAGGCCCCCTGGCTTGCCGTGTGCGCAGGGGCTCACAAGCTGGGCCTGATCGACAGGACCGGGATCAAGAACCGCTTTCTGGCGACGCTCGGCTGGGCCGACCGCGACAGGGTCGAGACTGCAGGTAGGGCCTTCGCCGAAAGGGAGGCAGAGACAGGGTTGCGCGCGGGCGTGAAGGCCCTGATCGAACGCCATCGCGAAGACGGCGACCGGCTCTATCTGGCGACCGCTGCCAGCGATTTCATCGCCACTCCGCTCTCTGACATGCTGGGACTGGACGGGGTCATCTGCACACAGACCGACTGGCCTGAAGACCGCAAGCGCGGACCGAGGGTCGCTGGCCGAAACTGCTATGGGCCCGAGAAAGCCCGCCGGGTGAATGAGGCGCTGGAGGATGCACAGGTCTCACGACCGATGACCGTTTACAGCGATCACGTCTCCGACCTTCAGCTGCTGCTCTTGGCGGACACGGGCGTGGCGGCTAATCCTTCCGCCAAACTGCACCGTCAGGCCCGCCAACATGGCCTGGTGATCATGAACCTGGATCTGAACGAAGGGGCGCCGGCCACATCGCGTGCCGGCCGAGAGGTATCGAATTGAAAGCAATCATCCTGAGTGCGGGACGCGGCTCCCGGCTGCTGCCCATGACCGAGAGCAAGCCCAAATGTCTGCTCGAATTCTGCGGGCGGAGCGTGCTGGGCCACCAGCTGACCATGCTGGACCGGGCCGGGGTGGATCAGGCCACGGTGGTGACCGGGTTCATGCCGCAAATGGTCGAGGAGGAAGTTCAGGGCTGGGATGGCCGGATGGCGGTGTCGACCTTGTTCAATCCCTTCTTCCAGGTCGCCGACAATCTCGCCAGCTGCTGGATGGCCCGCGGGGAAATGTCGGACAGCTTCCTGCTCCTGAACGGCGACACCCTCTTCAATCAGGCACTGGTCGAGCATGTCATCCAGTCCAACACCTATCCTGTGTCAGTCACAATCGACCGCAAGAGTCAGTATGACGAGGATGATATGAAGGTGACGCTCGACGGGGAGCGTCTGAAGGCTATCGGCAAGCGGCTGCGCGCCGAAGAGACCGATGCGGAGTCGATTGGGCTGCTGAAATTCACGCAGGAGGGGGCCGGCCTGTTCCGTACCAAGGTCGAGCAGATGATGCGCACGCAGGACGGCATTTCCGCCTGGTTCCTCAAGGCCATCGATGCGCTCGCCAAGTCACCAGAGGCGCAGGTCGGCACGTGCTCGATAGAGGGCCATCCCTGGTGCGAACTCGACACCCCGGAAGACTGGGAACATCTCAAGGCCACCGGATCGGCCATGCTGGCCTAGGAGCTCAGCTCAGGCCCTCGTCTTGCTGCAGCAACTCGACCGCTCGGCCAAGGTGCTTGTGGACGGCGCGTTCGGCCTTTGCCGGTTCGCCTGCGAGAATGGCATTGGCGATCCGCTTGTAGTCGGCCCGCCGGCGGGCATCGACAGCACGCAGGACGGAACGGTACTGAACGCGAATGAGATGCACCTGAACCGTCGGCAGAACCCGGTTCAGTTCCGAATTATCGGCCATGGCATTCATGGCACCGTAGAAAGCGTCACGCGCGGTTGCAAAGGCCGCGCTGTCGGCATCGGGCGAAAACTCCATGATCCGCTCCAGGGCTTCCTCCAGAGCCTTGCGCCCGGCGCTTTCCGCGCACCGCTCTGCCGCCAGCCTGGCCGAAAGGCCCAGCAAAGTCTGGGCGACGACCAGTGTGTCTATGGCTTCCTTCAGGGAAAGAACCCGAATCTGGGCGCCGCACTGCGGAACGAGCTGCACGACACTTCTCGCCGCGAGCGCGTTGAGCGCCTCCCGAACAGGGCCACGGCTGACCTTGTAGGTCTCTGTAAGGTGGGCCTCCTGGAGCCGCTCTCCCGGCTCGTAGCGGCCTTCATAAAGGCCGCGCAGAATATCGCGCACGATGGTGTCCCGCGCGCTCAGGCCCCGTGCCTGTCCGTCCCTATTCTGCTGATCACTTATGATAGACATGACTCATCCAGACATATTTGACGGATGATGGCCGTGAAGGGCAAGGCCTGTGCGGCAGCCACCCCTTAAGAAACGGAGCGGCCGCCTTGCTTTGCACAAGCCTCAAGCAAAGGCTTGCAGGATCACACCGCTCAGGCGTCAAACCCTGCCGGCTTCGGCCAGAGGCCTTCGCTTGCCATACGTTCAGCGTCTTCCAGATCGAGGACCGTGGCCTCACCGCCCGTCGTGGCCGGATCGGTGTTGCGATGGCGCCGCATTTCCAGCTTGGCGATCTGGTTGCGGTGGACCTCGTCAGGGCCGTCCGCCAGACGAAGCAGGCGGGCCGTCGCAAAGGCAGCTGTCAGGAAGTGGTCATTATTGGTGCCACCACCGCCAAACATCTGCATGCCCCAGTCGATGACTTTCTGGGCCATCAGAGGCGCGGCAACCTTGATCATCGCGATCTCGCGACGGGCTTCCTTGTTGCCCACGGTATCCATCATATGCGCGGCATTCATCGTGAGCAGGCGCGCCTGGTCGATGGCGATACGGGACTCGGCGATGCGTTCCCGCGTGACGCTCTGCTCCGAAAGCGGCTGACCGAAAGGCTCACGCAGTTCGGCCCAGCGGCACATGCGCTCGAGAACGCGTTCTGCCAGCCCGATCAGGCGCATGCAGTGGTGGATACGGCCCGGCCCGAGACGGCCCTGGGCGATTTCAAAGCCGCGGCCTTCGCCGAGCAGCATGTTCGAGGCCGGCACGCGCACATTGTCAAACACAACTTCGGCGGCCCGGTCCGGCACGCCATAAAAGCCGAGAACCGGCAGCGCACGGACAACCTTCACACCAGGCGTTTCACGCGGCACGAGGATCATGGATTGACGGCGGTACGGGTCTTCACCCTCCGGCTTGTTCTTGCCCATGAAGATCATGATCTTGCAGGCTGGGCTGGTGGAGTTCGTCGTGTACCATTTGCGGCCGTTGATGACGTACTCGTCGCCATCGCGCACAATGGAGCTTCCGATATTGCGGGCATCGGAAGAGGCGGCGTCAGGCTCGGTCATGGCAAAGGCCGAGCGGATCTCGCCTTCGAGCAGCGGCTTCAGCCACTTCTCTTTCTGCTCCTCTGTCCCATAGCGCAGGATCGTCTCCATATTGCCGGTATCCGGAGCCGAGCAGTTGAAGACTTCCGGGGCAAACAGACTGCGCCCCATGATCTCGCACAGGGGCGCATAATCGACGTTGGAGAGACCGTTGGGGTCTTCCTTCACCGGCAGGAACAGGTTCCACAGGCCGGCTTCTTTCGCCTTCGGCTTGAGCTCCTGAACTACCGGATACACAGACCAGGGGCCCAGCCGCTCGGCCTCCAGGAAATAGCGCCTTTCATTGGGATAGATGTGCTCCGCCATGAACGCTTTCAGCTTCACAGCGAGTTCATTACTTCTCTGACTTGGTTCCTGCACAGCGGTAGCTCCTTGATTTTGGATGACCATATTGTCCTACAATCTGGTTGGTCAATCACTAAGTATGAATCCGGAAAGGCACAGGCCTGAAGCATGAACTTTTTGCATCTCATGCGAATGGAGTTGGGCCAATCAGGGGATAGCTCATCTTGCTCGGGCAAAGCGTCTTCCTTTATCTGCAATACAGTGCAAATTATCCAAATCTGCTTGTGCGCCCCCCAGTGAGGTGCCAGTATTGAAGACACCGCATAGACAAAAACCGGGAGAAAAAATGAAACTCGTTACCTATCGCCATGGCCGCACAAGCCGCCCCGGGGCCCTGCTGGCTTCGGGTGATATTCTCGATCTTCGCAAAGCGCTTCCGGAGCAGGATGATGAGCCTCTATGGAGCGTCGCCCAACTGCTCGCCAGAGGGCCGGAGGCTTTGCGTGATGCCGCTGCGCTCGTCAAAGAGGTCGATGCCGACCCGTCTTCGGCGTCGGAGCGTGGATGGATTGTCTCAGGCCAGTCTGCCCAACTCCTCAACCCCCTGGGCCAGCCCACCATGCTTTGGACCGTGGGCATGATGTATCCCGAACATGCCGAAGAAATGAACGTCCCCTTCCCCGAGAACCTCAACCATGCCCTGCGGAGCGCAAACGCGATTGTCGGGCCGGGCGAACCGGTTGTCTTGCCCAGGATGGCGCCAGACATGGTCGACTGGGAAGGCGAACTGGCGCTGGTTATCGGCGCGCCGACCTACCGCGTCAGTCCCGACGAGGCGATGGACTATGTGGCCGGCTATACGATCTACAACGACATTGGCGCGCGCGATCACTGCCAGCCCTTCATTGATGAAATAAGGAGCGGCGGCCTTTCTGCCGGCATGTCAGGGCTGAACCTTCTCTATAAGGAATTTCCGACCTTTTCGCCGGTCGGCCCCTGCGTGGCCACAGCAGACGAAATCGATCTCGATTCCGCCGTCCTGCGCACCACGCTGAATGGCGAAACGGTGCAGGAATTCAAACCCGGCCATACCGGTCGGCCGATCGCCGATGCGGTCTCTTACATGTCGCAGGTCTGCCACATGATGCCGGGCGATATCCTGTCACTGGGAACGGCGGAAGGCGTTGGTTTTGCGAAGAAGCCGCCACGCTATATGCGCCCTGGGGACGAGATCACGATCACTGTCGACGGGATCGGATCGCTCAGCAACCCGGTTGTTGCTGACACTTGATATCAGGCTGACCGACCAGGCCGGGGCCGACTTGACCGAACGTGTCGAGTAGGTCCCGGTCAAAGCCGGGCAAAGTCTCGACCGACTTTACGTCTCTGCCGCACCGGCAAGGCTCAAAACATTCCGGGCCTGGTGCAGGTGGGGCGCATCCACCATCTTGCCATTGACCTGCAAGACCCCTGCATTCGGTTGTGCCTCGAAAGCCTCCACAATAGCGCGAGCCGCCTGAATTTCTTCCGGTGTCGGCGTGAAGGCCTGGTTGATCGGCTCGCACTGCGCCGGGTGAATGGCCATCATGGCAGTAAAACCATCGCGCCGCGCCCGTGACGCATAAGCCGACAAGCCATCCACATTCCGGATATCGGGAAAGACCGTCTCAATCGCCTGGACACCGGCGGCATGCGCCCCAAACAGGGCGAGGCTGCGCACCCACTCATAAGGCGGCGTGTACCGGCCGTCCTCTTCGCGGGCGGTAGATGCCCCGGTTGCAGCCGGAAGGTCCTCAGCGCCCCAGGTCAGCCCGCAAAGATGCGCGCTCACCTCTCTGTATGAGCCCATCTCGAAGAGCGCGGCAGGCGTTTCTGTCGCAATCGGCAGGATCGGAACCGTCTTGTCGCCCATCAGCTCCAAGACATAGGCAATATCGGCCGCCCCTTCCGCCTTCGGAAGGACAATACCATCCGGTCCGGATGCCAGGACTGCCTGCAAATCAGCTTCCATCAGGCCTGACGGCCGAGGGTTCACCCGCACGAGCACTGGCTTGATGCGTTCGGCCTGCAGGCTTTGGTTCACAGCCTCCCGGGCAGCTTCCTTGTTGCCGGGTGAGACAGAGTCTTCCAGGTCCAGGATGAGCGCATCGGTGGCGCTGGCCATCGCCTTGGGGAAGCGGTCCGGGCGATCACCGGGGACGAAGAGAAGCGAACGGAACTGCATGGGTTAGGCGGGCTTGCGTTGGATGAGCGCCATGCGCAGGCACTCGCAGACAACTTCGTCGCGCTGGTTCAGCATCTGGTGCTTGAAGGTGACGATGCCGGCCTGCGGGCGCGAGCGGCTCTCACGCAACTCGGCCACTTCCGTCTCGCAGCGCAGCGTGTCGCCGATGAAGACGGGCTTGGGCATCACCAGCTTGTCATAACCGAGATTGGCGACAAGTGTGCCGAGCGTGGTATCGCCCACGCTGACGCCGATCATCAGGCCGAAAGTGAAGATGCCGTTGACGACGATCTGCCCGAACTCGGTTGCCTCGGCATACTCCTTGTCGAGATGCAGCGGCTGCGGATTATGCGTCAGCGTGCAGGTGGTGAGATTATCTGTCTCGGTGACCGTCCGGCGCAGCGCATGCTCGATCCTGTCCCCGACGGTCCAGTCTTCAAAATAACGGCCGCTCATTCCTCGTCTTCCACTTCCTTGATCTGCATGAGCAGGAACCCTTCCGCGACCGGCGCATCGGCTTCGGCGGCCAGCTCCGTGACGGTGCCATCGAAAGGCGCCGTCAGCGTATGCTCCATCTTCATGGCCTCCAGGGTGACCAGCGTCTGGCCCTGCTGAACTTGCTCACCTTCGGTGACGCTGACGGAGACAACCCGGCCCGGCATGGGCGAGAGGATGGCCCCGTTGGCGAGCGCGTCAGCGCCCAGCGCATCGTGGCGGGCGCGGGCGACCTGGAAGGGCCAGCCCTCCTGTACAAGGACGGCCCCGTCACCCTTCTCATAGAGATACACGCCAGCCGGCGCAGCACCGGCCTCCAGGCTCGTCGAGACGATTTCGCCATCGAGCAGAAGCTGCGTTTCCAGGTCCGGTTCCGTACCGAGGCGGAAGCCGCGCAATTGCGCCCACGGCGCCGGCACATCCGGCTCGGCCTGTCCGAGCAGCTGATTGGCCGCATAGGACAAGATCTCTGGAGACGGCTCCGGCGGCGCAACAAGCGCCTCCTGATGGGCATCGATAAAGCCCGTCGTCACGCTGAAATCCGCGAAGCCGTCATGGCGCAGGAGACGCGTCAGAAAACCGGCATTGTTATGCACCGGCCACGTCGAGACGCCGTCGCAGGCTTTGGCCAGCGCGATCCGGGCCGCATCACGATTGGGCCCGTGCGTGACGAGCTTGGCGATCATCGGGTCATAGAAAGGCGAAACGCTGTCATCCGGCGCCACACCCGTTTCCACACGGACCGGAGCTTCCGGCAGGGCCAGCACATCAAGGTCGCCCGTCGACGGCAGGAAGCCCGTGGCGGGGTTTTCCGCATAAAGCCGGGCTTCCATCGCCCAGCCCTCGAAGGAGAGCTCATCCTGCGTTTTCGGCAGCGGCTCACCGGAAGCAATCTTGAGCTGCCATTCGACGAGATCCTCGCCCGTGATCATTTCGGTCACCGGGTGCTCGACCTGCAGGCGTGTGTTCATTTCCATGAACCATATCTGGTCGGCGTTCAGGCCGCCCGATCCGTCAGCAATGAACTCGACCGTGCCTGCGCCGACATAGTCGACCGCCTTGGCCGCTCTCACTGCGGCCCCACAAACCGCCTCCCGTGTCTCGGCATCCATGCCGGGCGCCGGAGCTTCCTCGATGACCTTCTGGTGGCGGCGCTGCAGGGTGCAGTCCCGCTCGAACAGGTGGACGGCATTGCCGTGGCTGTCGCCGAAGATCTGGACCTCGATATGGCGCGGATCAGTGATCCACTTTTCCAGCAGCACACGGTCGTCGCCGAAAGAGGACTTGGCCTCACGCTGGCAGGAGGCGAGCGCATCGGCAAAATCGCCGGCCTTGTCGACCTTGCGCATACCCTTGCCACCACCCCCGGCCACAGCCTTGATGAGGACCGGATAACCAATGGAGTCGGCTTCCGACTTCAGGCGGTCCGGCGCCTGATCCTCACCCAGATAACCTGGTGTCGTCGGCACGCCGGCTTCCTGCATCAATTTCTTGGCCGCATCCTTCAGCCCCATGGCCCGGATGCTGTCCGGCTTGGGGCCAACCCAGATGAGACCCGCCTTGATCACAGCCTCGGCAAAGGCGGCGTTTTCCGACAGGAAGCCATAACCCGGATGGATGGCCTCGGCGCCGGTGTCCCAGGCCGCCTGGATGATCTTCTCCCCGACGAGATAGCTCTCAGAAGCGGCAGACGGACCGATATGCACGGCCTCGTCAGCCAAGCGGACATGCAGGGCCTTGGCATCAGCATCGGAATAGACCGAAACGGTGCGTACGCCCAGGCGCTTGGCTGTGCGGATGACGCGGCAGGCAATTTCGCCGCGATTGGCAATAAGGATCGATCTGATCATGGGATTACATCCTGAAGATGCCGAACTGGGCGCGTTCGGGGATCGGGGCGTTCAGCGTGGCGGCAAAAGCAAGACCGAGAACATCGCGGGTCTGGGCCGGGTCGATTACGCCATCATCCCAGAGGCGGGCAGTGGCGTACCAAGGATTGCCTTCGCGCTCATACTTGTCACGGATCGGCTGTTTGAAGGCTTCCGCCTCCTCGTCCGACCATTTGTCGGCATCGCGGTGAACGGTAGCGAGAACGCTCGCCGCCTGCTCGCCACCCATCACCGAGATCCGACTGTTCGGCCAGGTAAACAGGAAGCGCGGCTGATAGGCCCGCCCACACATGCCGTAATTGCCGGCGCCAAAGCTGCCGCCGATCAGGACGGTGATTTTCGGAACCTGGGCCGTCGCGACGGCGGTCACGAGCTTGGCGCCATGCTTGGCAATCCCTTCGGCCTCGTAGCGCCCGCCGACCATGAAGCCGGAAATGTTCTGCAGGAAGAGCAGCGGGATCCGTCGCTGACAAGCCAGCTCGATAAAGTGAGCCCCCTTCTGGGCGCTTTCAGAGTAGAGCACGCCATTATTGGCCAGGATGGCCACCGGCATACCCCAGATATGGGCAAAGCCGCAGACCAGCGTATTGCCGTAAAGCGCCTTGAACTCATGAAACTCCGAGCCGTCGACAAGCCGGGAAATGATCTCCTTGACGTCGAACGGCGTGCGCAGATCGGGCGGCAGGATGCCGTGGATGTCGGACGCCGGATAAAGCGGCTCCTGAACGGCCTGAAGGTTGATGCTCCGGCTGCGGCTCGGCTGCAGCGTCGAGACGATATCGCGCACAATAGTCAGGGCGTGCTCGTCATTCTCGGCCAGATGGTCGGTCACACCGGACTGGCGGCTATGGACATCGCCCCCACCCAGCTCCTCGGCGGTGATGACCTCACCCGTCGCCGCCTTCACGAGCGGCGGGCCGGCGAGGAAGATCGTGCCTTGTTCACGCACAATGATCGTCTCGTCCGACATGGCCGGGACATAGGCCCCGCCCGCCGTACAGCTGCCCATCACACATGCGATCTGGGGGATGCCCTTCGCGGAGAGGTTGGCCTGATTGTAGAAGATACGGCCAAAATGCTCCTTGTCCGGGAAGACCTGGTCTTGGTGCGGCAGGTTGGCGCCGCCAGAATCAACCAGATAGATACACGGCAGGTGGTTCTCCAGCGC
The DNA here is from genome assembly GCF_002088975.1 of Henriciella aquimarina. Lineage (GTDB taxonomy): Bacteria > Pseudomonadota > Alphaproteobacteria > Caulobacterales > Hyphomonadaceae > Henriciella > Henriciella aquimarina. Next base: position 26,268 of record NZ_NCST01000128.1, read on the forward strand.
GATCTCCTGCGCGCGGAGGTGCTTTTTCACCGTCATCGGATAGTAGGTGCCGCCTTTGACCGTCGCGTCATTCGCGACGATCATCACCTGGCGGCCCGAAACCTGACCGATGCCGGTGATCATCCCGGCGCCCGGAATGTCGTCCTCATACATTCCGTTACCAGCCAGCTGAGAAAGCTCGAGGAAGGGAGACCCCGGATCGAGCAACTGCCGGACCCGGTCACGGGGCAGGAGCTTGCCGCGGGACAGGTGGCGCTCACGCGATTTCTCGCTGCCACCTTTCGACGCCTGGGCGATATCCTCGCTCAAGCGGCCGCAAAGGGCCTGATTATGTTCGACATTGGCTGTGAAGGCGGGATCGCCCGCATTCACATGGCTTTTCAGGACAGGTCCACTCATCCCTTCATCAACTCCCGGCCAATGAGGAAGCGCCGGATCTCATTGGTCCCAGCACCGATATCATAGAGTTTGGCATCACGCAGAAAGCGCTCGACAGGCCACTCTTTCGTGTAGCCTGCCCCACCCAGCGCCTGAATCGCTTCCAGCGAAGTCTTCACCGCGTTCTCGCTCGACATCAGGATGGCCCCAGCCGCATCGAAGCGGGTGGTGCGGTCGGCATCGCAAGCCTGGGCAACCTGGTAGACATAGGCGCGCGAGGAATTCAGCGCGACATACATGTCAGCCAGCTTGGCCTGCATCAGCTGAAAGTCGCCGATCGGACGCCCGAACTGCGTCCGTTCGCGGACATAGGGCAGGACGGTATCGATACAGGCCTGCATGATGCCCAGCGGCCCACCGGAGAGGACAGTGCGTTCATAGTCGAGACCGCTCATCAGAATGGCAGCGCCCTGGCCTTCCCCCCCCATCACATTCTCGTCCGGAACGAAGCAGTCCTGGAAGACCAGCTCGCCGGTATAGGAACCGCGCATCCCCATCTTGTCGAGTTTACGGGCGCACGAGAAACCTTCGAAGCCCTTCTCGACCAGGAAGGTCGTCACGCTCTTCGACCCGCCCTGCGGATCGGTCTTGGCATAGATTACCAGGGTATCGGCAATGGGGCCGTTGGTGATCCAGAACTTGGTCCCGTTCAGGATATAACCGCCATCGGTCTTCTGCGCCTTCAGCGTCATGCTCATCACGTCAGAGCCGGCGCCAGACTCCGACATCGCCAGCGCCCCCACATGCTCGCCGGAGATGAGTTTCGGCAGGTAGCGCTTCTTCTGATACGGCGTACCCCAACGGCGGATCTGATTGACACAGAGGTTCGAGTGCGCCCCATAGGACAGTCCGATCGAGGCGGAAGCCCGCGAGATCTCTTCCATCGCGATCACGTGATGGACATAGCCGAGGCCAAGGCCACCATCTTCTTCATCGACCGTGATCCCGTGCAGGCCGAGCTCGCCCATCGCGGTCCAGATCCAGCGCGGGCACTCATCTGTACGATCAATTTCTTCTGCAATAGGCGCCAGCTTGTCGCGGGCGAACCGCTCGCAAGTCTCGCGGATCATCTCGGCGGTTTCGCCCAGTGAAAACTCCAAACCACGCATCTGTCACGACTCCCTGTCTATGATACTCGACCTTCTACCAAACTCTCTCGAATAGATGAAATTGAAAAAAATCGCCCCATGGCATAGGCGCCATGTATAAATCGCCGCCCCTATGCCCTACCGGCAAGGAGCCTCGCGCAGCCCTGCAAAAACGCAGACCAAAAAGAAGGGGCAAAACTGGACCGATTGATCCAGCTTTGCCCCCAGGCTCGGAGGATAAACATTTCGTGCGCCCATCACGACACCAGCCCGCCACCGCCGATCGACGGCCGCCGAAGACATGGATGTCGAGAGCACACCTTTCCCGGGACCGCACATGCGCAGCGCCCGTGCAGCCACAGGAAAGCATGGAGACTGGCCAGAAAGGCCAGCCTCATCAGGGCAGTTTGCTTACATACCCAGCTTTTCGCCGTCATCGGTGTCAACGGCGGAGTAAAACCCGACCAAAGGGCGGCGCAAAAGTAGGCCACTTTGGGGTTGGGCGTGAAGGGCGCATAGAGCGCTGGCGGCCAGTCGACCGCGCTCCCCAAATAGCTGGCGGTTGACTGGCCGCCTTGGCCCGTGAGGGCCAAGTCATGGATTGTCGGTCAGGAGGTTTTGGTGGCTTTTCGCGCCTGGCTTTGGGCCAGGCGATAACTTTCGCCGTTCATCTCGAGGATGTTGACGTGGTGGGTCAGCCGGTCGAGGAGCGCCCCGGTCAGGCGCTCGGTTCCGAAGGTCTCCGTCCATTCATCGAAGGGCAAGTTGCTCGTGATCAGCGTAGCCCCGCGCTCGTAGCGCTGCGAGATCAATTCAAAGAGCAGCTCGGCCCCGGTTTTGGAGAGAGGGACGAAGCCCAATTCGTCGATGATCAGCAGCTTGGCGTTGGCCATCTGTTTTTGGACCCGCAGCAGGCGACGCTCGTCGCGCGCCTCCATCAGTTCGTTGACCAAGGCCGCGGCGGTGGTGAAGCTGACCGTCATCCCTTTCTGGCAAGCAGCGAGCCCCAGGCCGAGGGCGACGTGGGTTTTGCCGGTGCCGCTTGGGCCGAGGGCGATCACGTTCTCGCGCCGTTCGATCCAGTCGCAGCGCGCCAGTTCCAGCACCTGCATCTTGTTGAGCTTGGGGATTGCCTTGAAGTCGAAGCTGTCGAGGCTTTTGGTGGCCGGGAACTTGGCCGCCTTGATGCGGCGCTCGACCATCCGTCGCTCGCGATCGATCAGCTCCAGTTCGACCAGGCGCGTCAGGAACTGGACATGGTCCAAGCCCTCGGCGGCGCATTGGCGCGCCACCTTCTGATACTCACGCAGGAATGTCGGAAGCTTCAGCCTCTTGAGGTGATGCTCCAGCAGGATTTCGGGGGCATGGGTCATTCCGCAGCCTCCGACATCAGGGACATGTAGCTGGCCGCTGAGGTCGTCTCGACCCGCGCCCGTGGCAGGTAGGGGTACACGTCGAGGTCGAGCCGTGGTGGCCGCTTCTCGACCTGACACAGAACCAGATGCTTCACAGCATCAAAGCCGACCGCGCCCATCTTCAGGGCCTGCTTTACGGCGGCGTGTAGCTCCTCCATGCCGAAGGTCTCCAGAAGACGCAGCACCTGGACATACTCGCGGCGCCCTATCTTCAGCATGCGCGCTTCCATCAGGCGGCGCAGCGTGTCGAACTCTTTTGGCAAGTCCCACTCCGCAAGGGGCGCAGCCTGATCCAAAGCATTGATCTTGCGTTCGATCAGCGGGAGGTAGTGGATCGGATCGAACACCATGTCCTCGCGCGCGTAGCACCGCGGATGGCGTGCGATCACGTCCCCACGGCAGCCAATCACCACCTGATCGACATAGGCCCGCACCCACACATCCTGATGGCCATAGGCCACGGGGACCGAGTAATCGTTGGTGTTGTAGCGGACCAAAGACTGGGAGCTCACCCGGCCGCTGGCCTGTGCGCAGGCCTCAAAGGGGGCGGCTGGCAAGGGGCGCATCTCGGCCAGATCCCGCTGCAGGCGCGCGCCGATCATCTCCGTGTGCCCACGCAAGGTGTCGCCCTGACGGGCACGGCACTGCTCTTCAAGGTAGGCGTTGAAGCTCTCCCAATCCGGGAAGTGGGGGATCGGCACCATGTGGTTGCGGCGCACGTAGCCCACCATCCCCTCGACATTGCCCTTGTCATTCCCTTTGCCCGGCCGCCCGTAGCGGTCTCGGAACAGGTAGTGCGACAGCAATCCGCTGAACTGCGTCGCGCGGACCCGTGTCCCATCCGGCTGGATCTTCGAGACCAGGCAACGGTCGTTGTCATAGAGAACCGACAGAGGCACCCCGCCAAAGAAGGCAAAGGCATGCACATGCCCGTCCATCCAGGCCTCCGCCGTCGCCGCCGGATAGGCCCGCACGAAGTAGGCATCGCTGTGCGGCAAATCCAGGACGAAGAAGTGGGCCTTTTGTTCGACACCCCCGATCACAACCAACGCTTCGCCAAAATCGGCTTGCGCATGGCCCGGCGGATGCGCCAGCGGCACGAACATCTCACGGGTGCGTCGTTCACGCTGCCGAACGTAGTCCTTGATAATCGTATAGCCGCCGGTGAACTCGTGTTCCGCCTTGAGCCGCTCGTGGATCCGCTTCGCTGTGTGGCGCTGCTTGCGAGGCAACTTCTTGTCCTCTTCAAGCCAGCCGTCGATGATCTCGCTGAACCCATCAAGCTTGGGACGCTTGATCTCCTTCGTGCGCCGGTATCCCGGCGGCGATGAGAACGCCAACATCTTGCGAACGCTGTCGCGCGATATGTTGAAATGGCGCGCCAGATCCCGCTGGCTCATCCCCTCGCTGCGCGCCAGCCTGACCTTCAGATAAAGTTCCACGGTGTAAATCTCCTCGCCCTCCCTGCTGCCGCAAGAAGGGAAAAAGTGGACGACTTTTACGCCGCCCGCACCGCCAATACGACGGCGCTACCGTGGTCTAATTTTGCACCGCCGTTCTCA
>NZ_NCST01000129.1 GCF_002088975.1 Henriciella aquimarina
GCCGCATTATAGGACAGGTTCGAAGCGGTGAGCATCGCGCCCTTGGGCACGCCGGTCGTCCCGGACGTGTAGAGTAGCAGCGCCGGATCGCTGGTGATGCGCTCGCAAAGTGACCCCTCATGGGCCTGCGTGCCGAGAATCGCCATGAAAGCGTCTGTTTCGTCCGGCTCATCTGCCGGGATGGAGCGGGGGTCACCGCGCGACTGCATCGCACCGGCTGTCGTGGTCAGGATGGTCCGCTCTCCCGCGACAGCCTCGAAGGCGGGCCGCTGCGAAGGATGGCACAGGATGACGCTCGGCTCACAATCGGCCATCAGCTTGCCCAACTCATCCTGGCGGTACATCGGGTTGCCAAGCACAGGGATGAGACCCGCCTTCCACGCGCCAAGCGCGGCGATAGCAAATTGCGGGACATTCTGGAGCAGGATGAAGATGCGGTCCCCCTGCACGGCGCCGGATCGGATGAGCCAAGCGGCGAAATGTGAGCTCATCTCGTCCAGCTCACCATAACTGATCAGCCGGTCGAAATAACGGATGGCGATCGCCTCACCCCCGACTTCGCAATGGGCAAGGAAAGCCTGCAGGATATCGGGCCGTTTCCCATCGAGTCCTTCGCACAGAGTGCTGTCATAGGCTGCCTGCCATGGTCTGGCATCATAAAGCGAGAAATCGTCCGGCATGCATCACTCCAGCCCCTGCCCCTTCCGCAGGGATATGCGGGTTTACCCAATGCACTAGTGATCGAACCGCCGGCATTCAACCGCATGGATTGCCGCTGCGTCAGGTTCTGCCGAAAAAGTCGTTTTGAAGGGCCATTTGAGCTGGAGGTATAGTAAAGGAGATTGAAAATTTCCGGGAGATTTCATCCTATCCGTCGCAGCACCGGCCTTGCATCAGTCGCGCATGAAGAACTGGATGGGCAGGACGAGTTCAAGTGTCTCCCCCGGCACCTCGACCGGCGGGACCGGCAGCGGTTCGGCGCGCCGAAGCAAGGCCGTGGCTTCCTCGTTGAGCGCTTCGCTGGAAACACCCTGTTCGAGCGACCGGCTGATTATGCGCCCCGAACGGTCCATCACGAAACGGACATAAACAACCCCCTCCTCCCGCTTTCGCTGGGCCATATAGGGATAGCGCTTGTGGCGTTCGAGGTGGCCAAGCACAGCGGCCTGCCAGGCCGCCCTGGCATCGGCGGCAGCAGCCCCGGACGCAGGCGGCCGGTCATCAATATCCGCGCTTTGCGGCGGCTCCGCCTCAGCCTCGGCGTCCGTATCGCGCGTCTGCTCCACCTGAGGCGCCGGCTCCATCACAGGACTGTTTTCCTCCTCGGGCACGGCCGGCTCGACCTTGACCGGCGCCTCCTCCGGTTCCTGCGGAAGAACCACCTCGGCCTCTTCCACGACAGGCGGCTCGATCTCCTCGACCACGGGTTCGGGTTTTGGCCTGGGTTTGACTTTTTTAGGCTTGGGTTTCGGCTTCGGCGCCTCGACCGGTTTCGGTGGCTCTTCTGGTGGAGGCGCTTCCCGGCCGGCCGGGGCCGGTGCAAGATCGATCATGATGGCCGCAGGAAGCGGCTGGACCGGGTCGGAGGCCGGTCCGCCCCAGGGGACCACCGCCGCGCCGGCCGCCGCATGGGCCGCGGCGACAAGACAGAAAGCCCCTGCCCAGCGGCCGGTCCCGGAAGGGCGCCCCACCCCGGTCATTGCCCAGCCAGGCCCTGATCCATGCCGACAAGCGCGATCTTGAGATAGCCGCTCTCGCGCAGATCGTTCATCAGATCCATCAGATCGCCATAGGGGACGGCTTCATCGGCCTGCAGGAAGATGCGTGTCTCCGGATCATGGCCGGACGCTTCCAGGGCCGCGGCAAGGTCATCCCGGGCAAGTGGATCGTTGCCGAGTGCAAGGGACAAATCCTGCTTGAGCGTCAGGAAAACCGGCTCATCCGGGCGCGACGGGGTTTCCGCATTGGCTGCCGGCAGATCGACCGGGATATCGACGGTTGCGAGCGGTGCGGCCACCATGAAGATGATCAGCAGGACCAGCATGACATCGATGAACGGCGTCACATTGATTTCATGGGTCTCCCCGAGATCGTCCTCCGGCTGATCGAGCTTGAAGGCCATGGTGTCCCTACTCCGCGACTTTGAGCGTCACCGCGCGCAGGTCTGCATTGCAGTCGAGATCCCGCGAGATGATGCGCATGATGGCGGCCGACATGTCCGCCATGCCCGCTTTCAGGGCCGCGATGCGCCGGGCGAAATAGTTGTAGATCACAACAGCGGGAATGGCCGCGACGAGACCGAGGGCGGTGGCCAGCAGCGCCTCGGCAATCCCCGGCGCCACGACGGCAAGATTGGTGGTCTGGGTTTCGGAAATACCGATAAAGGCATTCATGATGCCCCAGACGGTTCCGAACAGGCCGACAAAGGGCGCCACCGCCCCGATCGAGGCCAAGACACCTGTGCCGCCCGACAGCACACGGGCAAAACGCGCCTCCTCGCGCGACAGGGCCGAGGCAAGCCGTTCCTTGATCCCTTCGTCGCTCTGCCCCGCCGAGGAGAGCTTCAGCTCCTTGCGCGTGACCTCAAGCAGACCACGGCCGGCCTCGCCCTGCAGGCCGGCCGCGGCCGCCTCTGCATAGCCGGCAATGCCCGACAGGATCGGCAAGTCCCTCTCGAGCCCTTTTGCCACTTTCCGGAACTCCAGCGTCTTGACCAGCCAGACCGTCCAGGTGGCGATCGATGCGAGAATGAGCCCGATCATGACACTTTTCACGACCCAGTCGGCCGCCATGAACATGCCCCAGGGCGAGAGATCGTGCGGGACGGCCGGCCTGGGTGAAATATCCGCGTTCATAGGTGAGGTCTGGGCGATTAAGGCCGGCGCGGGAGTCATCATGATCATGGCGGCAACCAGAAGCCGGCCAGGGCGGTTCAGGTGTCCGATCACTCGCTTCATTCCGGAGCTGTCACGGGGAATACGATATTCGCCGCGCCTTCATATTTGCTATGGGTCGGAGTGTCCTCATCAAGGCTGACCTTGCTGCGCACGAACCAGAGGCCGGGTTCGGTCACGGTAAAAGAGGCAAGACCGTCCTTGCCGCTTTCGGTCCGCACAACATAGCCGTGTTCCTCATCGCTGAAGCCGTCGAACGTCGCCCCGAGGCGGGCCGAGACCGGCTGCCCATCGAACAGGACTTTCACGGTCATCCTGTCTCCCGGGCGAAGCCCGGCCGGATTGACAAGTGGGATGATCTCGACCCGGTCGCCGAGGGCCTTCGCAAAGATCTCATCGCCTGCGGCCGGATTGATCAGAGCCTTCGAGAACCATTCCATCTTCAGCATGCCGGGATCGCCGGTTTCGCCCTCGGGCTGGCGATTCTGACGCGAACGGGTTGAATAGCCATGAAGGATAAGGGCCCCGCTCCCCGGAACGGTCACAGTGCCAGCCATGAGCCCTCGGGCGTCATCGGCCTCGACAACGACCGAAGCCGTGCCCTCGCGCGTGATGAGGTCCAGCGTGCTGTCCTCCGGCGGCATGCGGCCCGGCTTCAGATAGACTTCCGTGACGATGAGCGAGACAGGCAGCGTCTCTCCGGCTTCGGCATGGCCCGCCTCCGGTTTGACGATGAAATCATGCGCATGGGCCATAGGCCCACTGGCAAACAGAAGCGCGGCGAGCGCGGCGGGGGCACGCAGGGATGTTGGAATCATGAGCTTGGATCCTGGTTTGGCGAGAAGAGGAAAAAGGGTCTGCGCAAAGTGTGCGGCGCATAGGTGAGCAGGAGGATCAGCGCGACGGCGGCAATGGTGAGCAGACCGGTCCAGATGGTCAGCCCCCAGGCGAAACCGCGCGCGGCAAACAGGATACCGAGGGCGAGGGCCAGCAGCCCCCATCCGGCCAGCCGCACGCGCTGCGAGTGCCTGACGCTGCCGAAGCCGCCAAAGACCTGACGATAATGCCGGTCCATGGAGAGCGCCAGCAGGGCAAGGCCTGCAAAGGAAATGAGGAGAGACAGGAGGCTGGCCATCAATGTCCCTCCGCCGGCGAGGCCACGGCCCGTGCCGGCGCTTCGGCCGGTCTCTTTCGGGCGTGGCTGGGCGCGGCCTTGCGGTGCGTGAGCACCCAGGCCGCATAGGCAAAGCAGATCCCGGTCAGCAGCGCCATGATGTCGAACCCGGCGACAATCCACTGACCGTGCGGCACGGACCAGAAGAGATGGCTGTCGGTCACCACCATGTTGAGGACAGGCAGTCCGATCAGCAGGATGGCTGTGGCGCCAGCGATCTCGATCCAGGCCCGAGCGACAGGCCGGAGGAAGGCATAGACGGCCGCCAGGGCCCAGACGATCAGGAAGCTGTTGATCTCCCAGTCGGCGCGGTTGGCCACGCCGGCCGGTATGAGGCGGTTCGCCCAGAAATAGGCCGTCACCGCCAGGCTGAGACCGGCCACACTGCCCGCGTTCAACCGCTCGACCAGGCGAAAGCCAAGACTGGCCTTGCCGGCTTTCGCATTCTTGACCGCACGCTTCGAGACCCAGAGCGACAGACCGGTGCCGACCATGACGGTTCCCGCCACGCCCGCAAAGAAGAAGATCCAGCGCAGGCCCGTGTCGGCGAAGCGTGCCCGGTGAAGCGTGCCGAACGTGTTATTGACCTTGGTGACGACGGAATCGTTGCGCCGCCCGGTCGTGCTCTCGAGAAGCTCGCCCGAATGGCCGTCGAACGTCATGCGCTCGACCCCGTTCGATCCCGAACCGCTGTGCGAGGTGAGGTCATGATTGCGCAGCGGCGCCAGCTCGATCATGGCATCGGGCGAAGACGGCTCATAAATGGTGATGCGCCCGACGGCCTGCCCCCACTCTGTGCGCGCCTTCTGGAGAAGAGGCGTGACATCCGTCAGGGGGCGGGCATCGCGCTGGACCTCGACAATGGCGGCCTCCCCCCGGTCAGGGGGCGGCCCCCTGTGGCGTCCCTCGACCGCGAACGGCATGATCGTCGACATGAAGAGAAGCAGGCCCGAATAGGTGATCATCAGGTGGAAGGGCAGCGCCATGACGGCGGTGACATTGTGCATGTCCAGCCAGGAGCGTTGCCCCTTGCGCGGGCGGAAGGTGAAGAAGTCCTTGAAGATCCGCTTGTGCGTAATGATCCCGCTTATGATCGCGATGAACATGAAGAAGGTGGCCACGCCGACGATCCAGCGCGCCCAGTTCCGTGGCAGGGCGTGGAGTTCGAAATGGAAGCGGTAGAGAAAATTCCCGCCGGCCGTCTCGCGTGCATCGATGACATCACCCGTGCCGGCATCCAGGGTTTCGCGGTGGCCGCCCCTGCGCCCGGGCGGATCGTCTGGATTGCGCCAGCCGACATCGAGCGTATTGCCCCGTTCATTGGGCAGGGAAATCGACCAGGTTTCGGCCTCCGGAGCAATTTCGGCGAGTTTTTCCATGCCGATTGCGGCACTGTCCGGCCCCGGAATGGAATGGTGGGTTTCCGGCTGCATCCAGACAGTGATCTCCTGGCGGAAATACGCCACCGTCCCTGTCAGGAAGATCGCAAAGAGCAACCAGCCGAGCAGCAAGCCCGACCAGGTGTGCAGCCAGGCCATGGACTGGCGGAGACCGTTCTTCATGAGCCGCCTCCGACAAGAAAGACCAGTCCGAAGAGGGCCAGCGCCGGGACGAAAATGCCGACCATTGCCTTGCGGGCACTGCTCACGGCATAGGCGTAGAGGACAGCCACTGTGAACACGATAAAGGCAAGCATGGTCGCCAGCAGGCCGGCGTCTCTCGGTTCCATCGGAAGCAGCGCCTTGGTGACAACCGCAAAGCTGCCCGAAAGAAGATAGCCGCCGGCGCCGGCCGCGAGCGTTCTTGCGGCCACGTTCAGCTTGCCCGGCACGTCGGAGATGATCGCCCCGGCCATCGCCTAGAACTCCAGCTGGGCCGAGAGCGAGAAGCGGCGCTCATCACCCCAGACGATCGTGCCCCCTTCCGGGAAGCGCCGGCGGTCATAATAGGTCTTGTCGAACAGATTATCGACATTGAGCGAGATCTTCAGATCCTTGCCGCCGACATCGATATCGTCCCAGAACAGACCGGCATTCACGAGCGTATAGGCATCATTATAGGAGGTGCGATTGCCGGACGCGTCCGGCTCGCCCCAGCTGCCATGCCCCTTGCTCCAATAGGTGGCGCCGATACCAAGGCTCACCTTGCCGCGGGCCTCGGTCCTCAGGACATCGAACTTGTTCCAGACCGAGAGGTTGTGCTTCGGGGTGTAGGGGAAGGTCCGCCCCAGTGAGGCAAGATCGTCGGTCTCGTCATATTCTGTGTCGAGATAGGCATAGCTTGCCGTGCCCGACCACCAGTCGGTAAACCGGCCGGAGACTTCCACCTCGGCCCCTTGCGACACTTCCAGTCCGTTCAGCTGGTAGCGGCAGTCGCCCGTCCCGTCGAAGCTCGCCGGCTCTCCCGGGGCGGGCGCGGCTTCCGGATCGCATTCGCCTGCAGCCGCATCCTGCAGGGGCATTGGCATATTTTCTTTCTCGATCCTGAAGACCGAGGCCGTTGCCACGGCGCGCCCCTGCGAGAAGACCTGCTTCAGGCCGATCTCATACTGACTGCCTTCCTGCGGCGTGGTGATGTAATCGCCGGCACCGTCCAGCATGCCGAGCGAGTTCGGCGAGAAGGACTGGCCATAGCTTGCATAGACCATGAGATCCGGCGTGAGGTCGTGCATCAGCGCAATCCGCGGCGACCACTTGTCTGTCTTGTTCGCCTGGTCCGGATTGGAGGGAATATCCTCATATTGCGACCAGCCGGCTGCGAGCATGACACGCGTCTTCTCGTTCGGCAGGGAGATCAGGTCCTGCAGGTAGAAATTCGTGTCTTCGCGCTCATTCTTTTCCCCGAGCGGATCGTCCCAGATGCGATACTGATAGGGCCAGTCGCGATAGACAGGGTCGTAGATGTTGATCGGGCCGACTTCATACGCGCCGCCAGGGCGGGTTTCACTCGCGACGGCCCGTCCGCTGCTGCGGCCCTCTTCATGGCCGAAGCCGCCACCGACAAGCCATTCATGGAAGAAGGGACCGGTATCGAACATGCCGGTGACGTCAGCGCCCACACTCCAGCTGCTGCCCTCGCTCTGCCGGCCACTCACATAACGCGGGACATTGCCTTCGGCATCCGGGGCCGGATTGCCGGACCCGCGTGAACTGTTGATACGCGTATTCTGCCACCACTGCTCATAGTCCTGATAGGTGGCATTGGTCTTGATCGTGAAATATTCCGAAGCTTCCCAGCGCGCATCCCAGAGGAAGGTATGCGTCTCGCGCACGGCGCGGTCATTCAGGCTGCCCCAGAAAAAGTCGCGCGGGACCGGATAATACTCGCCCTCATCCGGCCCTTCCCCGATAAGCTTGTTGTTCTCCTGCTCGGGGACCGATTCCACATCCAGCCACTCATAGGTGAAGGTTGTCTCGAACTTGCTCGTGGGCTTGAACGTCAGCGCCCCGAGAATGCTCGCGGGCTCCTGGAAGATATGGTCCTGATCGTCCTCATAGCGGTCATAGCCGGCCGCCAGCCTGTAGAGCAGCGTCTTGCCCTCGTTCAGGGGACCGGTCGTGTCGATCATCCCGCCATAGCTGCCCTGGTCATCGGTGGAGGCGAGCACGACATGGCGCGCCTCTTCCTGGGGACGTTTATAGGCATAGTTGACGACACCACCCGGCTCGGCAGCGCCATAATAAAGAGCGGCTGGCCCACGCAGGACTTCGACCGCCTCAAGACTATAGGCACTTCGGGCACTGCCGGCGCTGCCATAGGTCCGCTGGCCGTTGATGAGCAGCTGGTTGTTCCCGCTGACAGAGAAGCCGCGTACATTGATCGAGCGCGACATGGACTGGCCGATATCGCCGTTGGAACTGACGCTGGTGACACCGGCAAAGCGCTCAAGCGTTTCATAAATCGAGCTGTCGCCCCGCTCGCGGATCAGTTCTTCGCTGGCCTGATTAATGGTGAACGGCGTTTTCTCGAGCGGCAGGGTCGTTTTGGTTGCCAGCGAACTCGGTGCGGGCTGATAGGCAGGTGCCTCACCCGCCACGCCCAGTGTGCCAAGCCTGATCGCGCCGTCACCGTCCCCGGCCTCTGCGGCCGCAACAAGCATGACCGCATCCTCGCCTGTCTGCTGGAAACTCAGGCCCGTGCCCGCAAGCACCAGAGCCAGGGCGTCTTGAGGCCGATAGCGGCCTTGCACGCCGGAACTCATGCGGCCGTCCACATCGGCAGAGCGGTAGGCGATCTGGAGACCGGTTTCTTCGCCCAGTTCCTCCAGCGCGCCGTTCAGGTCCTGCGGCGGAATGGAAATGGTCTCGACGCCAGCCGGTTGCGCCTGCGCCGCCGCGGGAGAAGGCGCGAGAACCATCACGGCGGCCAGTGCCAGGGCCGATACGCCAAGCTGAACGGCATAGCTGTTTTCCAACGTGGTATGTGATCGTCCGGCAACCGCACTGCCCCGGCCTCTCGCGAAGAGTTTTGTCTGCATCCTTGGACCCCTGTGTCTGTCTTATGGGCCTCGCCTGAAGCGGGCCGCCCCATTTATGCGAATGGTTTTCAATCGCATTCACGGGAAAGACGAACGGGTGCGGGCTTTGCTTACCGCCGGTTGCAGATTTTTTCGCCGGCGGGGCTAATGAAGGATCACCAGCCAGGGGGTTACGCGGTTGACGCGTAGGCCATGTGTCGCCGCCAGCGTTTCGATGGCGGCCTGGGCATGGTCGACGGAGAAGACGCCGCTGACACGATCGAATGGGCCCTCCGTCATCAGGAGGATCCGTCCCGGGACATAGCGGTCGAGCTCTTCGATGGCGTCCGGGAGGGGCAGATCGCCCAGGACGATCCGTCCCGTCCGCCAGGGGGCGGCGGATGAGACATCGAATGCTTCCGGCGCCTGTGAGATCCCGTCCTTCGAATAGTGCGTCATGAACCCGGCCTTTAGCCGGACAGGCTCATCTCCGCCCCCATGGGTGACACCGACGAGGCCTTCGACGGTCATCACGCGTGTGTCGGCCTCGTTCCTGCGCACAATGAATTCTGTCCCGAGCGCGGTCGCGGCGCCTCCGGCCGCGCGCACCGAGAAGGGACGGTCGGGGTTTTCCTCAACGTCGAAATAGGCTTCGCCCTTGAGCAGTCTTACGACGCGCCGGTCCTCGCTGAACGCGACATCAATGGCAGACGCGGTATTGAGATAGGCGATACTCCCGTCGGGCAGGTCGGCCCGCAGCTGCTCCCCGGTTCCCGTGCTGAAGTCGGCCTGCCAGCTGACAATCCAGCCAGGCAATCCAAGCCACAGGACCGCAAGACAGGCGGCCAGCACCGCGATGGCGCCGCCCAGGCCCGCATGCCGGCCAAGTTTCCTTTTCGCGGGGGCTTCTGCCGGTGCCGCGAAGGCCTCTTCCAATGGGGCAAGCCCCAGCCAGAGGGATCGCGCCCGTTCATGGGCGCGGCGATTTTCATCTGACCGGGCGAGCCATGCCTCAAGCGCGTCCCTGTCGGCCTTGTCGAACGGACCGGACTGCTCGCGGATCACCCATGCACGCGCCTGCGCACGGGCTGAATGCTCTGAATCGGGGACATCCTTGCGTTTCGCCATCCTGCAGCATGCGCCACCTCCCGGTTGGAAGTCTCGGCGCAATTCTCCTCTCCCATGCATCCTTTAGACGCTTGCAAGCGTGTTTTGCTTACCGGTTCAAGAGAAATGCCAGCCCCATGCCCCCTTGCATGTGCGAGGCTCAGTCCTCGTCGCGAATACGGGCCAGTTCCTCCATGACGCGGCGCATACGCTTGAAAACGCCTGCCGGTGAGAGGCCGACCTCACGTGCAATTTCCCTCTGCGTCAGGCCTTCGAACCGGGCGAGATAGAAGATACGGCGACTGAGGTCGGGCATTCTGGCGACGGCCGCTTTCATCCGCTCAAGCTGGTCAGCCGTAATCAGCAGCTCTTCCGGGCTTGGCGTGGCCCTGTTGCCATAAGACACTGTCTCGACAGCCGTGCAGGCGCGCGCGTTCCGGATTTCCCGGCGCTGATAGTCTGTCGCAAGATTGGCGGCCATTCTGAAAAGATAACCGCGAGCATTGCGTTCGGGGACGGGCGGGCGCTCGCTCCAGATCTTGACGCAAAGGTCCTGAACGACGTCGCGGGCATTTGGAGCCGACTTCATGCGTCGGGCAAGAAATTCGACGATGTCAGCCTCATTATCGCGATATGCCTGTATGAGGGGGGTCTCGCTCAAATCTGGCCCTGTGAACTGAAGGCGGTCCGGGCCACCGACCCGAAACTGCGACTTATTCGCATCCGCATAGTCGTCCTCTCCAGCTTTGGCAAGGCGCAAATTGGTCCGTTGCATCCGCTCCCTGCCCCGGGCCGCGCCGCATAATAACGGTCATTTTCGATGCATTTGAGGTGCCCCGGCGACCTTCAGCCCAGAAGCGGATTCATGGTCTCGAGGCGGGCCCCGAGAAGGTCCAGAAGGTAGCCACGGTCACGAAGCCCCCGCGCCTTGCGAACCAGATAGCGTACGCTGTCTTTCATGTGCGCTGACCCGGAGCGCCAGGCCTCCTCGGCAGCGTCCCTTCCATAAAGCACGCATGCAATCTCTTTCCGGCTAAAGCCGAGGGCCTGGCAGTCGAGCGCGATCAGCCCGTCGCGAAGGATCTGGGTCCGCTTGGTCCAGAGCGGCGTCTGTGCCGCCGGGTCGGGGCCATAGGTCGCCATGGCCTCCCTGTAGGTCCGCATCCGGCTTTCATAGGCATCGACATCGCCGACCTGCAGCTTCATGCGGACCGGTTCGAGGCTGAGCAGCGAGAGCCCTGTGCAGCGGACCTGTATCACCCCGCCATTGCCGCGCAGCAACAGCGCTTCCCGGCCCTCACGGTCGGTGACATGGGTGATGTCGAAGACCGGGACTGTGCGGTCGAAGATGCTGCAGGTCTCGCCGGGCGGCCGCGGGCTGACATGGACCTCGAACTGGTCGGGAAACACATCCTGCTGCCAGATCACATCGGCCTGGAGGGCATCGAGATCGGGATCGGGCATGAGCACAAGCCCCCAGCGCTGGGCGAGGGTCTGTTCACGGCGCGGCCGGATAATCCGGATCCGGTCATCGCAGGCCCGCCGCTCGGCAATGTCGTCTGCGCGCCTGCTCCTGGCATCCTCCAGAAAGACCGGATTGCGGCGGAGATATTCCCAGGCCCAGCGGTCCGAGGTCAGCCGCCAGAGATAATCATAGCGCTTCAGCACGCCATCGCTCTTCAAGGTGTAAGTCTTCATCGCCGGACTCCCTGGCTGAGAGAATTCGCGCAAGACCCGTGCCATCCAAGGTAGAAAGCCTTGAGCGGGACCAATCCGATCCTGTAGCAATCACAACAGCCGGACCGTGATCCCCTCACCCAATGATTGGGCGAGCACACGACCTCATTTTTCCCAAGACCCTCAAAAATAGACCTTTTTCCCCGGTTGGAAGACAGACCGATGTGCCGACCTCGGCCGGGATCAACAGTATGCGCGACGGAGCCGGTCCCGCTCCCTGTCCGAACAATCGCCCCTGCCATGCCCGCTGCAGCAGCCGCGACAGAAGATGTGCCGCCGCCCCAGTACGGGACATCGCGCCCGCGGGCACCGGGTCAGATATGTGACCGGACGCGCAATCGGCGTGCAGACACATGAAGAGAACAAGGACAGGGCCGTGTGAACGGTCTATCGCGGCTGGAAACGCTTGCCAGGAACGCCTGGCGTCTCGCGATGTGGGCCTGGTACAGCACCGATGCGCGTCTCAGTCGCCCGAATTGTACTCTGGACAGAGCCTCCCGGCGATGCATTCTCCGGTCTCGGCCCGGATCACGACGGAATGGCTCCGTGCAACCTCCGGCACAGGAATGCCTGCAGGAAGAACGAATTCGACAGATCTCGCGCCGGACAAGCCGGCCGGTATGCGCGGGAACGGTTTCAGGATCTCGTAGCGATCATGATCGTGACGTCCCGTCCCTATTTTCCGGATTCTGCCTTCGTCTATCAGTTGCTGAAGACCAGCAGCTTCCGGGAGCACGTCATAGGCAACGACATGGCCCTCCGAGACCACTTCGTCCGGATTGATCTCGATCACCCCGGACGGATGCCAGAGACGAACGCTCTCGCTCTGCCTTCCGGTGAATTCAGGCGACCGGCCGCCATATCCATTATTGGTGAGATCGTTCCCGTCAGGGTCGAGAACCTCACCTGAAGGGACAGCGACCTTGTTGATGTTCTGGTACGACAGAACGTGATCTGGGGCGCGGCCGAGCGCGCTATTCAATTCGGGGTCGGGTTTCGAAGACGGAACGATACCACTTCGAGTAAGCTCGACATGCTCGATGCACGCCCTTTTCGGAACGAACACGACTTTTTCTGCGGGCAAGCCAGCCACGCCGGCAGGTTCATAGAGACCCTGCTGAACTACGACTTTCTCGACACGCTCAACCGCTCCGTCAAATGTCCAGAGAGCGGTGTTGATTGCGTTGAGCACAAGATAAAGCGGGACGTCGCCGCGCTCGACCTCAAGCTGAAGCGCATAGGTCGTCCGGTTTATGTCACCAAGCGCCACCGTCGACAGGGCTTCCGAATTAACCCCCTTTACCGTGACAATCTCGGCGTCGCGCGACGCCTCAGGCAGCACACATGTCGGGCGCTTCTCGCGAGGCCCGGGAATTTCAAACGCCTCTGCCGTGGATCCCGTTATGACCTTGTTCTCGCCCGGGGAAAGTAACCTGTCCACATGCTCTGCAGCATTTGTCTCGGCGTCATTTTCTGTGTCGCTCTGCGCGCACGCGGGGAGCGACACAGCCAACACCAAAGCTGCAACTGTAGCGACAGCGAAATTCATCATTCGTCACAACCTGTTTTGCGCGCCAGAACTTCCTCATCATCGAAGCGCAAAATCGATGCGCAAAAAAAGCCCCGGCTCAATTGGCGCAGCATCGCCGTCTCCAGGGTTGCGCCGGAATCGGGGAAGCCGGCAGCCAGCCGGATCATATCCGCCCGAGCGAGTAAAGGACGCACACCCTCGTACCCGCTTCTCAGATCTGGGCCCTGATTGCTCCATCGATTTAATCCGTCCGTTACCTTCAATTCGAATGGTCTCGACCACTTTCAACGACAGATTTAATGGTTCTGCAATGCGGATCAACGAGGAGTGTGCGAGATGACTCCGACCAAGATTACGCTTTTGTTCCTCGGCGTCCTGACCGCGCTCGGCGCTCTGGTGTTCGCAGGCGCGCCGCAGGCGCTTTACCGCGAAACTGCCTATCAGGCGGCGCTGCGCGGCGAGATGGATAAAGCCCGTGAACGCTACAGCCGTCTGGCAGCCTTCGGCGATCCGATCAGCCGCAACAATGTCGCCGTCATCGATTACCGCCGGGCGCGCTTCGAGAGCGGCAAGCCGCTGACGCGCGCCGAAAAGAAGCGCCTGAGCCTGAATGCGCGAGATCAATTCTTCGTTCTCGCCCAGGAAGAGCTGCCAGCGGCGATGTACAATTATGCGATGTTCTATTTCATCGCTCGGGATGACTCGCGCAATTTCGAGCATGTGAAGGCTGTGCTGCGCAAGGCGGCAGACAAGGGTGACGCGCTGTCGGAGACGGCCTACGCTCTGCAATTGTCGCCCGGGCAAAATCACCCGGACAGGCCGGAAAGAATGCGCCGTCTCAAGGCACTCGCCGATGCGGGGGTCGCGGCAGCCGCTTCGGAATATGCCAACGTCATCCGCAGCCGGCCCGCCGAGTATTCCAGGGAGTATGTGCAGCAATACTATCTGATTGCGGCGCAGGCCGGGGATCTTGAGGCGCAGGAAGCGCTTGGCGCATGGTTCGACCGGGCGGACGCGTTTGCCTGGAAGGAGAAAGCGGCGGCGCAAGGCTCGCTTGGCGCGATGGTCCGGCTGGGCGAAACCTATGAAAGAGGCGATGACGGGGTGGAGCCGGACCTCCGGCGGGCGCTCAATTGGTATGAACGTGCGATCGAACATGCCGTGCGTCCGGACCCCATACCGGACATGGTGCTTGTCCGCGGCGGATTTCGCTGGCGCGATGTCGTCTTCTATCGGCCGTCGAACATCAATATTCAGGAAAGCGCCGCCAGGCAAGCAGCGAACCTTCTGGTCGCCGGCAAAGGCGATGTCCGCAAAGACCTGAAGCGCGCCGAGGAGCTATTGAGCTTTGCCGACCGGCGATGGAACGCCGCCGGGGTCATGCGCGCGCAGCTTGAATATGCCGAGGCGCCGGCCGCGCAACGCCAGGCAGTGCTTTGCGCGGAAACTGCATCGGCGCTGCGCACTGAGCAAAAAGAGGATCAGCGCGCCCTCGCCGCCATCGCGGACGCCTGCAACATCCGGATTTTCACCTGGATCGATTATCTGGCGGCAGAGGAGATGGGAGCCCTGACGAACTTGACCGAGCACGACCGTCAATCGCTTCTCTATGAGAGCAAGCAATCGGCGGACGCCTATCTTGTGCTCGACCCCCTGACATTGACCGAAACCGTTCACGACCTGCGAGGGACCATTTTCGTGATCCCGGATGGCGCCGCCGTTCCGAACGGCCTTGAGGAAGCGCGCGCGAGGGTTTTGCGACTGACAGCGCCGAGTGAAGAGGCCTCCCCTGCCCGGTAAGACATGCCGCCGTTCGCTGGAGACCGGCGTCGCTTGCCAATGGAACAGGACGGCCTGTAGCCTGTGAGAATGTGCGGACGCTTCTGGAACGCCCTTTCCTGGGAGGATTATCGCGACTCGCTCGGCCTCACGGGCGCGCCGCCGGACACGAATTTCCGTCCGAACTGGAATACTGCGCCGACCCACACGGTGCTGATCTGTTCGGAGCATGACGGGGAACGCCGCGTCGAGGAAATGAAGTGGGGCTTTGTTCCCATCTGGATGAAAGAACGACCGAAATTTTCGACGATCAATGCGAAGGCCGAAACGGTCGAAGAGAAAGCGACCTGGAAAGGCTCGCTCAACAAGATGCGCTGCGTCGTGCCCGTCAGCGGCTTTTTCGAATGGCGGCGGGGCCCCGGAAAGACCAAACAGGCTTATGCGATCAAACGCCGGGATGGCGAGCCGCTATTGATGGCGGGCCTGTGGGCGTTCAACGACAAGGTTGATGCCGACCAGCCGCGCAGCTTTGCGATTATCACCTGTCCCGCGAACACCGTCATGGGCGCGGTGCATGACCGGATGCCGGTGATACTCGATCCCGCCGACCTCGATTTGTGGCTTGGCTCTGAGCCGTGGGGCGATGCGCACCGGGCTCTGCTGAAGCCATGCCCTGACGATTGGCTCACGGCCTATCCTGTGTCGAAGGATGTCGGCTCCGTCAAAAACAACGAACCGGATCTCGTCGATCCAGAAGGCGATCCGATTTTCTAGTTTCTTGCTTGTCTTCAATGCGCAATCAGAGGGCGAAGAGGTTGTTGAGAGCATCCATATTCTATTCCTGGCAAAGCGACAGGGCGTCCAAAGTCGGCCGCGATTTCATTCAAAGGGCGCTTGAAGAGGCCGCCACCATCCTTCTGGAACAAGGAATTCAGCTTGAAATCGACTCCGATACGAAAGATGTGCCGGGAACGCCGCCGATTAGCGCCACGATCCTCAAAAAGATCGCCGATTGCGACATTTTTCTGGGCGATATGACCTTTGTGGCGAGCACTGAAGACGGGAAACAGGTTCCGAACCCGAACGTGATGGGCGAATATGGATACGCTCTGAAGGCAAAAGGGACCGAGCGGATTTTGCTCGTTATGAACACGTCGTTCGGACCACGGGATGGATTGCCGTTCGATCTACGGCACATGCGATTTCCACTTTCTTACGAAGCTGATGATAAGATTTCCGACGGTGAGCGGCGAGAGCGTCGGACGCAGCTTGCGGAGCGCCTTGCCGACGCCATTGCTCCAATGGTGCGCTTTGGAGGAACGACGGCGGCCGAGGATGCGCGCCTAGCGGCTGAGGAGCTTCTTTCGAGACGATGGAATGAGGCTGGCGCGTTTGGCGCGCCATGCATCGTTTCGACGCCGCGAATGGTGCTGCGTGTCGTTCCGTTTTCCGCGCCCGAGGCCAACCTGAAAGCCAGAGCTGTTCCGCCGATATTGGAGGCTTTCAAGTTTAAATCAGAGGCGGCCTCTCCTTGCGTTTCCGATGGGCGAATGTGGGGCGTCCATGGGAAGCGTCATTCTGTCCCCGAGAAACCCAATGATGAAGCGCATTGGGCGCTGGCGTTGGTGCGTCCCGGACTTCTGGAGTTTTCGGCGAATCTGGGCGCTCGCATCGACGACGACCCCACAATTCTGATCAGCGGATGCCAGATCGAAGCTTTAGCCGTCCGGATGACCGAACAGTTGATAGACCTCGCTATCGAACTGGAGCTGTCCGGGCCATTTCTGGTCCACGTAGCCTTTGAGGGAATGGCGGAGGTTGACGTGCTCGCTCAACGGGGACCGGTTTTGAGGGTGCGACAGCCGACAATCGCCCTTCAGTCTCGGGTTGTGGCAATCAGCGATACGTCGATCGGGCGACAATTGAGAGACCTCCTCGATGACTTATGGACCGCGCTTGGTCACGGTTCTGGCTCTCCGTCTTTCCCGGATGAGGAATGGGCCGGATATAATCCCGGCCAGGGGGATTACGGGTTCCCGTGACCGCCGCCTTGCAGCCGGGAGAACAGGTGGGCGCCTGAAAGAATGTTCATTGGCGGTCGCCGCCAGAGAGGCATTTATTGACCTTTGGCCTCCTGGGGCTGCTTTGCGCGAAACTTCTCGACAATGTCCGCCCGTGTGGCTCTGGCCGCATAATTCCATCCATCGGCAAGCGTCTCTCCGGTCTCGTTATCGTAGACACGCTCCTGATTGACGGCGTCGAATGCACGCTTTTCGTCCGCATTGCCCTTGAGTTTGAGGTCTCTATTAGCGGTCTCAAACCATTGCCTGAACATTGGCTCCGGCCAGAAGCCGCCTTTTTGTTTTTCAAAGGGCTCGAAGAACACCGACGCAAACAAAGCGGTGACACCGCCGCCGAGATAGTCCGTGAGAAATTTCGCGTCGTCTCTGTCGGAGAACATGCCGGACACGGCGATTGACGCGAGGATCGACAGATGCCCAACCAACGACGTCAGCAAAATGTAACCTAGGTACCAGCTCTGAAGGAGGTGATTTGAAAGAGACGGCTTTGTCGCCATCAGGCGTTTTGCGGCGACGATAGGGATCAGCATCGCCAGGCAGACGATCAAGTGGCACCATAGGGGTACGAACAAGTATGAGATCAGCGCCAGGACGACGGCTGAGAACGTGACCACGGCCCACAGGAGCATTTTCATCACCGTGTTTTCAGGGTGTGAAACGGGCTATGCCCACAGCGCATAACGACGGTGCCGTCGCCGAGTTGATGCGGTCTGTATGTAGACTTTGGCGTAGCTTCGAAGCAGGGAACTGCGCCAAGCTGAGCGGCGATATTCTGGATTTTTTCGAATATGACATTCTGAATTTGCCGGCTGCGTTGAGTGGCTTTTCGCGCGTAGCGCGGGGCGATGCGTTTCTGGGCCCGGGCCACACGCCGGCTTTGGCGAAGCAGCTTCTCCAGCTCCTGCGCTACCGTCGTATCTATGCCATCTATGTCTTGAACCCGCATCCCTGTCCCCAATGCTTGCTTCGTGCAAGCTTGTTACCAAGGATTCGGGTTGTCCAGAGCAACTTTCCATCCGACTTCGCGACACAGGATTAGAAACTCCCGGTTGCGCACGCTTGTGCGTGTCTTTGGCCTGGCGGATGAGCGTTCGGATGGAGAAAGACGCCAGACATTCGAGGCAAGGGAAGGCATCGCCCCCTCGCCGATCCACGGCTTTAGCGAAAATCCCGGCTATAGAAAAGCTTGTTCGCCTGTTCCCGGGGATGGCGTGCGCCAGCGCCGTAGCGCACCTGACGGGCGCGCTGGAGTTCGGCGGTAATCTCCTCGGAGAGCGGTTTGCGCTCGGGGCGCCTGGGCCCGTATTCGCCCGCCGGCGCGGGGCGTTTCACATCGTCGGCATTGTCATAAGATGGATCGATGCATCCCCCTGCCCCCTCGCCAAGTGTGTCGAGCAGGTATGACCGGTCCTCGATGCGCGCGGCAATGATATGGGTCACGATGCCCTCGCGCTGCAGCCTCCCGGTGATCTTGAGAAGCCTGCCGGTCATGACGGATTTCCGGTGTGTCTCGAACGTCTTGGGCCAGACCACGATATTGGAGACACCGGTATCGTCTTCAAGCGTGAGGAAGATGACACCGCTCGCCGTGCCGGGCCTCTGCCGGATGATGACGAGCCCTGCTACCGTCATCCATTGCCGGTCCGGCGCATTGCGCAGCGAGGATGCACTCGCGAACCGGCTGATGTCGGGGCGTAGCAGTGTCACCGGGTGATCGCGGAGCGTGAGACGTGTGGCGACATAATCCTCGAAGACCTCTTCCCTGTCGGACATGGCCGGCAGATTTGAGGTAATCATCGGTAGCCCCTCGCCTTCCCGTTCGAAGAGCGGAAGCGGTTTCTCGCCACCAAGCCCCTGGACCTCCCAGAGCGCCTGACGGCGGTCCAGCCCGTAGGCGGCGAAGGCATCGGCCCCGGCGAGTTTTGTGAGCACCGACCGGCTGAGCCCGGCGCGCCGCCACACCGTATCGATGGAGCGATAGCCATTGCCGCGGGCGGCGGCGATCCAGTGGCCGTCTTCCTCGCTGATGCCCTTGATCTGTCGGAAGCCGAGGCGCACGGCGAGCGAGCCGTCGCCTGCGGGCTCCAGCACATTGTCCCAGAAGCTCGCCTCGACGCAGACCGGCAGGACAATGACCCTGTGGGCCCGCGCATCGCGGATGATCTGGGCGGGCGCATAGAAGCCCATGGGCTGGGAGTTCAGAAGCGCGCAGCAGAAGACCTCCGGATGATGGCGCTTGATCCAGGAGGACGCGTAGACGAGCAGCGCAAAGCTTGCCGCATGGCTCTCCGGAAATCCGTAGCCGGAGAAGCCTTCGAGCTGGCGGAAACAGGCTTCAGCGAAAGCCTGATCATAGCCATTCTCCAGACAGCCGGCGACGAAGCGCTCATGAAAGCTCTCGACCGAGCCCGGCCCTCGGAAACTCCCAAGGGCGCGCCGGAGCTGGTCGGCCTCGGCCGCGGTGAAGCCGGCCGCGACAATGGCGATCTGCATGGCCTGTTCCTGGAAGAGCGGCACGCCGAGCGTCTTGGCGAGCACCGGTTCAAGGTCCTTGGAGGGATAGACGACCGGCTCTTCCTTGCGGCGGCGCTTGATATAGGGATGGACCATATCGCCCTGGATGGGGCCCGGCCGGATGATCGCAACCTCGATAACGAGATCGTAGAAGCATCTGGGCCGCATGCGCGGGAGAAAGTTCATCTGGGCCCGGCTTTCGACCTGGAAGACGCCGAGCGTGTCGGCGACGCACAGCATGTCGTAAACGGCCGGGTCTTCCCTGGGCAGCGTCGCGAGCGTGTAGGGCGCGGCTTTCCAGGTCCGCAACAGGTCGAACCCCTTGCGGATGCAGGTCAGCATGCCAAGCGCCAGCACGTCCATCTTCAGCATGCCGATGACGTCGATATCGTCCTTGTCCCATTCGATGATGGTGCGGTCTTCCATGGCGGCGTTCTCGACGGGGCAAAGCTCATCGAGCCGGCCACGGGTGATCACGAAACCGCCGACATGCTGGGAGAGGTGCCGGGGAAAGCCGATAATCTCCTGGGTCAGGGCGAGCGTCTGCTGAAGCCGCTTGTCGGAGAGATCGAGTCCGGCGGCCCTGGCCCGTTCATGCGCGATGCCTTCGCTGTTCGTGCCCCAGACCTGGCTCGCGAGCGCGGCGACAGCGTCTTCGGAGAGCCCCATGGCCTTGCCGACTTCGCGAATGGCCGCACGGGAGCGGAAATGGATGACGGTCGAACAGATGCCGGCGCGGTGGCGTCCGTATTTTTCATAGATGTGCTGGATGACTTCCTCGCGCCGCTCATGCTCGAAATCGACATCGATGTCGGGCGGCTCATTGCGGGCTGCGGAGATGAAGCGTTCGAACACCATGGTGATGGTTTCCGGGGAGGCTTCGGTGACACCTAGCGCGTAGCAAACGACCGAATTGGCCGCCGATCCCCTGCCCTGACAGAGAATATTCTTCGAGCGCGCAAAGGCGACGATGTCGTGAACGGTCAGGAAATAGCAGGCATAGTCCAGCTCCGCGATAAGGGCGAGTTCCTTCTCGACCAGCGCGCGGATCGCGGGCGTTTCGCCTTCGGGATAGCGACGCTGGAGGCCTTCTTCGGCGAGAAGGCGCAGGCGCTCATTGGGCGCCATGCCGTCGGTAATCTCTTCGGGATATTCATAGCGCAACTCGTCGAGCGAAAATGCGCAGCGCATGGCAATGGCGCCGGTATTCTGCACGGCGTCAGGGTAGCGATGGAAAAGCCGCCGGATTTCAAACTCGGACTTTATGCGGCGTTCGCCATTGGGCAGCGCGCGGCGGCCGAGCCTGTCGATCGTGGTCTTCTCGCGGATGCAGGAGAGAATATCGGCAAGCCGGCGCCGGCGGCCGGCATGCATGAGCACATCCCCAAGCGCGACCGGCGGGACGCCGGTGCGGTGTGACAAGGCTGCCCGCGCGGCGAAACGGGCCTCGTCATCACCATCATAACGCGGCGCCATGCCGATAAAAACGTCGTCGCCAAAGCACGTCTTCAGCGTCGCAGCGACATGACACTCATCATGCTGATGCTGAGCGTCATGGTCGTCGTCGTGAGCGTTGACGGCGGCGGCATCATGAAGACGATCATGATCGACACCATCATCCCGGCTGCCGCCGATGATGATGAACACACAGTCGCCGCCCCACTCGATGACGTCGCCGAGTCCGATCTCGCACTTGCCCTTCTTCGTGCGGCGTTTGCCGGTCGTCAGCAGCCGGCAGAGATTGGCATAGCCTGTACGGGTTTTCGGATAGGCAAGGATGTCGGGCGCATCAGTGAGAACCAGGCGCACGCCGACAATATAGCGCAGCTCCAGCTCCTTCGCCGCAGCATGAGCGCGCACGATCCCGGCGAAGGTGTTCACATCGGTAATGGCGATGGCGCCAAGACCAAGCGCCTTGGCGCGCGAGACCAGTTCCTCGGCGTGCGAGGCGCCGGTCAGAAAGGTAAAATTGCTGGTCACGCAAAGCTCGGCATAGCTCATGGGAACCGCCCCGCCACATACCAGGCGTCCCCTCCCTGTCCGGGCCAGGTCATGAGCCAGAGGCGCGCGCCGGCCCTGGTCTCGACGCGCCAATAATCCCGCAGCGGCCCGGCCTCGTCTCGCCACCATTCGCCGGCAAGACGCTCGGGGCCGCTGGCGCTGGCCATTTCATAGAAAGCCCGGCGCCATTCGAATTTCAGCGGCGGCCGGCCGGCCGTCTCGACGCGCACCGGTTCGGGCGGATGATAGAGCCGCAGCGGCCGTAGCCGCGGCGCTGACGTCCAGACAGGCGGTTTGCGGCAGTCCACCGCCTCGATTGTGGTGAATTCGCATTCGGGAAGATGGCTGTCGGCTGGCGCGAAGAGACGCACCCGGTCGAAGCCGAGGCGATTGCCAAGTGTGGAGATGAGGGCGGCGCGGTCGTCTTCGCGTTCGGTCTGCCTGTCGAACCCGGCCTGGCGGGGGTGCAGGGGTTCGACGCTTTCGGCGGCCAGCCGGAAAAAGTCGGCGCCGAAGGCGAGGCTGAGCTTGTCGAGGGGCGTGCGGAACTGCTGCAGCACTGCATCGGGCGCGGCAGTCGGTTTGGCGAAGCCGATGGTCATGATCTCATCGCGGGCATCGACCGGCCGCACGGTCAGCCGGTAACGGCGCGCGCCGCACTGCGCCGCTTCAAGCCGGCCGCAAACGGAGTCTGCGAGCCGCATGATCACGGCTTCGAGGTCATCCATAAGACCGATGGGGTCGGGCAGCGTCGCCCGCGCAGCATAGACCGGGCCCGCTCGTTTCGGGACGACCGGATCGGGCGTCCGCCCCAGACTGCGTTCGAGCGCCGATGTCAGATCGAGGCCGAAGCGCCGGGCGAGTTCCGCGGTTTTCACGCCATAGAGCTGGCCGACGGTCTTGAGGCCGGTGCGTCTGATGTCATGGAGCAGGCCGGGCTCGAGACCGAGCGCGGCGAGCGGCAGGCCTGCCAGGACGTCGGCTGTTCGCCCTGTCTCCGCGATTGCAACGGACACGGATGAAAACCGCGCGAGCGCAACGGCCGCGCTCTTGGTATCGGCGATGCCGATACGCGCAGTGATCTGCAGGTCGCCAGCGCGCTCGCGGATCGTCTCCCCCATGGCCGCTTCGCCGCCGAAGAGATGCGCGCAGCCGGTAATGTCCAGAAGGAGCCCGTCCGGTGGATCGAGGGAGACGAGCGGCGAGAACCGGTCGGCCCAGCGCCAGAGCGCCCGCAGAAGCGCGTCTTCGCGGGCCGGGTCGGCCGGCTCGGTGAGAAGCGCCGGACAAATGGCCCGGGCGTCGGGCAGCGACAGGCCCGGCGAGAGCCCGGCCCTCACCGCGTCTTGCGAAAGATGTGTCAGCCGCCAGGCATTGCGGATCTCGGCAACGATGGCGAAGGGGCCTGCGGCGCGCCCGTCGCCAAGACGGATGCGCCGGTCAAGCGGAAGCTGCGGCAGCCATAGCGACAAGGTCCGGCGCATGCTCACCCCCAATCCATGAGACCTGCCAGGCGCCGGGCGCCCCGCGCTTGGCCTTCAGACACTTCCAGACCCACCCGGTCCCGGCCGCGGCCTCGCATTGCCAGCGCGTTTCGGCGGCAGACGTGCGGGCCTTGCCATGAAGGATGACGAGACCGAGCGCCCCGCTCTCTTCGGCCGCAATCTGGAGCCGGCGGCTTTCCTTCAGGCCCGGCCCGTCATGCAGTTCGAGAATAACGCAAGGGCCAGAACGCGCCCTGAGCGCCTGTTCGGCCGCCCAGAGGAGTTCGCTGCGCCCCTGTCCGATGGTGAGGATCATCCGGGCGGGATCGATGAAACGCTGCAGGGCGGATGGCGCGAGGCTCGCGACATCGCCCGCCTGTCCGATCCAGATCAGGGGGCCGTCATAGCGGGCAGCAGCAGCAAGCGCGAAGACTTCACCGCCATCGCCCATGACTTCATGAACGCGCCCGCGTGCCAGCCGGACCGGTCCGGACAGGCGGACGTCCCCATGCGCCGCGGGCCCATGAAGGGTCGCGGCGGTCAGAGCCTGCAGGCGTCTGATGTCGGGTTTGGCACTCATGTTCCTATTTTGTTCTTTTCGGGGATAACGAGTCAAGGCAGCATGTCTGGCCCTTGCAGCACGGGGCGGGCTATGCCCGAACCAGCCGGGACCGGGGACATCCTTTCAAGGCGGCGTCCCGCCATTGCCGGGACGCTGAATGCCGCTCGCGAGGTTTACCACACAAAATATTTTTTGTGTGGTAACAGGCCGGAAAGCTTTACCACACAAAATGATTATCGTGTGGTAAGCTTAAGAGAGCGGCCCTGAAACCATGACCTTCCGCAGACACTCGCAAACGGCCCAAGCCGCGTATCATGATCTCGTCTCACTTCTCCTGGACGAGTCCGTCACGGATCTGCGCGGCGCACCGACGGCTCGCAGGATCAACGGGAAGACGTATTGGTATGACCGCTACCGGCTCGGTTCGGATATTCATGAAAAATATCTCGGCGAAGAGACCCCTGCACTCCTGGCCCGTCTCGAACAATATGAGGCCCTGAAGGAACAACGTGCAAACCGCCGGCGCGAGCGCACCCGGCTGGTCAGGCTCCTGAGAAGCGAGCGTTTCCTGGGGCTCGACGGCGCGACCGGCAGCCTGGTGGCAGCCTTTGCACGGACCGGTGCTTTCAGGCTGGGCGGCGTCCTCGTCGGCACCACGGCTTTCCGGCTTTACGAAGGGGAACTGGGCCTGCGCCTGTCACTCGACCAGGCGGTGATGACCAATGACATCGATATAGCAAGCTTCGAGAAGCTGTCTCTGGCGCTCGGAGACGTGGTCGATCCGTCGCTTCATGACGTGCTGGACGAGTTTGACTTCGCGCCTGTTCCCTCCATCGACAAGGGCCGCGTCTGGCGTTGGCGCCAGTCCTCTTCGGAAACCCTCGTCGAATTCCTGACGCCATCCTTCGACGCCGAGGAAGGCATCCGGGAGCTGCCTGCGCTTGGCGTAAGTGCACAATCCCTTCATCACCTCAACTTCCTGATTGCGGAGCCCTTGCACGCGGCGGCCGTTTATCGTGACGGCATACTCGTGAGAATCCCGCGCCCTGAACGCTTCGCCATTCACAAGCTCATCGTTTCGAACCGGCGCAGGGACGGACCTGAAAGTCTCAAGGCGAGAAAGGATCTTCTCCAGGCTGAGCTTCTGATCGAGATTCTGGCCGAGGATCGCCCGGGCGACCTCGCCGAAGCTTATGCAGACGCCGTGGCTCGAGGGCCGCGCTGGCGCGAGCATATCGAGCAAAGCCTCGTGCGATCGCCGGCTTCCAGACAAAGGCTCGACGCGTTGAGGCATATCTGACGGTCTTGTCGAGACGCCCGGTTTTCTCTTCGGCCTGGATCTGCTTATTATATCCAGGGCTCGTCTCCCGCGGATATTCATTGACCCTTGTGCTGGACCAATATGCCTTATGTCTTCGGAGTTGTCGCCCCACCTGTTAGCCACGCCACTCCACAGTTTGGGCCATGTCGGCTATCCGATCGAAGACAATATCGAACTCTATCTCGACACCTTGTACAAAGGCAGGCTCTACGAGACCCTGGCTGAGGGCTATCCGGGCCCGGACATCACGCGCAATCTGGCAGATATCTATGCCGAGATCTCGGCTCTGATTTTCTGGGGGAAGGATGACGCTTATGAGGAAGCGCTCCGGGCGTTTCCGCTCTTTGTAGACTACCTTTCCCAAACGGTGATGGACGTCAGCGACCTTCATAATCTCTACCGGATCAGCTGCAATTTCAGAGACGGCGTCCCCGACGGCGGCGGCCCGGATCACCTGTCGCATCTGGACGATGCAGTCGAGACGATATCGGCAATCGTCTGCTCGGAGCCATACCGCAGTACCATCGAGAATGGCCTGCGGGACAAGGTGAGGCCTGATCATGACGACCTCATCGATCTGGCGGTCTGGTTTCATGGGGCCGATGAATTCGAGCTGCATTTTGAGCACGCGCAATTCGACCCGGTCCGCGGCCTGAGGGAACCCCATTGGCTCGTGGGGATGAATGAGGAACAAGGTCGGCGCTTCATGGCTTGGGTCCGGCAGTCCCTGCCCCGCGACCTGCCCGCTCGCTCCATCGCACGCACCCAAGACTATTCTGAGCGGGAAAGAGCGGTGTTGAGCAGCGTCCTCTCGCATTCCCACGATACGGTGAGACGTGCGGCCGACCGGCACGACCTGGCGGTCTGGGGGCTCTCGTCGTCAGACATATCTCTGGCCTGCAAGGGCGCTTGGCTGCTGGAGGCGCTGCCCCTCTCCGAGTGGCCCACCGGCAGCGTTGCGGCGCTCGGCGGCCTGTCCGAAGCGGTGGACCCGCATTGGGTGTCCTGGAAGGAGGATGAGCAGGCCCATCTCAATGCGAAGGACAGGCTTGGCGCGCTCCTGCAAATCGCCCAAAGCTAGCTGGATATGCTGACCTCTGTCCGGCCAGCATCTTCGTGTGAACCGGTCGACCGCCCAGCGGGCCTCCGCAGCGCCGGCCGTTACGGATAGCCGGGTACGAAGATCACATCCTCGATGCACGAGCCGGCATAGACGCGTATATCGCACGGGCCGGACGGGCCAGGCGGCGAGATGATCGCGCTCAGCCCCTTCTCCTCGATGGCCTTCCAGCCTGCCTTCAGCATTTCGTTGAAATCGTCGAGCGCCTCGCGGCGAGCCGCATTATGAGCACGAGCCGCTTCATTCCTTTTCATGCGCGCATCAAAGCCGCGCGCATAGCCGTCGAAGGAGGTATATTGCGCATAGTCCGAGCGCATCCGCGCGAGGCTTGTCTTGTAGGCTTCGAGCTCCGAGGAGGACAGGCCGTAAGAGCGTTCGCGGAGCATCCGGTTATTGAGAGACCAGACCGCCATCTGGTCGGGGGCGCCCCAATAGAGCGGCGCGAAGGTCTCGCGCGTGCACCCGGCCATGCTCCCTGGCTTTTCGCACCCGTGGTAATCATCGACCTCATACTGGAAATGCGCCACCAGAATGCCCTCCGAGACGATTTCCTGGATGACGTCATAAGCGACACTGTTGCGCTTATCGAGGTTCGAGGATGTTTCGAAATCCGTCAGCTTCTGTTTCGGCGGAAGCTGGACCACCGGCATCGGCGCGAATTCCGGGCGGTAGATCTGGCCGGCCGCCGTGCGGTCCCAGTTCTTCGCGTAGACATGGGCTGTGATCATGTTCGCCCGGGGGCAGATCTCCGGATGGATCACATCGGACAGAACGGGGCGCACCTCGTCCCATAGCATGTCCTCGGTGATGCGTTCATCATGCGCGACATTGAAGACGACCACGACGCGCGAATGGAACCGCTGATATTTCGTGCCGGGCTTGTCGACGGTACAGATCGCATCGCCATATCTGGTGAGGCTGGTGTCGAGAAAATTGATCCGCTCATAGACGGTGAAGCGGTCATTGCTGAAGAGCTCCCTGCCCGCATTGTAAGGCGTGATCTTAAGTGAGAGAGGCTCACCGACCTCACCGCCCCTCACGGCATTGCTGCGAATGTCAAACCCTGCGGGCATGT
Organism: Henriciella aquimarina; assembly: GCF_002088975.1. Lineage (GTDB taxonomy): Bacteria > Pseudomonadota > Alphaproteobacteria > Caulobacterales > Hyphomonadaceae > Henriciella > Henriciella aquimarina. The sequence goes on from NZ_NCST01000129.1 coordinate 26,837, forward strand.
CCGGCCCGCCATTTGCCACCTGGCCGGTGGCGGGCGCACACATGATCAGGGCCGCACCGAGCATTCCGAGAATGTGTCTGATCATGGGTCTCTCCTGTCCTGCCCCGGCGGCTAGCCATCATTGGCGAGATGTCCCTCAAGCATCTCAACAACCTCGTGAAACGGCCGCGCGCGAGCCAGAAAGCCGTAATTGGCGATATCGACGACAACAGCCTTGGCCGGCCGGTAATCATTGCTGTAGTGGCCCGCCATGAAGCCGAATGCCGGATCGAGCCGTACGCGGAGCGTGTCATAGTCGTCCTGCGATTGCGCGACGGCGAGCGCCGGCGTGAGACAGCACAGGAGAAGGCCCGCGACCGCACGCTTGATGTCCGCCATGATTGTCCCCCGATCAACGCCCAATGCCCGTCAATAGTCGTGGAGACGATACCGGCATCGAATGCGGGGCACAACTTATCGCGGCTTGAAACGCTTGCGCCCCGATGCAGGGCTCTGCGCCAAATGGCCTGCCATCCAACTCCCGCCCGGGGCGGCGCCGGGCGATGCTCCGGATCAACAGATCCATTCCCGGAGCGGCCGCAAATGTCCCAGACAGTACAGACCAGCGAAACCCAAAACCGCCGCAGCACGATGCTGCGCACCGCGCTCTGCGAGGTCGTGCGTGACGCGCTCACGGATCCGAAGACCATCGAGGTGATGGCCAATCCGGACGGCAGCGTGTGGATCGAACAGGCCGGATGCGGCGTCGTCAGGTCCGAACACAGCCTTTGCGCTGCCGATCGTGAGCGCGTCATCCGCCTCGTCGCCTCGGCAGCGGGAGAGGCCCTCAGCCGCGCTTCGTCGATCGTCTCTGCAGAACTCCCCGGCAGCGGCGAGCGGTTCGAAGGGCTTCTCCCGCCTGTCTCTCCCGCGCCCTGTTTTTCGATCCGCAAGCCGTCGGCCGCGCGCCTCAGGCTTGACGATTATGTGGACCAGGGCGCGCTGGCGCCCGGGACCGCCGCGGCGTTAAGAGCCATGCTGGCGGCACGCGCCAATATCCTCGTCGCCGGAGGCACGTCCTCGGGCAAAACAACATTCGCGAATGCGCTGCTCGCCGAACCGGCGCTCGCCGATGATCGCATCGTCATCCTCGAAGACACGCGCGAGCTCGCCTGCGCGGCCGCCAACACTGTCCAGCTCAGAACCCATCGCGAGCGTGCCTCGCTGTCAGAGCTTGTTCGCTCGACCATGCGGCTGCGGCCAGACCGGATCGTGGTCGGCGAGGTGCGCGGGCCCGAAGCGCTCGACCTCCTGAAGGCCTGGAATACCGGCCATCCGGGCGGCGTCACCACGCTGCACGCAAACTCTGCCTACGATGCATTGGCGCGGCTTGAACAGCTGGCCCTGGAGGCGATCCATCGCCCTCCTTTCGATCTCATCGCTGGCGCCATCGATGTCATCATCTTCATGAGCCGTTCCGGTGGCAAGCGGCGCGTCGAGGACGTGCTGCGCCTCTCTGGCCACGAGGCTGGCGCCTATGTCGCCGCCCCGCTCGTCGAAAAGCCCTTTTCCATTGTCAATCACGGAGACCCGGCATGAAACCCGACAACAGCATCCGCATGCGCCGTCTGGCGGGTCAGGCCGCCGCCTGTTCCCTCCTCGCCCTCGCGCTCACCGGACCCGCCCATGCGGCCGGGTCCGGCATGCCCTGGGAGGCGCCCCTCGACCAGATCCTCTCCTCCATCGAGGGGCCGGTCGCCCGCATCATCGCGGTGATCATCATCACCATGACGGGCCTGACGCTGGCCTTCGGCGAGACCTCCGGCGGTTTCCGCAAGCTGATCCAGATCGTCTTCGGGCTTTCCATCGCTTTCGCGGCGACGAGCTTCTTCCTCACCTTCTTCTCCTTCGGCGGCGGCGCGCTCATCTGATGGAGGGCTACGAAATCCCTCTCCACCGGTCGCTGACCGAACCGATCCTGATGGCGGGCGCGCCGAGGGCGGCCGCCATCGCCATCGGCACGCTGGCGGCCGCTCTCGCACTGGGCCTGCGCCTCTGGATACCGGGGCTTCTCCTCTGGGTGCTGGGACATTCCGCCGCCGTCTTCATCGCGCGCGCCGATCCGGACTTCATGGCGGTCGCCGCCCGCTCGATCCGCCACAGGGAGCATCTCTCATGCTGAACCTCAGGGAATACGCCCATTCGCCGTCTCGGCTCGCCGACTATCTGCCCTGGGCGGCGCTGGTCGCGCCCGGCGTCGTCCTCAACAAGGACGGCTCGTTCCAGAAAACGTTCCGCTATCGCGGGCCCGATCTCGAAAGCTCGACGAACGCCGAACTCGTCTCGGTCATGGCGCGGATCAACAATGTGCTGCGCCGGTTCGGGTCCGGCTGGGCGCTCTTCTTCGAGGCGGCGCGCGATGAGGCGCATGATTATCCCGAAAGCGTGTTCCCCGACGCCGCCTCATGGCTGGTCGATCTCGAACGCGCCCTGCAGGCGGATGAGGCCGGGGCGCGGTTCGAAAGCCGCTATTATCTGACACTCCTCTGGCTGCCGCCGGCCGACGCAACGGGGCGCGCCGAGAAGGCGCTGATCGAGCGGGCCGACACCCGCGATGCGGCCAATTGGCGCCAGCGCCTGGAGACGTTCGAACAGTTCAGCGCACGCGTTTTCGACCTCCTCGCCACCTCGCTCGCCGAGATCGCCCCGCCCGACGATGACGAGACGCTGACCTATCTGCATGATTGCGTGTCGACAAAGCGCCACCCGGTCGCCGTTCCGGACTTCCCGGTCTTCCTCGATGCGATCCTGGCTGACGAGCCTTTCTCAGGCGGGCTGGAGCCGCGCCTGGGGGAGGCGCATTTGCGCACCGTCACGCTTCTGGGCTTCCCCGCCTCGACGCTGCCCGGCCTGCTCGACGAGCTGAACCGGCAAGGCTTTCCCTATCGCTGGGTCACGCGCTTTATCGCCATGGACAAGGCGGAGGCCGAAAAGCTTCTCGGCAAGAAACGCCGGCACTGGTTTGCCAAGCGCAAATCCATCGGGGCGGTCTTGCGCGAGACCATGTTCAACGAGCCCGCGCCGCTGCTCGACAGCGACGCCGACAACAAGGCGGGCGATGCCGATGCCGCCCTGCAGGAGCTTGGCAGCGATCTTGTCTCCTATGGCTATGTCACCACCACGATCACCGTCGCTGATGAGGATGCGCGGCGTGTCGAAGAACACCTCCGCGTTGCTGAGCGCATCATCAATGGCCGCGGGTTCACCGCCATTGCCGAGACGCTGAACGCCGTCGACGCCTGGCTCGGCAGCCTGCCCGGTCATGTCTATGCCAATGTTCGCCAGCCGATCCTGCACACGCTGAACCTCGCCCATATGGCGCCGGTCTCTGCGGTCTGGGCAGGCAATGCGGAAAATGCGCATCTTGGCGGTCCCGCCCTCATCCAGGCGCAGACGGATGGCACGACACCGTTCCGGCTGAACCTCCATGTCGGCGATGTCGGCCACACGCTGGTGGTCGGGCCCACAGGCGCCGGCAAGTCTGTGCTCCTGTCGCTGCTCGCCCTGCAATGGCGCCGCTATGAGACCGCGCAGGTCTTCGTCTTCGACAAGGGCCGCTCGGCGCGCGCGGCGACGCTCGCCATGGGCGGGGCGCATGTCGATCTCGGCGGCGCGTCCGCACCAAGCCTGCAGCCTTTGCAGACGATCGACACGCCCGAAGGCGCGACGTTCGCCGCCGACTGGCTGGCAGGTCTTTGCACGCGAGAGGGCGTTGCGATCACCCCGGATCTGAAGGCCCGGCTCTGGGAAGGTCTTCAGGCGCTTTCAACCGCACCCGCGGCCGAGCGCACCATCACCGGCCTGACGCTGCTTCTGCAGGACGATCAGCTGCGATCGGCGCTGCATCCGTTCACGCTCGAAGGCCCGCACGGCCGGCTGCTGGACGCCGATCATGAGAGCCTGACACTCGCCGACACGGTCTGTTTCGAGATGGAAACGCTGATGCAGTCGCCTGCCGCCGCCGCGCCGATCATCACCTATCTCTTCCACCGGCTTGAGGCCCGGTTCGACGGACGGCCGACGCTCCTCATCCTCGACGAAGCCTGGCTGTTTCTCGACGATGCGATGTTCGCCGCCCGCATCCGGGAATGGCTGAAAACGCTGCGCAAGAAGAATGTCGCGGTCGTCTTCGCCACCCAATCGCTGGCCGACATCGCCAATTCCCCGATCGCGCCGGCGCTGGTGGAGAGTTGCCCGACACGCATCTTCCTGCCGAATGAGCGCGCCCGGGAACCGCAATCGAAAGAGACATATGAGCGCTTCGGGCTCAACCGGCGCCAGATCGAGCTGATCGCGCAGGCAATGCCCAAACGGGACTATTACTATCAGTCGCCGCTCGGCTGCCGCCTGTTCGAACTCGGGCTCGGCCCCATCGCGCTCGCGCTTTGCGGCGCCTCCGGCCCGGTCGACCAGGAACGGATCGAGCGGACGCTGGCGGAAGCCGATCTCGAAGACTTCGCCGAGACATTCCTGCACGCCAAGGGCCTCGCCTGGGCCGCCGACCTGCTGGCCCGCTGGCCCGGACCGCAGGCGGTCGCGACCGCCTCACCAGCCACGCCCCTCGCCGCCGAATAGGAGCCAGACCCATGAAACGCCTCCTCGCCAGTCTCGCCCTGATCGCTGCGCCCGCAGTGTTTCCCCTTCCGGCCAACGCACAATTCTCCGGCGGCGTGGTCTACGACCCCACCAATCATGCGCAGAATGTCCTGCAGGCCGTGCGCGCCCTGCAGCAGGTCGAACAGCAGGTCCAGCAGCTCGCCCATGAGGTCGAGATGCTGGAGAACATGGCCCGCAATCTCGAGACGCTGCCCGCCAATGTCGCGGAAACCATCATCCGCAACCGGATTAACCGGATTCACGCGCTGATGTCCGAGGCAGAAGGCATTGGCTATGGCGTCGCCGAGATCGAGCGCGACTATGAGACGGCCTATCCGGAAGACTTCGGCGAGACGCCACCGCCCAATGCGGTCCTCGTCGGACAGTCTCGCGCGCGCTGGCGCCAGTCGCGCAGCGCCTATCGCGACACGCTCGTCACCGTCGCAACCGCGCTTGAAGACAATGAGACCGATGCCGACGCGATTGCCGGGCTCGTTTCGCGGAGCCAGACGGCCGCCGGCGCCCTGCAGGCCGCGCAAGCCGGCAACCAGATCGAGGCGATACAGGCCGAACAGCTGATCCAGATGGAAGCGATGATGGCGGCCCATTACCGCGCGGACGCGCTCGAACGCGCCCGCGCGCTGGCCGAAGCCGAGCGCGGACGTGCGCGCACCAAAGCCTTCCTGGAGGATTGAGCGCGATGGACGTGATCGACACCTTCCTCGCGACCTTTATCGCCTATATCGATTCAGGCTTCGGCCTGCTCGCCGGCGACGTCGCCTATCTGACGACCACGCTGATTGCCATCGACATCACGCTGGCGGGCCTGTTCTGGGCGCTGTCGCAGAATGGCGATGTCATCGCCGGGCTCCTGAAGAAGGTCCTCTATGTCGGGGGCTTCGCCTTCATCATCGGCAATTTCTCCCTGCTCGCCACCCTTGTCTTCGACAGTTTCGCCGACCTTGGCCTGACCGCCGGCGGCGGGACGATGAGCGCCGAGGATCTGATGCGGCCGGGGTTCATCGCGGGCGTCGGTTTCGATGCGGCGAAACCCCTGCTCAAGGAGATCGGCGACATGGTCGGGCCAATCAAGTTCTTTCACAATTTCATCATGATCGCGGTCATGTTCCTGGCCTGGGCGGTGATCCTGATCGCCTTCTTCGTGCTGGCCGTACAGCTCTTCGTCACCATACTGGAATTCAAGCTGACGACGCTGGCGGGTTTCGTGCTCGTGCCTTTCGCCCTCTGGAACAAATCATCCTTCCTCGCCGAACGCGTGCTTGGCAATGTCATCACCTCCGGGGTCAAGCTGATGGTGCTCGCCATCGTCATCGGCATCGGCTCGACCATGTTCGCGACAATCACCGAGGCGTTCACGACCGGCGATGACGTGACGCTGGCGCAGGTGATGGGGACCGTGCTCGCCGCCTTCGTCTTCTTCTGGCTCGGCATCTTCG
>NZ_NCST01000130.1 GCF_002088975.1 Henriciella aquimarina
TGTCAATCTCGGATTAAAAACGTACCAGTCTGGCGCCGTAAAAACGTACCACTGAGTGGCGAGTTGGGCTGGCCGGTGCAGCGACAATCAGCTTGAGAATGAGCGTTATTTGGTGAGGCGTGGCCGCGGGCGCGGCGCTGCGGAATGACGCAAAAGGCGCGCTGACCGTCTTCGAGTCAGGGCGCGCCTTTTGTCCATTCCGCATTGTTTTCGGCGTTTCGCCGCCGCTGATTATCCGTTCGCTTCGGCGCCAGCGTTTGCTTCCGGCCCCTGTTTGTTCTTCTTGGCCTGCGTGAGCCGGTAGCTTTCACCATTCATTTCCAAAATATGAACGTGGTGGGTGAGCCGGTCGAGGAGCGCCCCGGTGAGACGCTCCGAACCGAAGGTTTGCGTCCATTCATCGAACGGCAAATTGCTGGTGACGATGGTGGCGCCGCGCTCATAGCGTTGGGAGAACACTTCGAAGAGAAGCTCGGCGCCCGTTTTCGACAATGGCACAAAACCCAGTTCGTCGATGATCAAAAGTTTCAGATTGCCGAGCTGGCGCTGCAGCCGCAGGAGCCGTTTCTCGTCGCGCGCTTCCATCAGTTCATGAACGAGGGCGGCGGCCGTCATGAACCCGACCGCCAGTCCCTTCTGGCAGGCGGCAAGCCCAAGGCCGAGCGCGATATGGGTTTTGCCCGTGCCGCTGGGCCCGAGCGCAATGACGTTCTCGCGCCGATCAATATATTCGCAGCGGGCGAGATCGCGCACGAGCGGCTTGTTCAGCGTCGGCATCGCCTTGAAGTCGAACGTATCGAGGCTTTTGACCGACGGGAACTTCGCCGCCCGGATGCGCCGGTCAACAAGACGCCGCTCCCGGTCGATCATCTCCAGTTCTGTCAGCCGCAGGAGATATTTGACATGATCGTCGCCGGCTTTAGCGGCTAATCCGGCCTGCTTTTCATATTCGCGCTTGAAGCTCGGCAGGCGCAGCGTCTTCAGATAATGATCGAGCAGGAGGTGCGGCGGCTTCGTTTCCGGGGCCGGCGCAGCGTCAACGACAGGCGCTTCACTCATGCTACGGACCTTTCCCTGATCAGCGCCAGATAAGAGCGCGCTTTCGTGGTCGCCACATCCGCCTTCGGCAGATTGGGATAGCGCTCAAGATTAAGCCGGGCCGGACGCTTTTCGACCGCACACAGCGTCAATTGCTTGACCGCGTCATAGGAGATCGTTTGCAGGCGCATCGCGTCGCGAACCGCCCGCTCGACATGTTTCATCGGGAAGGTCTCAAGAAGACGCAGCACCTGGATATATTCCCGCTTGCCGTGCTTGCCCATCCGCCCCTCGGCGCGCCGGCGGAACTCGCCAAAACAGTCCAGCAGATTCCAGCCTTTGAGCGGCGCCGCCTGATCGAGCGCCCCGGGCTTCTTTTCAAGCAGCGCCAGATAATGCAGCGGATAAAAAACAATGTCGTCGCGTTCATAAGAGCGCTCATGCCGGGCGATCTCTTCCGCGCCGCAGGAGATCACCACCTTGTCGACGAAGCCCTTGATCAGCACCTGGCGATGCGCATAGGCGCTCGGCACCGAGTAATCCGACAGCCGGTAGCGCACGAGCGCCTGGCTCGTCGCCTGACCGGAGCGGCGGTCGCACGCCTCATAGGTTCCCCCGGGCAGGTCCCGGAAGGCGCACCTGTCCGCCTCAAAGCGTTCGCCCACGGTTCCGTCCTTGCCCCGCATTTGCCGGTCGCGGCGCTTACGGCAATCCCTCACGAGTTTGGCGTTCAGCTTTTCGAACGATGTCGCCCGCGGGATCGGCACAAGGAAGTTCCGGCGGGCGAAGCCGACGAGATTCTCCACCTTGCCCTTGTCATTGCCGCAGGCCGGGCGGCCGAAACGGTCCTTGAACAGATAATGCGATACCAGCCCGGAGAACATTTGCGTGCGTTGGCGTTTGCCGTCGCCCAGTATCCGCGCGACGATCCGCTTGGAGTTGTCGTAAAGAATCGTCTGCGGCACGCCGTCAAAATACTTGAAGGCGCGAACATGACCCTCGCACCAGGCTTCCGCCGTCTCCTGCGGGAACACCTGAACGAAGGCGTCATCGCTATAGGGAAGGCTCATCACGAACACCGCCGCGGTCTGCTGGACGCCGCCGATCACGACTTGCGCTTCGCCAAAATCCACCTGCGCGTGGCCAGGAGCATGCGCCAAGGGCACAAAGGCCTCCTTCAGCACAAGCCGGCGATCGCCCACATAATCGCGCACCGTCGTATAGCCGCCGTCAAAGCCGTACTCGTCCTTTAACCGGTCGAATATCCGCTGGATTGTGTGCCGCTGCTTTTTCGGAACTTCCAGATCCTGCTGCAGGATCGCGTCAATCACACCCGTATAGGGATCGAGCTTCGGGCGCTTCACCGGCTTTGAGCGCCGGTAACCCGGCGGAACTGAATGCGATAACGCTTTGTTAACCGTGTCTCGGTGAACCCCGAACTTCCGCGACGCCGCGCGACGCGACATGCCGTCAATAATAACCGCTACTCTTATCTGCTCATATAAATGCACGCCATACATCCCCGGGGCTCGCTTTTCGCAAAACCCAGGGGCATATCCCCGGAAACGAAAATAAATGGCCCACTTTTACACCGCCAAAATCAGGCGGCCACGTGGCACACTTTCTCACCGATATTCACACTTTGCGACACGCACTCGCAACATCCATCCCGCCTGCCAAAGATACCTCGATCTCTCGCAGTAACCGAAGAACATCCTCGTCTGAATACCCCTTCCGAGCCATCACCAATCCCTCCTGGGTTACCAATTTCTCTAAGATGAAACTGGCACCGTTTTAAGGGGCAAAGACACATCCCGCCTCGGCCCGGCCATACCGCCAGTTCCTCTCACAGAATTTCAACGCTCAGCTTGCCGAAGCCTCCGGCGGGATGGAACGTACCTATCTGACGGGCCAGGGCGGCGACCACCTCCTGCACGCTGCCCGAACCCCCTTCGGGTTCACGGACTATTTGCGCCAGCATGGACCCGGGAGGCAATCGCTTTTGGAGCTTGCCAGCTCAGCCCGTCTTTCCGGCCAGTCCGTCTGGCGGGTTCTGAGGGAAAACACGCCTGAAATTTTAGGAAGACAGCACAAATCCCCTCTGCTTGCGGCCATTGCCGCACGAAACAACAGGCTCAACAAGCGCGCGCAGGACGGTTTCGATCCGGCCTATGCCCTTCCCGGCTGGGCGCGCGTATCTGACGGCCTGCCCCCGGGAAAGTTCACCAGGTCAGCGGGCTGCTCCACATGATGCAAGTGCAGGAACGTCTCTTCCAGCCCAGCACGAGAGAGCTTGTTCATCCCCTGATGTCGCAGCCCCTGATTGAGCTCTGCCTGCGCCTGCCGGTCTGGCGTCTGTCGCTGGGCGGGGTCAGCCGGGGCCTTGCCCGCCGGGCTTTCGAGGGGCGTCTTCCCGATCGGGTCCGCTTGCGGATGACAAAAGGAGAAGCGACACGCTACTTTATCGACCAGCTCCGGCTGAACCGGTCCCTTCTTCTCGAAACACTTGCCGATGGGGAGTTGGTTGCGAATGGCATCGCGGACCGGAAAGATGTCGAGACCTTCCTCCGGGAAGATCAGTTTCTCATACATCCGGCCGGGCGCATGATCCTTGTCTATTACGCGATCGAAGCCTGGCTGCGCACATGGAAGACGCTCCGTGCGGCGCCATGACGGCCTGGACGACAGAGTCTCATATTTCCTGACACGCCACCTTCATCCTGTTCCAACTGTGCATTATCGGCAGGCATTTTTCATCCGTATACCGCGCCTTCGCGGCAATCACTGCCGCCAACCGAACGAGGCCATCCGGCGAACGGATAATAGCGGCCAAGGCCTGCCCGGAATGTCGGCCTGCTGGCGCCCTGAAGCAACCGGTCCACGATCAGAGGTGAGCCGGATGGCCCCGCAGCCGTCAGGCCCGGCGCCTGTGCACCGAACGGGCCATCGGGCCCTTCTCGCCAGCGTCCGGACGGAAGGTCACGGCATCCCCGACGCGAAGCTGGTCGAACGGCGTCCCCGTAGATTCATTGGCGTGAAAATAATGGTCGACCCCGTCTTCGCCGCGAATGAAGCCAGCCGGTTCGTCCGCGATGAACCGCGCAATCTTCCCGCTAATCCGGGTCTTCTGCACTCCGGCTTCCATACGGGGATCAGGCTGGACGGATTTCAATTGGCGTTCGGCCGCCCGGAACGCATCCCGGATGGCGACCATGACGTCTTCATGCGCGTGCTTCTCATCGCCCATTTCCGAAACCGATACTTCCTTCCCGCCGGGAAGAACGAAGTGCAGATGCACCTGTGCCAGATCACCCGTTCTCCGGCGGCCCAATCCTCCCTCCACCAATACCTTGCAGGCTGTGATCTTCGGAAAATGGGATTCGAGCCGGCCGAGTTCCTTGCCCACCCGCGCGCGAATGCGCTCGCTTGGCTCAAAATTCCTGTACGTGATTTCAGGTGCGACCTGTATGATCTGAATCTCCTGTCTCAAGTCGTCCGCCGGGGCCCCGAGCCGAGGCCGGTTACCGTCTCCGGCCAGAATATCCGGAGCGGTTCCGGCAGGCAGCCGATAATCTTGCGCACCTCGCCTTCGGTGATACGCAGGCTTATGACCTCAAGAACCGCTTTCAGCGCAGCCTGCGGTTCCCGCGGAAAGCTTGGCGGGAAATACTCAGCGACGGCATCGGCAAATTCGTCCGGATTCCGGATCCCGGACGGCCCGCCGCCCGGCCGCCAGCCTTCCAGCAATATGCCGCGAACCAGCATGGGAACCTGAGCTGACAGGCCCAGCACGGCATGTTCGGGCAACCGGTCGCGCAGGACATGCAGCACCGCGCGCAGGGCAAGATAGGATTGCTGGCGTTCGCACCCCTGCAATCGCTCTTCAACAAGGCGCAGCCATTCATTTGTTTCCTGCAAGGTTGTGTCGAAGACTGCCAGACCGGTGCTCATGTCTTTTTCCTTTTGGCTGTTTTGAGCATCCTTTTGGCTTAACCGTCTTGATCCCGCTCAAGTGGGCATCAGAATACCTACGCAGAATGCGCCGACTGCAGAGGAGAAACGAGATGGCTCACCAGATTGGCCCAACCGGTCGAAACATCGGAACAAATGAGGTCGCCGGTATTTCTCCGGAAGCAATCCACAACCGAAGGCACGGGAGCCCTTCTCCCTACTTCCTGTCCTGGACAATGCAGCAATATGCGCGGACTGCTCTGACATCGCTTCAGCTGACAGATTACTGGATAGCCAACTGCCGCATGGTGTCGGATGGCTGGCGCGCAAGCCTACGAGCTCAACAGGATATGATCTTGCGAAATCTCCGGTCGCAACTGGGCTCAGTACTGACTGCATAGAGGAGAGGTATCCTCAAAACTGGAGATGCGGAGAAATACCGGCTTTAATCCGTACAATTCGGTCAGTGCGATAACAGCAACGGGACTTTTGCCTCACGCAGCAATGTGCGCGTGACACCCGGCAGGAGCGCCTGCTGCAACCGCGCATGCCGGTACCCGCCGATCACAATCAGGTCCGCCTCATAGCCGGTCGCCACGTCCAGCAGCGCTTCGGCGACAGAACGCCCGATACTGTCTTGGTTGCGCACTTCCACCCTGCAGCCATGGCGGGAGAGGTGTGCCCCGATATCCCATGCCGGTGCGGCGCCATAGCCTGTATCGCCCGGCTTTGCATCCACCGTGGTAATGATGACCGTTGCATTTTCCGGCAGGATCAGCAGGCCGTCATGCAGGGCGCGGGAAGCTTCGCGGCTGGCATCCCAGGCGAGCACGGCGCGCGTGCCAACGATCTCCTTTTTCCAGTCGGACGGCAACACCAGAACGGGACGCCCGCCGCCCAGTAACGCGCCCTCCAGGAAGTCGGCATGCGGCTGGCGGTCTTTGCTACACGGCGCCTGAACGATGACCAGATCGGCATGGCGGGCGTTCATCGCGGAAAGTGGCTCGACCCTGTTCTGCATCGTCTCGAAGCGGCGCAGCTCGATCATCGGCTCATTGGAGAGGCTTTCCTCGAACCTGTCCCAGCTGGCGCTCATCTGCTCGCGTGTCTCCTGGATTGCCATTGCATAGAGTTCGGCACCGGTCGCATCCCCATATCCCACGATGATCTGCGGCAGGATCGTGAAGGCGGCACAACTGAGATGCGCGTCCCGGACCTGCGCGAATGCACGCGCGAACGCGAATGCCGCCCTGTCGCCTTCAGGCGATGCCATGCACACGCTGATATCCTTGATTTTCACCGGAAGTCTCCCGTCTTCTGCGCGGAACATGTTTCAGCCCGCATCGGGACAAATGTTGATAAGGCTCAATAAGCGGCAGATTTCCGGGAAAAGTTTTTATCCCGGCAATGATCGTGATAGCTTTCGGCAAGGACGAGGGGCGGCGCGATGTGTTTTTCTGCAGAGGCCAGTTTCACGGTTGCAGCAGCCTGTGCCGGGGCGGGCACGCTCTCTGTCATGAAATGCCCGGCTCCCGGATATTTTCCGCTCGCCTGTCTGCCGCTTGCCTTCGCGCTCCAGCAGACCGCCGAAGGTGTTGTCTGGCTGCAGATCGCACAGAGCCCGGCAGGCTGGACAAGCGGCTTCTTCCCGGCCGTGTTCGTCTTCTTCGCCACGGTCTTCTGGCCGACCTACGCACCTCTCGCGATCCGGGCGGAACGCCATGGGGCCGAACGGCGCAGGACGCTGGATGTTCTGGTCGGGATGGGCCTGATTATCAGTTTCGCATTCCTGCTGAAGCTTGTCGGATCGGACACGTTTGCACATGCCGAAAACCATCACATCCGGTATGCGTCGCAGACACATGATTTTGACCGCGGGCTCACTTACAGACCGGTCATCACCGGACGCGACTGGATTCTCGTGCCTTATGCCGGGGTCACCATGCTCAGCCTGCTTTTGTCCAGATTGCGCCCGGTTCGCTGGTTTGGCGTGCTGGTTCTCCTCGCCCTGATCGCGGTGCTGCTGGTTGACCGGACGGTGCTCGTATCGATCTGGTGTTACTGCGCCGCGTCGGGTAGCGTGCTGATTGCGCTGGCGATCCTTCAGGTCCGCCAGAATATGACCGCGAGCCCGCTCAACAGACCCTGATCCGGTGGATCACGGACGTTATGCCAGGGGCAGACCAGGCCGCCTGTTCGGCAATCTCGCGATCGGCCCAGGCATCGACTTCGCCCTCCAGCGTCACTTCCGAGCCTTTTACCTCGACCCGGATCCCTTTTGCCTCCAGCGCCGAGACCCGGGCCAACGCCTAATCGATGCGCTGCTTGACATTGTCCGCTGTCATCGCCGGCTGCACGGCGAGATGGCTGGTCACCCGCGTGACGCCGGGAAGATTGCCCCTTTTGAAGCGCGCCTGATCGGCCTGGTAGCGCCAGTCGACGGTACCGGTCAGCGTGACATGTTCGTCCCTGACCATGATCATCACCCGCCCCTTCGGAATCGATACGTCCCAGTCGAGTACATTGATGGCGCGTCGGGCGATCTCCGCATCGGACAGCTCCGGCGGACCCAGGAAATGCACTTCCAGCTGCTCGACCACGGCTCGCACGCCTTTGACGCGCTTGACCGCCGCCTCGGCTGCCAGCTTCTCCGAGTGACTGCGCACGGTGCCGGTGAGGGTGATAACACCATTCTCGACCAGTACGCCGATATCGCTTTCGTCGACCATCGGGGTCCACTCAAGCTCGTCCTCGACCAGTCTCTTGAGCGCCGTGTCATTCATGTTGCAGCCACCTTTCGGATCAAAACAGGCTGGGGGTGACGGCGATCTTCTGTGCCCTCGCGTGCGGCTGGACGGCCTTGGGCAGATCGATGGTCAGTACGCCCTTGTTGAGCCTTGCCTCGATCCTCTCTTCCGCCACATCGCACGGCAAAGGCACCACGCGCCGGAAGCTGCCGAAGGGTCGCTCCATACGGTGATAATTACCCGCCTTTTCTTCGCTCGACTGTTCGCGCTGGCCGGTCACGACGAGCGCGCCGCTCCTGATCGTCACGTCTATGTCCTTCTCGTCCATGCCGGGCACATCGAGTTTTGCCACCACGCTTTTGTCTGTCTCGCTGAGATCAAGGCGTGTCGGGAAAGCGAACCCGATACGGCTTTCCGTGCGCAGGAAGGAAGCGGCAGAGTGGCGGATAAGCGCCTCCATCTGATGGCATATCCGGCTCAGCGAATATGCGCCCCAGAACCGGCCATATGCCCGTTGATCGGGATGCCCGGTGTTCGCGATTTGAGTTTTAGGGGCTCCCATTGCGATTGTCATCGCTTCACTCCGAATTCAGCATCGGCACAACCGGCCGCTGATCATTGTTTTCCACAAAATGACCCGCCTGGCTTGATCATCATCAAGCCCTTGAGAGCCGAAGCGTATCGAGGGCGGCAGCACGACCGGTTTGGCGACAGGGGGTAAAGGCGCACCTGCGCCGGACAATATGTCCGGATACGGGTCCTTTCCGAAATCGGGATGCTGGTGAAGCGAAACCGGTCAGGAAACGATCCGGTTTCCGGCAGGTCCCGGACCTGAGAGCAGGCCGCGCGCCGCCTTTGAGAGGAACTTCGCCACGCTCCGTGACGCATTTCCAGGCATGGAGCGCATGCATTTTTCTGCGATTTTCAGCTGTCACTCCATCCGCGCGGGAGCGACCCGGGCGATCGTCTCGCATGTCTTGATATTTCGCATCCTGCCGCAGGCAGCCGTGTTTTATTCAGGCAATTTCGCATGATGTGGGACCGGCCCGCCAGTCCCCGAAACCTTACAATCTAATGGCACATAAATTTGGGGCTGGACAGTTCGTTCTGCGACAGGCGCCGAGGCGAGCGAGGTCAGCGCCGACCAGAGATGATCCCGCGCGACCGGATCGATGGTGACGCCTTCTCGCGCGATCAGGCCGGACAGCCAGTCCTGCGCCCAGGCGCGTTCGCCGATATCGTCGATGTTGCGCAGCGGCTGAAGCTGGACGGCGGCTTCGTCATCCGAAAGCGCGCCGGCGAGATCCTGCCAGTCGCCACCACAGGCGACGGTCGCACAGCGGATCGAGCCGCCGAAGTCGAAGGCGAAGATCTGCGCGCCCGCATAGCGACGAAATTGCAGCGCCATCAACGCCAGCAACACGGATTTGCCCGACCCGGTCGGACCGACGACCAGCGTGTGCCCGACATCGCCGACATGGGGTGAAAAGCGGAACGGAGTCGAGCCTTCCGTCTCCGCGTAAAAGAGTGGAGGTCCGTCCAGATGATCATTGCGCGCCGGTCCTGCCCAGACTGCCGATATCGGGATCATGTGGACGAGATTGAGCGTGGAGACCGGCGGTTGACGGACATTGGCGTAGAGATGGCCGGGCAACGAGCCGAGCCACGCCTCGATGGCGTTCAAAGTCTCGGGCATGCAGGTGAAGTCACGACCCTGAATGACTTTTTCCGCCGCCTTTAGCTTGGCGTCCGCGACGGCTTCGTCCTCATCCCAGACGGTCAGCGTAGCGGTGATGTAGGCGGCGCCCGCTATGTCGGCGCCGAGCTCTTGCAAGGCTTCATCGGCGTCGGCGGCCTTGTTCGCCGCGTCGCTATCGAGCAGCGTCGACGCCTCATTGGTCATCACCTCTTTCAGGATCGCGGCGATGGATTTGCGCTTGGCGAACCATTGCCGGCGGATGCGCGTCAGCAGTTTGGTCGCGTCGGTCTTGTCGAGGCAGATAGCGCGCGTGACCCAGCGATATTCGAAGGGTTGGCTATTGAGCTCATCCAGCAGTCCCGGCCATGTGGCCGTGGGGAATCCGATGATGGAGAGGCTGCGCAGATGCGCCCCGCCCAAACTCGGCGCCAACCCGCCGACAAGCGCGCTATCGGCCAGGAGCGCATCGAGATGCATCGGCGTTTCGGGCAAGCGCAGGCGTTGACGACGCGTCGACACGGTCGAATGCAGAAAGGTCAGTGTCTCTTCGTCTGAGAGCCAGGCGGCCTCCGGCATGAAGCCGTCGAGGAGATCGAGCAGGCGATCCGTTCGCGCCATAAAACTCTCGACATGCTCTCGCGGGTTGAGGCTGCTGTCGGGCGCGTCCTCATAGAGCCATCGTCCCGCGCGGCTCGTATCGTCGAGCGGCGGCATCCAGACGAAAGTCAGGAAGTAGCTGCTTTCGAAATGTCTGGACGCATCTTCAAACTGGGCGCGTCGTTCCGCGTCCACGAGGGCGGAAACGGCATCGGGAAAATGTGAGAGCGGATAGTCGCGCGCCGGCGCCCGCTGCGCTTCGACGAACACCGCCCAGCCCGATCCGAGCCGGCGAAGGGCGTTGTTGAGCCGGCCGGACACGGCGACGAGTTCTGACGGTGTCGCGGAGTCGAGGTCAGGCCCCCGAAACCGTGCGGTGCGTTGCAGACTGCCATCCTTGTTGAGGATGACGCCCTCCGCGACGAGCGCCGCCCACGGAAGAAAATCTGCCAATAGCGAGGCGGTCGAGCGATATTCGGCGAGGCGCATCATCGCTCAGACTCCGAACCAGGTTGGGAAACGAAGATGCCGGCGCGCAACATCGACGATCTGGGCATCACGTTTTGCGGCCCAGACCGCGAGGAGATGGCCGACAAGCCAGAGTGCGATCCCGACCACCCAGAGCCTAAGGCCAAGTCCGACGGCTGCTGCGAGCGTGCCGTTGGCGATGGCGACCGTGCGGGGCGCGCCGCCGAGCAGGATCGGTTCGACCAGGGCGCGGTGGACGGGCGCGTAAAAGCCCGGAATGTCGGCCAGCTCGCGCATCAGATCAGCGCTCCGCCGCCGAACGAGAAGAATGACAGGAAGAAGCTCGACGCCGCGAAGGCGATGGAGAGGCCGAAGACGATCTGCACGAGGCGGCGAAAACCGCCGGAGGTGTCGCCGAAGGCGAGCGTCAGTCCTGTGACGATGATGATGATCACCGCGACGATCTTGGCGACCGGCCCTTCAATGGATTCCAGGATTGACTGGAGCGGCGCCTCCCAGGGCATGCCCGAGCCCGCCGCATGGGCGGGCGCGACGAGCAAAAGGCTGAACGCGAGCGCCGTCGCGTAAAGCGGCCAGCGCGGATAGAGAATTGTGGTTTTGGTCATGGATGGTCTCCTGTCCTGGGGTGAAGAAGCGGTTGGATCTGGTAGTCCCCGGTCGCATCGAGGCCCTCGACGCGGGCGAGTTCGGAAAGTCGGCGCGCCGATCCGCGCCCCGAGAGGACGGCGATCAGGTCGATTGTCTCGGCGATCATCGCGCGGGGCACGGTGATGACGGCTTCCTGGATGAGCTGTTCGAGGCGGCGCAGCGCGCCGAGCGCTGAACCGGCATGGATGGTGCCGATGCCGCCGGGATGGCCGGTGCCCCAGGCTTTGAGGAGATCGAGCGCCTCAGCCCCGCGCACCTCGCCGATGGGGATGCGGTCAGGCCGCAGGCGCAGCGAGGAGCGAACGAGATCGGAAAGCGACGCGACGCCATCCTTGGTCCGCAGAGCGACAAGGTTCGGCGTCAGGCATTGGAGCTCGCGTGTGTCCTCGATCAGAACGACGCGGTCGGAGGATTTGGCGACTTCCGCCAGCAATGCATTGGTGAGCGTGGTCTTGCCGGTCGAGGTGCCGCCAGCGACAAGGATGTTGGCGCGGGATGTGATGGCGTCGCACAATGCCGCCGCCGCATCGTCTGGCATGATCTCGGCGCGGACATAGTCTTCGAGTGTGAAGACCGCGACGGCCGGCTTGCGGATCGCGAAGACCGGGGCGGCGACCACAGGCGGCAGAAGCCCCTCGAACCGCTCCCCTGTTCCCGGCAGCTCCGCGGACACACGCGGAGCGCCAGCATGAACCTCTGCGCCGACATGGTGCGCAACCAGACGGACGATGCGTTCGCCGTCAGCGACGGAAAGCTCTTCGCCGGTGTCGGCGAGGCCTTCGCTCAGGCGGTCGACCCAGAGGCGGCCATCCGGATTGAGCATCACCTCGACAACCGCAGGGTCTTCGAGCCATGCGGCGACGTCGGCCCCCAGAGCGGTTCTGAGCATGCGCGCGCCACGGGCGAGCGCTTCGGATTTGAATGTATGGACGGTCATTGGCGGCCCCGCATTGGATTACGGGGTCGATCAAGAAGACCTTTAAAGGCTGATCGGCAACAGCCTTGAAGGCGTAGTAGTACTACGGCGCGCAACGGCAGGAGAAAGCGAAAAACGGTCGAAACAGTTCACTTCAAAATACCTGGGAAACAGGCTGTAGATTTACTCTTTCGGTGTGAAATCTTGCGACACTTCTTTGGCGAAGGTGTTACCCTTTGCGAGCCGCCGACCGAGCGTTTCTACAAAGCCTTCATACCGCTCGCGGCCTTTCGCCTGCGCGGCATCGCGCATCGTATCTGGCAATGGCGGAGTCGTCGTGAGCCAGAACCGGATGAACAAGGCTATCGCATCGTTGCCGATCGTCACGTCGCGTTCGAGCCGTTCGACGGCGCGGGTCAGCCGGTCGAGACGTCGCGTAATCGCAGCCTCGCGCTGATCCGCAGCGTCGGGGGAAAGGTAGGAGGCAAGCGCCGCTTCCACGATCTGGGATTTCGAAACTTTGCGCCGCGCCGCCAGCGTGTCGAGCTCCGCTGATAAAGCTGGATCGAAATACACATTGAGCCGATCTTTCTTCATGGCGGGCCTCAAAGTTCGATGCCGTCATCGGGATCAAGCGAGGCCTGCCGGGCGATGCTGCGGAATCGGCCCTGCATCTGGCGAGCGCGCTGCGCGTCGTCATCCGGCTCGTCATCGAGGCTCGCGAACTCCTCTCGCGCGGTTTGCACCGGGTCCGGTGCGATATCTTCATGTTCAGGCAACTCCGGCTCGCGGCGAATACCGCCATCGGCGTCTTCGCCCGCATCGCTGGACATCTTCTTCCGAGGCTTGGGAGCAACGATGGGCGCTCGGCCGCTCCAATCATCCGTCGTCACTTGGTTCGGTGGCGTTGTTTCAGCAATCAGGTCTGGCGGCGACAGGATGCGTGTCTTGAGCTGCGGGTCGGCGTAGTAGCGGGCCTTCTTCCCTCGGATCGGCGGCGCGCCCGAGACGAGCACGATTTCATCATCCGGCGGCAATTGCATGACCTCGCCGGGCGTCATCAAGGGTCGCGCGGTCTCCTGCCGGGAGACCATGAGATGGCCGAGCCAGGGCGACAATCTGTGTCCAGCATAGTTCTTCATCGCCCGCATCTCGGTCGCCGTGCCGAGGGCGTCGGACACGCGCTTGGCGGTGCGCTCATCATTGGTCGCGAAACTCACCCGCACATGGCAGTTGTCGAGGATGGCGTTGTTCTGGCCGTAGGCCTTCTCGATCTGATTGAGGGACTGCGCGATGAGGAATGCCTTGAGCCCATATCCTGCCATGAAGGCGAGCTGGCTTTCGAAGAAATCGAGCCGCCCGAGCGCCGGAAATTCGTCGAGCATAAGCAACAGGCGATGGCGCTTGCGATTGGCGTTCAACTCTTCTGTCAGCCTGCGTCCGATCTGGTTCAGCACAAGCCGGACGAGCGGCTTGGTGCGGCTGATGTCGGAGGGCGGCACGACGAGATAGAGCGTGGTCGGCCGCGCGCCGGAGACCAGATCCCTGATCCGCCAGTCGCAGCGGCTCGTGACCCTGGCGACGACGGGATCGCGATAGAGACCGAGAAAACTCATCGCCGTGGACAGGACGCCGGAGCGTTCGTTCTCCGACTTGTTCAGGAGCTCGCGGGCCGCCTGCGCCACGACCGGATGCGGTCGGTCGCCAAGATGCGGGGTGCGCATCATCGCCGCGAGCGTCGCCTCGATCGGCCGGCCCGGATCAGAGAGGAAGGCGGCGACGCCGGCGAGCGTCTTGTCCGCCTCGGCGTAGAGGACATGGAGGATCGCGCCGACGAGCAGCGAATGGCTGGTCTTCTCCCAATGGTTCCGGCGTTCGAGCAGGCCTTCGGGGTCCACTAGGATGTCAGCGACGTTCTGGACGTCACGTACTTCGCTGTCGCCGCGCCGGACTTCGAGCAGTGGATTGTAGGCCGCGCTCTTCGCGTCGGTCGGATCGAACAGGATGGTGCGGGTGAACCGCGCCCGCCACCCGGCGGTGAGCAGCCAATTCTCTCCCTTGATGTCATGGACGATGGCCGAGCCCGGCCAGGTCAGGAGACTCGGGACGACGAGGCCGACGCCCTTGCCCGAGCGGGTTGGCGCGAAGCAGAGCACATGCTCCGGGCCGTCATGCCGGAGGTAGTGGTTCTCGAAGCGGCCAAGCACGACGCCGTCCGCGGCAAGCAACCCGGACGATTCAACGTCCTTCCGCTCCGCCCATCGGGCTGAGCCGTAGGTGGTTACGTCGCGCGCCTCGCGAGCCCGGAGGACGGAGAGGAAAATCGCGACACCGATCGCGGCGATCCCGCCGCTGCCGGCAATGATCGCGCCTTCGACGAACACACGCGGCGCATAGGCGTCGTAGAAATACCACCAGACGAAGAAGCTCCAGGGCGGATAGATCGGCCATCCGAGAATGTCCGTCGTCGGCGCGCCGAGCTGAGGCTGAAAGCCGAGCCGCCATGCGGTCCACTGTGTTGCGGTCCAGATGAAACCGACCACAACGAGCGAGACGATGATGATCTGGCCCCAGAGGATTTTGGTGGCCTGTGTTGGCTGTGTCTTGATCGGCATGTCTTTTCCTTCCGGGGTGATGCTCAGATGCCAAGCCCGCGCTTGCGGCCGAGGCTCCAGTCGATCCCACCACCCGGCGTCATCGTTCCCGTCACGGTCTGGCCGAGATGGCGTTCGAGCTGGGGTTTCCACGGGACGAGTTCGAAGCCGAGGCCGCTATCGACCATGGCGAAACGGCCTGAGGCGAGATCGAGACGCCGGCGATAGGTTCCCGAGATGCGATCGCCTTCTGCAGAATTTCTGCGAAGCAAGCCTGTCTCGGTTTCGACACGCGCCGCCGCAGCGTCGAGCTCTCGTTCGCGCAGCGTCTTCAGGAGGTCGCGGGCGAAGGTGACGCGCCGACCATTTCTGGTCGCGAGCCCCTCGGCGACGAGATGATCGGCGCGCCGGTCGAGCGCTTCGCGAACTTCGGCGCCGAAGCCGCCCATGCTGAGCGGCGCCTGGGTCTTGGCGAGTTGCAGCCGATCGAGCCAGGTCGCACCACTCGCGCCGATTTGGGTTTCGAGGTTGAGGTCGGAGCGGCCGACAAGGGCCATGCGCTGACGGCCGCCATTGTCCGAGCGCCAGACCCGCGTCTCGACAATCCCGCCTTCGGGCGTGTCGCCCGTGGCGTCGAGATCGTTGAAGCGCAGATGATGGACGCTGCCGTCCACGGCGTCGATCACGGCATAGGCCTCGCCGCGCAACTCGTCATGCAGCCCGCGCTCGACCAACCGTCCAAGTACTGGGGCAGTCGGTGTGTCCTCAATCGCGAAGTCCGTTTGTGCGCGCCCTGGTCCGCCGGACATGGCGCGGTGCATGGTCTTGATGATGTCGCCACGCTCGGCGAGATCGCGCAGCGTTTCCTGTGCGCCCGGTTTCAGAGACCAAACCGCCGGGGCGAGCCTGTC
This sequence comes from Henriciella aquimarina, assembly GCF_002088975.1. Lineage (GTDB taxonomy): Bacteria > Pseudomonadota > Alphaproteobacteria > Caulobacterales > Hyphomonadaceae > Henriciella > Henriciella aquimarina. The sequence goes on from NZ_NCST01000130.1 coordinate 15,591, forward strand.
GGCGAGGCCGAGCCCTTCCAGCGTCTGGGCGCGACCAATAAGGAGTTTGCGCAGCTCCGGATCGCGCGGTTCCGGGGAGCCGGGACGCAGATCAGCAACCCCGGCACCGTCATCGGCGAGCCCCTGGAGCGCGCGGTCAAGACCCGTCCAGCGTTCGGCTTTCACCTCCGCCTGAAGTTCGGATGCGATCTCCTGCTCGGCGCGCGGCCCGAGCTCCAGTTCGACCAGTTGCTCGGCGCGGCTGCGGAACCCTCGGCTGATATAGTCGCGGGCGATGACGAGGTCCTTGCCGTTATCGGCTCGGCCCCGCACGAGAACATGGATGTGCGGATTGTCGGTGTTCCAATGATCGACGCCGATCCAGTCAAGCTTCGTGCCGAGATCGCGCTCGGCCTGGCTCATCAGGTCGCGTGTGTAGGCGCGCAGGTCTTCGAGGCGGTCGGCGTCTTCAGGCGAGACGATGAAGCGGAAATGATGCCGGTCCTCTTCGCATCGCTCTGCGAAAGCGCGATCATCGACGCTGTCTGCTTCGGCGTTGAACATGCCCGCATCACGCCCGTCACGGGTCACGCCTTCACGCTTCAGATAGGCGATGTGTTTGGCGAGCGGGGCGGAACGGAAACGTGCGCCACGATGACGGACGACGCGCGCTTTGATGACGACGCGCCGCTGGGTGCGTGACAGTCCGCGCGCTGCGCCGGCGAAACGGCCCCGGCCGAATTGCGATCCGCGCCCGCGTCCTTTCGAACCGTTCAGCTTGTATCCGGTGTGTCCGGCCTTGCGGGCGGCGCCCATTACCTGGCCGACAAAGCTTTGCGCCTTCCGGGCGCTTGTCCCCTTGTTGCGGATGCGGCCGGGCCGGATGCGCATGTCATTATCGCGGTCGCTCATGACAAAGCGCCCGCTTGAAAGCGCGCGGCACGGTGAAACCCGCATAAAAACAGTGGGTTGAGCCGTGGGGCGGCACTGTGCCCATGACCGCAGCGGGCGAAATACCCAACAACAACAACGACATAGCGCGTATCCGTGCCGCGCCTTTTATCTCGCCCTCCCGTTGTTGTTGCGCCTTCCGTCCCCGTCCTCCCTCCCGGAAACACGCCATCGCGCGACGGACTGCGCGAGAGTGCGATCAGCGGGGTCATCGCCGATCCCCGGTTCCATGTGGCGGGAAAAGGCTGTCGGAAGCGCCCGATGTGTGCGGAGGATAAACGTCTGCGCTGCTGCCTGGGTGCGTTTCGTCAGCAACCGATTGTCCATCATTATGCGCGGCGAAGAGTGGCGCCGTGCGCCAATCCACGGTCAGAATTGCGCTCGGTTCTCGCCGTTCTGCTGCAACCGACGCGCCGAGGAGCGGCGCCAACGCCGCAACATAATCGCGGGTTTCTCGGGGCAACGGTCGGCCTGTAGCTAGATGCTCGGCATAGCGTGTCGGTCCCGCATTGTAGGCGGCGAGGAAGCCCGGCGATCCGAAGCGGTCATGCAGTTCACGGAGATAAGCGGCGCCCGCCAGAATGTTGTCGCGAGGATCGAACGGGTCGCGCCCCAGACCGTAACGCGCGCGCAGCTCATCCCAGGTATCGGGCATGATCTGCATCAGCCCCATCGCGCCTTTTTCGCTGACGGCGCGCACGTCGCCGGCGCTTTCCCTGCGCATGACAGCAAGGATCCAACGCGCCGGGAAGCCGAAGCGCTGCGCAGCTTCGGCGATATAGGCAGCATAGGAATTGCCGCCTTGTTCCGTCCTGGAGGACGCGGTCTCTGCTGATACGGCGTGAGAGACAACCACGCCGGAGAGCAGACCGCAGAGGAGGAACTTCGCCATAATAGCGCAGCGCCGAGACGGTCTAGCCGCGCTCATCGCGTTTCTCGGGGCGCTTTGCGGGGCGGTTCCAATAGAGCGCCCAATGTCCGTCCTCGGCGTCGGTCTTGAAGAGATTGGCGCGGATCGGAAATGCGAAGGTCGGGTCGTCGATCTGCAAAGAGATGTATTCACCAGCCTTCTCGCCGGTGCGTTTCCAGCCGGCGCCGATCTCCGGTCCGTCGTGATCGCCGTGATGGATGCGATAGTCGGGCGCGTTTTCGCTGTCCGACGATGTTGCCGGGACGAGGGTGAGTTCTCGGTAGAGAATGAGCGTGTGAAGGCGTCCGGTGAAGCCGGTTTCTGTGCGCGTGAATTGACCGATCTGAGCCATGGAAAGTTCCTTTCATTTGCGGTCGGAAGAATTTTCGAGAGCGTCGGCGTCGTGATCGGCGCGCCAGACATAGTGGCCGTCGCCGTCTTCATCGGTGAGGATCGGAACGGCGCGCCCGATCACGGCGTCTGCCGGGAGTGCGCCGAAATAGCGACCGTCGAGACTGTCGGGATGGCTTGGATTCAGGAGGAAGAGTTCCGTCTTGGCGACGAAGTGGCAGCCCTGCCAAACGGGCAGGTCGCGTCCGAAGCGGTCGCTCGGCTGGGCCTGCGCCAGGGGGATGTCGTCGACAGCGACAGCGGCGCCATCGCGGCAGACACGTTGTCCGGGAAGCGCAGCGACGTGCTTGAGGAGCGGTACGCCCTCGGGCAGATAGCCGCGCTCGGCGAGATAGGTCGCAAGCGATTCCGGCGGATCGACGACGACCAGATCGCCTACGGCAAGATCGTCGTCCGACGCAACGGCGTATAGCCCGATGGGCGCGCTTGCGGACGCGTTCCAGATCAGCTTGGGGCTCACATGAACGAAGGCCAGTCCGCCGATCGCGAGCACCGAGAAATAGGTCGTCATGACGTATCCGAACCGGGTCATGACACGCTCCCCGCCGACGCGGCTCGCAATGTCAGTGGATCGGGTGGACAGGCTTGGCGCAGGAGCCAGGCGCGATGTTGAGCGGCTGTGTAGCCTCGCGGCTCCAGGCCTGCTGACAGCCTGTTGTGAACGTGGCGCCAATAGTCCGGCGCGGCGTCGGCCGGGTCGATGCCGAGCGCTTCGATCGCATCGGCGAACTGAAGAACCCGTTCGACCTTGAGCCAGCCGGACTGGCGCAGCAGGCTATCGCCGCCGGGTGTCACCTGCGGCACGGTCGCATAGGACTCACCCGGTCGGGGCGCACGCAGGATGTCGATCCGGCTTTCCGTAGTCCCGAAGTCGTTCGCCTGCCAGCGGACGAAGGCGAAGACGGCGCCGGGATCGAAAGCGACGGTGCTGCCACTGCGGCTCTGGATCGTTGTCCGCACGATCCGGCCGAAGCGAATCCAGTGCTCGATCTGCTTCTCGATCCAGACGAGTTCGACAGTGGCCCCGCCGCTCATGAGCGGGCCTTCCGTGCATAGGCGGGCGAGATCGCTGCATGCCGCTTGGCGGGCAACACCTCGTCGCCCGTGTCGTCCGAGGTCGAGTTCTTCTCTCCCCGGCTGACCCAGGCTTGCAGATCCTCGATCGCGTAGACGACGCGCCCGCCGATCTTCGAGTAGCGTGGCCCCGTGCCATAGGTCCGGTGTTTTTCGAGCGTCCGCCCCGAAAGGCCGAGAAAATGGGCCGCTTCCGGCGTTCTCAAATAGCGTGGGGGAAGTCCGGCATTGGGATCGGGCATGGGTCGCGTCTCCGGTTAGGCCATCCCGCTTCGGGAAGCGCGGGACTGTCGGAGACGAGAAAAGCGTAAGATGCGCGCCGGGAGGGATGACGATCAGCGCGCGGCGAAAACGTCACTCCCCTTTGGGGGGCATGAGAACGGAGTGTGAAGAGGTATCGTTTGGTGTTAGAAATCTTAAGGTGTAGGACACGGTAATAAGATCGCCCAGTAGGCGCGCATTATGGACGTGAGAAGCATATTTACTGATCAATTTTCCTGCCCCTACCGAGATTGCCCTTTCAGCAAATTCCTGTACCCATGATCGATCATCATTCGTCCGTAGGCAGCAAGGCGGGCGATTTGAGCCTTTAGCGAACTGGTCTTCCATGGCTCAGCGGACACGCGGGCGGCTCCAAAAAAGACTGTGGCGACGGCGCGATAACTGGCCCCGCGCTGGCGGCCGTCGATTGTTCGCAGGGCTCGTTTCAGGCGTTCGCGTCGCTGTCGCGTGATAGGCGGATGCAGGTCGCGCTCCACAAGTTGGTGATATAGGCGATCAGCGGCGGCTAGCCGAACTGCCCAGTCGTCATCTAGCGGAAGTAGCAGGCCAACGGGGCGATCACTGAGCAAATTACCAACGAGATTAACGCCGTTTTTAAGCCGAACCCAAGAAATCCCGTCGTCGTCGATCTTCTGATATGCGATGCGCGCGGCTGGATTGGCAGAGGTCAAGCCCACGTCCGGAAGAGCATCGATCAGTTGAACGACGGCGGGTGCTGCGGTTGGAAGCCAGAAAATCGGAGCGCTGAGTGCGTTGAGCTGTGGGTTTACAGCGAAATCGTAACCCCCAGTCTGCTGGAGCGCCGCCGCCCTCCCGCATTAGCTCGTAGTCATCACGATAGCGCGAGTTCCGACGAAGGCATTCCCAAGCGAGCCCGGAGACACCGAGATCATCGAAGTGATCATACTGCTTGTCGTCGCGCCAATCTGACGGCATTGCGAAATCCTCCCAATCGCAAACTGGCGCATGGAATTGCGTCAGTCAGTCGGGATATTACGCTTTATACCAGCGGTTGCGCTGTGTGGCCACTGGCGTCGTCTTTTACGCATGGTGCCCGCACGCCGATCAACCTGCGGGAAGACCATTCTTGAGAAGATCTCGGTAGCCTTGTTCGGTCATCCAACGAGCGCGGGATAGATGACTGTCGTGGACCTGGCGCGCACGTTCCGGCTCCTTGTTGGCGTCGATACCGAGCAAGAGCGACGCCACATCTTCAAGCGTTGCACCGGCCTCACTTGCATCGAGCAGGCGCATATAGAGCTTCAGGTGATTGCGATCATAGACCGTCACAGCCGCATCGTTCGGTGGCGCGTCGGCGATCCTGTGCTGTCTCGAGGGCATGCGAAATCCTTGCAAGTTGGCCCATATTATTAATGAACTGGAAACCATAACCTAGCAAGCGCAGGCGGCGCAAACGTCGCCGGGTTGGTTGCAGCTTCGTGGCGGCCGCGTCGTTCGCCGCGTATTATAGTGCGTCGCATTAAAATACGCGATCCGCATTTTACTGGCGGATGGATATTCGGGAAGTATTTGGCGCGAACCTTCAGTATTTTAGGGAAAAAGCCGGCCTCAGCCAGGCCGCTCTGGCGGATAGGATGGGCGTTGACCGCGCTCATATATGCGCGATGGAACGCGGGCAGCAGAACGTCACTATCATCACCCTCTGGCACGTGGCCGAGGCACTTGACGTCAAACCGGCCGAACTCTTGGACGATCAGCGGAAAAGCCGAGAGGCATGATGGCAGCCCCGCCTGGGAAGACCGGGCGGGGCTGTCGGGGCGTCAATCGCCGCTCTGGCGGCGTGACCGCGACCAGATAAGGCTGTAGCTCTCTTCGCCTTCGATGACGGTGTCGTCGAAGAGGTTGGCGTAGATCGGAGCGGTGAAACTCGGATCGTCGAGCTTGAGGCTCAGATAGTCGCGGCCCTCATTCGAGCGCTTGGACCAGGCGGCGCCGATCTCGACTCGGCCGACGAAGACGCGGTGGCTGGGTGCGTTGTCGTTCGCGCGATCCTCTTCCGGGATGATCCTTACATTCTTCGCTTGAACGCTGAGGGTGACGATTTCGCCGACGTACTCGTTGGCGGACTTCTTGAAGGTTCCGATGGTGGCCATGTCAGTTCTCCTTTTGGCTTTCGAGCCCGCGCCCGTCGCGGCCTCGATGGAGATCGACAAGGCCGGGACGACCGCCGACGCAGTCCGGAGGACCCGGAGCGTATGCGGAGGACAGCGGAGACGGAGTTTCTTGTTTCGCGAGGAATGGGCGTAGCCCAGGGGAAGAAAGTTCGGCTCCGCCGTTGCGGCCAAGGCGGTCGAGGCGTCAGCCGATACCGGCCAGATCAGTCCATGAGAGGCCGTGTCGGGCGTGGGTGATGAGGCTCAGGAGAAGTTCGTCACCGGCCAGCGCGACAGTCGAAAAACGCCGGCAACGAGCGTAGGCGATGAGCGATCGACATCGTTTCAGAGAAAAAGTTAAAACCACGCCGGATAGATTTGAACGAGACCGCTCCATTCTGACCTTGCGCGCCAAGGGCCGGATTGGGCATGTTCCTTCAACGCACGAAAGTGGCTGCGGAACGTGTCAAGCACGATCCCGGTTTCCACTTATCTGAACCTTAACCGTGGAGTGAATCCCCATTGACGTGAGCGATTTAGCCGTCTGTGGCTGCGTATCAAGCATGATGCGAATTGACACCGCCGGACTGCGTCTCTGGTCCTGCAAGGGATGCGATGCGCACCCATGCTGTCGCGCCGACGATGATTGCACCGATGCTTGCGAAGATGAGGGTCCACGTCTCGCCCGCGCCGCCGGTCTCAGAGAGACCCTTGACCGCGTGAAAACCGGCCAACCCGGCCGGCAAGGCATAGAGCGCGCCGATCGCCAGGCGGATGGTCGGTGACCGTATCGTGGCGAACGCGACTTGCCCGAGGATAAGAGCGACTGCGCCGGCGAATAGTGCGACAGCGATGGCGCCGATCGGCCCCGCGCCGTTTTCAAACGCATAGTAGCCGACAGTAACGGCGACGAAGAACGGAAGCGCATAGACGGCCAGGCTGAATAACAGCCAGCAGAGAAAGCCGAGGCCGACAACGCTCAGCAATGCGGACAGAAACATGGGCGGTCTCCTTCATGGATGGAGCGCCTCCACCAACCGCCACGGCGCTTTTCGAAGTATAGCGCAAAGCAGCGCACGCCGAAACCTTCCGGCGCGCGCATCAGGTGATGCATCTCAGGCATCACGCTGCCTGCGCTTTGTTGTTCTTCGGCCTGAAATCGAAGAGCGGGACGCCGAGCTTTTTGGCCTTGTCTGCCAGATTGTCCGTAATTCCCGACCCCGGAAAGAGGATGAGGCCGATGGGCATCGCCTCAAGAAGCGCGTCGTTGCGCTTGAACGGCGCCGCCTTGCCGTGGCGCTTCCAGTCCGGCTTGAAGACGATTTGCTGGCATTTGCGGTTATCGGCCCAGCACGCGGCGATCTTCTCGGCGCCTTTGGGCGATCCGCCATGCAGGAGCACCATGTCGGCGTGCTTGGCCTTCACACGGTCCAGCGCATCCCAGATCGCCCGATGGTCGGTGACGTCCAGTCCGCCGGAGAACGCAACCCGTGGTCCGCTTGGCAGGAGGGGTTCGATCTCCGCGCGCCGCTTCGCCGAGAGATAGTCGCGGCTGTCGATCATGGCCGCCGTCAGCGTCCGGTGACTGATCCGTGATCCCGAGTGCGGTCGCCAGGTCTGACCGATATGGGTCTCGAAGTGGTCGGCGGCGATATCGCGCATGAGCTCGTAAGCGTTGCGCCGCTCGATCAGCGTGGTTCCTTGCGCCGTCAGGGCTTCAAGTTCGACCGAGCGAATTTCCGACCCGTCCTGTTCGCGCTGCGAGCGTTTCTGGGCCTGCTCATTGTCGTCCAGGTCGCGGTCGACGCGGGCCGCTGTGCGATGAAACAGGTTGGTCACGGACCAGAGCAGGTCTTCGAGATCCGGTTCGAGACGCGTGTCTTCCAGCGTGGCGGCGAGCGCGTCGAAGATGTCGGCTATCGCACCCTGGAGGGCGTCGGCTTCGGGCAAGGGTCTCGGGTCGGGTTCGTCGGCGAAAGGCCGATAGCCATAAAGCTGCAATTCTTCGAGTACGGCCGCGGTTGCGGAGCTGGCCATTGGTTCGGTGGTCTCGGCGGTCATGGGATCGTCTCCTGTTCGGCATGAGCCGCGCCTCTCGCGGCCTTCCCGAGCGACGGGAAAGCGGGGGCTGTCCGGGACTGCACCGCCACGGCGGCCGAAGCCAGAGGCGGAGGACGGCGAAGGCGGCGCTCTTTTGTTTCGCGATGCAAAGCCGGGCCATTACGCCCGGCGGCGGAAAAGAGTGTCGCCGTAGCCGTTGCCGGCCCGGCCAGTCTCCGCTCCGTCTCGCTCCTCTCGGAAGGCCGAAGGCGAGGCTCTCCAATTAGGAGGTGATCTGACGATAGCGACCAGACTAATGACGGGCCTGCTCAGCCGCTCAGTGTTCGTCGGAAAGCAGCCGTGAGAAATCGGCCGTGGCCAGTTGCTGACCCAGATGCGTCCTTAGGTCGTCCCGTCCGAGCTTGCGGAGGTCTTCGTTGAAGTCGCCGCCAAGAGAAATAAGCCGGATCGTTTCGATACCGACGGCTCCTGCGCGTTTGATCAGATTGGCGGTGGCCATGTCGCCTGCTTCGTCGGCGTCGGCAGCGATGTAGAGACGCTGAAGCCCGGTCGGCAGGATCAGCGCGGCGAGATGATTGGCCGATAACGCGGATATGACGGGCATGTTGGGCAACGCCATGCGCACGGAGAGCGTGCTTTCCAGCCCTTCGCCAGCAGCGAGGATGTCGCTCGCAGTTCCGATCCGCACGCCATGGCCGAGCAGGTTCCCCATCGCCTTGCGTGATGGATCGAGGGGCGCCTTGCGAGCCGTCGCCGGATCGAGCCATGTGCGGTGAACGCCGGTGAGATTGCCGTTCACGTCCGTGACCTTGGCGAGCAATGCAGGCCAGGTCTCCGGTGGGGTGTCCTTGGGCTGACCTTCTCGCCAATAGTAGCAGCACGGATGAAATCGCAGCGCTGGCGCGTCGCCAAGCCCGGAAAGACCGCGTCGACGAAGATAGCGCTCGGCGAGCGTTCCACCGACCGGTCTTCCCATGGCGAAGAGGCGCCGTGCAGCCTCCGGCGATCCGGTGGGCGCGGATTGACGCTCACGTTGTGGCGGTTCGGGGCGTGGCAAGCTCAGGAATCGTCGCGCCTCATCGAGCGTCTCGCCGAAGGATTGCAAATGATGCGCAGCGGCAATGAGGTCTAGCAGGTCGCCATGTTCGCCCGTGGCGGCGTCGGTCCATTTCCCGGCTGCGCCCGGACCGTGGGCTGGTCCCGTCAGGCGAACGTAAAGACTGCGACCGGGCGTGTTCTCGATGTCGCCGACGATCCAGTATCGGCCCTGCTTGCGGCCGTTGGAGAGATAATGGCGGCAGACGGCCTCCGCCTCGCGGCCGAGCTGTCGTGCGATTTCGGATGCTGCGCTGTTCATTTGCGCCTCCATGCTGAGAGCAAAAAAGAAGGAGCCCGCCACATTGGGCGGGCTCCAGGGGCGGCAGCGGGAGCCGTTGGGGGACTTGGCTCCCGGTCACTCGGCCGCAGTGGCGAAGGCGTTGCCGGTGACAGGTTCATCATCGGTGATGACGGCGGAATCGCCCATGGCCGGTTCGCCGCCGTTATCCGCCGATTGCGCTTCGCTTTCAGGGAGAGCCGGCATGCGCAGGACTCCGGGCAACCAACCGGTCCCTTCGAGAAGCTCTTCGGCCGCCGCGACCATCTCTGGTTTCTTGAGACCAGCGATGCGGTCGGCCGCCTCGTCGCCCTTGGCTTCGCGCACCGCTTCCAGAATGCGGGCCTTGGTGATGCGTGCCAGATAGCTCTCGCCCGTCGGCGTCCAGCCCGCACTCGCCATGTCGAGCCCGAGCGTCGTCGCCAGCACATCGGCATGGGCGAGCGCCCGCGGACGGCGGTTGTAAGGTTCCTGGACGGCGTTGACGGTCATGGCGACGCAATGTGCGAACAGCGCCTCGCGGCTGTCGTTGTCGAACCCGACCAGCGCCTCCCACAGATCCTCAGGCGCTTTCGGCAGCGCCCCTAGCCAGCTCGTCGTGCGATCGTCGATGCTGAGCGCGTAAGCCGTGTCGCCAAGGCCCGGCGCCTGGGCGCCGAAACCGGCGCTGTGCGGCGTGATCTCGACGCAGCTATCCAGCGGATAGTGATAGAAGAGCCGGAGCGTCATCGCGTGCAGGGCGGCGAGGAACGCCGTCTGCGGATCGTTGGCGAGCGCGTCGCGAAGGGCGAGCGTGCGATGCGCCGTCAATTCCATGACGAGGCGGTCGGAGAGCGGCTTCAGGCCATCGTCTTCCTCTTCCGCCTCGTCGCTGGCGTCCGGGGGCGTAGCGTCGTCGACGTTCTCCTCGGCAGACGCGTCGATCCCATCGACCTCGTCCTGTTCGTCGGATTCGCCGGAAGGTTCATCCTCGGTACGGACATAGCCACGTTCGACACGCAGGCGGCCGTCATGGCCGATGCTGGCGAAGACGCCGGCCACGGCGATTTCGTCCGGCTCGAAGCGGACGGGCCGCTCCTGCAAGGCTTCCATCGCCGTTTCGATCTCGCCGAGCCGGGTGTCGATCTCTTCCGGGAACTCCTCGGCGTCGGCGTACTCGTCTTCGAGCTTGTCGTATTCGGCCTTCAGCGCGTGGAAGCTCGCGATCTCGTCCTCGCTCATCGGCTCGGTCTCGCCGACGATCCGGCGTAGACCGTAGGTGTGGCCGTAGGGAAAGTCCGTGCCGATCTCGATCCATTTCCAGCCCTCGGCGCGGATCGCTTGCGCCTCTGTTTCGAGCTTTTCATCGACAAGTTTCGCAAGCAGGCCTGCATCCTGCAGCCATCCGCCATCGTCGGACTGGAACAGGTCGCGAAGGATAGCGCCGCCGGCCGCCTCATAGGCGCCGAGCCCGACGAACTGCGCCCGCCGGTCGGAGGCGCGCACGGCGCCTTCGGTCAGCATGCGGCGGATTTCATAGGGCTGTTTCACATAAGTCCGTTTGATCGACTCCCAGACCTGTTCCTGGCGCTCATGGTCGGGATTGACCGTGAAGGCCATGAGCTGGTCGAGGGTCAGTTCCTCCTCGGCGTAGGCGTCGAGAAGCGACGGCGCGATAGCGGCGAGCTTAAGCCGCTGCTTGACGACATTCGCCGAGACGAAGAAGGCCGCCGCGATTTCTTCCTCGTGTCTGCCTTTCTCACGCATCGCCTGGAAGGCGCGGAACTGGTCGAGCGGATGAAGCGGCGCACGCTGAACATTCTCGGCGAGACTGTCTTCTTCAGCGAGGCCGTCCGTGCGCACGATGCAGGGCACGGGCGCTGTGCGGTTCAGCCGCTTCTGCTTGACCAGAAGTTCGAGCGCCCGGTAGCGGCGTCCGCCGGCCGGGATCTCGAACATGCCGGTTTCCGCGCCGTCCTCGTCCAGCACCGGCCGGACGGTGATCGAGGACAGGAGCGTGCGCCGGGCGATGTCCTCGGCGAGCTCCTCGATCGAGACGCCGGCCTTGATGCGCCGAACATTGGACTGGCTCAGCACCAGCTTGTTGAAAGGGATGTCGCGCGAGGCGCTGAGGGTGATTTTTTGAGACTTGGTCATGTCAGTTCTCCGTGGGCGGGCTGGCCGAAAGCCTCTCTCTCGACCTCCAAACCCGTCACGAAGAACCCGGCCCGCCTCGTCCTCTTGAGGAAGCGACGGACCGGAAAGGCGGAGCACCGGTTGAAGCTACGCTGCGCGCTCCAGGAGCTTCTTCGCCTTGCCCTCCATATCGAGTCGGGCGTCCTGCTGCGGCTTCGACCGGGCGACCGCGGTGATGCCCTGCACGAAGTCGAACACGGACTCGGGCGGCCGGCCTTCCTCGGCCAAGACCGTTTCGACGATCCTGGCCGTCTCCGCCTTGGAGAAGCCCCGCTTACGGAGGAAATCGGTGCGGTCGTCGTCACTGTGGGCGACGATCCGCTCGCGCGCTGCTCGAATGCCTTCGATGAAGGGGCGTGGCGAGGAATCTGCAAAGCGGGTCAGAGCCGGCGCCGCCTCGTGCGCGAAGCGATTAGCGGCGTATTTGGAATGCCGGATGCTGATTTCCTGGAAGTCCTCAACGCCCCAGAGATTGCGGTTCTGGCAGACGGCGCGCAGATAGAAACTGGCGATGCCGAGCGTCTTCGCGCCGACCTCCGAGTTCCAGCAATAGAAGCCCCGGAAATAGAGATCGGGAGATCCGTCGGGCAGCGTGCCCGCCTCGATCGGGTTCATGTCGTCGACCAGGAAGAGGAAGACGTCTCGGTCGGAGGCGTAGAGCGTGGTCGT
>NZ_NCST01000131.1 GCF_002088975.1 Henriciella aquimarina
GCGGCAGGCATAGCCAGTGTCGGACAGGCCGGTGTCGGCACCGCGACAAGCCCGCTCCGCCGCTCGATGAGCGAGAGCTACCGGTCCGGTTCGCGAGGCGCATTCCAGGCCATCGGCGGCAGATTCACTAATAGTCCAGAAACACAGACGTCCGCTCCAGGATCATCAGGTGGCGGCCCGCCTGCCTGGGCGCGCCGCATGAAACACCAGCAGACCCTTCACCACGGCGCCGCCACCGCCGCCCATGTCGTTCGCTCCGGCGATCATGGCGGTGGCGGGACCGCTGTCAGCCTTTCGGAGAAATCATGATGTTCCGTCGCCCGAGCGTTCGCTATTCTAAGACACCCGAGCCCGTCACGCCCTATCAGAAGGCCGCCCAGGCCTGGGATGAACGCATCGGGTCAGCCCGCGTCCAGGCCAGGAACTGGCGGCTGATGGCGTTCGGGTGCCTGCTGCTCTCGGCAGGACTCAGCGCAGCTTTGGCCTGGCAGTCGACGCAAGGGACGATCACGCCCTATGTCGTCGAAGTGGACCGGCTCGGCGCGGCGCAAGCCGTGGCGCCCGCGACCGCGGATTACCGCCCGACAGACCCGCAGATCGCCTATCACCTGTCGCGCTTCATCGAGAATGTGCGCCAGATTCCCGCCGACCCGATCGTGCTACGCCAGAACTGGCTGCGCGCCTATGACTTCACCACCGACAGAGGGGCGGTCGCCCTCAACGACTATGCCCGCGTGAACGATCCCTTCGCCGAGGTCGGCGAAACGCAGATCTCGGTCGAGGTCTCAAGCGTCATCCGCGCTTCGGAGAGCAGTTTCCGCATTGCCTGGATCGAGCGCCGTTACACGAACGGGCAACTCGCCGCGACCGAGCGCTGGACCGCCATTCTCACCATCGTCCTGCAACAGCCGCGCAACGCCGAGCGCCTGCGCAAGAACCCGCTCGGCATTTTCGTCAACGCCATCAACTGGTCCCGGGAGACTGCCCAATGACAAGAACACGTCCGCCTCGCAAAGCCTCCATCGCCGTCCTTTTGGTCGCCACCACCTTGTCGGGATGCGCGACCTTCAAACCACCCGAAATCGCCTATGACGAACCCGCCATCGAAGCGACGCTTCTCCCGGAACCGGAACGGCCGGTGCGGATCGTCGAGCGAACCGAACCGCTGCCCCTGCCGGGACAGCTCAAGCCGGTTGATGGCGAGGAAGAAGAACCGGAATCCACCGATCCTGCCGAACGCGTGACCGAGGCGAATGCCGCTGCGCGAATGGAGCCGGTGCGCGACGGCTTCATCAATGCCGTCCAGCTCTATCCGTACAGCGCCGGCGCGCTTTATCAGGTCTATACCTCGCCAGGCCAGATCACCGACATCGCCCTGCAACCCGGCGAGAAGCTGACCGGCGCCGGTCCGATCGCCGCCGGCGACACGGCCCGCTGGATTATCGGCGATACGCAAAGCGGTTCGGGCGACAGCCAGCGTATCCATATCCTCGTCAAACCGACACGGCCCGACCTTCAGACCAATCTCGTCATCAATACAGACCGGCGCACCTATCATCTCGAACTGAGGGCGAATCCGTCCGCCTATATGGCGTCGGTCTCCTGGACCTATGCCGAGGATGCGCTGATCGCGCTCAGGCGACGCAATGCCGAGGCTGAGGCTGGTCTGCCGATCGAACGCGACATCGCGCTCGACACTCTACGCTTCCGCTACCGGATCGAAGGCGACCGCGCGCCCTGGCGGCCGCGGCGCGCCTTCGATGACGGGCGGCAGGTCTTCATCGAGTTTCCGCGCGGGATCGGCCAGGGCGAGATGCCGCCGCTTTTTGTCATTGGGCCCGAAGGCGAAGGCCAACTCGTCAATTACCGCATCCGCCGCAACTACATGATCGTCGACCGGCTCTTTGCCGCCGCCGAGCTACGCCTCGGCGACGAACAGAAACGGGTACGGATCGTCCGCACGGATGGCGTGCGGCAGGCCGTAGCCGCACGCCATTCCTCCGGTGGAGGTCGCGAATGAGCGAGAAGACCGAGAAAGGGCCCGAGATCGAAGACGGGAAGGACATCGCTGCGTCGCTGAGACTGCGCGCCGATCCGCCGCGTGTGATGCGGCTCTCACGCCGGACGCTCATGGTTCTGGGAACGGTAGGCGGTCTTGGGCTCGGGGCCATCCTGATCGTTGCCCTGCAGGACCGCGAACCTGTCGATGGACCGACAGAGCTCTATTCCACGGAACGCATTCAGGAGGCTGAAGGCCTGTCGCGCCTGCCGGTGGATTACGAGCACGTGCCGCAACTCGGCCCGCCGCTGCCTGGCGAACTCGGACGGCCGATCCTGTCGGCTCAGCAACGCGGCGAGCCGGTCCCCTCGCCAGTTGTCACCACCCCGGCCGCCGATCCGGAGGAACAGCGCCGCGCCCAGGAAATGGAAGCGGCTCGCCTCAGCCAACTCTTCGCCGATGCCAACACCACCGTTCGGGAACCACCGCAAACCACGCAAGTGGCTGCCGCTCCGCCCACCGCCGAGTCATTCTTTCCCGCCAATGCGGCTTCCGCCGCGCCGGACGCGACGGAACGGCACGAGGCCTTTCTCGACGAACCTGTCGATCGCCGCACGACGAGTACCGACCGGCTCACCGATCCGCCAAGCCCCTATGTTGTCCAGGCCGGCGCGGTCATTCCGGCGGCGCTTGTTACTGGCCTTCGCTCTGATCTTCCCGGCCAGATCACAGCCCAGGTGACATCCCATGTCTATGACAGCCCGACCGGGCGTTTCCTGCTGATCCCGCAGGGATCGCGCCTCATCGGCGAATATGACAGCCGCGTCGCCTTCGGGCAGAGCCGGGTGCTTATTGCCTGGACTCGGCTGATTCTGCCCAACGGCCGCTCGATCACCCTCGAACGCCAGCCTGGTGCTGACGAAGCCGGCTACGCCGGGCTCGGAGATGGCGTCGATCATCACTGGGGAGGTCTGTTCATGGCGGCCGGGCTCGCCACCATCCTGAATATCGGCGTTGAACTGGGCGCCGACGATGATGACGACATCGCCCGCGCCATACGCGAAGGGACGCAGGACACGGTCGGTCGCGCTGGCGATGAGATCGTGCGCCGTCAGATTTCAATCCCGCCGACCCTGACCGTACGACCGGGCTTCCCGGTGCGCGTCATGGTCACCCGCGACCTCGTCCTCGAACCCTACGGAGGCTGAACCATGGCCGCCAAGCTGAAGCTTTCATCAATCCCCGACGACAAGCCTGTCAAACTGAGCGTGGAGCTTCCCCCGGATGTCCATCGCGACCTGCTGGACTACGCCACTGTGATGGAGCAAGAGACCGGTGAAAGCGCACCGGAACCCGCCAAGCTGATACCGCCTATGCTGAAGCGCTTCATGGCAACGGATCGCGAATTCACGAAAGCTCGGAAGTCGCTGCAGCAACCTTCGCGACTTCGCGAGCCAGACTCAAAAAACGCCTGAGCGCCGGATTGTCGTTTTCCGGGCGCCAGGTCAGCGAAAAGGGAATTGTCTCCGCTTTCCCGTTTTCCCTGAGGGGGATGAACACAACATCCGGATAGCGGGCGCCGCACCATTGCTCGCAAATCAGGCTGATACCGAGCCCAAGTCCCACGAGGTTCATCAGCCCTTCGCGTCGCATCCCGTGTACCTCAATGCGGGCCTGATGCCCGAAATCGCTTATCCTTCGAATGAGATAGTCATGAATCGTCGGCCCGGGCGCATCGGCGCTTACGATAAAGGACATCGCAGCCACGTCCGACCAATCGACATAGCGCCGCCCCGCCATGGAATGACCTCTTGCGACTGCGATGTAGAGGGGCGTGTTTGTAAGCAGTAGCACGTCGCCGTGATCTGGCGTTGGTTCACCAGCCGCGACGAGCACGTCTATGATTCTGTGACTTAACAAGGTCATCAACTCGCCGAGGTCTGCCTCCGTGAAGGATAATTGGACATCGGAATGCTGCGTCTGAAATCTTTCCACAACCTCACGCAAGGCCCCTCGCGATAGGGATGCAGTCAGGCCCACACGCAACTGTCCGTTTCCAGCCGTGCCTGCAGACTGCGCTGCCCGCACCGTCTCTTGGAATTGATTGGCAAGTTGCCGCGATCGAATGGCAAATTCCCAACCGGCTGCCGTAAGGCGGGCGCCGATCGGGCTTCTCTCGAACACGGAAACACCGAGTGTGTCTTCCAGTTTCTGCACCCGACGCGTAATTGCCGACTGACCGATACCCAGCAGCTTACCTGCCTTACGAAAACTACCGGACTCAGCGACTGCAAGCATCGTCTCGATGTCGAACATCTCGATGCGCGTGCCCTGTTGCCATCTCCCCGCCCGTTGCCCTCTTATGGTCAGATACTCGTTCACACGAAGTTCCTACCAGGCAATCAACGCCTTGGTGCTGGCGCCCGACGACATGAGCACACCGCCTCGGTCAGCGTGCCAACACAGCATCTTGCCTGGCCTTCCGGACATTGACTAAGAGACCGTCCCGCTCGACCGGCTTCCAATCGAGTTCAATGCGGGTCAAAGCGCTCGATGCTGGCACGTCCATCTGCGCGATTCTGGCAAGCCAACCGAAATGCGCCGGAGCTGCGTCGACCGAGACAGACTTGACGGGAACATCCAGCGCGGTGCCGATGACCTCCGCAACCTCGCGAACTGGAACGCCTTCCTCAGCGACAGCATGGTAGTACGAGCCTGATAGGCCACGGTCCAGAACGATCTTGTAAAGCCGCGCGGCATCAAGCCGATGTACTGCAGGCCAGCGGTTCTCGCCCGTACCGACATAGGCGGATACCCCGGCCTCACGTGCATGCGACATGAGGTAGCTCGCAAACCCTTGCCTCTCGCGGTCGTGAACCTGGGGCATGCGGATCACTGATACGTCCACACCATTCTCCCGGAACGCCATCGCGGTTTGTTCAGAAACGCGCGGAATCCCGTGCGCTCCGGCGGGCGGTGCGTCCCGTTCCGTCGCCGCGCGGTCCTCGATCACCGGAAGGCCCGAGGTGACGATGAGCTTCTTGCCCGTGCCCTCCAGCGCAGTCCCTAAGATTTCGATCGCCTGGCGATCCATCTCGCAACTTTCAGCAAACCGGGAGAAATCATGGTCGAAGGCCGCGTGAATCACGGCGTCTGCCTCCTCCGCGCCTTTGCGCAGGCTTGCCGGGTCCCGAAGGTCCCCTCGTAGGATTTTGGCCCCTGCGGAGATCACGGCGTTTGCGGAGTGTTCGGAGCGTGCAAGGGCCAGCACCTGATGGCCCGCGCTGTGCAGTTCCGGAAGAATGGCCGAGCCGACAAATCCGGTAGCACCGGTCAGGAAGATACGCATGAGATTCCTCTACTTTTGAAGCCGGGACGCGTCGGGCTCACCAGGGCACCGTGCCGTTCTCGTCGGAAAACGTGCCGGTCGGACCGTCGTCTCCGATCAACGCAAGGCGTACCGGCTCACGCGCGCCTTCTTCGACGCTGCGCGTTCCGTTGAAGTTGTTGAGCGCCGTGGAGGTAAAGCCGGGGCATGCGGCGTTCACCTTGATCTTGGTGCCTTCCAATGCCAGCGCGAAGGCGAGCATCACCGCATGGGCGGCGGTTTTCGAAGCCGAGTAGTTGCCGAACATCCGGCGATGCGAGTTCTCCGGGTCGGAGTTCAGTGTTAGCGAAGCGCCGGAACTGCCCGTCAGCACGATGCGCCCGGCCGGCGAATTATGCAAAAGCGGCAGCATCGCCTTGGTAATGGCGATGACCCCGAAAACGTTGGTCTCGTAGATCGCTCGGATGTCCTCTATCGGGGCATCGGTCATCAAATTGGTCTTCACCGCTTCCTCAAAGGACTGGCCCTCTTTCGCGCGGGAAATTCCCGCATTGTTCATCAACACGTCGAGCCGCCTGAACTCGCTTTCGATCCGTGCCGCCGCCGCCGCGATGGACTCCGGATCGGTCACGTCAAGCTGAATGCCATGGGCGTTCTTCCCAATCTCGCGTGCGGCTTCCTCACCCTTTTGCAGATCGCGGGCGCCCACCAGCACCGTCAGGCCCCGGGCTGCAAGATCCTTTGCGATCTGGAGGCCGATCCCCTTGTTTCCACCTGTCACCAAGGCAACACGTTCTTCCATTTTCCGTCTCCATGATATGTCTGGCCAATCCGGTCTCGCCCGCCTATAGTGCAAAACCGGAACGTTCGTCCACATATATACGGAACCTTGTTCCACTTATCAACCTCAAACTGCGGGATGTTCAGCTGTGGCCGGAAACCATCAGAAAAACGAGAGCTCCAAAGAGCAGACCGAACGTCCGAAACGCGCCGATGCGCAAAAGAACCTGGTGGCTTTGCTACAGGCGGCAAAGGAGGTTTTTGCCGAGACCGGGGTCGACGCACCGATGCGTGACATTGCCAGGCGCGCGGGCGTCGGCGTTGGGACCATCTACCGGAACTTTCCGCAGCGCGCCGATCTGATCGCCGCAGTATTTCGCCAGGAGGTGGACGCCTGCGCCGATACGGCCGAAGAATTCGCGCAACACTACGCGCCCGCCGAGGCGGTGGACCGCTGGATGCAGCGTTATGTGGATTTCCTCGTGGCAAAGCGCGGACTGGCCAGCGCCCTGCATTCGGATGATGCCGCATTCAAGCCGCTGCCCGCCTATTTCGATGCCCGGCTCGAACCCGCACTCCAGGGCCTGTTGAACGCGGCAACTGAGGCCGGGGAACTGCGCGGCGACGTCACGGCCTACGACCTCTTGCGCGCGGTCGCGGGTCTTTGCACGCCTTCGGGTCACGGTGATGTCGCACAGGCCCGCCGACTCGTGTCGCTTCTGATTGATGGCCTGCGTTACCGTTCGGAATGATAAAAGCGATTGAAAGTTTGATCTCCTGACTGCTCATCAGGGAACGGAAGGGCCGGCGCTATTGCGAGGAACACGGCAGATCGAATGCCGGGTTTAGTACACAGAGCGGCTGGTGTGCCGGCCTTCGGTACCAGTTGGACGACGGCGACATCGATCTCGCCTTGATCAAGCGAGAACCGCATGACAAACTTTGCCTGGCGAGTTGGACTGAGCATCTGGCATGGATTGCAGGAAACCGACAGCCTTGTCTCTCACGAGCCGATTTCTCTCGCAACGTTCCCGTCGGGCTGCATCTATCGCGAGTGCGCGATGCGGGCTTTCGAAGTGGCCGGTATTGGTGCATCGCGTATGCAACCCAGGGCTCATGGGGGTTCAGGCCGCTGACGCCGATGGTCTTGGTAATCAGTGTCTCGGCTCTTGACACCGTGTTAGGTGAACACAGGATATTGAGTGAGGGCTGCCTGCCAGATCTGGCCGCGTTCGAGCTGGTTCTCGTGACTGCCGAGCACCGACCGAGCCAAGCTGTGCAAACGGTGGCCACCGGAGCTATTGCCGCCATATCCTCATGTGCGGTGAGATCGATTAGATAGTCCAGCATCGCTCGCTTCCAGCGCCCATCGGAGTAGCGCTTGAAAAGGTTCGCCAAGTGGCAGCCCAAGGAGCATGATGGCGTATACGGGTGCGACCGAACGATGCGTTCGGCCGGGTCAGTTCCTCATCGCGCGCAACCTCGCGCCATCGCGCGCAACCTCGCGCCATCGCGCGCTGGTGGCGTGCCGAACATCCGGGTGTATTCGCGATTGAATTGCGATGCGCTCTCATAACCAACGGCATAAGCTGCGCCGGATGCATCGGCGTCTGCGATCAGACGCCGTCTTGCCTCCTGCAGGCGGAGCGCCTTCTGGTATTGCAATGGGCTCATCGCTGTTGCGGCTCTGAAGCGCCGATGAAAGGTGGCCGCACTCATCCCTGCAATCTCCAACAGCTCTTCAATCCGAACGAGACGATCGAAGTTCTCGCGCAGATGAGCGATAGCAGCTCTGATCTGCGCAATTCGGCCATCCGATCGAGCAGCTTGGCGGAGCAGAGCCCCCTGTGGTCCCTGGAGGATACGGAACAGAATTTCGCGCTCAAACAGCGGCGCTAACATGTCGATCTCATCCGGAGCATCGAGCAGCCGCAACATCCGTGACCAGACATCACGAAGCTCGGGGGTCATCGCGGCCACGGCAAAGGCCGTCGTATCGGCACTGTCTTCGCGAGCTATATCAACAACCAGGTCCGCAAGGACATCCTGGTCGATCGCCAGCCTCGCCGCGGCGTAGGGCGCATCAGGCGAGGACTCGATCATGACGCTCGATGCAGGCACGTCGACGGAGGCTATGAAAAAATGATTGGCGTCGTAGTGAAGCGTGCGGTCGCCGATGACGACGCGCTTGGTGCCGCGCAGCACAATGCCTAGCATGGGCTGGTACAGAGTTGGGACGGGCCAGCTGGTCTCCTTCGCGACATGAACGCTCACACGCGGGATCGACGCTCTCCCTGGCTGAGTGGCGTGGCGGTACGCGAGGTCGGCGAGAGTTTCGTGCATCATATTTCAATCCTTCGCGCCGCTGGCGAAGGCAAGCCTCATTAACCATCAAGATGGCATTTGATCGGATCAGGCAAGGGTTTGCGATGATCCGGCGTGGAGAAGTTGCGGTCAACCCCGTATATGAATGAAGAAGACTGTAGATCGAAGGGCTTGAAAAAGCGACATCTCGCCGTCTTTGGCGATGAAGCCACTCGGCTGGGTCGCCTGATCCATAAACCTGCCCGTTTCGGTTCACTCTGGAGAGCCCCCAATGCGCTATAACACCCTCGGCCGCACTGGCCTGTTCGTTTCCGAACTCTGCCTCGGCACCATGACCTTTGGTGGCCAGGGCGGCGGCCATCTCGGTATCGCGGGCCTGCAGCAGGACGAATGTACTGCACTGATCAAGACCGCGACGGATGCCGGCATCAACTTCATCGATACGGCCAACGCTTATGGGCAGGGCCTTTCCGAACGGATAACCGGCCAAGCGTTGCGCGATCTCGGCATCGCGCGGGAAGATGTCGTGATCGCTTCCAAGTTCTTCGGGCCAATGGGCGAAGGCCCGAACGCGCGCGGCACGTCTCGCGTTCATATGATGTACGCGTTGGAGGCCAGCCTCAAACGCCTGCAGGTCGACCATATCGATCTTTATCAAATCCACGGCTTCGACCAGTTCACGCCGATCGAAGAGACGCTGCGCGCACTCGACACCGCCGTCCGACAGGGCAAGGTCCGCTATATCGGGATCTCCAATTGGGCCGCTTGGCAGATTGCCAAGGCCATCGGCATTTCGAACCAGTTCAATCTGGCCCGCTTCGCTTCGCTTCAGGCATATTATACGATCGCCGGACGCGATCTGGAGCGCGAGCTGGTGCCGATGATGAAATCCGAAGGACTCGGACTGATGGTGTGGAGCCCGCTGGCGGGCGGCTTTCTGTCAGGCAAGTATAGCCGCGACGGCGCCAATGAAGGCACCGGCCGCCGCGACAATTTCGATTTTCCGCCAGTCGATGAGGAACGGGGCTACGACGTCATCGACGCGATGAAGCCGATCGCGGAAGCCAAGGGCGTTTCGATCGCCCAGATCGCACTTGCGTGGCTGCTGCACCAAAAGACCGTCACCAGCGTGATCATTGGTGCCAAGAAACCCGAACAACTCAATGATAACATCGCCGCGACCAAAGTGGCGTTGACCGACGCCGAGTTGAAAACACTCGACGAGGTCAGCAAGCTGCCCTCCGAATATCCAGGCTGGGTGTTCGACTACCAGAGCCAGGTCCGCGCCGGTCAGCTCAATCAAGAACGGCGCGGGAGTTGAGGGCACTCCCGGCGATTCGGCCGCGACGTCGCAGGCCTTGGTTCTGCTCACGCCCAACCCTAACAGGCCGTACGACTGGCGATTCCCGCAGCCCCGTGACCGGGAAGACCATCCAATAGGTACACCAGAATCAACACACCCGGCAGCCTCGCTTCGCGATCGGCACGCCCGGCCCCTCGCTCGTCCAGCGTACTTTCCGCGATTGTGCGGAGGCGGCGGGACGGGCCGATGAAGGCCCCGGTCAGGGTTTGCGAAACGTACGCTGGCTCTGGCCGATCCATTTCACGAAGGCGCGGTAGAAGACGCTGGTTTCCGCGTAACTGTTTCTGCGGCGATTTCGGCCATCGACAATATGCCTTTACGCAACAGTGTCTGTGCGCGGGGGCTGTGCAGTGCGTCCTTGATCGCAAGAATGCTCTGCCGCTCATCCCGCAGCTGACGCCTGAGAGTCGCTGGCGACATGTCTAGGCTTTTAGCCATAGTCTCGAACCACGGCCAATCGCTGAAGATCGTTTCTCGCAGGATACCACGGACTCGCAGCGCCAGCCCGTCATCGTGGCTGTAACGCACGAGGAGATTGGCACGGGCTGCACGCCCCGACGGGTCGGCGATACTGTTCCAGCACGCTGCAATGACCCGTCTGCTTACGCGAATTTTCCACGTAAGCACCAAGCCCTTGCGAGCGCGTTATCCTAAGCTATTGATTTATTGAGGGAAATGGCGCACCCACCAGGATTCGAACCTGGGGCCTTCGCCTTCGGAGGGCGACGCTCTATCCAGCTGAGCTATGGGTGCTTACCGTGTTGCAACTGCTTACGCAGTGCTTACGTGAACTTTTCGCGAGTTGAAAGATCAGAACGAAGACCTCGCAAATCCTTGTTCCTATAGTCCTTTTTCGTCTCCTCTTTGTCGCCCACCCCCTTGACATCAGCCTTCGGAGGGCAGCGCTCTATCCAGCTGAGCTATAGGTGCGTTGCCGTCCCCTGTAAGCGAAGCCGGCGGCGGGTGCAATCTCCCGGCCGCACGCGCGCGATATCTTTTGCAGGGCTGAAAGCTATGCAACAGTGCCGCCCGCATTCAAACAACCGGAGTTTCCCGCATGGCATTGCGCCCCCGATCTTACCTGCCCCTCCTGGCGGCCCTTGGCCTGAGCCTGTCCGTGACCGCCTGCGGCCCCTCCGGCGCCCCCGAGGACAAGGCGCCCGCCGCCGAAGCGCCTGACACCGAGACCCCGGACACAGAGCCGGAAACCGCCGAGCGCCGCGACAAGCAGGAAATCATCGACGAGTACGAAACCGCCCTCGAGGAAGCGCGCGAGACCGAAGGCCCCGGCCATCCCGCCCTCTGGGAAATGTCGGACGAGGACACAACCGTCTACCTGTTCGGCACGGTCCATATCCTGCGCCCGGACGTCGAATGGCGCACGCCCGACTTCAATGCCGCTTTCGAGTCCGCCGACACGCTGGTCCTCGAACTCGACATGGAGAGCGAGGAAGGCCAGAAGGCGGTCGCCCGCGACTTCATGCAGCGCGGCCTTTATGGCGACGGGCGCACTCTGAGCAATGAGCTCAATGACAGCGACCTCTCCGTCATCACCTCCGCGCTGGAACCGCTTGGCGTGCCCATCGCCGCGCTCGACCCGATGGAGCCCTGGATGGTGGCGGTGAACCTGTCGGTCATGCAGCTGCAGCAGGACGGGTTCGACCCGAATTCCGGCATCGAGCGCGTTCTCATCGCCGAGGCCCAGGAAGACGGGAAATCCTTCGACTTCCTCGAAACCGCCGAGGTCCAGGCGAACATCTTCGACACGCTGCCGGAGCCCACCCAGAAGACCTTCCTCTATGAAACCGCCCTCCTGCTGGACGAGTCGAGCGAGATGCTCGACCAGGTCGTCGATGAATGGGCCGACGGCGATGTCGAGGGCCTCGGCGTGCTCGTCGCCAATCCCGATACCGGCGGCGGCGAAGGCATGTATGACGCGCTCTTCGTCGAGCGCAACGAGAACTGGGTGCCCAAGATCGAAGCCCTGCTGGACGAGCCCGGCACCTTCTTCGTCGCCGTCGGCGCCGGCCATCTTGCCGGCCCGGACAGCGTGATCACCATGCTGCGCGAAGAAGGCCACGAGATCGAAGGGCCTTGATGGTTTCCTGTCTTGCTCCCGTTGCGGCGCTTTGCGCCTCACATGGAGCGGGCTCAGGGCTGTGTCCTTTCATTTTGATCCCCGCTTCGGCTTCGCCTGCGCGATGGATCTGGCTCAGGGCTGCCTCTTGCCCGATCTCCCCGGCGAAGGCCGGGGCCTCGGGCCATTGAAGCGGTCCGCCTGTGGCCCGGGATCCCGGCCTGCGCCGGGATGATCGGCGTGAACCCAGCATCAACCCCGCCACGGCGTCTCCGCCTGGCGCTCTCTCCTCGCCCCGAAAGACAGGGCCGGGCGCGTCCTGAAAAGACGCTGATGGAACTGCCAGCCTTTCGGCGTGGCTATGAGCGCCCATTGAGGACGCGCCCTGCGAAGGGTGTCGGCCGTTCGGGTGTCCCTTCCCGGCCCATCTCGGTAACGGTCTGCAACGCCAGGCTGCTGGCGTCCGCCTTCGTCCCACACGATGCTCACCGCTGGACGGGGCGTTAGGCCCGCCCGCAGCTAAAAGTCACCTCCGCATCCCCACCGCCATCCGGCCGGTCCGGACCGCCCTGTCAGAGCGGTGGGATGGAGAGGGTATAGCTGGCGGGTGAGAGGGGGCGGATGGATTTTCGAATTCTCCCCGGCGCACAAATTCTACTCTAGTTTGAGATACCTCAATGCAGGCCCCGTAGATGTCTGGAAGAACAGGACATTCCGACGTGGCCAGTTCCCACCGCCGGCTTTCGCCGGGCCATGACAGACAGCAATGCGGGCGGAGGAAGAGATGAGGCAGTGTTCTGGAATCCATGCCCTTGTCTGCGGACCGGACACAGCCCTCATGCGCGTTGCGACACGCGAGGGGGAAAGCCTCCAGCTTCGTGTGGCTGAAGCGGCACGCAAAGCGGCGCCTCCCGAGGAGGAATTCTTTGACACAATTGCGGATTTTGTGACCCGGGTGGTCGGCTGGACCGAGATCCCCGACCTGGCGCTTGTCGCTGGCACATCCTCACTTTGCCGGCTGCGCGAGCGGTTTGACGCGCGCTCGGGCGTGAACCTCGTCATGGAAATCAATGCCGACCTGGCCTGTGCCCCGTTGCACAATATCGAACGCACACTGACGGAATACACTCAGGCGAGCAGCTTGATGCAGGCGCGCCAACACCGCTCCTGACCGCCCGGCCTGGCTGTGGGATGGCGCCCCCAACCTGACCGGCTTCAGATCGACCGGATGCCTTTTTCGTCCCGGGTGAATTGCGCGGCCGACTGGACGTCGCCGAGCCAGAGCCATGGCGCGAGAAAGGGCTGGTCGCCGGAGGTCATGGCATGCTCCGCATTCGAGGGATGCAGGACGACCTCGCCGGGCGCCTTTGCCTCGAAAGGCGGCTGGTGCAGGGCCCAGGTGCTGCCCTGGCAGAGCACCAGGTAAAGCTCGACGGCCGGGTGATTGTGCCACTCATAGAGCGTGCCGGGCGCAAAGAGCGTCAGCCCGGCGGAATAGTCGTTTGTGCGCAGGAGCCCGCCCGGCCCGACGATTTCGGCATAGGCGAAATTTTCCGCGAAGGCCTCGCCCAGCTCCGGGTCGGAATAGCCGGGCGTCCACGGGATCTGCGCTTTGATCTGCTCGAGCGGATCGACAATATCGTCAAAGCCGTGGCTGGCGGCCCAGCCAAAGGCCTGGTCGAGATAGCGGGAAATGACGGGCGGATGCTGGACCTCCGCCTCCTGCGAGGAGCCTTGATAGGTCGCTTGCGCGGGGTAAGTGCGGGCCTGGGCCCGCTCGGCCCCGGGCAGCGCGCCGTCATCCGCACACAGGCGCTGGACGAGACCCTCCACGAAGCGAAAGGCGGGATGTTCGGCTAGTCGAACTGAGCGAACTTCTTCTTCCTTCGCTGAATTCGCTTCAGTTTTGCCCATAGCCAAGAAAACCCGGTTACGCCGATCAATCCAATAATGATGATCGCCAGCGCACTCGTCGAAAGGATGACGATCCTCTGGGCTGAACCTATGTGGTTCGTGACGTCATACAAGATGATCAGATCAGATACGACGCTCAGCAGCGACAGCACGGTAAAAAAGAAGATGAGACGGTTGGTGCGCGTCTGAAGCAGTTTCTGGGCCCGGTCCCTCAGCGAGGTGAGCGTCTCGCGAAGATCGGCGTTGATCGCATCCATGGCCTGCAGGAGCGCTTCGGACTTGTAGGCATCCCAGACGCTGGCATAGCGCACCCCGTCCTCGCCCTCCACGACCATCTTTTCCGGCCGCGCCTCGAAGCGGAGCATGGCGATGATCCGCTGGAAATGCTCCAGCTCGTCATAGTCTTCCCGGATATTGGCGAGCGAGCTGCGCATGTTCGACGAGTATTTCGCGCTGAGCGAGTAGAGCCCTTCCGACGCGCAGTAGAAAGCCGACCAGTAGGTATGGATGAGCGACCAGAGGAGCTTGGTGCGCTTGACCTCGCCCTCTTCGAGATCATGGTCGGCGCAGAATTCGTATTCGTTCCGCTCGACCCTCTGGCGCACCCTCAGGATCGCCTCCTTCGAGCGCCGGACCACGGCCACGGCGCCTTCGAAACCGACATGGCTGACCGGGATGCTCTCGGACTCGGTGCGGCCCTGGCCCTCACTGACCTCATTGAGGAAAGCCCGGCTCAGGCGCTCGATCTGGTGGACATTGATCTCGAACTGGGAAAGGGCCCCGCCGGTCTGGGTGAACAGGACATTCCGGCTGACCGGCCCGCACATCAGGGGCGAGCGGCCGGTGAGCGTCTCCACGTCGTAGTCCGGGCGCAGCTGGTTCTCCAGGCCATTGCATTCGCGCACCAGGAAGCGGCTGATCTCGCGATCGATCGCCTTCAGGTCCAGCTCGGCATTCGGCACGCCGGCGACCAGCTCCTTCACGATCTTGAGCTTGGTGTTGACCAGGCTCTGCTCCATGTCCCGAAGGGCCTGGCTGTCCAGGTTTTTCAGGCCGATGGAGATTTCGAGGCTGCCCAGCCCGTAATCGAAATAGATCGCCCGGCAGCGTATGCCCTCAAAACGGGACGCCCCGATCATCGAGCGGATCTCACTGACAAAACTGTCGTTAAAGGTGAAGGATCGCCAGATCTGCCCGTATTTGCGCTCTCTCAGCGTCCTCGGGCCCTTGAACTCCTCCAGCTCCCAGGTCTCGCTCTCGCCAGCCTTCTTGGTGCGCTCGTTCAGGGTCCGGCGCAGCTTCTTGATTTTGTCCGGGCGGTCATGGTGACCGTCCGCAACGGCTGTCGCGCTCGTCCAGAACGGCGCGATGAAAAACAGCTGAGCGTGTGTATCGATTTTGATCAGGTCGCTTGTGCCCGCCAACATGTCCCCCTCAGCTCACCCCTGAGCCGCCTTGTGACCGGGCCCGCGCCCGGATTTGCGCCCACGCCCCCCGCTCGGGTTGCGGCAGCAAGTGCAATCATTACACTTCCGAAAGTCATCAATGCAATCCATGACCGGGTCATCCTGCCCGGCGCCATCCCGACAGGAGCCTGGCATGTTTCCGAAATCTTCGTCCCTTCTCGGCGCGCTTCTTTTGATTTCGGCCTGCTCCAGCACAACAGCGCAGCAACCTGAGGGCGAAACCGCCCGGAATGCGGTCAGCGATGTCAGCTTTGTCTGTAACGCGGATGTCGAGCCTGCCAGCTATACGCTGGAAGAACAGGTCCTCGTCGATCAGCTCTGGGAAGAGACGCTGACCTATCTGCGCGGCTTTGCAGACGGGCTGACCACACCGACGGGAGCGTGCCTGGATTCCGCCGAGGCGACGATCCAGACCGTCTCCGAAGACGGCACGATCCAGACCGACTGCATCGCCCAGTACCGCGACGTCGAACTGGTGCTCAAACACGTCCAGGCCGTCCTCGACCACCCCGAGGAAGCGAAGAGGTGCTTCGACCCGCAAAAAGATTATGACGTCTTCCAGCTCTACACCCCCAATGCGGCGATGAAGACCGATCACGAAGTCGCCGGCTGGATCGACCGCCCGACCCTGACGGCCTATTTCTCGGAGCTGGGCGGCGAGATCGGCGCGGCTGGCGAAGAGTTGGCGCGGGATTTCGTGGACATCGCGAAAAAGGCCGATGCCTCCGCCAACTTTCCGGTGGACGTCTCCTATAACGGGCTACCCAATCTGTGGGCCGCGGTGGGCTGGCTGCCTTTCTATGCCGAGAACCCAGCCGCGATTAACCCCCGCTTCCGGGGCGCCTATGCCTATGCGGAGGTGATGGGCCCCTGGGGCCTCTTGCGGATCAAGTCCATCGATGGCGAAAGCGTCGGCGCGGAGATCGGCATGACGCTGCAGCTCGCCGACACCTTCTACCCCTATCACTACCACCATCCCCAGGAAATCTATGTCACCCTGACGCCGGCCGCCTGTGTCGGGCAGAATGAATTCATGGTCGGTCACTGGGACAATCCGCAATTCGAGCAGACCGAGCGCGAGGACGGGTGGGACGTCACCGTCGATGGCTCAGACGGGCGCTCGGAGGCCTGGTTCATCCCGCAATCCTCGGACGGGCATTCGCTGGCCTATTTCGAGCGCAACGCCATTCACGCCTTCAAGCTGAAGGAGGACTGCCGCTCGGGCGATGGGCATCAGGGGCTGGTGACGGTGTGGGCGAGGACGACCGCGCGCGACAATGACCAGACCACACATATCTGCTCGCCCGTCGATGGCGGCGACACAGCCCACCCGGACGAGGCCTATACCTGTTCGCTTACCGACTGGGAGAAGTAGGCGCAGCGGCGACGGACGCCCCGCTCAATCGGGCGGGTTGCCCTCCCAGTCGATGATCCAGTCGATCTGGTCTTCGTCGAGCACGGTGTCCTCGCTGACCACCTTGCCACGCACCGAATGGCCGTCTGTGTGGACGCGTTCCCGGTCGCCGCAGACCAGGTGGTGCCAGTCCGGCAAGCCGCGGCCTTCATGCACACGGCGATAGGCGCAGCTCTTCGGCATCCATTTCAGCTGCGAGACCTTTTCCGGGGTGAGGATGACGCAGTCGGGCACTTTCGCCTTGCGGTTCTCATAGTCCGAACACTGACAAAGCCCGGAATCGAGCAGGCGGCAATGCAGCCGCGTATAGGCAATCTCGCCGGAATCCTCGTCCTCGAGCTTGACCAGACAGCATTTCGCGCAGCCATCGCAGAGCGACTCCCACTCCCGGGCGCTCATCTCCTCGAGGCTTTTGGTTTGCCAGAACTCTCTTGCCATGCCGCCAGAATGGCTCAGGCGAGGACGTCTTGCCAGTCGGGATGACGCTGCAGCTGCAGCTTGGCGAAACTGCAGACCGGCACGAGCTTGAAATTGTCCGCCCGCGCCTTGTCGACCAGCGTGCCGACGAGCTTTGTGCCGAGGCCGCGCCCGCCAAGCTCGGAGGGGACACCGACAAAATCGACGCGCATGACGCCGTCTTTCGCCCACCCATAGCGGATGACGAGTTCGTGGCCATCCACGTCTGCGGTCAGTTCGCTGCCATTATCTTCCAAAGTGAGATCAGCCATTCAGAACATCCTGCCACTCTTCATGCTTTTCGATTTGGGCTTTCGCGAAGGGGCAAAGCGGCACGATCTTCTTGTTCTCCTTGCGCGCATCTTCGACCCCGCGCTGGACCAGGGCCTGGCCAACGCCGCGTCCGCCCAATTCCTTGGGCACGCCTGTATGGTCGATGATAATGATCCTGTCGCCGGCCTTGGAATAGGTCATTTCGGCCTCATGGCCGTCCACGGTCACGACATAGCGCCCGCCGGACGGGCCGTCTTCTCGTTTGATATCGAAATCGTCTGCCATGACGGGCTCCCTTGCTGCCAGCAGCCCTTAGCACCGCACGATAGAGGGGGCGAGCCAAATCGGGCCCGCCCGCCAGCATATGACTTATTTGCGCGTCGTCTCGTCAGTGCCGGACTCTTTTGAGGTATCCAGTTCGTCCTTGATGGCGTCCTTGGCCTCACCGACCGTCTCCTGGCCCTTGCCTTCGGCCTGCTTCATCTTGCCTTCGGCTTCGAGCTTGCGATTGCCGGTGACGACGCCGGCGACTTCCTTGGCCTTGCCTTCTGCCTGTTTGGCGAGGCCTTTCATCTTGTCATTGCCCATTTTGGGCTCCTTTCCGGGATGATTATCAGTCCCACTCTAAAAACAACCGGCCCGGGGGCTCTGTTCCGCAGGCTCGCAAATTTCATCTTGCATGCTAGGGACCGGCCATGAGCCGCCTGCCGCCGAGACCCGACCTTGCCTGGCAAGAGGATGGAACGCCTGTCGATGCGCGGGTGGGCGATGTCTATTTCTCGCGCCATAACGGGCTGGAGGAGACGCGCGCGGTCTTCCTGCAAGGCTGTGGCCTGCCGGCGCGCTGGCAGGACCGGACAGGTTTCACCATCGGGGAGCTTGGCTTCGGCACGGGGCTCAATTTCCTCGCCGCCTGGCAGCTCTGGCGGGAGACACGGGGTCCGGACGGCTGGCTACACTTTGTCAGTTTCGAGGGCTATCCGCTGGCACGGGAGGATGCCGCCCGGGCGCTCGCAGCCTGGCCGGAGCTGGCAGACCTTGCCGCCAAGCTGCTCGATGCCTGGCCGGAACGGGCGCGCGGCGTGCAGCGGCGTGTCTGGCCCGATGAGCGCCTGACACTGACGCTGCACACCGGCGAGATTGCCGAGATGCTGCCGCAGGCGCGGCTGCGCGCCGATGCCTGGTTTCTCGACGGTTTCAGCCCCGCCAAGAACGATGCGATGTGGGCCGAGA
>NZ_NCST01000132.1 GCF_002088975.1 Henriciella aquimarina
GCTTTCCATAAGCGCACCGGCGCTGCTGGATGCCGAGCCCCCTGCCCTGCCGGACCCGGACGCAGCCAACCGCGCCTCGGCCCCGCAGCCGCAGCTTGCCAAAACGGTCGCCCTCGAAGCCGAGAAGGCCGACGAGTCAGGCCAGAACGACGGTGACGAGACCACCGAAGCCAGGACGGCTGAAACCGAGAAGGCCGAGAAGCCGAAGTCGCGCCGTCGCCGCAGCCGCAAACCTGCGGCCGCCAGGGACAAGGCCAAGAGCGAGCAGGCCAGCAGCGAGGCCGAAACGGGTGAAGCAACCCCCGCCGAGACCAAGCCAGCCGAAGAGCAGCCACCGGCTAACTCCAGCCCGGCCGAGGTGACGGCAGAGGAAGTTCCTGAGCCGGCCAAGCCAGAGCCGGAACCGGCAAAGGACAAGCCTGCAGACTCCAAAAAGGCGGTGAAGGCTGACAAGACCGAGTCCAAGGCCGAGACAGAGACGTCACCGGTGAACCCTGACCCCGCGCCTGAGCCGGAAGCAGCCTCCGAGACCGACAGCCCTGCTGCCGCCGTCTACGATCCCGACAAGCCGCTTGCGAGCGAGCCTGTCCTGGTCAATGAAGAGGGCGAGAAAGCCAAAGCTGAGGACAAGCCGAAGAAACGCGGCTGGTGGTCCCGCGGGCGCTAGTCCATCAGATTTTCAAGAACAGATCCTGAGCCCCATCCCGGTCTTCCGGGGTGGGGCTTTTCATTCAGTCGGATGTTTCGCCAGCCTTGGCGGCTGCGATCCGGGCCCGGGCAATGCGCTCGGCCACAAAGTTGGTCGGCTGGCCGTTGCTGAGCGCCTCGTCGAGGACTTCGCCCAGCGTCTCGATCAGGATGTTGAGCTTGCCCATCACCCAGTTACGTGAATAGGCGCCCGAGATCTCGGCCGCGACATTGATGATGCCCCCGCCATTGATGACATAGTCGGGCGCATAGAGAATGCCGCTCTCCTTGAGGGCGGCGTCCATGTCGGGACTTGCCAGCTGATTGTTTGCGCCGCCAGCCACGACTTTCGCTTTCAGGCGCGGCAGCGTTGCCTTGCTGATGACAGCCCCAAGGGCGTTGGGCGAGAAGATGTCGGCATCAACGTCATAGATGTCATCGGTCTTGATCATGGTCGCGCCCGTCCGCTTGCATACGTCATCGAGCGCGTCCTCGTCGACATCGCAAACAAAGAGCTTGGCGCCTTCCTTGGCGAGGTGATCGCAGAGATAGCCGCCGACCGAACCAACGCCCTGAACGGCAATCGTGCGTCCGGAGAGGTCATCGCTGCCGAAAGCGCGGGCGGCGCAGGCTTTGATGCCGCGATAGACGCCCAGCGCCGTGATAGGCGAGGGGTCGCCACTCGCGGCCTCGCCACTGTCGAGGCCGGCTACATATCTCGTCTGCCGGGCGACCATGGCCATGTCATGGGTATCCACTCCGACATCCTCGGCGGTGTAATAGGCTCCGTTCAGCGACTCCACGGCCCGCCCGAAAGCCTCGAACAGCGCTTCCGACTTGTCGGTCTTCGAATTGCCCCAGATGACGGCCTTGCCGCCGCCGAGCGGAAGCCCGGCCATGGCATTCTTGAAGCTCATCCCCTGGGAGAGACGCAGCGCATCGCGAAACGCCTGCTCGCCTGTCTCATAGTGCCACATCCGGCAGCCGCCGGCGGCTGGACCGCGTGCTGTGGAATGCACTGCAATAATTGCGCGCAGGCCGCTTTCTTCATCTTCGAAAAAGTGCACGCCTTCATGCCGGTCATATGAGGGATGGTCGAACATCGATTACTCCTGCAACTGTGATTGCGGCTTAGCGCCCCGACAGGCACAGTCAACCCGACACATTATCCTGCGGGAATGTTTGACGCACGAGATGGAAAGTCTGCCGAAGGATTTTCCAAAAATGACAGAATATCGGCAAAAACCATGTCCGCCTGAAGATCTCTCAGGAGCATATGGTAACCATCCTGATAGTACGCTGTGCGCACATGCTCCGGCAGGATGCGGAGTGTACGCTTCATCGCTGCCGGCGGAATGACAATGTCCTTCGCCCCGTAAGTCACCAGGGTCGGCAGCCGCTCAGGCAAGGTGGGCGCTGACTGGTGTGCCTCTTCCATAAGCGCCACGACCCCATAAACTTGGTCGATCCGGTTGTCTTTCAGCGTCAACGGGTCTTCCCAGAGGTCGCGCAGCATCTCGATATTGTCCGACGGTTCGATCTTCACCCCGCGCGGCGGGCGCACAACCCAGGCGGGGCGGACATGCGCGGACAGCCACAGACTGCCGCTATAGAGCCAGTTGAGTGCGCCCCAGCCGCGCAGGCCCGGTCCGGACAGGATCAACCGGTCGACCCCTTCGGGCGGGGCCTCGGACCCAAACGTGGTCATCGCCACGGCGCCGCCCATGGAAATCCCGATCACGGCCAGCGGCGTATCCGGATGCCGGGCCTTGGCGAGCATGATGGCGGTTCGCAAGTCCTGACGCATGAGTTGCGGCTCCGGCCATATGCCCGGTTCCGGCGAGCGTCCGAAGCCGCGCTGATCATAGGCATAGGTGGTCACCCCGCGCTCGGCCAGCCATGGCGCGATCATGTGGAAGGCATTGGCGTAATCGTTCATGCCGTGAAGGCCGACCACGATAAAATCGGGCTCCGTTGTATCAGCTTGCCAGACCGTCAGCCCAAGCCTGGCCCCGTCAAAGCTCACAAACTCATTGGCATCGGGCGAGAAGTGCGGGGTCACGATCGTATCCGGTTGAAGCGATTCCTGTAGCCGTGGCGTGGCACAGCCAGCGACAAGACAAAGCAATAAGCCAAGCGCGAGCCATCTCATAGCCGGGCCCTCACCATATCCCGCAAGACCGGCAGCACCTCGCCCTCGAACCACGAATTTTTCTTGAGCCAACCATTGTTGCGCCAGCTTGGATGCGGGGTCGGTAGCACACCATGGTTCTCAAGATAGGTTCGCCAGTGCATCACGGTTTCCGTCAGCGTTCTCTTCCGGGCGGCGCCCAGATGCCAGGATTGCGCATAGCCGCCGATCGCCAGGACGAGGTCGACCTGCGGCAGGCGCTCCATCAGACCCGGCCGCCAGGTCGGCGCACAGACCTTCATCGGCGGCAGGTCGCCGCCCTTGGCATCATAACCGGGAAAGCAGAAGCCCATGGGTGCAATCGCGATCCGGCTCTCATCATAGAACTCCTCGTCGCTGACGCCCATCCAGGTCCGCAGCCGGTCGCCTGACGGGTCGGCAAACGGCTTCGACAGCTTGTCGGCCAGATTACCGGGCGCCTGGCCGGCAACCAGTATCCGGGCGGTCGTCGTCGCCCGGATGATCGGGTTGGGCGCGCGCTGCATGGCGTCCTCACACAGACGGCACGCGCGAACCTGTTTCAGGAAGGGCTGCAGATCGTTGGTCACGCCTGAAAAATGCCCCTGCCCCCGGTAAGTTCAAGCGGATCTGTCATGCTCAGCCGCTTGCTTGTCCCGTTTGAAGGGCTGTGCAACAAAATCAGGCAATAGATATGGGAGATTCTCCAATGAGATCCTGGCTGGTCACAACTGTTGCCGCCATCGCGCTGGCAGCCTGCTCGCAGGCGAGCAACGACACCGAAACCACTGAGGCTGAAGGCGCAGACGCCAATGCTGCGGCCGAAACACCGGAAACCACCGATGGCGCGGAGTCGACGGAAACAGCGGACACCGCGTCTGGCGATATTCTCCTCCCGCTGCCGGAAGAGACGTCGGCAGAGATCACGGCCGACGATCTCGCCGTACGCATCGAGACACTCGCCAGTGACACCTATGAAGGCCGCGGGCCTGGCTCGGAAAAAGGGGAAAAGGCGGCTGACTGGATCGCGGCCGAGATGGGCCGGGTCGGCCTTGAGCCCGGCGGCGAGAACGGCTCCTGGTTCCAGACGGTCAATATGGTCGAGCAGACCCTCGACGAAGGCGCGTCCAGCCTGACCTTCGAAGGCGGCGCGTCCGGTGAGGCCATGCCCATGACGCTCAAGGAACAGGCCGTCATGTGGACCAAACGCCAGAACGCCAATGAACTCGAATTCGACGATTCCGATCTGGTTTTCGTCGGCTATGGCGTTGTCGCTCCGGAATATGACTGGAACGACTATGCAGACCTCGATGTCGAGGGAAAGACGGTCGTCATCCTCGTCAACGATCCGGGCTTTGCCCGCGGCACCGACGACCTCTTCAAGGGCAAGGCGATGACCTATTATGGCCGCTGGACCTACAAGTATGAAGAAGCGGCTCGTCAGGGTGCGACAGGCGCCATCATCGTCCACGAAACCGCGCCGGCCGCCTATGGCTGGGACGTGGTGAAGAACTCCTGGTCCGGCGCACAGGCCGACCTCGTTCGCCCGAATGGCGGCGCAGACCGGGCCATGTATGAGGGCTGGGTGACGCTGGACGTCGCCAAGAAACTCTTCGAGGAAGCCGGTCTCGATTTCGAGGCACAGAAGCAAGCCGCCAAGGAGCCGGGCTTTACCGCCGTCGACATGGGCGACCTGACGGCCTCGGGCAAGCTGGTTCAGTCGATCACCAAGATGGAATCCCGCAACGTGGTCGGCGTGCTTCCGGGCACCGAAACGCCCGACGAGTACATGCTCTACACCGCCCACTGGGACCATCTCGGCAAGAAGTCGGGTGAGAAGACCGGCGCTGCGGGCGAGGACTTCTACCGCGATGACATCTTCAACGGCGCCGTCGACAATGCCACGGGTGTCGCCGCGATGCTGGACATTGCCGAAGCCATGGCCACCGAGGAGCATCCTCGGTCCGGGCTGTTCGTGTCCGTCACGCTCGAGGAATCCGGGCTGCTCGGCTCGAAATATTATGCCGAGAACCCGACCGTGCCGCTCAGCGATATCGTCGCCGGTGTGAACATGGACGCCCTGCTGCCAGTCGGACGCACCAAGGACATGGTCGTGATCGGCTATGGCGCCTCCGAACTGGAAGGCATCCTGGAGTCCAAGATCGAAGCTCAGGACCGTACCATAAAGCCGGACACAAAGCCGGAAGCCGGCTACTTCTATCGCTCAGACCACATCTCCTTCGCCAAGAAAGGCGTGCCGATGCTGTATGCGGATGGGGGCGTCGACAAGCGCGATGGCGGGGAAGCCGCCGGCATGGCAATGGCCGAAGCCTATACCGTCCAGCGCTATCACAAGCCCATGGATGAGTATTCCGATGACTGGGACCTGTCCGGCATGGTCGAGGATGTCCAGGCGCTGTATCAGGTCGGCCTCGAAATCATCAATTCCGACGAGTGGCCCACCTGGTATGAGGGCAACGAGTTCGAGGCGGCCCGCAAGGAGTCGCTGGCCAACAGCGAAGACTAGGCCTTGCTCTCCTATCAACACGGCTTTCATGCAGGAAACAGGGCGGATGTGTTCAAGCACGCCGTCCTGTTTTCGATTCTGCAAATTGCGGCGCAGGCGCGGCATCCATGGCTCTATATCGAGACGCATGCCGCGGCCGGCACCTACGACCTGACCGATAACCAGGCCCGCAAGACGGGCGAGGCAGAGGAAGGCGTCGGCCGTCTGCTCGACATGAAGTCTCCGCCGGAGGCGCTTCAGCCCTGGCTGGACTATGTGCGCGGCCGCACCATTCGCAACTATCCGGGCTCCCCTGCCCTTGCCCGCCAGTGCCTGCGCGATCAGGATCGGATGATCTTCTTCGAGAAGCACCCGGCGGAATATGAAAAGCTCTCCAAATCGCTGTCAGGCGATATGCGCACGCGCGCCCTGAAGGAAGACGGCTACAAGGGCGCCCTCACCCTGCAGCCGCGCAGCAAGGAACGGCTGCTGGCCTTCCTCGACCCGAGTTATGAGACAGAACGCGACATGGAGGCGCTGGCCGAATGGCTCCCGCGGGCGATGAAGCGGTGGCCGAAAGCGGCCTTCCTGATCTGGCTCCCCCTTTTCAAGGATGAGCGCGAACAGGAGTTCGGCCAGTTTCTCTCCAGCCTGGATTTTGGCTTTGTCGCCGGCGCACACTGGCGCCCGGACTCCGACAAGGACACAGCCCTTGCCGGCTCGGCCATGATCGGCTTGCGCACGACCCCAGCCATGGCACGGCCGGCCTATGCGATTGCGGAAGCCCTCGACGCGCTGTGGGCGCGCTGATCAGGCGGCTTTCGGATCGGCCTTGTGACCGTCATCGATGACGGCCGATTGCGGCAGGGTCAGAACGGCGGTCGTCCCGACCCCAAGGCGTGATTTCAGCGTCACCTCACCCGACAACAGACGCGCCAGATGACGGCACAGGGTCAGCCCCAGTCCTGTCCCGCCATACTGCCGGTCGAGGTTCGAGTCGCCTTGATAGAAAGCCTCGAAGACCCGTTCGAGCTTGCTTTCGGCAATCCCGCAACCAAAGTCGCGCACCGCGATGAAGGGGTTGCCGTCATCGTCCAGGCCGGCCCGGATGACCACCTTCTGGCCCGGTCGATTGAACCGGATCGCATTGGTGATGAGGTTGATCAGGATACGCTTCAGCGCCGTCTCGTCCGTCATCAGCGTGGAGAGCTTGGAGGAAACGGCCACATCGAACGTATCGAGGGTGGACTTGTTCTCGAAACCGGCGGCCAACGTAATGGCTTCGGTAAGGACGGTCTTGGTGTCGATAGCCGTCGGATTGATTGCGATCCGGTCCAGGCCGACCTTGGAATAGTCGATGATGTCATTGATGAGCTTCAGGAGGTGCGTGCCGCTGGTGTGGATATTGTCGGCATATTCGCGCACATCGGCCTCTGACAGACGGATCTTGGAGTCGCCCTTCATCAGCTTCGAGAAGCCGAGAATGATGTTCATGGGCGTGCGCAGCTCGTGGCTCATCGTCGAGAGGAACCGGCTCTTGGCCGCATCCGCCTCGACGGCTTCGCGCTGAGCCTCGATCAGCTCGCGCTCGCGCGTCTTGAGCGCGGTGATGTCGGTATGCACCACCACGGCGCCGCCCTTGCTGGTCGGCCGGCTCGAACGCATCAGCCAACGGCCGTTCTTGAGCAGCACAGGGACGCTGTCATCGCCGGTATTGAAGTCCGGCTTCTCACCGCCGAACCAATCGCGGTGGCGGGCATTGGCGATCAGCAACTGGTCATCGGCATCGTAGAAGGCAAAGGCGTCGTTCGAGGATTCGATGGCGTCGGCCAGCAGCTCGCGCGAGGACTCGCTCTGCATCGCCTGCTCGATCATGTCGAAGATCAGCCGGTAGTTGCGCGCGCCGCCAATCAGAAGCGCGGCCGTGAACGACAGCGCCAGCAAGGTCACTTCCAGCGCGAAGGGCGAGTTGAGAATGATGTTGATGGTGAGCATCACCGTCACGCT
This sequence comes from Henriciella aquimarina, assembly GCF_002088975.1. GTDB lineage: Bacteria > Pseudomonadota > Alphaproteobacteria > Caulobacterales > Hyphomonadaceae > Henriciella > Henriciella aquimarina. The sequence continues at coordinate 7,350 of NZ_NCST01000132.1, forward strand.
GCCGATCAGGAAGCGGCTGCCCACACGCGCCACAGGCCCGAGGATCGACATCGTGCCGGCGCCCATGCCGGCGATCACGATACAGATGAAGAGGTTGGCCAGCTGGTTGTCGGAATGGAAGAGATACGCCGATCCGCCCCAGATCACGCCAAGCACAACCGACGAGGCTTCCGCCTTGCGCAGGAGGCGCACCGAGACCCGGCCCGTATTCTTGCGTTTCGAGAAACGCCACCAGGAATAGACCTGCATCGCTGAATAGAGCAGAACTGGCACAAACCAGACGGCGACTTTCCAGAATGCGACATATTGCAGGAAAGCGACCGAAAAGATCGTTCCGTTGACCAGATTGATAATGGCCATCGGCACAAGCAACCGCACGAGAAGCGACTGCATTTCGCCATACACACGGTATTCCACTGGCGTCTGAGGCGCCGGTAGTCGGTCAAACAAGAGTTTGATCCAGGAATGACTGGTTGCGGGCATGGCCATTGAAATACCGCTACACAAACATTCTTAACTTCCCGCAAAACAAAGCAGTCCAAATGATTTGAATACATTGAGAGGTTGGATAACGGCTCTTAATACTGCCTTGGCGTGTTCGGGCAGATTTTGTGGCCTGCGTCTTGCGAACCCGCAGTAGAGTTATGAAGCATTCCGCATCCCTTCCCAGCGTAGGCATTATCGGCGGCGGCCCGGCAGGGCTCAGCCTTGCCCGCCTGCTTCATGAGAGCGGCGCCTTCACCCCGACCGTCTTCGAATCCGAGGCCAGGCCCGGCGGCAAATCCTTCTCATTCATTCACGGCGAATCGGTTGTCGAAATGGGCACCTGCTACACCACGCGTGCCCACCATCGCGTGCTGGACTGGATGGGCCAGGCCGACATCGATCTGCGCCCCCTGGGCGAGCAGCTTTTCGATGGGGAGGACTTCCTCGATTATGTCAAACGCGGGCCCGGCGCCCCGCTGGCCGTGCAGACGCTGCGCTTCCTTCTGGCCCGCCGCAGGCTTGTCTCGGCGCTCAAGCGAAAAGCGATCCCGCACTGGGCCGAGGTCGAGGCCGCACAGCCGGTCAGCGAATGGCTGCGCCGGCGCAAGCTGCACAAGATCGAGCGCTTCATGTACCGCTCGCTCACCAATCTCGGCTATGGCTTTGTCGACGAAACCCCGACGGTCCAGGCTCTGCGCTGGAACGATCTGGACCTTATCCTGACCGGTCTGCTGAAACAGCTGAAGATGCCGGTCCAGGGCTGGACGACTTTCTGGGAAGGCGCATCCGCCGGACTGGATGTGCGGCTGGGCCAGCCCGTAAAGCGGCTTGACCGCAGCGGCGACAAACCCGTCATCGTGACGGCGGAAGGTGCCGAGCAGGCCTTCGATATGGTGGTCTGCTCCATCCCGCTCGACGATCTCGCCCGCATCGCCACGCTCAGCGAGAATGAGCAGGCCGTCGCCGACGCGATCCACTGGAATGGCTATACGACAACGCTGGTCGCGGTGGAGGACTGGTTCACCGACGTTCAGGTGCAGGCCTATAGCAGTGCTGTCCTGCCCGGCTCGCCCCGCGGGCGTATGCTTTCAGCCCGCCTCGACGGGCATGAAGCTGACCTTGGCGGCCACCTCTATCTCACCGGCCAGCTGACCGGCGATTATACCGGCCCGGAACTCGAAGAACTTCTACGTGCCGAGATCACGGAACGCGGCGGCCATCCGGTCAACGTCATCCTGCAAAAGCGCTGGAAGTATTTCGCCCGATACGACCGCACCGCCGTCGAGAACGGCCTGCTCAGACGCCTGCGCGACATGCAGGGCGAACAGGACACCTGGTACACCGGCTCCACCTTCTCCCACGAGGCTGTTTCCAACATCGTCAATTTCAACGCCAAACTGGTGCAGAATATGCAGGGCACGGGATAATCAGCTATCCATGGCCATGTCCCGATGAACCTTTTCCTCCGCCTCCTCATGACCTTCATCCGGGCCAGACTGTCGAAAGAGACCCCGGGCCTGTTCGAGACAACGCGGATCCGCTCGCGCGTCATGCTGACCGATCAGGACATGTTCGCCCATATGACGAACAGCCGGTATTTCTCCTTCAGCGATCTCGCCATCATCAACTACATCGTGCGCACCGGCTGCTGGACCAAACTGCGCAAGCAAGGCTGGTTTCCGGTGGTCTGTTCGGAATCGGTCACCTTTGCCCGCATGCTGCGGGCCCATCAGGCTTTCACCGTGGAAACCCGGCTCGTCGGGTGGACCGACACCTATATCTGCCTCGAACACTGTTTCCTGCGGGGCAAGAAGGAAACTGCGACGGTGCGCATCGTTGCCCGCTTTGCCAGCCGCAAGAAGGACCGCGTCCTGATGGAGGATGTGACCGCCCTGCTCGGCGTCGAGGACGCTTCGCCGGAGCTGCCGGACACCTATCTCGGCATGATCGACGACGTCCAGGAGGCACGCACCCGCAAGAGCGAGGCGAAAGCCGTCCCGGCCTGACACGTATCACACAGGCGCGTTCAGCTCCCCCGGCAGGTCCGAGACAAGCCGGCTGATCATCTCCTCGACCTTCGGCAGCGTGTGCATCCGGCGCGGATAGATCGCCCAGATTGGCTCCGGCGCCTCCTCATTTTCTGGAAGCAGACGCACGAGACTGCCGTCGCGCAGGAAGCTCGCGACATACAGCATCGGCAGCTGGCATATGCCCATCCCGGCCACGGTCGCGTCGAGAATGGCCGCACTGCTGGAGCAGCGCCAGCGCCCGGCCGGCTCATAGGTCACCGGGCCGTCATCATTCCTGAAATGCCAATGGGCGGAATTGCCGATCAGGCAGACATGCTCCTGCAAGTCCGCAATGGAGGACGGCTGGCCGTGCGCGGCCAGATAGGATGGCGCCGCGCAGAGCAGGAAGCGGCGTGTGCCGACCTGCTGGCCGATCAGTCGGCTGTCTCCGATATGCCCGGTGCGGATGCCGAGATCATAGCCCTCCCCGATCAGGTCCACGAGCCGGTTCGACAGGTCGAGACGGATCGAGATCCGCGGATACTGTTCGGCAAAACGGCGCGTGATGGGCGCCACATAGCGTTCGCCAAGCGAAACCGAGCACGTAATGCACAACTCGCCCTGCGGCTCGTCATCCCCCCGCACAAGCGCCAGGGCCGCATCGCGCTCCTGGATCAGCCGGCGGGCACGCACGATCAGCTCCTCACCGGCATGTGTGGGCCGCACGGTCCGTGTCGTGCGAAAGAAGAGCGGCACCATGACCCGGTCTTCCAGCGCGGCAACGGCCCGGCTCACATGCGAGGTGGAGACCCCGAGCAGGCGCGAGGCGCCTACGAAGCTGCCAGTATCGCCGACCGCGACGAGTTCTTCCAGGCCCTGCCAGTTCCGGTCCATGTTATCCCAATACAGCAACAAACAGTTTCAAAATACGTGGTTTATCCCAGTTTCCTTCGCGTAGTATAGGGAAATGCACACAGAAAGATCGGAAGGATCGCGACCATGAAAACCCGCGCCGCTGTTGCGTTTGAACCGAAAAAGCCACTTGAGATCGTCGAGCTGGATCTGGAAGGCCCGAAGGAAGGCGAGGTCATGATCGAGATCATGGCCACCGGCATCTGCCATACCGACGCTTATACGCTCGACGGGCTGGACTCCGAAGGCATCTTCCCGAGTGTGCTCGGCCATGAAGGTGCCGGCGTCGTGCGCGAAGTTGGCGCCGGCGTGACCAGCGTGAAGCCGGGCGACCACGTCATCCCGCTATACACGCCGGAATGCCGCCAGTGCAAAAGCTGCCTGTCGGGCAAGACCAATCTCTGCACCGCGATCCGGGCGACCCAGGGCAAGGGCCTGATGCCGGACGGCACGAGCCGCTTCTCCTATAAGGGCCAGACCATCCACCATTATATGGGCTGCTCGACCTTCTCCAATTACACCGTCCTGCCAGAAATCGCCGTTGCCAAGATCGATCCGGACGCGCCCTTCGACAAGACCTGTTATGTCGGCTGCGGCGTCACCACGGGCGTCGGCGCCGTCACCAACACCGCCAAGGTCACGCCCGGCTCGAATGTCATTGTCTTCGGCCTCGGCGGCATTGGCCTCAACGTCATCCAGGGCTGCAAGATGGTTGGCGCGGACATGATCGTCGGTGTCGACATCAACCCGGACAAGGAAGAATGGGGCCGCCGCTTCGGCATGACCCACTTCGTCAATCCGAAAGACGTCTCCGGCGACATCGTCTCCCACCTGGTCGAGCTGACCGGCGGGGGCGGCGACTATACGTTCGACTGCACCGGCAATACCGACGTCATGCGCCAGGCGCTGGAAGCCTGCCATCGCGGCTGGGGCGAGAGCATCATTATCGGTGTCGCCGAAGCCGGCAAGGAAATCGCGACCCGGCCCTTCCAGCTGGTCACAGGCCGCGTCTGGAAAGGCTCCGCCTTTGGTGGCGCAAGGGGCCGCACGGATGTGCCGAAAATCGTCGAATGGTACATGAAGGGCAAAATCGAGATCGACCCGATGATCACCCACGTCCTGAAGCTCGAGGACATCAATAAGGGCTTCGACCTGATGCATGCCGGAGAAAGCATCCGCAGCGTGGTGGTCTACTAGGAAGCGGGTTGGCGCGCACGAGGCTGTCTCGTGCCCAGCCAGCCACGCTCGAGATAGAGGCCGGGGCCCAGTGCCCCGGCCTTTTGTTTTACTCTTCCGGCGCGATCGTGATCCGGATCTGGCCGAGGTCGTCGGTCACCGGGATCTGGCATGACAGGCGCGAACGCTCCGTGCGGTGCTCGGCGAAATCCAGCAGATCCTCCTCATCGAGATCCATGGGCGGTATGGCGTCCGCATTGGCTTCCTCGACATAGACATGGCACGTCGCGCATGAGCAGCAGCCGCCGCATATGGCCTGGATTTCATCGAAGCCGTTCTCGCGCAGGGTCTCCATGAGCGACAGGCCCTGCTCGACCTCGATCGAGCGCGTCGTACCGCTGCGATCTGTAACCGTGATTTGAACCATAAAGTTTTTCCAACCTGCAAAACTGGTGTGAAGGCCTGCCCAGTGCCCGGTTCGACCCGGCGGGCAGACAAGGAAACGGCAAGCTGCGGCCGCCACAGCGTGACGGCCTGCAGCCTGACCGGCTTTCATGGTGGCGCAGATGAAGCGCGCACCACACTCGACACGATGGCGTGCCGGATATCGCGTCCGGGACAGGCCAAACGGGAGGTATGCCCTGCCCCGGACGCGCGCCGCTATTCAGCGGCAACCGCAGCCTCTTCCTGCTCCTCGGCGGCCATGCGCGCGAACATGCGCAGGACCCGGATGCCGCCCTCATCGGTCTTGATGATCTTCTCGCGGAAGTTCGGGCGGTGATCGCGTGCGACGATCTCCTCGATATCCTCGAGCGCGACCTTGTCTTCCATGAAGGCCCCCTCGCCGACCGTGCGCATGCCTTCGCGCAGTTCCTCGGTGTCGACCGCTTCATCATAGGCAATGGCCCAGAGATAGTGGGTCGAGGTCTGCGTTTCCGGCGTCATGATATGGATGACGTGCTGGACGTCGCGCTTGGGGGGCTCGGAGGCGTCCGTGGTGATCTGCGTGCCGACATGCATGCCCGGGATCTGCACCAGGTGCTGTGCCTCGCGGTTCATCGGCGCCTTCAGTGCCGCTGCCTCGACAAAGGCCGGCGGCAGGTCGGCATCCTCATGGATCTCGCGCTGGCGGATCATATTGCCGTCTTCTTCGATCTTTGAAGGCGCGGCAGCATGTTCGGGCCGGGCGATGTTCCACTTGGCGTGCAGGAACGCAAAGTGCGAAAGGTCCATCAGGTTCTCGTGAAGGCCGAGATAGTTGGCCTTCATGTACATGTAGCCTTTCACATGCGTCCAGCCGGGCGAGGTGCACCAGTCCTGATAGATCATGCGGGAATAGTCCGGATTGGCCGGATCGCCCATCCAGATCCACAGGAACGGCCCGTCCTCGACCAGCGGATAGGCATCGAGACGGATCGAGCGCGGCGCGGCATTGAGCGCCGGCACCAGCCCGCACGAGCCGTCCGGATTGAACTCGATGCCGTGATAGCCGCAAACGATCCGGTCGCCCTTGATCGTCCCCGTGTGCAGCGGGAAGGAGCGATGCGGGCAGCGGTTCTGCACCGCGACCGCCGTGCCATCCTGCGTACGGTAGAAGACAATGTCCTCCTCAAGAATGGTGCGCCGCATGGGCTCGCGCGTGATCTCGTCGGAAAACGCGGCGACGTACCAGTAATTCCGCAAGAGCGGCGTGTTGCGATCGGCGACCCCGGTCGATTTACTTCCAATTTTCATTTTCTTGTCTGCTTGCTGTTGCATGGTCCCTTCTCCTTTCATGTTGGGCACCGAAGACGTGTGGAGCGGTCACCCCGCCCGCCCCCTGTTAAAAATCCTTCGCGAGTGTGAAGCCGTAGGTTCGCGGCGGCGCATAGGCGGCCGAATCCTTGAGCGGCCCCGCCTGCAGGAATGTGTAATAGCGCTCGTCCGTGAGGTTCCTGGCCCAGAGGCGGACGCTCATCCCATTGTCCCAGCGATAGCCGGCGGACGTGTTGATCAAGCTGTAGCTCGGCTGCTCCAGCCGGTTCTCCGGATCGGAGAAGAAGCCCGAATTGTGATAGAAGCTTGCCGCCAGCGTCACCTCGCCATTCCCGGCGCGAAACGAATAGCGCGGGGCGAGGCTGAAGGTCAGGTCCGGCGCGCGCTGCGTCGTCTTGCCGGCCAGGTCTGCTGGCACGACTGCATTGCCGAACGGCGGCGCTTCATTCGGCACATAGGTCGGCCCGTTCGGAAACTCGGTATATTCGCTGTCGAGAAGGCCGATCCCGCCGGAAATATGGAAGCCGGTGCCCGCGCTGAAGGCGAAGTCGGCGTCGATCCCCTTGATCTCGGCCCCGGCGGCATTGACGACGAAGAGAGAGCCGGTCCGGGTGATGCTGACGGCCAGGTCCTGATAATCGTAGAAGAAGCCGGCGACATTGAAGGTCAGCGCGTCGAAGAAGGTCGTCTTCAGGCCGACCTCATAGGCATCGAGGACCTCCGGACGGATGGCCACCTGAGTGGCTTGCGTGCCAGGCTCCGGAAGGTTGTATCCGCCGCTCTTGAAGCCACGGCTATAGGAAATATAGCCGAGAATACCGGGCGCAAATTTGTGATCCAGGATTGCCCGGTATGTCAGCTTGTCGAAGTCATCCTCTTTTTCGAAAACCCCGCCCGGCACAGGTGTTTCAGCGAGACTCTGCGCGGAGAGTACCTGCCGGGTGGATTCGAATTCGTAAGCGTCCTGCGTATAGCGAATGCCAAGCGTGATATTCGTGGCGTCGAAGACCGCGTACGTACCCTCGGCAAAACCGGAATAGGAATCCAGTTTCTGCTTGTCCTCGAATTCGAAAGTATAGGTCGGGTCGGCGACGGCCGGATCGAAAATCAGGCCCGTCAGGCGGCCCGGGTCATACTGGCTGTTGGAGTGGAAGTAGTAGAGCCCCGTCACCCATTGCAGCGGACCGGCCGTATTCGAGACGAGGCGGACTTCCTGTGAAAAGGTCCGCGTCGGCGACGTCAGATCGAGGGTCAGGAACGGGGCAAGACTGGCATCCTGGTCGATCACCGCGTGCATGTCGGTCTTGCGGTAGGCGCTTATGCCGACGAGATCGGCAAAGGACATCTCATGATTGATGTGCAGGCTGACACCCGCCTGCTCGATCCGGGTGAGATCGCTGCCCGCCCCCGCTGTGTTGAAGTCTCCCGCGAACTCTGTGCCGCCCAGGCCAATCGTACCGGGAAAAATGCTCGGATTGGCCCCGAAATCGGACTCCAGTCTGGAATAGTCCCCCGAGATTTTGACGCTGGTCGCTTCACTCAGATTGATCAGAATCTGGGCGCGGACATTCCAGTCCTTGCTCTTCTGGGTTTCCGCCCCCGTCGTGACGGACTCGCCATAGCCTTCGGACTGCTTGCTGCCCGACAGGGCGATATTCGCCGCGATGGTCTCGCTTAGCGGGCCGGTCGCGTAAAAGTCGCCCTGTACCGTCTCATAATTTCCATAGCCCACCGAGACGCGCCCGGAGGGCTCGAGCGCGGGCTGTTTGGTCTTGATCTGGATAACCCCGCCCGTCGCATTCCGGCCAAACAGCGTGCCTTGCGGCCCCTTCAGCACCTGGACATTTTCGATATTGTCGAGCGCGAACAGGTTGGCATTGGGCGAGGCGATATAAACATCGTCGACATAGATCGCGACAGGCTGCTCGGCTCCGGCGCTGGCGGTCGCGCTGCCGACGCCACGCAGAAACGGGATGGCCGCGAACGAGCCTTGCTGGCTGAAATCCAGGGTCGGGGTTGTGACGGCAAGCGTATCGGTCGCATCGACGCCGATCAGTTCGGCTTGCTCACCGGAAATCGCCGAAACCGCGATCGGCACATCCTGAAGGCTTTCATCCCGCCGGCGCGCATTGACGATGATGACATCCAGCGTCGCGGTCTCGTCTTGCCTGGCTGTTCGTTGCGGCTTTCGCGACGGCGGTTCAGGCCGCGCCTGCGCAACTTTCCGCGGCCGTGTGGCCGCCTCTTCGCGTGGCTCGCTGGCATAGCCCCCGCCCACAAGCAGCGTGCCGTCCTCATTGACCGTATAGGCGATGCCCGCCCCGTCCAGCAGGAGGTGGATCGCCTGCTCGGTTGTGTAAGAGCCCTTGATATCCGGGCTGGTCTTGCCGCGAACATCGCGCTCCTGAAAGAAGACCTCGACGCCGCTTTGCTTGCTGAACTCCGTGAGGGCGAGGCCGAGATCCTGCTGCTTGATGGAGAGGTCGTGCGCGGCATCCTCGTCTGCATGGGCAAGGCCGCCCGCGAGAACGAGCACAGCCGCGCTGAGCATGGCGGACCTGTAGCCTTTTCTCGCCTGGTCTTGCATTGCACTCCTCCCGGGTACGCCGCCTTTTTTGTTCTGGCGTACGTCTTTCGACACCCATATTTTTTGTGGGCGTTCAATTTTTTATTGTTCTACTAGGTTCGACGCGCCAGTCGCAAAATGTTGTAAAACTTTTTTCGAAAAAGGCGTCGTGCGCTACTCGCGCCAGACCAGCGTCAGCTCCGTGGCGCCCGTGCGCTGCACCTCGACCGGTGCCATGTATTCAAGCGCGTTCAGAAAGGTCGAGGCGCGGCCGAGGTTGAAGGCGCCGGACACGCGCAGGTCGGCCAGGCGCGGATCATCGCCCAGCGCCAGCTTCTGCTTGGAATACCGGTTCATCTCGGCAATCACTTCCGACAGCAGGCGGTCGCGAAAGATGATCTTGCCGGAGCGCCAGCTTGTCATCTCCGTCACATCGACGGTCTCGACCTGCTGCTCCCGCCCAGACACGACGAGACGCTCACCCGGATGAAGGCGCACGCCGGACGCAGGTTTGGCATTCGCACCACCGCCGGCCGCCGATGGGGCGTCATCGACATCGACAAGCCCCTCAACCAGCGTGACCGCAATGCGCCTGGCCGGCTCGTAATGGACATCGAACACCGTGCCGAGCGCCATGACCTGCTTGTCACCGGCGGTAACGATGAAGGGCCGGTCGGCATCCTTGGCGACCTCGAAATAGCCCTGCCCGCGCGACAGCTCGATCTCCCGGCGGGCATCGGTAAACCGGACTTCCATCGCGGAATCGGTGTTGAGAACAACCTCGGAGCCGTCAGAGAGGGTAACCGTGGAGCGCTCGCCCACCGCCGTCTCATAGGTTTCGGCCGCGACATGGACCGGGGCTTGCGACACAGGCTCGTTCTGCGACATCAACACGGTCGTGACGGCAACAGCCGCCACCACACAGACGCAGGCGGCGACCGCCGACATGAGCGCGCCCGGCCGGCGCCATCCTGGCGCTTTATTGTCGGCATGCGCCTGGTCGATCAGCGCCTGCATGCGCGGGTCACCCAGCAGACGGTCGCCGACGGCATTGCCGCGCTGGATCCGCTCGAACACCTCGGCATGATACGGGCTCTGCGCCTTCCACGCCTCGAAGGCATAGCGGTCCTCGGGGCTCGCCTCCGGCGCGGACAGCTGCACGACCCAATAGGCGGCCATGTCTTCAACGCTGTCCTGATTGTCTTTCCGTTCCCGCGAGGTCATTTCCTATCACCAAGGGCGAGGCCCATATGTTTGGTTGCAGCCAGCAAGTGCTTGTCCACGGAACTGACAGACATCCCGAAGCGCCGGGCCGCCTCCTTGCGCCTAACCCCATCCATCCGGCAGAGCAGATAGACATCGCGCGTGCGAGACGGGAGCGCATCGAGCGCTTCCACGAACCGCTCAAAAGCTTCCTTACCTAATAAGACGCGCTCAGGGTCCAACCTTTCAAAGGAATGGACAAAATCATCGTATTCGACGTTCGAGGCCTCGCCGCGGCGGTGCGTCTTGCGCCAATGGTCGCGCCAGATATTGGCGGCGCACTGCATGAGGAAGGCTTCTGCGTTTTCGATCTCGCCTTCGCCCTGGCGTGCGGCCAGGCGGAGATAGACATCGTGCACGAGATCGTCGCAGAGATGAGCTGGCGCGCCCCGCCGCGCAAAATAGCGCCGCAAGGCCGCGCCATATTTTCTGGCGAAGAGGTCCAGTTGTATGGGCTCACCGCCCCCTGCCCTCGACTGTTTCCGATTGACACCCATGAGATCCTGCCAGGTTTGGCCGCGCGACTGGCGCAGATGACTGGTTCGCCGGATACGAACATATTTTCAGCCTGGGCGCCACTCGGCGGCGGAAACGCCTCCGGAAACAGCCGAAAAAGGATGCAATAACAAAGACATATCTGGGGGAATGGTGGGCGGTAACGGGCTCGAACCGCTGACCCTCTCGGTGTAAACGAGATGCTCTACCAACTGAGCTAACCGCCCTCTGTGTTCAGCGCTTTCTGCGGGACGTTGACGCGAAAAGCAAGACGGCCCCTGTCGTTTGAAGCAGGGGCCGTCTCTTATCCCTGGAGTATTCGCCTAGTGGCGGATGGTCTCTCCGGTTTCTTCCGTGCCGGGCTTGCCGGCGAGCGTGGCCTGCAGGGCCGCCTCGTCCTCGTCCGACCATTCGATCGGCGCAAGCGGACGGGTCAGCGCGCGGGCAAACACCTCATTGATGTCGGTGACAGGCACGATCTTCAGACCTTCCTTAACCTGATCCGGAATCTCGGTGAGATCTTTCTCATTCTCTTCCGGAATGAGGACCGTCTTGATGCCACCGCGCAGCGCGGCCAGGAGTTTCTCCTTCAGCCCGCCGATCGGCAGGACACGGCCCCTCAACGAGACCTCACCCGTCATGGCCACATCGCGGCGGACCGGATTGCCGGTGAGCAGCGAGACGATGGCTGTCGTCATCGCGATCCCGGCCGAAGGCCCGTCCTTGGGCGTCGCGCCGTCCGGCACGTGGACGTGGATGTCCGTCGTGTTGAACTGGCTCGGCTTGATACCAAGCATGACAGCCCGGGAGCGAACAAGCGAGCTTGCCGCCTGGATCGACTCCTTCATCACGTCGCGCAGGTTACCGGTGACCTTCATCAGGCCGCGTCCCGGCATCTGGACGGCTTCGATGGGAAGCAGGTCGCCCCCTGTCTCGGTCCAGGCAAGGCCGGTGACGGCACCGATCTGGTCTTCCTCGTCGGCCAGGCCGAAGCGGAATTTCCGGACACCGGCAAACTCGTCGAGATTGTCGGAAGTGACTTCGATGACGGTCTCGCCCTTCTGCGTGATCTGGCGCACGGCCTTGCGGGCCAGACGGGCCAGTTCGCGCTCGAGATTCCGCACACCGGCTTCACGCGTATAGTAGCGGATGAGGTCGCGGATGGCTTCCTCGTTAACGATCCATTCGCTCTCGGCAAGGCCGTGATCCTTACGGATCTTGGGCAGGAGGTGACGCTTCGCGATCTCCAGCTTCTCCGGTTCGGTGTAGCCGGCGATGCGGATGATCTCCATCCGGTCGAGAAGCGGCTGCGGCATGTTGAGCGAGTTCGCCGTCGTCACGAACATCACGTCCGAAAGGTCGTAATCGACTTCCAGATAGTGGTCGTTGAACGTCGAATTCTGCGCCGGGTCGAGCACTTCGAGAAGCGCCGAGGCCGGATCGCCGCGATGGTCCATGCCCATCTTGTCGATCTCGTCGAGCAGGAAGAGCGGATTGCCGGACTTGGCCTTCTTCATCGACTGGATGATACGGCCCGGCATGGAGCCGATATAGGTCCGGCGGTGACCGCGGATCTCGCTTTCGTCACGCACGCCGCCAAGCGACACGCGGACAAAGTCACGGCCCGTGGCTTCCGCAATCGAGCGGCCGAGAGAGGTCTTGCCGACGCCGGGCGGGCCGACGAGGCAGAGGATCGGGCCTTTCATCTTCTTGGTGCGCTTCTGCACAGCCAGATATTCGATGATCCGTTCCTTGACCTTCTCGAGACCGTAATGGTCGTGATCGAGCTGTTCCTCGGCCGCATCGAGATCGGTGGAGATCTCCTTGCGATTGCCCCAGGGCAGCGACAGCAGCCAGTCGAGATAATTCCGCACGACGGTGGATTCCGCCGACATCGGGCTCATCTGGCGCAGCTTCTTGATCTCCTGGTCGGCCTTGTTACGGGCCTCCTCGCTGAGCGGGGTCTCACGGATCTTCTCCTCGAGCTCGGCGACCTCGTCGCGTTCTTCACCGCCATCGCCCAGTTCGCGCTGAATGGCCTTCATCTGCTCATTCAGGTAATATTCGCGCTGGGTCTTCTCCATCTGGCGCTTGACGCGGTTCTTGATCTTCCGCTCCATCTGCATCATGCCCATTTCGCCTTCCATGAGGGCGAACACCTTCTCGAGGCGCTCACGGGCATTCGACAGTTCAAGCAGTTCCTGCTTGTCGGAGAGTTTGACCTGCAGCTGGGAAGCAACCGCATCGGCCAGCTTGCCGGCTTCGGTGATCTGCGAAACCGTCGCGACCGATTCCGGCGGAATCTTGCGGTTGAGCTTCGCATAGTTCTCGAACTGGTCGATCACGGCACGCGAGAGTGCCTGCACCTCGCCGGTATCGCCGGCTTCCGGCTCGATCAGCTCGACATCGGCATCGAAATAGCTGTCGCGGTCATTGAACTCGACGATCTGCGCCCGGCTGGCGCCTTCGACGAGCACCTTGACCGTCCCGTCCGGCAGCTTCAGCAGCTGCAGGATCGTGGCGACCGTGCCGATCTTGTGAATGTCGTCTGACGCGGGCTCATCGGTCGACGGGTCCTTTTGAGCAACGAGCATGATCTCGTTCTCGCCTTCGTCGACCATTTCCAGGGCCCGAACGGATTTGTCACGGCCCACAAACAGCGGTGCGACCATGTCGGGGAAAACAACTATGTCCCTCAGGGGAAGGACAGGGAGGGTCTTCTTGGGCATAATGCCTCCTCTCGATTCCATGGATCCTGCTCAGCAGCGATCCTGCCGGGCGCCCCCGCATGGTGGACGATTCCGGCTTCCTGATAAAGATGTGGAGGTAAACGCAGGCCATTCAAGCAGGCCTGCGCACAAGGAATGTCAGCTTTTAGGACGCTTCGCTCGGCTTGGCCGCCTTTGCGTGCACATGCAGCGGCGCCGCATGGCCTTCGACCACCTCGCCATTCACGACGATTTCCTCGACACCGCGCAGGTTCGGCAGCTCGAACATGGTGTCGAGCAGGATGCCTTCGAGGATGGAGCGCAGGCCGCGGGCCCCCGTCTTGCGGGCAATCGCCTTGCGGGCCACAGCGGTCAGCGCCTCGTCGGTAAAGGTGAGCTTCACCTCCTCCATGTCGAAGAGCCGCTGATACTGCTTGAGCAGCGCGTTCTTCGGCTGCGTCAGGATTTCGATGAGGGCTTCCTCGTCGAGATCCTCGAGCGTCGCGATCACCGGCAGGCGGCCGATGAATTCCGGAATGAGGCCATAACGTTGCAGGTCTTCCGGTTCCACATCGCGCAGGATCTCGCCGACGCCGCGGGCGTCCGGATCCTTCACGTCGGCGCCGAAGCCCATGCGGGTGCCTTCCCCGCGCGAGCTGATGATCTTGTCGAGACCGGCAAAGGCACCGCCGACAATGAACAGGATGTTCGTGGTGTCGACCTGCAGGAATTCCTGCTGGGGATGCTTGCGCCCGCCCTGCGGCGGCACAGCGGCAACCGTGCCTTCCATGATCTTGAGCAGCGCTTGCTGCACCCCCTCGCCGGAGACGTCGCGCGTTATGGACGGATTGTCGGACTTGCGCGAGATCTTGTCGATTTCGTCGATATAGACGATGCCGCGCTGGGCGCGCTCGACATTATAGTCTGCCGACTGGAGCAGTTTCAGAACGATGTTCTCGACATCCTCACCGACATAGCCGGCTTCGGTCAGCGTCGTCGCATCGGCCATGGTGAACGGCACATCCAGGATGCGCGCCAGCGTCTGCGCCAGCAGCGTCTTGCCGCAACCGGTCGGCCCGACGAGCAGGATGTTCGATTTCGCCAGCTCGACCCCGTCGGAGGTCGAGGCGTGCGAGAGGCGCTTGTAGTGGTTGTGAACCGCAACGGAGAGAATGCGCTTGGCGTGCGCCTGGCCGATCACATAATCGTCCAGCACATCGCAGATTTCGCGCGGGGTCGGCACACCGTCCTTCGACTTGAAGCCGGTCGCCTTGCTCTCCTCCCGGATGATGTCCATGCAGAGTTCGACGCATTCGTCGCAGATGAACACCGTGGGGCCGGCGATCAGCTTCTTCACTTCATGCTGGCTCTTGCCGCAAAAGGAACAATAAAGCGTATTCTTCGAATCGCCGGTGCCGTTCTGTTTCGTCATGGCTACCTCAATGCTTGCGATGAATTAACGCACGATTTATGCCGCGCGACATTCTCGCTTGATAATCGATCATATTTTTTCAGTCCGGACGCGCAAGTGCAGCTGCGCATCAATGCCGGACTATTTGTCCTCGTCGCCCTGACGGCGCTCATAGACCTGATCGAGCAGGCCGAAATCCTTGGCCTCGTCCGCCGTCATGAACGTATCCCGATCAAGCTTGCGCTCGATCGTATCGTAATCCTGACCGGTGTGTTTGACATAGATATCATTCAGCCGGCGTTTCAATTCGAGAATTTCCTCGGCATGGCGTTCGATGTCGGTCGCGACACCGCGATAGCCGCCGGAGGGCTGGTGAACCATGACGCGCGCATTCGGCAGCGCGATCCGCATGCCCTTCTCGCCGGCCGCGAGCAGCAGCGAGCCCATGCTGGCCGCCTGGCCGACGCAAACCGTCGAGACCGGGCAGCGGATGTATTGCATCGTGTCATAGATGGCGAGCCCCGAGGAAACATAGCCGCCGGGGCTGTTGATATACATCGAGATCTCTTTTTTCGGGCTCTCGGACTCCAGGAAGAGGAGCTGAGCCGTCACCACGCTGGCGGTATTGTCGTCGATGCCGCCGGTCACAAAGATAATGCGTTCCTTCAGCAGCCGCGAGAAGATGTCGAAGGCCCTCTCTCCGCGGCTCGTTTGTTCAACGACCGTCGGGACAAGGTTCAGAGCGGTGATGTAAGGGTCGGTCATTCGAGCGTTCCAGCCTGCTTGGTTCATTGTCGAGTGCGTATGTGGTCGCAGCTTGATGCATATTTGTCTATGCCGGGATTCACGCAAGGGCCAGAACGCATTTATCCACCGCCTGGCACTGAACTTCATCCTTACCCGGCAGAAAAACGCCCCGGACCGAAATCCGGGGCGCCTTGGTCATACGGGCCGTCTGTCGGCTTAGACCTTGTAGTACATGTCGAATTCGACCGGGTGCGGGTGCAGCTGCAGACGCTCCACCTCTTCCATCTTGAGATCGATATAGGCGTCGATCTGGTCGTCATCGAACACGCTGCCCTTTTTCAGGAAGCCGCGGTCGGCATCGAGGCTTTCGAGCGCCTCACGCAGCGAACCGCAGACCTGCGGGATCGACTTCGCCTCTTCCGGCGGCAGGTCGTAGAGGTCCTTGTCCATGGCGTCGCCCGGATGGATCTTGTTCTCGATCCCGTCGAGACCGGCCATGAGCAGCGCCGAGAAGGCCAGGTACGGGTTGGCCGTCGGGTCCGGGAAGCGCGTCTCGATGCGCTTGGCCTTCGGGCTGGAGCCAAACGGGATACGGATCGAGGCAGACCGGTTGCGGGCCGAATAGGCCAGCATCACCGGGGCTTCGAAGCCCGGCACCAGACGCTTGTACGAGTTGGTCGATGCGTTCGTCAGCGCGTTCAGCGCCTTGGCGTGCTTGATGATGCCGCCGATGTAGAACAGGCAGGTTTCCGACAGGCCGGCATACTGGTCGCCGGCGAACAGCGGCGAAGAGCCGTTCCAGATCGACTGGTGGACGTGCATGCCCGAGCCGTTGTCGTTGAAATACGGCTTCGGCATGAAGGTCGCCGTCTTGCCGTACTGGGCCGCCACATTGTGGACGACATACTTGTAGAGCTGCAGGCGGTCAGCCATCGAGGTCAGCGTCGAGAACTTCATGCCAAGCTCGTGCTGCGCCGGGGCAACCTCGTGGTGATGCTTCTCCGGCTCCAGGCCGAGCTCGCTCATGATGCCCAGCATTTCCGAGCGCATGTCCTGTTCGGAGTCGATCGGCGGGACCGGGAAATAGCCACCCTTCGTATGCGGGCGGTGGCCCATATTGCCCATCTCGTATTCCTTGTCCGTGTTGAACGGCAGCTCGGTGGAATCGAAGGAATAGCCGGTCTTGTGCGGCTCGGTGGACCAGCGGACATCGTCAAACACGAAGAACTCGGCTTCCGGGCCGAAATAGGCGGTCGTGCCGACACCCGATTGCTTCAAATAGGCTTCGGCCTTCTTGGCGGTCGTGCGCGGGTCACGGCCATAGGGCTGCTCGGTCATCGGATCGAGAATGTCGCAGACTACGGCCAGCGTCGTCTGTTGGAAGAACGGATCGATGACCGCTGCGCTCGGGTCCGGCTTGAGCAGCATGTCCGACTCATTGATCGTCTTCCAGCCGGCGACGGACGAGCCGTCGAACATCTGCCCTTCCACGAAGAAGTCGTCATCGACCATGCCCTTATCGAAGGTGACGTGCTGCATCTTCCCGCGCGGGTCGGTAAAACGAAGGTCAACGAACTCAACGTCCTTTTCCTTCATCAGCTTCATAAGATTTTCGGCCATTTAGCCCTCCAGTTTAAAACGTAAATCGTCCGGTTGTGTGTGTGCGGCTCAGGTCCCCTTAGAGCGCGCTTTCCCCGGTTTCTCCAGTACGTATCCGGACCGCTTCGCTGACATCCGATACGAAGATCTTACCATCGCCGATCTTGCCGGTATGCGCGGCTTTCGAGATCGCTTCAATGGCGCTGGGAACGCTGTCGTCCGCGATCACCAGCTCGACTTTCAACTTTGGCAGGAAATCCACGACATATTCCGCGCCGCGATAGAGTTCGGTGTGCCCCCTCTGGCGACCAAACCCCTTTGCCTCCGTCACGGTCATGCCCTGCATCCCCACAGCGTGAAGGGCCTCCTTCACGTCATCAAGTTTGAACGGTTTGATGATCGCTTCTATCTTTTTCATCGCCGGATAAACCCTTTCCACCTGTACTGTCGCTGACCTAACAGCCTCGTTCATTAGCGCGATATTTGAACCCGACAAATCGACGCCGTACAAATGCTTTTGCACGCTTTTTGATCGTCACTGGTGATTGTTTGTGCATAGCTTGATACCCCTGAAAATGACGGTCGCGTCATTGTTCAAAGGGGGCCGCCGTGCTAGTTAGTCTGTCAAATCAGCCCCTTCCGGCGACACGGATATGACCACCGCTTCTTATTATATAGATCCCGCGCGCGAGGCGCCGCGATTCCGCCCGCTGAAGGCGTGGCGTCACATGCAGAAGCTCATCGCCAACAAGGAAGATACCGAGCAAGTCTTTCACATCATCGAAGCCCTCAACGGCAAGGCGGCCTTCAAGGATTTCGAGCGCTTCATGGCGACGCCGGAAGGCCAGTCCCAGCTCAGCAAGCGCACCGTCCTGCCCCCGATTCTCGATGACCACACCCCGCTCCATTCGCTCCCTGAAGGCAGCGTTGGCCGCACCTATGCCGAATTCATGGAACGCGAAGGCCTCAGTGCGGCCGGCCTTGTCGCCGAAAGCGAGAAACGCCCGGCGGCCTGGCGCGAAATCGAGGATGATCTGCTCTGGTACGGGAATCGCCTGCGCGACACTCATGACATGATGCACATCCTGACCGGCTATGGCCGGGACGCGCTCGGCGAGGCCGCTCTGCTCGGCTTTACCCACAGCCAGCATGGCGGCGCGGGTGTCAGCTTCATCGCCTTTATGGGCGGGCGGCAGATTTCAAAGGCCGCTCCGAAAGCCGCCCGGATCCGCGACGTGATTCGCGAAGGTCGCCGCAATGGCAAGATCGCGCACCGCATCATCGAACAGGACATCGAGGCGCTTCTGCCGCGCCCGCTCGACGAGGTCCGCCAGGCGCTCAATATTCCCGAGCCGGTTCTCTACCGACGCGCGCTCGACATCATGGCGCAGGATGGCCTCGACCCATTCAAGGTCATGGAGACCGCGGCTTGATCTGTCTGGTACGTCACGGCGAAGCCGCCGCTGGATGGGGCCATGCGGCCGATCCCGGCCTCTCGCCGCTCGGCGAGAAACAGGCCGAAGCCGTTACCACAACACTGAAAGCCGCCAAGGCCGAGCGCATCGTGGCCAGCCCCATGGCACGCTGCCAGCAGACCTCCCTGCCCTTTGCACACGAAAGCGGCCTGGCCGTTGCAACCGACCGGACCGTCGGTGAGATCCCGACCCCGGACGGGCTTGAAGACCGCGTCGCCTGGCTGCGTGAGTTCATGGCGGGCTCCTGGTCGAATGCGCCCGCCCTGCTGAAGGGCTGGCGGGAGGACCTGATCCGCACGATCGAGACCATGCCGGACCACACGGTCGTCTTTACCCATTTCGTCGCGATCAACACCATTGTCGGGCATCTCGGTGGTTCGCAAAACGTTACCAGCTTCCGGCCGGGGCATTGCTCGGTCACCTGGCTTGCCAAGGGCGCCGACAGGCTGGTCGTCGAGCAACTTGGCAGCGAAGCCGCCACCAAAATTCTCTGAAGGCTTTTTCCTGCACCTTTGAGTGTACCCTTCAGGCGTACTCCCTACTGCACTCTCCAGGTGTACCGTCCCGAAACAGTCGGAGGGCCGTTTCGTCCGACCGGAGGGTTTTGCCCATCGCGGGAGCTTCGGTTATTCAGATGCCAGATCTCTCAGGTAGGATAGAGCATGTCCGGTATGGCCCACACCAACACTCCCGAACTCTGGATCGGCGCCTGGCCCTGGCCGTCCGATGACACGCACAAGCATGCCCGCGGGGCGCTGGGGTGTGTTTCGGGGCCAGCCTCCTCGACGGGCGCGGCCCGGCTTTCGGCCCGGTCCGGCCTGCGCATCGGCGCGGGCCTCGTGACGCTGTTCTCGCCACCCGGTGCCGTCCTCGTGAATGCCAGCCACGAAACGGCCGTCATGGTGAAAGCCTTCCGCGACACCGATGAGCTCGCCGCACTGGCCGGGACCTGCCGCTGCGGGCTGATCGGCCCGGGCGCCGGGGTCACCGATGAGACTCGCGCCAACACGCTGACCGTGCTGAAAGAAGCCCGTTCGGCCGTGCTCGATGCAGATGCCCTGAGCGTGTTCAAAGATGACACCGAGACCCTCTTCGCCGCGATCGACAAGCCGGCCATCCTCACGCCCCACCCCGGTGAGTTCAAACGCATTTTTCCCGACCTGCTGGATCAGCATGACCGCGAGACTGCCGCCCGGATCGCCGCAGAGCGCAGCGGCGCCGTGGTCATCCTGAAGGGACAGGTGTCCGTGATTGCTGCGCCTGACGGGCGCATCGTGCGCAACACCCACGCCACGCCCTTTCTGGCGACAGCCGGCAGCGGCGACGTGCTGGCCGGTATCGCCGGCGGCCTGCTGGCGCAGGGCATGACCGCGTTCGATGCGGCCTGTGCCGCCTGCTGGGTGCATGGCGAACTGGGCCTGCGGCTCGGGCCGGGCCTCATCGCCGAAGACCTGCCAGAGGCCCTGCCAGAGCTGCTCAGCGAGTTTTATGACAGCAGGCCTTGAACCGGCTCGCGCCTCGAATTACGAGACCCGATCGCATCACATGCGGATGTGGCGAAATTGGTAGACGCACCAGATTTAGGTTCTGGCGCCGAGAGGCGTGGGGGTTCAAGTCCCTCCATCCGCACCATGTGAAATTGCTAATGTCCCCCGCATAGACAGGGATGCAACGCTGTGACATACACCGCCGCTTCAAGGACATTGTAGGCCAGCGACTGGGCAATCCAGCCCCGATCGCGCACAAGGAATGAAATCATGGAATGCACCGAAACCACCGATGGCCTGAGCCGCATGTACAAGGTCAAGGTGCCTGCGAGCGAGCTGCAAACCCGTCTGGATGAACGCATTGAGGAAATCCGTCCGCAAATGCGCCTGAAGGGCTTCCGCCCAGGCAAGGTCCCGGCATCTCACGTCCGCAAGATGTTCGGCAAGTCCATCATGGGCGAAGTTGTCGAAGCGGTGATGAAGGAATCCAGCGAAAAGGCGATTGCCGACGCTGAGGTCCGCCCGGCTTCGCAGCCCGACATGCACATGGAAAGCGACATGGACAAGGTGCTCGATGGCGAAGAGGACCTCGCCTATCACATGCACGTCGATGTCATGCCAGACTTCGAGCCGGCCGACGCTTCCAAGCTGAAAGTCACCCGCCCGGTTGCCGATGTCGACGACGAGATGCTTGAAGAGGCTCTTGGCCGCGTCGCTGAGAACAACATGAAGTATGAGGCCCGCGGCAAGACCGCAAAGGCGCGCGACGGCGATGCTGTCGTGATCGATTTCGTCGGCAAGCTTGACGGCGAGCCGTTTGAAGGCGGGGCCGCCGAAGGCCACTCCCTTGTGCTGGGTTCCGGCAGCTTCATCCCCGGTTTTGAGGAGCAGCTCGTTGGCCTGAAAGCCGGCGATGAGAAAGAGGTCGAGGTGAAATTCCCGGACGAATACCAGGCCGAGCACCTCGCCGGCAAAGACGCCGTCTTCGAAGTGAAGGTTCATGAAGTTCGGGCGCCGAAGAAGCCTGAAATCGATGAGGAATTTGCCAAGGGCCTCGGTATCGAGTCGCTCGACGAGCTGAAGGACATGGTGAAGCAGCAGCTTCAACAGGAGCTCGACAATGCGTCGCGCTCAAAAGCCAAACGCAGCCTGCTCGATGCGCTCGACGAGAAGCACGATTTCGAACTGCCGCCGAAGATGGTCGACATGGAATTCGACCAGATCTGGCAACAGCTGCAGCAGGAAATGGATGCCGGCCGCGTCAGCGAGGAAGACAAGGACAAGTCCGACGACGACCTCAAGGCAGAGTATCGCAAGATTGCCGAGCGCCGCGTGCGCCTTGGCCTCGTGCTTGCCGAGATCGGCCGCCTGAACGACATCCAGATTTCCGAGCAGGAAGTCCAGCAGGCCCTGGTCCGCGAAGCCCAGCGCTTCCCCGGCCAGGAACGTCAGGTCATCGAGTTCTTCCAGCAGAACCCGAACGCCATGGCCCAGCTTCGCGCCCCGATCTACGAAGACAAGGTCGTCGACCACCTCCTCGAGCAGGTCGACATCACCGACAAGAAGGTCTCACGCGACGACCTTCTGGCTGAAGACGAAGAATAAGCCAGGCTGAAAGCCTAGCCTTTTGAAGGCCCGGTGGAGATGTCATCCGCCGGGCCTTTTCTTTTGTCCCGTCGCCTCTGCGTGAGCTGGATCGTCTTTCCACCGGCGGCGTCCGCGTCGAACACTGCCGAGCGAATCCTCATGGGGACGAGGTGCTGAGGCTGCGCCGGTGTAATATCGATGACGCGACCGCCTACTTCCTGCCAGCCGATCATGGCGCGCAACCGGTATCGCCCGGGCGCCAGCCCCTCAAAGGCATAGTGCCCGAACGCGGCCGACTGTGTCTCGATGACCGTCGATGTCTCCATGTCGATCAGCTGGACCGTTTCGCCTTCGAGCCACGCATCGCCACGGCTTTTTTCGCCATCGCGATTGGCGTCGAGAAAAAGGGTACCCCGGATCTGCCCCGAAACCTGCACAGCGATTTGCGCTCGTGTCGAGCGCTCTGTGCTGAGCGTGACCGTGTCTGCTCCGCGCTCAAGGACGCCAAAGCCCAATGGCAGGCTGTGGGGCTTCACCCGCACGCGATAGTCCCCTTCGCCCAGAATGCGGGCAACATACCCTTCCCCATCAGGATGAGCCCTTGCAGGGGATGGTTGCGCAACCGTCAGGGCTGCCGGCTGAAACAGAGCCTCCTGCGGCATATGCTGCCCATCACCATTGCCGTCAAAGAACATCTGAAGTGTCAAATCGGCGGAGACGGCTTGTTTTGTGGGCTGCGTGTGCTCGGTGAGCCTGTTCTTGCTCCGCTCCGGCGCATGATCCCCGAGCGGTTTTGCCGGTTGTTGCGCGGTCAGCATGCTCGTGGCAGGGCGGTTTATGGGGCGTGCGCCCCCACGACGTCCAGGAGCAAGGCTGGCCTTGAGCAGCAAAGAAGCTTCCAGGCTCGGCGGCTGGGTCATGCCGATCCTGGCGTTCTTGCGCCGCGCTTGAGGGTCAGGCGACCGGACATCACCCTCCACGCGTGTTTGTGGAACCGGCCTCAAGGCAGCCTGTAACAGCCTGGGGTTGCTCACAGCCGGCATCGACTCCTCGTCGGCCTGCGGGGCGATCGATGGAATCGCCCAATCATCCTGGCTACGCCAGTCGCCTGAAGAACGGCCTCCCGCCGCAGGCGTCCAGACCGCAGCGACAAGTTCGCTGCTTGAGCGAGACAGGCCACTAGCCTGTGTCGGGCCATAGCTGGCACGCTGGACCAGCGCAGGCTCTCTGCGTTGTGGTGGCGTGCGATGCGTCATGGCATCCGCCATAGAAACCGGGCTGACGTCCAGCTCTATACCTCGGTCATAGGCTTCCCTCACGGCCGAGCGCACGGAGCGCACATTGCCGTTTGCAAACCGGGTTTCGTATCGCCAGGCCGTTACCGGCGCCGCGTCTGTCTCAAGGGCACGAAGGCCTTCATGGCCGAGCACCTGCAAGGGCTGATCGCGGACATCGCTTCTGGCCAGTGCGGCCGGAGACGCACCAGCAGCCATGACAATGGCAAGCAGAAGGACACGAAGGAGGTTCATTCCGGGTAAGGCCAGCCCCTGCCAAAACACACCCTTCAGCTTTATGCCGGCTGGCTTAACGCCTCGCTCATGAAATCCATCAAATCTGCAGGGAATAGCGCCCGCTTGCGACAACGCGCCCCAAAGCCGCACAGGCCAGGAGGGCATAGTCTGCAAGTCCTGAAGCCCCAAAAGCCCAAGAAAAAGCTTTATGTTATGCCAATAACGCCGCGATTTTTAACAGCATTTTTCCTTGTGGCGACATTTCTGATTGTCGGGTGCGATGGCGGTAAAACCTCCGCGCCGGCACCGGAGCCTGCTCCGGCACAAGAGACGCAGGACGCGAATGTTTCCGGTCAGGAAGGGTCTGCGACGGGCTCTCCCGCTACGGGAGACGAGGCCTTTGCCGACCTACCGGCGCCATACAGCGAGGCCGATTACGCCCTTGGCCGACGCACCTTCAAACTGTGCAGTAGCTGCCACACGGTCGTGGAGGGCGGCCGAAATCTCGTCGGACCGAACCTTCATGAGATCATGGGACGCCAGGTCGGCTCACTGCCATCCTTCAACTATTCGCAGGCCCTGTCGGACGCCGATTTCGAATGGACGCCTGACCGGCTTGAGCACTGGCTTGCCAACCCCAGAAGCTATCTGCCCGGCAACAATATGACCTTTGCCGGTGTGCGCCGCGAGCGCGACCGTCACGCCGTCATTGCCTATCTGATGGTGGAAAGCGGCTATCAGCCCGAGGGCGATGCGTCTGCAGAGGACAGCGGGGACGGAGCAAGCCCCCCGCAATAGCGTCAAAGCTGCCGCAATCTAGAACGTCTTGGCCAGCGCGAGGAAGGCGGCAGTTTCCTCGAATGCGCCTCCGAATTCGGTGGTTGTGCCCAGGGAGACATCGGCAAACCCGCTCTTCCAGAGCAATTCAAACTGGTATTTCCGCGAGCGGGCATTCGCCGAACCCTCATCGAGCCAAATCTGCGAGACGGTCCAGAGATCCCCGACAAGCTGCTGGCCATAGCCGGCCTCGAGCCTGTGCCGGACACAGCCATCCTCGTGAGCCCTCACAGCGCCCTCGGCAAACCAGAACAGGTCCCATTTCTGCTTCTTGCCAATCTGCGCCGACTGGCCGAGCCCCGCACGGACCTCTGCGCCAAGCGCCTCGCAGCCGGCCGCGCCACCAATCGCTTCGCCCTTCAGCGCTCCGGCTTCCAGCGAGGCTATGAGACTCTTGGGCAGGTTGAAAGATCGCCGCGCCGTTATACGCCAGCCATCCTTGTCGTATTCACTGAAGTCATCGAACTGGAGGCGCTCATATTTGAGCGTCAGCGTCCAGTCATCATCAAGGCCGTACTCGCCATAGGAATCGAGACGCACCGCATCCAACGATTCCAGGCTGACACGGGACACGGCAAGCCGGGCATAAACCTGTTCATCGGCTCGCCCCCACGGACCAGCCGATGCCTGTTGTGCCTGCAGCACAACCAATAGGAACAGCCCCCACCCACGCATCGGTGGAGACCCTAGCAGGGCCTCCACCAGATGTTGAGCGAAAAGATTTAGAGGCGAAAGCGGATCTGATCGGACCAGAAGCGCTCAAGACGCGATACGGTCTTATTGAGCTGCGTCAGATCCGTCGGGCGGACGCTGGCCGTAGGCTCAAGCGCCGTCGCCTGTTTGGCGAAGAGGCTTTCCACACGCTCACGAACTGCATGGCCGCGATCGGTCAGCTTCAAGTGAACCGTCCGCTTGTCGGCCTCGGAACGCGACTGGACCAGATAGCCGCCTTCCTGAAGCTTCTTGATGTTGTAGGAGAGGCTCGTGCCAGCAAACGCGCCGCGGGCCCGCAGAGTGGAGGCCGGCGTTTCACCCTCGCCAATTTCATAAAGCAGCAGCGCCTGGACGCCCGTCAGATGGCGTTCGCCGCCACGTTCGAGGTCATCCTTGACGACGTCGTGCAGGCGGCGATGCGCCTGCTCGAGCAGCGAAAGGGATTTCAGAAAGGATTCAGCAACCGTATCACCGGTCGCTGCTTGTGCAGCGTTGTTCATTGTTACCACCATCATCACTCAACTTTTGTTGTAGTTTGATGAGAGTTAGCCTGATCTTCCTGATATTTCGTTAAACATGCCTGCATGGAAGGTCCGATTCGTTAACAAAAGGCGCAAATTCCCTAATTTCAGGCCGCCATATACACGCAGGACGTGCAAACTACAGCTTAGCTGCAAGCCTCACTGGAAGCCTTCACCCCACAGGGGCATATATTGGCAGTAGGCAACTATCGCGATGACGGCAGCGTTATTCTCCTGTGAAAAGCGCGCCACACAGCATTTCTATGTGAGCTGCGTTCTGCAATAAATATTGCGAATCATGCGAGATGAACGGGATTGGATGAGCCGGTATGAGTGAAAGTCGCGCCCATCAACGCTACGATCTGAGCACAACCGGCACCCTCATTCTCGAGACCGGGTTCAAGATCTCATTCGTCGTAAAAGACATGTCGCAGCGCGGTGCAAAGATCCTGCTGGAAAGCAGCACGATCCTTCCCGAGCGTTTCATCGTGGAGATCGTGAGCGTGGACCGCCAGAAGATCAAACGCTGCAAGGCCTCCCGCCAATGGCAGCGCGGCCCGCTTGTCGGAATCCGGCTCCTGAGTTCCCAGACCATCTCCCTGTGACCTGCTGGCTGCGCAGTGTGGCCCAAGTGTGACAGACATCCAATCACGTCCCGTGCATAGTATGATCTGCCGCGCCGCGGGTGCGGCCTCCTCTCTTGCGATCATTCTTTGTCTGCCCGTCGTCTGTCCATGCTGCGCAAATGCCCCTCCTACACAATTGCACCGGCCGGCCCGTCCGACATTCCGCGCGTGATTGAGGTCGACAAGGCTGCAGGCACGCTGTTCGATCCGACCGGGCTCCTTAGTGAAGATGCCCTGGCCGATCATGTGCCCGAGGAGGTGCTGATCAGCGCAATCCGGCAGGACCAGCTGGATGTCGTGCGCATGGAGGATGGGCTGACGGTCGGATTTACCCTGGTGTCGCATCGCGGAAAAGGCCTTTATCTCGATCAGATCAGTGTCGACCCGGCGCATGGGCGCAAGGGAATTGGCCGGGCGCTGATGGACCATGTCATTCGCAAGGCAGTAGACAACGGCTTTCCGGAAGTGACCCTCTCGACCTTCCGCGACCTCGCGTGGAATGCCCCTTTCTACGCATCGATAGGCTTCCGCCCAATCCCGCGTAAGGCGATGGAGGACTTCATGTTCGACATCGAAGAGGCGCAGAAGCCCTTCATGGATGTATCCAAACGGGTTTTCATGAGAAAACGTGTTCGCAGGACGCCATTTCGCGTTACAAGGTCGGCATGACGACTGCGTTTCCCCAATCCTTCCCGCACACCCGCCTGCGGCGTCTGCGCCGCGCTCCCTGGATCCGGCAGCTGAGCGCCGAGAACAGCCTTACACCGGCCGATCTTATCTGGTCTGCCGTGGTTCATGATGGCGAAGAGCCGAAGATCCCCGTCGGGTCCATGCCAGGCTTTCACCGGCTGAATGTCGCCGAAGCGGCCAAGGCGGCAAAACGCGCACGAGACCTCGGCATTCCCGCCATTGCCATCTTTCCGCACATCAATCCCGCCCGGAAGGATGAAACGGGGCGGGAAGCCTTGAACCCGAACGGGCTCGTACCCGACGCGATCAGGGCCATGAAGGATGCCGCCCCGGAAGTCGGCATCATCTGCGATGTCGCGCTCGACCCCTATACCAGCCACGGCCATGACGGTGTCATCGATGAAACCGGCTACGTACTGAATGACGAGACGACCGAACTTCTGGTCGCCCAGGCCGTCGAGCAGGCCCGTGCCGGGGCCGACATCGTTGCCCCGTCGGACATGATGGACGGCCGTGTCGGCGCCATACGCGAGGCGCTCGAGAGCGAGGGGCATCGCAATACGATGATCCTGTCCTATGCCGCCAAATATGCCAGCGGCTTCTATGGCCCCTATCGCGACGCCATCGGATCGGCCACAGCCCTGAAGGGCGACAAGAAGACCTATCAGCAGAACCCCGCCAATTCCGATGAAGCCCTGCGGGAAGTCGCCATGGACATCGCCGAGGGTGCGGACATGGTCATGGTCAAACCGGGCCTTCCCTATCTCGATATTATCCGGCGCGTTTCCGAGACCTTCGCCATCCCGACCATCGCTTTCCAGGTCTCGGGCGAATACGCCCAGATCAGGGCGGCCGGTGACCAGGGCTGGATCGATGGCGAACGGGTCATGATGGAAGCGCTGATGTCCTTCAAGCGCGCCGGGGCCTCCGGCATCATCACCTATTTCGCCGAACAGGCCGCCGAGCTTCTGAACGCGTGATCCGGGCCCCTCTCCTGCATACGCTCGCGGTGGCACTCACCGCATCCCTGTGTGCATGGCCGTTAGTGTCTGGCCCAGCGGCGGCCCAGACGCAGGCGGGCTTTGACGAGACCTCCCTCGCCGACCTTGAGGGCGGGCGTTGGGGGATCAGCCTGATTGCCCTGGATGGCACGCCATTGATCCGTGTGAATGCGGACAAGCGGTTCGTGCCCGGTTCAACCCTGAAACTTGTCACCACAGCGTCGGCCTTTCACTATCTCGGCGATTACGGAAATGCCGGCTGGCCGCAGGGAACAGCCCTTTACCGCCAGCAGAGCGCTTCAGCCCCTTATCCGGATCTCATCCTCGTCGGCTCAGGCGATGCCACCTTGTCCTCAGGTGAAGGCTGTGAAGAGAACTGCCTGGACACCCTCGTCGAAGCAGCCCGAACGGCCGGCCTGACGGATATTCACGACATACAGGTGGATGACAGCCTGTTCGAACCGCCCACCTGGCCTGACGGGTGGAGCCATGAAGACCTTCGATTCGGCTATGGCTCCGCAATATCAGCACTCAGCATTGATGACGCCATTGCCAAGGCCACGATCGAGCCGGGCCCTGCCATCGGCGCCGCCCCGGCCCTCACCTGGCTGTCGCCCATCCCCTACCCGCTTGATGTCAGTCAGGCCGAAACCGTGGCCAGCGGCTTTGAGCTTGAGCTGCACAAACAGCCAGCAGCGCCGGGCGGCCAGGTGTTCGGGACGATTGGGCGCACCCTGAGCCCCGTGCTCCTCGAACTTGGCCTCGATGACCCATCGCTGCAGGCTGGCCGTGTCTTCCGCGACAGTCTCGCCCGCCATGGCATACGCGTGCATGGAGAGGTGACGCGCCGGCCTGCCCCAACCGAGGCGCCCGTCAGCGGCTTCACGCCCCAGCTGATCTCGCGTCTTGCGCCGCCGGATCCGCGCGAAACCCTGCGTGACATCCTCTATGACAGCAATAATTTCCATGCCGAAACCCTGCTGCATCATGTCTCGCTTGTGATGGGCGACAAGACGGAAGAAGCCGGGCTCGACCTGATGACGCATCTGCTGCTTGAGTCCGGCACACCTGAAACGCAATTCAACCTCGTCGACGGATCCGGCCTCTCCTTTTACAACCGCGTGTCGCCAGACACGCTGAGCAACCTTCTGGTTTGGGCCTCCCAGCAACCCTGGTTCGAGGAGTGGTCCAGCCTGCTCGCGGCAAGCGGCCAGAACGGAACCCTTGAGCACCGTCTTGCCAGCCGCTCCTTCCGGGGCGTCCTGAGAGCGAAAAGCGGAACGGTTTTCGGTGCAGATGCGCTCGCAGGCTACTTCACCGCCGAAAGCGGGCAGACCGTGGCCTTCAGCGTCATCATCAATGACAGCGCGCTCAGCCACGCGGCCGCGCGGGCCGAGATTGATGCATTTCTGAAGCAGATGATCAGAGCGTTATAGTCGCTCGGCCCCTCGTGCCGGTCTGACGGCCTATTCTTCCCAGGTCTCGTATTTTGCCCGCATGTACTGCACATCGTCGCGGATCATCTCCGCCAGAACGTCTTCGTGGATGTCGGCAAGCTTGTTGATGTAGAGACAGGCCTTCCCGGTCTTGTGCTTTCCCAGCCGGGCAAGCTGCTCCTTTTCTGCCGGAGAACCAGACAGGACATAGAGCGCCAGATTGGCCTTGCGCGGCGAAAAGCCGGTCAGCATGAAGTCGCCCTCGCGGCCGCTCTCATATTTGTAGTGATATCGACCATAACCAATGATGCTTGGCCCCCACATTTTCGGCGCGAGCCCGGTGGCTTCAAAGAAAAGCGCAAGCAGCCGATAAGCATCCTGCCGGCGGGTTTCATTCTCGACACTGGCAATGAAATCCTCGGGGGATTGCCTGGCCGGCTTTGTCTTGTTGTCGGCCTTTGTCATTTCGTCCCCGGTGCGCAGCCCCGTAAGGATTTAGCCGAACTCCACCGCCTGCTCCAGATCCAGCACAATAATCAGGATCGTAACGATGATCAGAAACCCTGCCGACAAGGCTGCATTGAGCCAGGTTGCACGCGTCGCATTGCGCTGATCGATCCAGCCGCGCGGGCGGATATTCTTGAGCCTGAACACAATCAGCGCCGACAGGATCAGGCAAGCAATGTTGAGCGTAAGAAGAAGGCCTGCCCGCAAGGCAAAGCCCCATTCCTGCGCGCCCAGAAACAATCCGAGCGCCGCCCCCGGCGGCAGGAGCGCTGCGGCGACCATCACACCGACGAGCACGGCGGCTTTTCCCTGCGCCATGGAGAGGGCCGCCGCCCCGCCAGCGGCCAACGCCAGCGCCACGCCGTCCAGCCTGACCTCGGTTCGCGACATCAGCTCATGGCTGTCGGTGTTCAGTGGCAGGAAGAAGGACAGAAGGAAGGCAACCGCCAGCGCCACCCCGATCCCGGCAGCGAGCGTTCGAGTCGACTCCTGGATCAGCGGATAGTTGCCAAGCCCGGCGCCGAGCGAGAAACCAAGGATCGGCCCCAGGAGGGGCGCAATCACCATGGCGCCAATCACGGCCGCCACCCCGTCTGAATTCAGGCCAATAGCGGCCACGATGGTCGAAAGTGCCGACAGGATGAGAAAGTCCCGCGTCAGTGCCGCATCCCGCGATACATCATCGAGAAGCTCTTCGCGCAGCACCTGAAGGTTGGCGCGGGCATCCTCGTCTTCCAGCGGTTCCGGAACCGGCAGGGTTGCCTCGAGCGGGATCATGGTGATCCGCCAGTCACGGCGGTCGCGCAAGGCATCCTGAAGCGTGTCGGTGAGCGCCTGGCTGCGCCCGTCATGGGCAATGACACGGATCAGGATCCGGTCATGCTGTTCAACCGGAAACGCGATCCAGTCGACCGGCGCGAACGCCTTGATCGTGCGCACGACCGCATCGCGGTCCCTGAGCTTCAGGTGAACATCGATCTGGCGCACGTCAGTCCTGCTTCGGCGTGTGCAGGCGATTGATCAGGCTGGACGTGTCCCAGCGATTGCCGCCCATGGCCTGGATATCCGCATAATACTGATCGACAAGCGCCGTTAGCGGCAGGCTGGCACCGGAGGCACGGGCGGCATCGATGGCAATGCGCAGATCCTTGCGCATCCAGTCGACCGCAAAGCCGTGATCGAACTCACGGTCCGTCATCGTCTCCCAGCGGTTTTCCATCTGCCAGCTCTGCGCGGCCCCGCCAGAGATGGCCTCGATCACTTTCGACACGTCGAGACCGTTGCATTCAGCAAAATGGATGCCTTCCGACAGCCCCTGCACGATCCCGGCAATACAGATCTGATTGACCGACTTCGCGAGCTGGCCGGCCCCGCTTTCACCGATATGCGTGATGCGGGCTCCATAGGCTTTCATGACAGGCCGGGCTTTTTCCATGGCTTCGGTTTCGCCCCCGCACATGATGGTCAGCTTGCCGTTTTCCGCGCCCGCTTGTCCGCCCGAGATCGGGGCATCGATAAAGGTCGCACCGCGCGCCTTGCAGCGTTCATGAAGCCGCCGCGCCAGATCTGCGCTCGCCGTCGTATGGTCGACCACGATCATGCCGGCAGCCAGATTCGGCTCGATGGCATCGAAGACCGCCTCGACATCGGGGTCATCGCCCAGGCACATGAAGACGAACTCGCTGCCGAAGACGGCACCGGCCGGATCCTCTACAGCCTCGCCTTTGTTTCCATCGGCCCATTTATCCGCTTTCGCGCCGGTCCGGTTCCAGACCTTCACGGTATGGCCATGCTTCGCCAGGTGCCCGGCCATCGGATAGCCCATCACGCCGAGACCGAGAAAGGTACATTTGCTCATTGGCTAGTCGTCCCTGTTTCGTTTGCTGCCTCGCGCCCAACCTATGGTGCGGCGGGCCCGATCCCAAGGCCCGGATTACAAGACCTGTTCGCTATTCCCACGATGATAAGGATTTCCGTGAAATTGCAACGTTCTGTGAGACGAGACCTCAAGACGACCATGTTAACCAGGGCATACAGATCAGAATGATCGGATCAGGATGGTTACTGACTATGCCTCACCGCGCCGTACGGGCAGAACGCCCCAGGCGCCGACGCGCCGGAGCGGTGCCTGGAAGCTCGCCTATGCGGATTTCCTGACGGCCCTGTGCGCCTTCTTCCTGATCATGTGGCTGGTTCACGGCCTCTCAAGCGACGGCAAGAATAACCTGGCCGAACAGTTTGGCGCTGCCCATGCCACCTCTATGACTCAAGATAATGCCGAAACAGGCCTCAGTGTGGCTGGACAGGCGAGAGACCTGCTCTCGGCATCAGCCCTTGTCGAATCGGGCGGAGGTAACGTTCTCCTCCAGGCCGGTACATCAGATCTTCGAATCGAGCTCACCGACAGGGCGGGGCTGCCGTTGTTCGAGCGTGGGAATGCACAATTGAATAGTCGTGGAGACACGCTCATGAAGCTTGCCGCGCAGGCCATCATCACCCTCGGCATTCCCGTCTCTATCGAGGGCCACACCGACAGCCGGCCGATCGAGCGCGCTGATTATTCGAACTGGGAGCTGTCCTCGGACCGGGCGAATATTGCCCGCCGCAGCCTGATCTCCAACGGCGTCCCGGCGGAGCTGGTACAAAGTGTGGCCGGTCTCGCCGACACCCGTCCGATTGCTCCAGATGCCCCCTACTTGCCACAGAACCGGCGCTTGAGCATAGTCTTCCATCTTGAATAACGTTCGACGGCAACAGAGCCGAACGACGTCAAGGTGAGGAGGCCGGATGGCCGCAGAGTTTCTTACGCAATGGCCCATGTGGGTCAGTCTGCTAGCGGTCCTCGTCACCATTCTTCTCTACATGTTCGACCGCTGGTCGATGGAGATCGTTTCGGCTGGCGTGATCGCTGCCCTGCTGCTGATCTTTTCGCTGCCCGGTGCCGTGGGCACGGATGGGGAGCCGATCACTTCAGCCAACTTGCTTGCAGGCTTTGGCAACCCGGCCCTCATCACCATCATGGCCCTGCTCATCGTCGGTCAGGGCCTGTTCCAGACCGGGGCTCTCGAAGGCCCGACGAAGGCACTTCTGTCATCCTACGGGAAACGGCCGGTCTCAACGTTATTGATGACCTTCCTGTCTGTCTTCGCGATCAGCGCGTTCACGAACAATACGCCCGTCGTGATCATGTTCTTGCCGATCATGAGCTCCATCGCGATGCGAATGAAGACCTCGCCGTCGCTGCTCATGATGCCGCTGAGCTTCGTCTCCATCCTTGCCGGCATGACGACCCTGATCGGGACGTCGACCAACCTTCTCGCCGCCGACGCCCTGCGCCGGATCGACGGCATCCGGCTCGACTTTTTCGAACAGACCTCAATGGGCCTCGTGCTTGCCGCTATCGGCATGGTCTATATTCTCGTGATGGCCCGCTTCCTCTTGCCGGACAGGGGAACCTTCGCAGAGGAAATCGTCCCGTCTGGCAAGCAGTTCGTCGCCCAGATCGAGGTGACGCCCAATCACTTCCTCCTCGGCAAGCGCCCGGTGGCGGGCATGTTTCCCGATCTCAAGGACATGACGGTCCGCATGATCCAGAGGGGCGAGCGGGCAATCCTGCCGCCGTTCGAGGACTTCGAATTGCAGATGGGGGATCTCGTCATCGTGGCGGCCACCCGCCAGTCCCTTTCGGATTTGCTGGCCTCGAAACCCGGTATGCTGCAGCAGATCTGGCGGGGCGATGGCAACTCGGAGGCTGTCGATACGGATGTCCCGCCGCTCAGCCTTGTCGAAGCCGTAGTCGCGCCCGGGTCCCGCATGGCCGGCCGGACGGTGGAGCTGATCGGTTTCCGGCGGCTGACCTCGGCAGTCGTGCTCGGCATTCAGCGCCGCTCCCGCATGATTCGCGCAAAGCTCGGCGAAATTCGTCTCGAAGCCGGCGACACCCTCTTGCTTTGCGGGCCCGACGATGCGTTCCAGAGCTTGCGCGCGAGCCGCGATGTCATCCTGCTGGAATGGTCGCAGAAGGAAATTCCCATAACTGCTCGCGGTCATGCCGCACGGCTGATCGCCATCGCCATGGTTCTGGCGGCCGCGCTCGGTGTAACGAGCATTCTCATCGCTTCGGTTCTGGCGGCTGTCGCCATGATCCTCCTGCGGTGTCTGAACACCCGGCAGGCAGGCCGGGCGCTCGATCTCAAGATTTATCTCGTCATTGCCGCCGCCCTGGCCATGGGGACGGCGCTGGAACAGACCGGCGCGGCTTCCCTGATTGCCAACCTCGTGGTCAGCGCAGCCGCGCCCTATGGCCAGCTCGCTGTCCTGTCAGCGATTTTCCTGGCGGTCGCCATCCTGACGAATATTCTGAGTAATGCCGCAACGGCCGTGCTCTTCGCCCCGGTCGCCCTGGAGGCGGCCCATGCGTCGAATGCCGATCCCCTGCCCTACATCCTGGCGATCATCTACGCAGCCAATTGCAGTTTCGCCTCACCAATCGCCTATCAGACGAATATGCTCGTAATGGCGCCCGGTCATTACAGATTTTCGGATTTCATAAAGTTTGGTGGTCCATTATTACTCGTGATATGGGCAGCATTTACCGTACTTGCCCCTTGGCGATTTGATCTATGAATGCCTTAATCGGTGACAATGAAGCTTGATGAATCCCTCTTTACTGTACCCGGCATACGCCGCGGCCTTCGGTTCTACGTCACCGGACCGACGCCCTGCCCGTATCTGGCCAACCAGTATGAGCGGAAAGCTTTTACGCATCTTAGCCAAGCATCCCCGGATTCGCTGCACAACCAGCTGAGCGAGGCAGGCTTTCGCCGCAGCCAGTCGGTCGCTTACCGTCCAGCCTGCCCGAGCTGTAATGCCTGCCGCAGTGTCCGGGTCGATACAGCGAATTTCGAGCCCAGCAAGAATCAGATGCGCGTCCTGAAACGCAATGCCGATCTTGTGCGCCGACCGGTCGAGCCCAAGGCGACGCGGGAGCAATTCCGGCTGCTCAAGAACTACCTGCTGTCGCGCCATGACGGCGGCGGCATGTCGGAAATGGGCTTCCGGGAATATGCCGGCATGGTGAACGAGACACCGGTCCAGACGCTACTCTTCGAATACCGCGAGGGAGAAGGCGAAGATGCCCCGCTGGTCGCCGTGGCACTTACGGACATCCTGCGCGACGGCTTCTCGATGGTTTATACCTTCTTCGATACCCGGCAGCCGAAGCGAAGCCTCGGCACCTACATGATCCTTGATCACATCATGCATGCGGATGCCTTCAGCCTGCCGCATGTCTATCTCGGCTACTGGATCAAGGAGAGCCCGAAGATGGACTATAAGCGCCGGTTTCAGCCGCTCGAGGTGCTTGACGGGCCTGTCTGGCGTCGGCTTGAAGAGGACGAGTAGGGCTAGAAGACGATTGATCGCGGGTTCATACGCGTGACTGGGGGAGGAAATGATACGCAGACGGAACCTGCTTGGTGCAGGCTTGCTCGGTGTTGGAGGCGCCGCGGCCTCTTTCAGCACGCCACATAGTTCAACCAGTGTCTCGGCCCCCTCCGTCAACAGGCAACGCCGTCGTTTCAACATGGTGACGACCTGGCCGAAGGGCTTGCCCGGCCTCGGCCAGGCCGCCGAACGGGTCGGCCAACGCATCGCCGCCATGTCGGATGGCCTGATGGAAGTGAAAGTCTTCGCCGCGGGCGAACTGGTGCCGGCTTTCGAAAGCTTCGATGCAGTCGCGAACGGGTCTGCCGACATGTATCACGGCGCGGAATATTACTGGACCGCGAAGTCGCCTGCCTACCCCTTCTTCACCGCCGTCCCCTTTGGCATGACCGCCCAGGAAATCATGGGCTGGATCGATTTCGGCGGCGGCCAGGAACTCTGGGACGAACTCTCGGCCCAGTTCGGCGTCAAATCCATCCAGGGCGCCAATACAGGTCACCAGATGGGCGGCTGGTTCCGCAAGGAAATCAACAGCCTCGACGATCTGGTCGGTCTCCAGATGCGCATCCCCGGACAAGGCGGCGACGTGCTGCGGGCGCTGGGTGGCTCCGCGAAGGCCTTGCCCGGCGGGGAAATCTATCAGGCCCTGCAGACGGGCAATATCGACGCCACCGAATGGGTTGGCCCCTGGAACGACTACTCGCTGGGCTTCTATCGAGAGGCTCCCTATTATTATGGCCCCGGTTTCCATGAACCGGGCGCCAGTCTGGCGGTCGGCATCAATCGCAAGCTCTGGGATAGTCTGACGGCGGGCGAGCAGGCCGTGATCAAGGCAGCTTGCGAATCCGTCAATCACACCTCGCTGGGCGAATTCACCTATCAGAATGCCGTCTATCTGGACCTTCTCGTTCGCGAGCACGGCGTGAAGCTGCGCTCTTTCCCGGATGATGTCGTGAAGGCCATGGCGGAAGCCTCGCGTGACGTGCGCGCCGATTCCGGCAAGGACGGGATCGAAAAGCGGATCTATGAGAGTTTCGAGGCTGGCCTGAAGACGATGGCCAACTGGGCCTCGGTATCCGACGGCCCCTATTACGCCGCCCGCGAACTGGGCCGGAAAGGCTGAGCGCTCCAGATGGACCCGGCCCTTTTCCTCAAGCTCGGCGCCTTCCTGAAATGGATCGGCATCTGCCTGCTGCCCGTCTTCCTGCTGCCCTTGCTGACCCTCGTCATGCCCGGCACCTTTGGACGCCTGACAAAATTCGTCAGCGCGCAGATCGACCGGGCGACGCACTGGGCCCTGATCGCCTCGGCCGGCTGCGCCATGGCGCTTGTGCTTTTCCAGCTGATCGTCGTGATCGCCAGCTATGCTTTTGCGCTTTCATGGACCTGGATGTCCGAGCTCGTCATCTACGCCTTCGCCGCGATGTTCATGCTCGGGGCTGCGTCAGCGCTCAAGGATGATGCCCATGTCCGGGTCGACATCCTGCGCCCGCGCTTTGGCGAAGACGGCCGCAACTGGATCGAACTGGCCGGGACCTATTTCTTCCTGTTTCCGATCTGCATCCGGCTTCTGATGACGGGCGAGCAAGGCCTGACCCGCTCCTGGTCCCTGTTCGAGGGGTCCCGGGAAAGCGACGGCCTGCCCATCCTCTTCCTGTTCAAGACCCTCGTACCGGTCTTCGCGGTCCTGATGCTGGCGCAGGGACTGTCCGTTGCCTCCAAGGCTGCGTTGCGCTTGACGGGGCAGACGCCGCCGGATGACGAGGCCAAGCCCGCAATGAGCAGTCATTATGGAGCTTGAACTCCTTCTTGCCCTCTCAATGTTCGCGGCGGCCATCGCCGCGCTTCTGGCCGGTTACTCCGTCGCCGTGACGCTGGGCGGTGTAGCGCTCATTTTCGCCCTTATCGGCATGAGCCTCGACATCTTTCCGGAGTCACTGCTCACGAGCCTGCCCAGCCGTATCCAGGGCGGCTCCATCATGCAGAACGAGACGCTGGTGGCTGTGCCCCTCTTCATCCTGATGGGGGTCATCCTTGAACGCTCTCGCGTCGCCGAGGACCTGCTTCACGTCGCCAGCCGGCTGCTAGGCGGCGTGCGCGGCGGCCTGGGGTATGCCGTGGTGATCGTCGGCGCGCTGCTTGCTGCCTCAACCGGGATTGTGGGGGCCACCGTCATCACCATGACGCTGATCGCCCTGCCCTCGATGCTGCAGCAGAAATACGATCCGCGCCTGGCCACGGGCACCATCGCTGCCTCAGGCACGCTGGGACAGATCATCCCGCCCAGCATCGTCCTGATCCTGCTGGCCGACGCGATCTCGAATGCCGCCAGCCAGGCCGCGTCGAAAATGGACATTGGCGGCTTTGTCGTCTCTGTCGG
This sequence comes from Henriciella aquimarina, assembly GCF_002088975.1. Lineage (GTDB taxonomy): Bacteria > Pseudomonadota > Alphaproteobacteria > Caulobacterales > Hyphomonadaceae > Henriciella > Henriciella aquimarina. The sequence continues at coordinate 44,694 of NZ_NCST01000132.1, forward strand.
CGACCTGTTCTCCGGCGCGCTGATCCCCGGCCTGATCCTTGTCGGGCTTTACCTTGCCTGGATTGCCATCACCTCTGTCCTGCGCCCGGAGCAGTGCCCGTCCGTCGTCCATGACACCTCGCCACCGCTGACGCGCAATGAAGTCGTCTTCGGTCTCGGCGCGCCGCTCTTGCTCATTCTTGCTGTGCTCGGCTCCATCCTGACTGGCATCGCCACGCCGAGCGAGGCGGCCGCAGTTGGGGTCGCAGGGGCCATCCTGCTGGCCGGCATGCGGCTCAGTACGTCTGGCGATCAGCTGTTGCTTTCCCTGATCTATATTGCCTTTGCAGGCCTCGCCGTCATTCTTGTGGTGACCAATCTCGTCGACATGCGGCTCGGCGTAGCCGGCGCCGGCGCGCTTGCCTTCGGGGCTGTGGGCATTGCCGTCATCGCCAGCGCGGTCTTCCTGGCCGGCATCGCCGCCGGCATTCTCATCCTGCACAGGCGTCAGCAATTGCAGCCCGCCCTGCGCAGCGGCGTCAACATCACGGCGATGGTCTTCCTGATCCTGATCGGCGCGTCGCTCTTCTCGCTTGTTTTCCGCGGCTTTGGTGGGGACGAGATTGTCGCCGACATGCTCCATTCCATACCCGGCGGGCGCTGGGGCGCGCTGGTCGGGGCCATGGTGGTGATGTTCCTGCTCGGCTTCTTTCTGGACTTTATCGAGATCATCTTCGTGGTGGTTCCGCTCGTGACCCCACCCCTGATCGTCATGGGCTTCGACCCGGTCTGGCTCGCCATCCTGATGGCGCTCAACCTCCAGACCAGCTTCCTGACACCACCTTTCGGCTTTGCCCTGTTCTATCTGAGAGGCGCGGCGCCGGAGGGCGTGAAAACATCTGAAATATGGCGAGGGGCGATTCCGTTTATCGGGCTTCAGCTGATGATTATCCTGCTTGTCGCCGCCATCCCCGCGCTCGCAACCTGGCTGCCGGGGCTCACTGCAAAATAGGACAATGAGAGACTTATGGGTGTAGAGATCGATCCCTTCCACGCGATTTCGATCAGCCGGCTTGCGCATGAGCTGAAGGCTGAAGGCCGCTCCATCATACACATGGAGTTCGGCCAGCCCTCGACCGGCGCGCCCCGTAAGGCGATTGAAACCGCCAAACAGGTGCTCGACGAAGACGGCTTGGGCTATTGGGAAAGCCTGCCGCTCAAGAAGCGGCTCTGCCGTCACTATGAAGAGACCTATGGCGTTGAGATGCGCCCGGGCCGCATCGCCCTCACTGCGGGGGCCTCGGCAGCCCTCGTCTCGGTGCTCACCAGCCGTTTCTCACCCGGCGACACGATCGTCATGGCAAGGCCGGGCTATGTCGCCTACCGCAATACGGTGAAGGCGCTCGGCATGACAGCGCTGGAGCTGGAGTGTGGCCCTGCGGAACGCTTCTCCATTACGGCCGAGCGTCTGGCCAGCCTGGAAACTGCGCCGGATGGTCTCATCCTGGCAAGCCCGGCCAATCCCACCGGGACGATCATGCCAGCAGACGAGCTGGCGGCCATTGCCAAGGTCTGCCGGGAACGAGGCATTACCATCGTCTCGGACGAAATCTATCACGGGCTCAGCTATACCGGCCCGACACATTCGATGCTCGAATTCGAGCCGGATGCCTTTGTCATCAACAGTTTCTCGAAATATTTCAGCATGGCCGGCTGGCGCCTTGGCTGGCTGGTGTCGCCGGAGGCCCACACCGACAAGACAACCGCATATACCGGCATCCTTTTTCTCGCCGCCCCGTCGCTCGCCCAGCATGCCGCGCTGGCCGCCATGGACGAAGATGAGGAGCTGCAAGGCCACCTGGAGACTTACCGGGCCAACCGCGCCTTGCTTCTGGAGGCCCTGCCCCGGCTCGGCCTCGGAGAGATCGCGCCGCCGGAGGGCGCCTTCTACATTTATACCAATGTCGAAGCGTTCACCGATGACAGCATGGCGCTCTGTAAACAGATCCTGCAGGACACCGGCGTCGTGCTGGCGCCGGGCGTGGACTTCGACCCGGTGCGCGGCAAGGCCTATATGCGCATCAGCTTTGCGGTTTCCCATGAAGAAACGAAAGAGGCGATCCGGCGGCTGGAACGCTGGTTCGCGGAGAATACCTAGAACTTGACTTCCGGCACGGTCGAAAGCTCGGTCCTGTCGCCGCCAAGATCGAAGAATTCGCGTTCGGGGAAGTTGAACATGCCAGCGACGATGGAGTTCGGGAACTGCTCGCGCGATGTGTTGTAGTCCTGAACGGCGGCGTTGTAGAAACGACGGGCCGCAGCGAGCTTGTCCTCGATCACCGAGAGCTCATCCTGCAATTCCTTGAAGTTCTCGTTCGCCTTCAGGTCCGGATAGGATTCGGCCAGCGCGAAAAGACGCCCGAGGGCGCTCGTCAAAGCGCCTTCAGCCTGTGCCATATCCCCCGGCGACTGGGCCGCCACGGCGGAATTGCGCGCCTGGACGACCTCTTCCAGCGTGCCGCGCTCATGCTCGGCATAGCCCTTAACCGTCTCGACCAGATTGGGAATGAGGTTCTGACGCTGCTTCAGCTGCACATCGATGTCGGCAAAGGCCTGATTGCACCGCTGCTTCTTTGCGACCAGCGAATTGTAGATGCCGATCAGGAAAACGGCGACGATCGCCAAGGCGCCGAGCAGGATGTAAAGCACAGTCATCGGGATCCTCCACCCTCGTTTCCCTGCAAACCTGAGTAGCCGTCACGCCATGTGCTGGCAAGCTATCCGTTGAATTGTCCCGATTTCGGGAAGCCCTTGGGCACAGCCTTGCCGGCCTGGGCCCGCTTGCCGAGCCATTCTTCCCATTCCGGGAAGCCACGGGAGCGACCCGCCGCATCGCGCACGAAAAGGCCATCTTCCTTGTGGAAGGTCATGGCGTCTTTCAGCTGATCCTTGCCGCGATAGGTCTGCAGTTTCACACCCTTGCCGCGCGGCATCTCCGGCAGCTCTTCCAGAGGGAAGACCAGCATCTTGCGGTTGGTGCCGACCACAGCGATATGATCGCCCTCGACAATTGAACAGAGCACCAGCTTGCCACCGCCTGTATTCACGGCCGACTTGCCGGCCTTGCGGTTTGATTCCAGCTCGCTTTCCGGGACGATGAAGCCATAGCCAATGTCAGAGGCCACCAGCCGCTTGCGCTCGCCTTCCAGCTTGAACATGGCGACAATGCCGACATTGTCTTCAAGGTCGATGGAAAGCCGGATCGGCTCACCATGCCCGCGACCGCCCGGCAGCTTGTCGCACGTCAGCGTAAAGGCGCGCCCGTCACTCGCCATCAGAACGATCTTGTCGGTCGTATAGACTTCCTCGCTGAGATAGAGGGAGTCGCCTTCCTTGAACTTGGTCGCCTCAAGGTCGAGGCCGTGGCCTTTCATCCCGCGGATCCAGCCCATCGAGGAGAGAACAACGGTCAGCGGATCCTTCGGAGTTGAGGCTTCCAGCGCTGCGCTAAGATCGATTTCGGGCGCATCCTCGAAGGAGGCGCGGCGGCGCCCCAGATCGCTGTCCGGGTCGAACGCCTTGCGAGCTTCTTTCAACTCCTTGCCGACCTTCGTCCACTGGCGGCGCGTGGAGTTGAGCAGCGACTGGATGTCGGCGCGTTCTTCGGTGAGCGATTCATGCTCGCGCTTGATCTCCATCTCCTCAAGCTTGCGCAGGGCGCGCAGGCGGAGATTGAGGATCGCTTCGGCCTGGACATCGGTAATCCCGAACCGGTCCATCATGACCTGTTTCGGCTCATCCTCCTCGCGGATGAGCCGGATCACCTCATCGATGTTGAGATAGGCGATGAGATAGCCGTCGAGCAGGTGGAGACGCTTCTCGATCTTGTCGAGCCGGAAGGCGGCCCGGCGCACCACGACCTCACGGCGGTGGTCGAGATAAGCCTGCAACACGTCCCGCAGTCCCATGACACGCGGTGCGCCCTTGTGGAGCACGTTCATGTTCATGGAGAAGCGCGATTCCAGGTCGCAGAGCTTGAACAGGCTCTCCATCAGCACATCGGGCTCGACGGTCTTGGCGCGCGGTTCGAGGACGATGCGGATATCGTCGGCGCTTTCATCCTTCACATCGCTGAGAAGCGGCGCCTTTTTCGTCTCAATGAGTTCCGCCAGCTTCTCGATCAGACGCGACTTCTGCACTTGGAACGGAATCTCCGTCACCACGATCTGCCAGGTACCGCGGCCGAGATCCTCCACATGCCAGCGCGCCCGGATCCGGAAGCCGCCCCGGCCTGTCTCATAGGCCTCGCGGATGGCACTGCGCGGCTCGACCACAATCCCGCCTGTCGGGAAGTCGGGGCCCGGCATGACATTCATCAGCTCGGAAATCGACGTATCCCTGTTCTCGATGAGCAACAGGGCTGCATCGATGACTTCGGCGACATTGTGTGGCGGAATGGAGGTCGCCATGCCGACGGCAATCCCGGTCGCGCCATTGGCAAGCAGGTTCGGATAGCCCGCCGGCAGGACGACCGGCTCGGTGTCGGTCTCGGAATAGTTGTCCTTGAAGTCGACCGCGTCCTCGCTGAGCCCCTCGAGCATCAGCTTGGCGGCTTCGGTCATGCGCGCTTCGGTGTAACGATATGCGGCTGCGCTATCGCCATCGATATTGCCGAAATTGCCCTGCCCGTCGACGAGCGGATAGCGCACGGAAAAATTCTGGGCGAGGCGTACCAGCGTGTCGTAGATCGCGCTGTCACCATGCGGGTGATAATTACCCATCACGTCGCCGACGATCTTGGCGCACTTGCGGTAGCCTGCATCCGGATCGAGCTTCAGCTCCCGCATGCCGTAGAGGATACGGCGCTGGACAGGCTTCAGCCCATCGCGCACATCCGGCAGCGCCCGTGACGTGATTGTCGAGAGCGCATAAGCGAGATAGCGCTTCGTCAGAGCTTCGCTCAGCGGCTCGTTGATTATATTGCCATCATCATGATCCATAGTATCGGACATGTCGGCTCCTTCGATCGGCTCACTGGCAGGGCAGAATCAACACTTCTGCAAAGGTAAACAGAAAGACCGGATTGGTTAAGGAATGAACAACACGCTGACCCGCACCATAAAGCAGCTCGGCATTGCTGCTGCTGTCGTGCTTGGCATTCTTGTTCTGAACCGCTTCCTCCCGCCGCAACACAATCCGCTGAGGCCGATCGACCTGACCGATCCGATCGGGATTGCCACACATTTCAAGCTGGCACGCATCAAGGACGACCATGGCCTGTGTTACTCCCTGCTCGACAAGGCTGAGGTCGGCTATACGCGTCTGCCTGAGGATGCCGGGACCGAGCGATGCCCGCTCCAGGACGTTCTGGTGCTTGACCGCTCGCTGATGCCCTATTCCGTGGCACCTCTTCGCATGACCTGCCACGAAATGGCGGCCCTGTTCATCTGGGAGAATGATGTCGTGCGCCCGCTCGCCGAAGAGATGTTCGCCTCACCGGTCGAGGAAGTGCTGAGCTATGGCAGCTTCTCGTGCCGTAACATTGCCGGGACCAACCGCCTGAGCGAGCACGCCCGTGCCAATGCCATCGACATCAAGGGGTTTCGCCTCGCCAACGGTGAGGTCATCGATGTCCGCGAGCACTGGCGGGAAACGAGCGCCCGTGGGGACTTCCTGAAGGCTGTCCATGAAGGCGGGTGCAAGGTGTTCTCGGTCGCGCTCAGCCCGGATTACAATGCCGCCCACGCTGATCATTTCCACTTCGACATGGGCAACGGGTCGCTCTGCCGCTAATCGCGTCTGGAAAGCCGCCGCGCAAGCCGCCGGCGCGCCTCCGGCAGATCCTTGTTGATCGCGTGGAACAGCCGCCGCTCGACGAAAAAGCCTGTCAGCGCCAGTCCGCTACGGATGTCGTCGCCGTGCGCCGGCGCCGCCGGATCGCAGAGAAATCGCGGCAGGACGAGGAGCCGGTCGACATAGTCTTCGGCTTCGGAGCCTTTCACAGCGCGCCCTGTCCTGGGCGAGACGTGTGTCAGCCCGTCATTCGCGCCGGAGACCGCGCACTGGTCGAGATCGAGCCCAAACCCAAGCGCCGAAAGCAGGCCCAGCTCCCAGCGTACATAGAGCGCGGGCCAGACGGCATCATCTTCCAGACTGTCCAGGAGCAGAAGGCTCGCTTCGTAAATGTTGGAGCCCGCCTGATCGCCCTCGTTCAGAACGCCGCGCAGCAAGGCACTCACCGAGGCGACGGCGGCCAGCGCATCCGGCAGGTCCAGCAGGCGTGCCGCGCGGTGCTTCGAGGCTTCGGCCACATCGAACCGGCCAAGCTGCTCTTCAAGACGACCGGACCATGACAGATCAACGGAGTTTCCCGCCTCGAACTGCCCGCGCTTCTTTCGCGAGGCCCCGCCATAGACGAGCCCGGACCGCCGCCCGCGTGTGCGGGTCAGGACGTCGAGAATCAAACCACTTTCACCGAATTTCCGCCCGCCGAGGATGAGCCCCTCATCGCGCCAGTGCATCAGGTATCGAACTCCAGGCCGAGATGCGCATAGGATTCCCGCTTCTCCTGCCACTTCTCATCGACCTTCACAAACAGGAAGAGATGGACACGGCGGTCGAAAAGTTCGCTCATTTCCTTGCGGGCAGCCTTGCTGACGGCCTTGATCGTCTGTCCGCTGCGGCCGAGCACCATGGATTTATGGCTTTCGCGCCCGACAATGACGGCCTGCTGGATCTTCACGTCGCCATTGCGGAAATCTTCCCAGGTCTCGGTCTCGACCGTCAGCTGGTAAGGCAATTCCTCATGCAGGCGCAGCATCAGCTTCTCGCGCGTGATCTCGGCGGCGAGCAGCCGCGCGGGGATATCGGCGGACTGCTCGGGCGGATAGAGCGCGCCGCCTTCCGGCATGCGGTCGGCCAGCGCCTTGAGCAGGACATCCATGCCGTCGCCCTTTTCGGCGGAGATCATGAAGATGTCGGAATAGACGCCCATTTCGTTGAACTCTGCCATCAGCGGCAGAACCTGCTCATGCGGGAAGAGGTCGATCTTGTTGAGCGCGAGCATGACCTTGCGCCCGGAGGATTTCAGCGTCTCGATCAGCGCCCGGTCATCGGCAACCGAGCGAGTCTGCGCCGGAGTTGCCGCCCCCTCCTTGTCGGCGATCCAGGCAGCCGCATCGACCAGGTGGACCACCGCATCGGCATCGTCCGCGCCTGTCCAGGCCGCCTTGACCATGGCTCGGTCGAGCCTGCGGCTTGCCCCGAAGATGCCGGGCGTGTCGACAATGACGAGCTGGGTGTCATCGGTGTGGGCAATGCCGCGGACGGGAAACCGTGTTGTCTGGACCTTGTGGGTCACGATCGCGACCTTGGTCCCGACCAGGGCGTTGGTCAGGGTCGACTTTCCGGCGTTCGGCGCACCGATAATGGCGACAAAACCGGCCCGACGGATGTCTTCAGCTTCCATTGCGCAACAAATCTCTCAAAAGGCGGTCGGCGGCAGCCATTTCCGCTTCCTGTCTGGAGCGGCCCTTCTCAACCGCCTCACCCCATCCGTCAACACGTGCTCTGACGGTAAAAACCGGCTCATGGTCCGGCCCGGCCCGGTCGACGATCTCGTAAGCAGCGTAAGGCGCACGATTGGCCCCGCACCAGTCGCTCAGCCGGGTCTTCGGATTCTGCTGGGAAACCTCGCGATGAACCAGCTCCATGATCCAGTGCCGGGTGATGAAGTCCCGTGCGGCATCCAGACCGCCATCCCGATAGATGGCGGCAATCAGCGCCTCGACCGCATCGGCGACACTCTTGTCATAACTGCCGCGCTTGTTCTTCTCCATCGATGGATCGAGAAAGAGGAAGGGGCGAAGACCCAGGCCCTCGCCGACCTCGGCGCAGGCTTCACCGCTCACAAGCTGGTGGAACAGCTTGGTCAGATAGCCCTCGCGCTCTGCCGGAAACCGGGCAATCAGCACCTCTGCCATGACAAGGCCAAGCACGCGGTCACCCAGGAATTCCAGCCTCTGGTTCGAGAACTGTGCATCGCCATCATAATTGTCGATCAGGCTGGGATGGGTCAGCGCGCGGTTGAGCCAGTCGGCGTTCTTGAAGGCATAGCCCAGCCGGCCCTCAAGCTCAGCCTGGCTTTCCGCATCGAGTTCGGGGCGCTTGCGCCTTGCCGCCTTCCCGGCCGCGCGCAATCTTGTACGTTTCGGACGTGCATTCTTCATGGCGCGAGCCTTATGGGCATGGCCTCGATAATGACAACTGCCGACGCCCACGGATGATCATCGGTAATTGTGAGGTGGATGACAGCTTCATGCTCGTCCGGCATCAGCGCAGCAAGCCGTGTCGCCGCACCACCGGTCAGCGCCATGGTGGGTTTGCCTGTAGGCAAGTTCACGACCCCCATATGCTTCCAGTGTACACCACGCCGGGGCACGCCGGTGCCAAGCGCCTTGGCGCACGCCTCCTTGGCGGCAAAGCGCTTTGCATAGGTTTCCGCGCTGCGCCGGCGGCGTTCGGCAAGCGCGATCTCGATGTCCGTAAAGCAACGCTGTTTGAACCGGTCCCCAAACCGCTCAATCGAGCGCTCGATGCGCTCGATATTGCACATGTCATTTCCCATGCCGATGATCATGGCCGGCTCACGCCTCCTCGCACTCAGGCCAGGCCGCGGCTGCCCGGCTTGATGGCTGGTATCGCTTCCAGCTCGGGAGGTAAATCATCCGCGGCATAATCAGGAAAGTCGACCTGGGCGAGCGAAACAAGCTTGCAACCAACATCCGCCGCTCCGTTCGACCGGTCGATAATGCAGGAGCCACCGACAACTTCGCCCGGCAGCGCATCCAGGGCCTCAACCGTTTCGCGGAAGGAAAGCCCTGTCGTGACAATGTCCTCAGCGACGAGAACGCGCTCTCCGTCCTCGATGGAAAAGCCCCGCCGGAAGCTGAGCTTGCCGTCGGAGCGTTCAGCGAAGATGGCCCGGCAGCCTAGCTGACGCGCGAGTTCATAACCGGGAATGATGCCGCCCACAGCCGGGCCGGCAACAACATCGATCTGGCCGAATTCCGCTTTCACCCGCTCCGCCAGCGCCGCGCAAAGCCTGGCCGACAGGTCTGGTCTGGAAAAGACGAGGGCTTTCTGGAGAAAGACCGGGCTGCGGCGGCCTGACGAGAGAATGAAATGACCTTCGAGAAGAGCGCCAGCTTCGCGGAACACCTCAAGCACGTCTTCACTGGTCAAGTCGCAGCCTCCTCAATCCGCTCGACGCTCTCCACAACGGCGAGCGCCCGCAATGCGGCCTTTATCTGCTCCAGATGGCGCAGGTCCTCAACCTCGATATCGAAGGTCAGCTGCAGAAAATCGGAGGTCCGCTCGCCCGTCTCGACGCGCGTGATATTGCCGCCGGCCTGCGCGATGGCCGAACACTGGCTAGCCATGACGCCCTTCTTGTTGATCGCTCGCACGGTAATCCGGCCGACCGCGACGACGCCCTGCTTGGCGACCTCGTTCCAGCGCAAATCGACCCAGAGGTCTGGCCGGTCTTCATATTCGGCCACACGGCGGCAATAGATGGTGTGAATCACCAGGCCCTTTTCCGGTTCCCGCAGACCGATGATCCGGTCGCCCGGAATCGGATTGCAGCACTCACCGAGGTGTAGCGTGACACCAGGTGTCAGGTCCTCACCGGCCACCATGCGACTGGCATGATCGTCATCCAGCACGGTCCGGTCCGCCGGGATCGACTGGACCGGCTCATAGCCCGGAAAGACGGTGCGGATAAAATCGGAAGTGTCATAGCGCCCGCGGCCAATAGCTTCGGCGAGCGCTTCGGCGCTGTCGAACTCGGCGCGGCGCGCCACACGCGGAAGGTCCACTTCGAACGGGTCGAGACCGGCGCGGCGCAGGTCGCGGTCGATCAGGGTGCGGCCCAGACGGACGAACTCGGCCTGCTCACGATCACGGATGAGCCGGCGGATGGCCGAGCGGGCCCGGCCCGTCACGGTCAGCGCTTCCCAACCCACGGTCGGGCGGGCTTCTTCCCGGCGCAGGATCTCGACAACATCGCCATTCTTCAGCGGCGTGCGCAATGTCCGCACCACGCCGTTTATCTTCACCCCGTCGCATGTGTCGCCGACGGCCGTGTGAACTGCATAGGCAAAGTCGAGCGGCATCGCCCCGCCCGGCAGGATGATAAGCCGGCCTTTCGGCGTGAAGGCGAAGACATGCTCGCGGTACATTTCGAGCTTGGCATGCTCGAGAAATTCGTCAGGCTCGGCCCCGTCGGCCAGCAACTCGCCAAAGGCGCGCAAATTGGCGCCCGGATCGAGACCGGCCGCCTTCGAGGATTCGAGGTCGAAACCGTATTCGCTGTTCTTGTAGGTCCAGTGCGCGGCAACGCCGTGTTCGGCGGTCCGGTCCATCGCCTCTGTGCGTATCTGCAGCTCGACAAGCCGGTTGCCGGACGCGCGCACGGTCGTGTGCAGCGAGGCATAGCCGTTCGGTTTCGGTACCGAGATGAAGTCGCGGAAGCGATCCGGCAGGCATGCCCATACCGTATGGAAAGCACCAAGCAGCTGGTAGCATTCAATGACGTCCGAGACGATCACCCGGAAGGCAAAGATGTCGGCAACGTCCCGGAAGGAAATCGATTTCTTCTCCAGCTTCCGCCAGATCGAATAGGGCTGCTTACGCCGGCCTTTTACACGCGCCTCGATGCCCTGCTCGGCAACGATCTGCTTGATCGCGAACCGGATGCGCTCAAGATCATCGGCATTTTCCGATGACAGATCCTCGAGCTTGCGGATGATACTGTCGCGCGCAGCCGGATTGACGTGATGGAAGGACAGATCCTCCAGCTCGGAAGCCACGGCATACAGACCGATCCTGCGGGCCAGCGGCGCGTAGATTTCCATCGTCTCACGCGCGATGCGCGAACGCGTCTCTTCCTTCGGCACGAAGTGAAGCGTGCGCATATTGTGGAGTCGGTCAGCCAGCTTCACCAGCAGGACGCGAACGTCATTGACCGTCGCCAGGATGAATTTCTGGAAGTTCTCGGCTTGCTTGGACTTTTCCGACTTGTAGTCGAGCTTGCCAAGCTTGGTGACGCCATCGACCAGTTCAGAGACATCATGCCCGAACCGGGTCTCGATCTGCTCGAGCGTGACGTCGCAATCCTCGACCGTGTCGTGAAGCAGCCCGGCCATGATCGTGCACTGATCCAGCCGGGTCTCGGCCAGCAGCATGGCGACCTGGACCGGGTGCGAATAGTAAGGGTCGCCGGATTTTCTGAGCTGTTCGCCGTGTTTTTCCTTGGCGAAGGCGTAAGCATCGGTCAGGCGCGGGACATCTGCGTCAGGGTGATACGCCCTGATCGTATCGACGAGGTCCTGAGCTGACGGGATTTCAACAGGCGCGCCAGAAGCACGCCGCTCCATATTGGGGGGCGACCGGTCTGAAATTGCTGCGGCCGCACTGCTCATATGGATCTAGAACCTATCGTCGCGCCCCGACTCCAGCTCGGCCTGGTAAGCGCGCATGACATCTTCTTCGCTTGCCGCAGGCGCTGCTTCGAGAGCTGCCTTGTCGGCTTCGCGCTCTTCTTCCTCACCAGGACGGACTTCCTGAAGGTTGGCAATCAGGCCCTCGCGCACGACATCCAGGCTGACGGCGCGCTCTGCGATTTCGCGAAGCGCAACAACCGGGTCCTTGTCATTGTCGCGGTCGACTGTCAGCGGCGAGCCTTCGCGGATCATGCGGGCGCGCTGAGCAGCGACAAGGATAAGCTCAAAACGGTTCGGGACCTGCTCGATGCAGTCTTCTACAGTAACACGTGCCATGGGGAAATTCTCCTGTGACCGTTTTGTATATGCGCTGCAGCAACTCTAGGCAACCCGGCGCTTGCTCCAAATGCAGTTCACAGATAGCCTTGAAGGCTTTCCCGCTAGATATTGATCAACGGACCTTTCTACAATGGTATTTTACAAGGATGAGCGCCTCGCCGTCTTCATCGACGGAGCCAGTCTCTATTCGAGCGCCCGCGCCCTCAATCTCGAGATCGATTTCCGCAAGCTGCTGGCCGAATTCCGCGATCGCGGCCATCTTCTGAGAGCGAATTACTACACCACCATCCTCGAAAATGACGATTACAGCCCGATCCGACCGCTGGTCGACTGGCTTGCCTATAACGGCTTCAATGTTGTGACCAAACCAGCCCGGGAATTCACCGATCGCGAAGGCCGCCGCCGCGTGCGCGGCAATATGAATGTCGAGCTGACGGTCGATATGGTCGCCACGGCGCCTTTCGTCGATCACATTGTACTTTTCGCCGGCGATGGCGATTTCCGCCGGGCTGTCGAAGCGACCAAACAGCATGGCGTGCGGGTCACCGTCGTCTCCTCGATCAAGGGCCAGCCACAGACTGTCGCCGACGAATTGCGCCGCGAAGCCGACAGCTTCATCGACCTCTCGGACATGGCCAAGCTGATCGCCCGCCCGCGGCGTGACAGCGATGACGATGACCGCGATACGGACGACGATTATGACTGAGCGGCAAGATGTACCTGCCGAGCCGCCCGTCGATTGTTCCCTCTGCCCCCGTCTCGTTGCCTACCGCCTCGAGAATGCCGAAAAACATCCCGACTGGTTCAATGGGGCGGTGCCCTCCTTCGGCGACCCCCAGGCCTCGATCCTGGTCGTGGGGCTGGCGCCCGGTGTCTCCGGAGCCAACAAGACCGGCCGGCCCTTTACTGGCGACTGGGCGGGCGACCTGCTTTACGCCACGCTCGACAAGTTCGGCCTGTCCAGCGGCGCCTATGATGCCCGCCCCGATGACGGGCTCGCCCTTCACGATGCGATGATCACCAATGCCGTGCGCTGCGTGCCCCCTGCCAACAAGCCCGTGGGCGCCGAAATCAACACCTGCCGGCCCTTCCTGCAGGCCCGCATCGACGCCCTTCCCCGGCTCAAGGTGCTCCTTTGCCTGGGCAAGATTGCGCACGATTCGACAGTGCGCGGGCTCGGCCTGAAACTGAAGGACCATCCCTTCGGGCACGAAAGCGAGTACACGCTGCCGAATGGCCTGACCCTGCTGTCGAGCTATCACTGCTCGCGTTACAATACGAATACACGCCGCCTGACGCCCGAAATGTTCGAATCCGTCTTCGCCCGCGCACGGGCCCTGTCTGCCTGAAGAACAGTCTTCTGTGGACTTCCGAGAGGGTTAACGCGCCATTAACGGCTTCCGCCTGTGATTAGGGCTCGTATCATTCCGGTGAGTCGGTCTAGACGGAGTCCTTTGATGGCAGCCCTCAACCAAGCCCAATTGTTCGACGACATGACGCCAGACCAATCCGGTTACTCCGCCAAGGACATCGAAGTCCTGGAAGGCCTTGAGCCCGTCCGCAAACGCCCCGGTATGTATATCGGCGGCACGGACGAGCGCGCCTATCACCACCTTTTCGCCGAAGTCCTCGACAATGCGATGGACGAAGCCGTGGCCGGCCATGCCAGCCGGATCGAGGTCCATCTCGGCGAAGACGGCTACCTCACCATTGTCGACAATGGCCGCGGCATCCCGGTCGATCCGCACCCGAAATTCCCGGAGAAGTCGGCGCTGGAAGTTATCATGACGACACTGCATGCCGGCGGGAAGTTCTCCGACAAGGCCTATGAGACCGCCGGCGGCCTGCACGGTGTCGGCATCTCGGTGGTGAATGCGCTGTCCGAGCGCGTTGAGGTCGAGGTGGCCCGCGACAAGAAACTCTATGTCCAGGCCTTCGAGCGCGGCCATGTGACGGGCCCCGTCGAACTGCGTGGCGCGGCCCCGAACCGCCGAGGCACGAGCGTGCGTTTCAAGCCCGATGTCGAGATCTTCGGCGAAAAGCTCCGTTTCAAGCCATCGCGCCTGTTCCAGATGGCGAGATCGAAAGCCTATCTCTATCGCGGCGTTGAAGTGCGCTGGTCCTGCGCACCGGAACTCCTGCCGGAGGATTCCAAGGTCCCGGCTGAAGCCGTCCTCACCTATCCCAACGGCTTGGCCGATCAGCTGGACGAGGTCTTCAAGGACAAGGAGATGATTACGGCCGAGGCCTTCTCCGGTCTTGTCGAGACAGATGAAGGCAAGGTCGAGTGGGCAATCGCCTGGACACCGGCCGGCTTCGGCGAAGCCGACGGCTTTTCACGCTCCTACTGTAACACGATCCCGACACCGGATGGCGGCACGCACGAGGCGGGCCTTCGCTCAGCCATCACCAAGGGCCTGCGCAATTATGGCGAACTGACCGGCCAGAAGAAGGCCTCCAACATCACGGCAGACGACATCATGTCCTATGCGGGCATTCTTCTGTCGGTCTTCATTCGCGGCCCGGAATTTGTCGGCCAGACCAAGGACAAGCTCTCGACCACAGCCGCCTTCCGCCTGGTCGAGAATGCCGTGCGCGACCGTTTCGACCATTGGCTCGCCGCCAGTCCGAAAGAATCCGACAAGCTGCTCAACTGGGCCATGGAGCGCGCCGACGACCGGGCGCGCCGACGCAAGGCCAAGGAAGTGGCCCGCAAATCGGCCACGAAGAAGCTGCGCCTACCCGGCAAACTGGCCGACTGCTCCAAAAGCGGGCCGGAAAACACCGAACTTTTTATCGTCGAGGGCGACTCGGCTGGCGGCTCCGCCAAGCAGGCGCGCGACCGGGCGACCCAGGCCATTCTGCCCCTGCGCGGCAAGATCCTGAACGTTGCCTCTGCCTCGCATGACAAGCTCGAGAAGAACCAGGAGTTGTCGGACCTGATGCTGGCGCTCGGCACGGGGCTGCGGACGCGATTCAGCATTGATGACCTGCGCTATGAGCGCGTCATCATCATGACCGATGCTGACGTCGACGGTGCGCACATTGCCTCGCTGCTCATCACCTTCTTCTACCAGATGACCCCCGGTCTGATCGAAAGCGGCCGCCTCTACATGGCCATGCCCCCGCTTTACCGGCTCAGCTACAAGGGCAAGTCGGTCTACGCCATGAATGACGAAGACAAGGCTGAGCTGATGGAGAAGGAATTCAAGGCGAACCAGAAGGTCGAGGTCGGCCGCTTCAAGGGTCTGGGCGAAATGAACCCCGTTCACCTCAAGGAAACGACCATGGACCCGGCGACCCGTCAGCTTGCCCGGATCACCCTGCCCGACTCCATGGACGCCCTGACCGAGATGCGCCCGGCCGAACTCATCGACACGCTGATGGGCAAGAAGGCCGAACACCGCTTCCGCTTCATCCAGGAAAATGCCCACTTCGCTGACGATCTCGACATCTAGAGCCGCTGGCCGACAGGCTTCGGCCTGCATCTTGCTCACCTGTCCCTGAAGTTTGCCGGACAAGGCCCGGAATAGCCGGGTCATCCCGCAGACTGTTACAGGACGGGACAGATCATGGCGATCAACTGGCCGGCAAACGCCCGAAAGTCATTTGGATCGGACATCCTTCAGGCGAGCCATACGCTCGACCAGTCTCCGCTGTTTTGCGACGCCGCTCTCGCCGCCCTCCTCGATGCCTATCCGCGCGACCAGCTCGGCATCTGGACCTTTGGCGAACATGGCGAGGGCGAAGAAGCCCCCGTCAGAGGCCGCGCCCCGGACCTCTCAGGCGAAGAGCTTATGCAGGCCGTCCGCCGCGGCCGGATCTGGCTCAACTTGCGGGCCGTTAACGCCAAGGTCTCAGACTATGGGCCCACGGCCGATGCCATTTTTGGCAGCCTCGAACAAGCTTCGGGCCAGAAGGTCTTCAAGCGCGATATGGGCGTGCTGATCTCCTCACCTGGCGTGAATGTTCATTATCATCTCGATATCCCGCTCGTGTCGCTGTTCCAGATCCGTGGCGAGAAAACGATGTGGGTCTATCCGGCAACGGTGGACTTCGCACCGGATGAACGCCTGGAATCCATTGTCCTGCGCGAGCAGGAAGAAGGTTTGACGTTCAGGCAGGCTTTCGAGACGTCGGCTCGCCGCATCGACATGAAGCCCGGCATGGCGGTCACATGGCCGCAGACCGCGCCCCACCGGGTCCAGAACGGTGACATGCTGAATGTCTCGCTGTCATGCGAATTCATGACACTTCCTGGGCTGATCCGCGCCAATGCGCTTTATGCCAATGGCAAGCTGCGGCGCCAGTTTGGGGCGCACCCCAAGCGACCGAACGGTCTAACGCCCGCCACGCTGGGCAAGGCCGCTTTGGCCCGGCTGATGAAGCAGGCCGAGAAAAGACGGATAGCAAACGGGCCGACGCCTGCGACCTTCGAACTCGATCTCTCTGCGGCCAATTGCGTGCGCCCCCTCTCCGGCGTGGAGGCCTGAGCGTGGCCCGCGCAACGCCTCTCCCGCCTGACATGACCTGCCGGCTGGTGCGCTACGGCGACCTGACGGCAGCCGACCTCGACAAATGGCGCATGTTGTGCCGCACGCATGAGACGTATGACAGCGCGCTTCTCCAGCCGGAATTCGCGTATCTTGTCGCCTGTGTGCGCGACGATGTCCGCATCGCTCTCTACGAAACGAATGAACGTCTGGACGCCGTCCTTGCTATTCATCTGCGCCCGGACGGGCTGGCACGGCCCCTCGGCGCGCCCTTTTCTGATTATTCGGGCCCAGTCTTCCATCCAAGCTCGCAACTTGTCCTGCCTGATATGCTCAGCGCGGCCGGTATTGCGGCCTATGACGCCCCGGCGACGCCCGACCCATGGAGCAGGATCGACCCGCCTGCCGACATGCTGGAGCAGCCGGAGTCCGAAGACAGTCATGTCATCCGGCTAAACGGCGTGAGCCCCGCCACACTTCTGGAAACCCAGAGGGCCGCCCACCCGAAGCGCTTCAAGAATTTCCGCCGGCTTGCCAGCCAGATACAGCGGGATATCGGTGAGTTGCAGCTCAGCTGGGGTCGGCCGGATGAGACGACCCTGGAAACGCTTCTTGCCTTCAAGAGCGAGCAATACCGGGCCTCGGGCTATGTCGATCTGACAACAGCCACCCAGTCGCGCCGCCTGCTACAGGCCGTCGCGACCAGTGAGCATGGTTTCTGTTTGTCGCTGAAGGTCAAGGATACGCTGGTGAGCGGGCATTTCGGCGTGAAGGTCGGCACCGCCTTCCATCCCTGGATTGCCGCGTTCAATCCGGCCTTCGGCCATTACTCACCGGGCAACCTGCTTCTCCTGAACGCGCTGCAGTCTCTCGATCGCATGGGGATCGAGACCTATGACCTTGCCAATGGCCATGACCATTACAAGAAATACTTCGCCAACGCCTCGCGCCCGGCAAAACCGGTCTTTGCCACAGGACACGGGCTGAGAGCCTGGCGTCACACACTCAACCGCAAGGTCTGGAAACTGGCCGGGGCGAATGCCCCCTTCTCCCTCACAGCGCGACTGAAGCGCCGCATGGACCAGATCGCTGTCAGCGAGTTCGCCGTCCTGCCGCGTCTTCATGCCTTTGGCTATGCCCTGATGTCGCGTACCCTGCTGCGCAAACGGGCCTGACGGTCACAAAGCCGCACTTTTCGTCTGTTGCCATTGCAACAGCTTGCGAATTGGTCAGTATGACGAGAAAGTCATAAGCTGTCAGAGGGGCTTTCATGAAAACGTCTTTGAGCGTCGCTGCGGCGGTCGCAGTGCTTCTCAGTGTCGGCGCCTGCGGCGGCGATGGTGGGGACGAGACACCCGATAAGCAGGCAAGCAACGAAAAGGCCTTCGACAAGGATCCCTATCCGTCGACCTACAACGCCTATCCCGCAGGCGCGGTTTTGCTTCAGGGCGCCACGGTCTATGACGGGCTTGGCGGCATCGCCGAAAACCAGGACGTGCTGCTGAAGGATGGCGCCATCGAGGCAATTGGCGAAGACCTTGAAGCCGGAGAGGATGTCGAGGTGATCGACGCCACCGGCAAATACGTCACGCCGGGCATCATCGACAATCACTCCCACCTTGGCGTCTACCCCTCGCCGAGTGTCAGCGCCCATCAGGACGGCAATGAAATCTCCGCGCCTGTGACGGCGGAAGTCTGGGCCGAGCACGGCCTCTGGCCACAAGATCCGGGCTTCAACCGGGCTCGCGCGGGCGGGGTGACCTCGATGCAGATCCTGCCGGGCTCCGCCAATCTCTTCGGCGGGCGCGGCGTGATCATCAAGAATGTACCGGCCCGCAGCGTCCAGGGCATGAAATTCCCCGACGCGCCCTACACGCTGAAGATGGCCTGCGGGGAAAACCCGAAGCGCGTTTATGGCTATGGCAATGGCCGCTATCCGGGCGGCGCGCCGTTCTCGCGCATGGGCAACATGGCCGGCTATCGCGGCGCCTGGATCGACGCCCAGGAATACAAGGCCAAGTGGGACAAATGGGAAGAGGAAGGCGGCGACCAGCCGGCCCGCGATCTTGAGCTCGACACGCTCAAGGGTGTGCTCGAAGGCGACATCCTCGTCCACATGCACTGCTACCGCGCAGACGAGATGATGCAGATCATCGATATGTCGAAGGAGTTCGACTACAAGATCTCCTCCTTCCACCACGCCGTCGAAAGCTACAAGATTGCCGACACGCTGGCCGAGGAAGACATCTGTTCCTCGATGTGGGCGGACTGGTGGGGCTTCAAGATGGAGGCCTATGACGGCATTCGTGAGAATATTCCCTTTGTCCACAATGCCGGGGCCTGCGCCATCGTGCATTCCGACAGCGACATCGGCATCCAGCGCCTGAACCAGGAGGCCGCGAAGGCCCTGGCCGATGGCAAGCGGGTCGGCCTCGAGATCTCGAAGGCCGAAGCCTGGACATGGCTGTCGGCGAACCCGGCCAAATCCCTCGGCATCTTCGACCAGACCGGCTCTCTGGAACCCGGCAAGGACGCCGATGTCGTCCTCTGGTCGACAGATCCGTTCAGTGTCTACGCGCAGGCCGAGAAGGTCTTTGTCGACGGGGCCCTGATGTATGACCGGGACGATCCGGACTATCAGCCCGTCAGCGATTTTGAACTTGGCCAGCCCGGCGAAGGAGACGTGAAATGATCAGGACAGTTATTAGTGCCGGACTTGTCAGCCTCTCCCTGCCGCTGATGGCGTCGGCCCAGTCGGTCGCCGTGACCAATGCGAAACTCTGGACCGGTGACGAACTGGTCGAGGGTGCCACAGTCGTCATCCAGGATGGCAAGGTTGCCGCAGCTGGTGAAGACGCAGACGTGCCGCAAGGCCTTGAGGTTGTGGACGCCGACGGGGCCTGGGTCACGCCCGGTATCTTCGCGCCCTATACGCAGATCGGCATTGTCGAGGTTGGCGCCGAGGACACGACCAATGACGCCGCCGCGCCGATGTCCTCCTATGGGGCGGCTCTGGACATGGCCGATGCATTCAACCCGATGGAAACGACCATTCCGGTCACCCGCATCGAAGGGGTAACGCGGTTCGCCGTGGTGCCGGGCTTCGGCTCGACCCTGTTCGGCGGCCAGGGCTTTGTCGCCGACAGCTCCGGCGATGGCGACTCCATCACCAAGCCGGCCGCCTTCACTTTCATCAATCTCGGTGAAGGCGGCGCAGCCCTGTCGGGCGGCTCACGGCCAGCGGCCTGGGCGACGCTTCGCGCTGCGCTGGTCGATGCCCGCACCTATCCCGCGCGCTACATCGCCAGCGACAAGGGCGACGCGCTTGGGCGCCTTGACGCGCAAGCCTTCTCGGCAGCCGCCAAGGGTCAGCAGCTCATCCTGATCGCCGTCGACCGCGCCAGTGACATCCGCCATATCATCGACCTCAAGGCCGACAATCCCGCGCTGAACATCGCCCTGGTCAGTGCCACGGAAGGCTGGATGGTCGCCGATGAACTGGCTGAAGCCGAGATTCCCGTCATCATCGACCCTTACGACAATCTCCCGGGCAGCTTCGAGACGCTCGGCGCCACGCAGGAGAACGCCCAGCGTCTCATCGACGCTGGCGTCGTCACGGCGATCAGCTATTTTGACGACAGCACGCACCAGGCCCGCCTTATACTGCAAGGCGCCGGCAATGCCGTGGCCAATGGCGTCGATCATGAAGACGCGCTGCGGGCGATCACATCGGCTCCGGCGGAAATCTTCGGCACGCCTGAGCTGGGCTCACTGGAACCCGGCGATGTCGGCGACCTCGTGATCTGGGACGGCGATCCGCTGGAAGTGATGAGTGCGCCTACGCGGATCTATATCGACGGTGTTGAGCAATCGCTGGAAAGCCGCCAGACCGAGCTGCGCGACCGTTATCTCGATCTGGATGAAAGCGAAAAGCCGATGGCCTTCAAGCACTAGCTTGAAGGCCTAGCGGCGCGCGACATTCGAGACCTTCTCTAGCGGCTCGATGGTTTGGCCATAGCCGGCCTCGACCGGAATATGCAGGCATGGATTGCCGTTCTCGTCCTCGCCGACGACCGGCAGCACGGTCACCACGCCTTCGCCCCTGAAACGGGCGATTGCGTCATCGACCCGTGCTGTCTCGGCGAGCTTTCCGAGATTCATGCGCGTCGGGAAGATGATGGTCGCCTCTCCGGCTTCCTCCATTTCCAGCGCCCGCGCCGGTTCGAGCCAGACGGAATCGGTTGTCTCCCGCCCATCATGACGGGCCAGCTGTTGGGGCGGCGTCGGAGCCAGATAGAAATGCGTGTCGAACCGCTTCGGCATCATGTCCGGCGTGATCCAGTGGCCGAAATGAACGAGACTGTCCAGCGCAAGGACGAGGCCATATTCCCTGACGAGTTCGATAAAGCTGTGCTCGCGCCGGTCGACAGCCGCCCGGAAAGGGCTCAACGCATCGGCGACATCTGCGCCCACCAGGGGCGCATCCGCCCCTCGCGCACCTGACGGGCGGGCCAAGATGATCCCGCTTTCCTCATAGGCTTCGCGAATGGCCGCAATTCTGGCCGCGCGTTCGGCGCCGGAAAAGTCGCCATCGACCAGATCCGCCCACCCCTCAGAGGCATCCTCGTCATGTGTCTTGCCGCCCGGGAAGACCAGGGCGCCCGCCGCGAAATCGATCTGATAGTGACGTTCCACCATCAGGACCTCCAGCTGAGGAGCATCCCGGACCAGAAGTATGGTTGCTGAAAGATGCGGCGCAGCGTTTGTCTGACTCACTCTTATCCTCCCGAAACTTCAGGCAAATTTTACGGAAATCCGCATTTTCGTATGCGCCTGATTTAAATCTTGCTGCGCTATGACTGCGCTTCCCGACAATCACAGACACAGGTGCGGCATGCAACACGTCAGAACGCGCGTTCAGCCTCAAGGCGCGACATTTCCGGTTACACAACCCGTTCGGTTCGAGCCCGTCATACACCTGGTCAAAGGCGATATCGTCAATCTGATCGCCGAGACGCCGAAGCGCTACGAAGAATTCGTAGCCTTCGGCCCGTCGGGCATGCTCGCCGACACGCCGTCGCCTGCCGCATGGCTGGCCGACATGGTCGAGACCGTCGCCCGCGCTGCGGCCGACGAAGCTGCGCACTCGCGTCCCCTGATGGTCTCTGCCCCTATCGCGGCCATGATGCACCCTGACACGCCGAGCGCCTGCGAAGCCGCTGCTGCGCGCAGCCGCATCCTGCCTCAGGAGATCTGCATCGAAGTCACCGACGCATCCCTCTCTCAATCGAAGAAGGACGTCACTCGCAGCATTGAAGCGCTGCGCCGCAAGGGGTTCCGTATCGCCATCGACGCCACGCAGACCTGGTGCACCCCGCTGGATACGGGCCTTCGCCTGATGCTCGACTCGGTGCGCATCGATGCTGGCGAACTCTGGCGCTCATCGGACCTGATGAACCGCGTCGAAGCAGCCGTCGCCTGCGGCATGGCCGTTATTGCGGAGAAAGCGCGTTACCGCGACGGGAGCGATCTTGCCGCGCTCGGGATCGATCTCGGCGCGCGTCCGCGCACAGACGCCTAGCCAGCCTGAACCTGGCGCGGATGATCGTCCTCAGTCTCCTCGCCAGCGGCCTGCTCGGCATAGATATCCAGCTTGTCCAGAAGATAATCCAGGTCTTCCTTCGGGATGGCCTGGAACTGGGTCAGAACGCGCTCGATCATACGGGCGCGGAAACGTGCCTTGTCGTTCGGCCCGCCGTCCAGTTCGGTTTCATGGAAGACATTGACGGCCGCCTTGAAGGCCGGAAGCAGTTTTCGCGGCAGCCCGGCCCGGTCAAAGATGGCCGC
This sequence comes from Henriciella aquimarina, assembly GCF_002088975.1. Lineage (GTDB taxonomy): Bacteria > Pseudomonadota > Alphaproteobacteria > Caulobacterales > Hyphomonadaceae > Henriciella > Henriciella aquimarina. Next base: position 66,856 of record NZ_NCST01000132.1, read on the forward strand.
AAGCCCGCGCGGGCCCGCATCATGGATCATGAGCCAGACACGGTTATAAGGCACGCCTGAAAGCTCTGCGAGGGCCTGTTCGACGAACCTCATGTGTCCGATGCACAGCGCGCGCATGATCAGCGAATGGGTCAGGCGTCCATTCAGGTCGAGCTGATGGACGAAATATTCCATGTCGTGGCTGCGGTCAGCCTGCTCGACCAGGTCGATGGTCGCCCGTTCCCGCGTTCCCGAGGCCAGCTCAATGGCGATCTGCGCGGGCAATTCATGCTTGTTGACCAGAAGGTCGAAAACCTGGCCGGAGACGAGAGAGACGAGCTTCTCGGCGATATGGACGGGAATGTGCTCGCGCCGGATAATCGCTTCCTTGAGGCCCTCATTGTCGGAGAAACGCTGGATGGACTGTTCATAGGCCTTGTTCGTCCAGCGGGCACCCTGGTTGCGCGCAAGCACGGTAACGGCCTCGGAGGCACCGTGTTCGCTGATCACTTCGCACAGCTCTTCATTGACGTGTTCGCGTGAAGCAATCGCCGCCTGCTTGGCATCGGTCACCGCCAGGACAAGCTCGATAAGGTCTTCATCGGTGAAAGCAGGAGAATATTCGAGTACAGGCAGCGCGACCGCCTCAATGTCCTGGGCCAGCTTCAAGGCGACATCGCGCGGCAGGCGCGGCGAGTTTCTTAGCGTGACGGAGAGCGTGCGGCGCACAAGGTCTGCGGTGTCCTCGGCCAGGATCTGGATGATCTCTTCAGCATAGGTCCGCTCTTCGTCGCCGAGGGCGTCCGTGGCGATCCGACGGCAGAGACGATGGGCAATGCTTGCGCGCTCCTCCGGGGTCTCCCCTTTCATGAGCCGCTCTATGTCCTGGTCGGACAATTGCGGACGCATGCTTGCAATACTCATCTAACACGCCTTCTCTAGGGCCCGAATCTGATTTGCTGACAATTGATCTGTGGCGGTTAATTTCCAGTTTACCAATCCCGCAATTGCAGAAAGATAACAGGGGAGGAACCTTATGCTCGAAGGCATCCGCGTAATCGAATACGCGACTTACATGGCCGCGCCCGGCGCCGGCAGCATTCTCAGCGACTGGGGCGCTGAAGTCATCAAGATCGAACCGCCGGGCGGCGATCCGATCCGGAAATTCTTCAAGACGCTCGGCACCGACATCCAGGACAATCCTGTCTTCGACTTCGACAATCGCGGCAAGAAGTCCGTCGCCCTCGACACCCGCACCGATGCCGGTCAGGCCATTTTGAGGGAACTGGCCGAAAGCGCCGATGTCTTCCTCACAAATGTCCGCCCCGGCGGGCTGGCCCGCTCCGGGCTCGATTATGACAGCCTGAAAGCAGTCAATCCGAAGCTCGTTTATTGCAGCCTGACCGGATACGGCCTCGATGGACCGGATGCCGACAAGCCGGGCTTCGATGTGGCGAGCTTCTGGTCCCGGTCGGGCGCGGCAAGCGCGACCATCCCGAAAGGCCAGGAGCCCTTCCCCTGCCGAACCGCCTTTGGCGATCACACGACCAGCATTTCCGCGGCCGCCGGCATCTGTGCCGCGCTGGTCGAGGCCGGCCGCACCGGCAAGGGGCGGCTCGTGGAAGCCTCCCTCCTGCGGACCGCGCTCTACACAATGGGGTCGGACTTCGCGATCCAGCTCTTTTTCGGACGGCTGGGCTCCACCAAGGCCCGGCATGAGCAGACCGTGCCAATCATGAATTTCTTCCGCACAGCCGACGATCACTGGCTGTGTATTGTTGCCCGTCAGGGGGAATCCGACTGGGCACCGATCTGCCGGGTGATCGGACGCGAAGACCTGATCGATGACGAGCGGTTCAATTCCGCCAAGGGCAGACGCGCCAACGCCCGCGAATGCGTCGACATTCTCGATGCCGGATTTGGTCAGTTCACCCGCGAGGAGGCCGCAAGGCGCCTCGATGAGCATGCCATCGCCTGGGCGCCAGTCCAGACCCTGGCCGAAGCCGCACAGGACCCGCAGGTCAAGGCCGCCGGCGGGATCGTCGATGTCCTCTCCTCGGCCGGTGACGGGTCGAGCTACTCAGCCCCGGCCTCCCCGGTCCGTTTCCCCGGCGCAGACGATGGGCCGAAAGGCGCGGCTCCCCATTATGGCCAGCACACCCGCGATATTCTGGCGAGCCTTGGGCGCAGTCAGGACGACCTCGTTCAGTTGCTCGACTCCGGTGTCATATCGGACGGGACAAAGCGGGCAAAATAAGTCTGGACATCCTCGGTCTTCGCCTTGCGGAAGGCCATGCAGAGCTGGATGCTTTCGATGGCTTCCGAAAGCGCTCGCTCATGGCCCGGGGCCAGGGAGCCGTAAAGCTCGAACAGCTTTTCGAGTTCCCTGATGCCCTCGGCGCTGCAGAGGCTGGAGGCCAGGCGCGGTGTTGAGCGGGGCCGCTGGCCGGGGATGATGTCCACAAACTCCGGATAATGGATCTGCAGCCAGGCCCATGTCCTGTCGCGCGTTTCCGGCTGACGCATCTGCCCCTGCACGATCGTGTAGTTCTCACGAGTCCCGAGCTGTTGCGAGAGCGCCAGCTCCAGAATGTCATCGACAAGCTCCGGACGATTGTTTTCACCGATGGCATAGGCGGCCGCGCGCTCGAAGGTCGGGTCATCTATGGAGGCGATGCTGTCGAGCAGATTGTCGAGAAAAGGCTTGCCGTCTTCCTGCATGGCGATGGCCAGGGCCGTGGAGAAGTCGTCACTGGTCAGCTTGCGCGTGTCCTCGGCGCTCCGCATCCCGACATAGGCTCTTGCGGCATCGGCAAACGCCGTGCGGAGGTCACGGTCCTTCCCGTCACGGGCAAGGAAGGATTCCAGCCGCGACCGCAGAATGCGGTCATTTTCGTCGTCGGTCTCGCCGGTCGCCTCCAGCCGTGGGCGAAAAACACGCATGATCTCAGCCTGAAAACCGGCCTCGGCAGCCTCGTCGCCGACCGTCAGGGGCGCCAGGCCGCCATACGCCCGCATCGCCTGACGCACGACCTGGCGTTCCGGGCGAATGGCCCCGGCATTGACGATCGCCATGAGCGCGCTCAGCGAAATCCCGCCCGCCTCGTAGCTTGCCATCGCGCTATCAATCGCAGTCAGCGCTTCCCCGCCGCTCAGCTTCGGGAAGTTGACGGCCAGCGTCGCCCACTGCGTCTCCGGCATGTCGAAGCGCCAATAGCCGCGCCCTTCGGCATTGGGCATGATCCAGGCCGGACAGGTCTCCATCGCCTCAAACCGAATGGAGTGTGTGCGCCCGTCAATCATCTCGCAATGGCGCGCGGCGCCCTCTTCCGCCCCGGTGACCATGCAGTACGGAATGGTCCAGCGCCGCTCCTCCTCGATCGGGCTACCCAGCGGCTCGTATCGGCTCTGCGCCAATTCCACTGTCGGGGCCTTGTTCTCCTCGCAGACAAGCTCCGCCCGGACGGTGGGCAGGCCGGACTGTTCGACAAAGCTCCGGAACGCCTTGGTGAGATCGGGTTCGTCGGTTTCCTCACCGATAACCTCGAAGAAGTCCGGACTGTCGGCCACCGAATCCTCGAACCGTTTCAGGTAGCGCCCGAGAGCCGGGCGAAACGTCTCCGCCCCGAAATAGGAATCGACCATCCCGATCACGGCCTGGCCCTTGTCGTAGGTGATCGAATCGTAAGCGTTGCGGATATCTTCGTTCATCGTGATCGGTTCACGTACGGCGCGGGCGCTGTTCAGGCTGTCGAGGCGCATGGCATTGAGGTTCTCGGCCAATGCGTCCAGCCCATAACCGCCCTCCGGCTCGAGCTCTGACAGGACGATGCCGGTCGCCCAGCTCGAAAACGCCTCCTTCAGCCAGAGATCATCCCACCAGGGCGGCGTGACGAGATCGCCGAACCACATGTGGGCGAGCTCATGGCTGTGAATGTTGAGCAGCGAACGCCGTGCGGCCGGCCCACTGGTCGGGCCATAGAGGATGCGGCTTTCGCGATAGGTGATCGCGGCGGCGAGTTCGGTTGCCCCGCTCGGCCATTCCGGAGCCACGACGATATCAAGCTTCTCATAGGGATAAGACAAACCGAAAGCGCGCTCGAAAAAGGTGACCATCGGCTCGGTCATCATCAGCGCATAGGACAGGTCCTCGCCCTTCCCCACCCGGGTATAGCCGGTGAGCGGAATGCGAACCTCACGCACCGCATTCGGCGCAAGCGAAGGCCCCTGCACCTTTTCGAACGGGCCAACAGCCAGCGACAGCAGGTATGTGGGCAAGGGCCGGGAGCGCTTGAAAGCGATCCTTGTCTTGCCGTCATCGACCGGCTCGCTGGTCTTTTCCGGCGTGTTGGCAATCGCAAGATCCTCTTCCGGTATGGTCAGCGTCACATCGAACGGCGCCTTGAAGCGCGGCTCGTCGAAGCCCGGCATGAAGCGGCGCGCCTGAATGCTCTCCGACTTGGCGAGCGCATAGGCGCGTCCTTGCTCATCGACGCGGAACATGCCGGCGAGATTGGCGTCGAAGGCGGCAGCATAGTCGATTTCGACCGTCACCTGCCCCGGCCCCATTGGCCGCGGAAAGCCCAGCCAGGCGACGCCGGACTTCAGGACATCCCGCCAGATGCCGTCTTCAGGCTCCTTGCCCGGCGACCAGACCGTGACATCCCGGATCTGAAGATCCTGACCATGCAGCCAGACACCTGTTGCCGGCCGGTCCAGGTCGAGATCGATCGTCACCGTGCCATTGAAACGCGACTGGCGCGGGTCGATGTCCATGTCGAGCTTGTAGAGGGTCGGGCGCACGCCCTGAGGCAAGGGCCCGCGCGGGGCATTGGCGTAGAGTTCGGCCAGATCTGGCGGCTGCGTCTGCGGCGTTGGCCCACAGGCCGCAACAGCCGTCAGCAGCATGACTCCCAAAAACCCCAGCACATGTTTCATTCGCCCGCCTCCCCTTTCTGGCTCAGCATCCAGGCCAATGCGGGATCAATCAGCCCACCCCGCCCTTACATCAGCTAGACGATTCTTTTTTCGTTACCAGCCAATGGCGCATCGGGGGAATCCCGCCTATACGGGCGGCATGAAGATAGCGACATGGAACGTCAACTCGATCAAGGCCCGGCTTCCCACTGTTCTGGAGGTTCTGAAGACCATCGATTGCGATGTCGTCTGCCTGCAGGAACTGAAGTGCGAGACCGATGCCTTCCCGTATCTCGAAATTGAGGAACTCGGCTACAATTGCGCTGTGAATGGCCAGAAGACCTATAATGGCGTCGCGCTTCTGTCGAAGTTCCCGCTGGAGGACATCCAGAAGGGGCTGCCCGGCGACGACGGGGATGATCAGGCCCGTTATGTCGAAGCGCTCATCATGGCCGACACGCCTGTTCGCGTTGGCGCCCTCTACCTGCCGAACGGCAATCCGGCCCCCGGAGATAAATACACCTACAAACTCGGCTGGATGGACCGGCTGGCCGCCCATGCCAGAGGCTGGCTGAAGCAGGAGGAACCCTTCATTCTCGCCGGGGACTACAATGTCATTCCGCGCGATGAAGACTGCTGGGATATTGCCGTCTGGCGCGATGATGCGCTGGCCCTTCCGGACTCGCGCGCCGCTTACCGTCAGCTCAAATGGCTCGGCCTGACCGATGCCTATGAAGCCGCCGACGGGCGCGCCCACGAGTACACGTTCTGGGATTATCAGGGGGGCGCCTGGCAGAAGGGACACGGTATCCGAATCGACCACCTTCTGCTCTCACCGCAGGCGGCCGACCGGCTGGAAAGTGTCGACATCTTCAAGAAGGCCCGGGAGATGGAGAAACCATCAGACCATGTGCCGATCATCGCCGAACTGTCGGACTAGCGCCTACTTCGTGGCGCACTGCTTGTTGTAAGCAGCCACATCGGCGTTCATGTCGGCGGCTCGGGTCTGAAGCGTCTTTTCCGTCTCACGCAGCTCGGCCTTGAGCGCTTCATAGTCCTGTTTGGCCGCATCCGCCTTGGCCGCTTCCTCATCACCGAAAAGGCGCGTGACTTCAGCGGCTTCCCAGGTTTCACCGGCAGCCTCGACCTCTTCGAGCATTTCGTCACGCTTGGCCGTCAGCGTCTTCAGCTTCGACTGCTCGGCCTTGATGGTCTTTGCCTGAGCCTGGCACTCGGCCCGGGTGGAGGCCGAGTGAGCAGACGCGTGCGGCGCCGCAAGGACGGCGGCGCTCATCAAAAGGGCTGGAAGGATAACAGTGTGTCTCATGGCATCTTCATATCAGCTTGTGCGTGAAGCCTCACTGAACAAGACGGCCACAATTTGGCACCGATCCGGCGATTTCCAGCCAATCAGATGTCGGCATAGACGTGACGTTCGCCCTCAAAGCCTTCATGGGTGACCGCGCCAAGATGGGCCGGCCCGACAAGCTTGGCGAACTTGGCAAGCGCCCCGGAGCCATAACGGGTCTCTTTCGGCGACCAGGCCTTGCGGCGTTTTTCAAGCTCCGCCTCGTCAACTTCAAGGTCGATCCGGCCGGTTTCGGCGTCGATACTGATCATGTCGCCATCCTCGACCAACCCAATCGGGCCGCCTTCCTGCGCTTCCGGGCCGACATGGCCGATGCAGAAGCCGCGCGTGGCGCCCGAGAAGCGCCCGTCGGTGATGAGGGCCACCTTGTCACCCATGCCCTGACCGTAGATCGCTGCCGTTGTCGACAGCATCTCGCGCATGCCCGGGCCGCCCTTGGCACCTTCATAACGGATGATGAGCACGTCGCCTTCGTTGTAGTCGCGGTTCTCGACCGCCTTGAAACAAGCGGCTTCGCCGTCAAAGACACGGGCCGGGCCACGGAACTGAAGCTTCTTCAGGCCGGCCACCTTCACGATGCCGCCATCGGGGGCAAGCGAGCCCCAGAGCCCGACAACACCGCCGGTCTTCGTGATCGGATCGCTGGCCGGGCGCATGACTTTCTGGCTCGGATCCCAGGTCACATCCTTGAGGTTTTCCGCCCAGGTCTTGCCGGTCACCGTCATGCAGTCGCCATGGATAAACCCTTCTTCATAAAGGGTTTTCATCAGCATCGGCACGCCGCCGGCTTCGCCGAAGTCCTTGGCGACATAGTCGCCGCCGGGCTTGAGCGATGCGATATAGGGCGTCTTCTGGAAGATCTCGGCGACATCCTTGAGCTCGAATTTCACGCCGCACTCGTGCGCCATGGCCGGCAGGTGAAGCGCGGCATTGGTCGAGCCCCCGGTCGCGGCCACCACAACGGCAGCATTTTCGAACGCCTCGCGCGTGCAGATGTCGCGCGGGCGCAGATTGGTCTCGATCAGGCGCATCACGGTCTTGCCGGACTCAACCGCATATTCGTCGCGATTGGCATAGGGCGCCGGCAGCGCCGACGACAGAGGCAGGGCGAGCCCGATCGCCTCGGACACACACGCCATGGTGTTGGCCGTGAATTGCCCGCCACAGGCGCCGTCGCCCGGACAGGCGAGCTTTTCCAGCGCATTCAGCTTCTCGTCCGTCATGTCATTGCTGCCGGCGGCATGGGCGCCAACTGCCTCGAAAATGTCGAGCACGGTGACGTCGCGGCCCTCGAAGCGGCCCGGCAGGATCGATCCGCCATACAGGAAGACGGACGGCACGTTCAGCCGCAGCATGGACATCATCATGCCCGGCAGGGACTTGTCGCAGCCGGCAATCCCGACCAGCGCGTCATAGGAATGCCCGCGCATGGTGAGTTCGACCGAGTCGGCGATGACTTCGCGGGAGACGAGCGAGGAGCGCATGCCCTCATGGCCCATGGCGATGCCGTCGGTCACGGTGATCGTGCAGAACTCGCGCGGCGTGCCGTCAGCCTCTTTCACGCCCTCGGAGACAGCATGGGCCTGACGCAGAAGCGCAGTATTACAGGGCGCGGCTTCATTCCAGCAGGAGGCGACGCCAACGAAGGGCTTCTGAATGTCCTTGGTCGACAGCCCCATGGCGTAATAATAGCTGCGGTGCGGCGCACGCGACGGACCCTCGGTCACATGGCGCGACGGCAGGCGTGACTTGTCCCATGTCTTGCTCATCGCTGGCGGTCTCCACTCTATAAACTGTTGCGGGCCTCATAGAATGCGCAGCCCCGGAGGGCTAGTCTATGCGGCATAAATTTCCTCAAAACCTCCGACCGGATGCAGGCCGGGCAATTTCTGCCCCGGCGGTGCAGCTGACGGTACACCTGGAGAGTGCACTAGAGAGTACACCACTCGGTGCACCGGGGCAGAGCGGCTTGCGCATCAGGAATTCAAGATCACGATGATTGCCGACCGGGAAGAGGAACTCGCCGATCTTCTCGAAACCGTAGCGCTCATAGAGCCGTCTCGCGCCGTCATTCTCCGAAAAGACGCTGAGATACATTTCAGGCGCGTTCTGCGCGTGGGCCCAGGCGAACGCCTCCTCCATGAGCCTCGTGCCAAGCCCCCTGCCCTGCAGCGGCTGATCGACATAAAGGCGCTTCAGTTCGACAGCGCCGGGCTCGGCGGCTTCCGCTGGCAAAGTCAGCGGCCCGCAGACGAGATAGGCGCCAAGAGCCCCGTCCCCGGTTTTGCCGACCCGCACCAAAGTACCCGGCGTGGCAAGCGCCGTGCGATAGACGTCATGGCCATGCTCGGCGTCGAGAAAGGCCGACAGGTCTTCAGGCTTGTAGAGATGGCCGAACTTGTCGGTGAAGGTCTTGCGCGACAGGGCGACAAGGGCATCGAGATCGCCCGCCTCTGCGTCGCGCAGGATCACGTCCGACACGTGTGCTTCAGGCTGCATTGAGCTTGTTCATCTCTTCAGCCGACAGGCGGAGCTCTGCAGCCGCCATGATGTCCTCAAGCTGTGCCATGCGCGTCGCACTGGCGATCGGCGCGGTGACGCTCGGCCGGGCCATCAGCCAGGCGAGTGCGACCTGCGCCATGGTCGCATCATGAGCGTGAGCGACCTCTTCCATCAGGTCGAGCAGCGCCATGTTGCGGTCGGTGAACCAGTCCTTCATGCGCCGCCCGCGCGGGCTCTTGTCGAGATCGGCCTCGCTTTTGTACTTGCCGGTCAGGAAGCCCATGGCGAGCGCGAAATACGGAATGACGCCGAGATCCCAGTCGAGGCAGAGATCCTCCAGCGGGCCTTCATACTCCTCGCGCGTCATCAGATTGTAGTGCGGCTGGAGCACATCGTACGAGGCCCGGTCCGACGCCTCGCCGGCATCGAGCGCCGCTTTCAGCCCGGCTGCATCATAGTTCGACCCGCCGACGAAGCGCACCTTGCCAGCCTTCACCAGCTGGTCATGCGCCTCCAGCGTTTCCTCGATGGGGGTTTCCGGATCGGGAAAGTGCGAGAAATAGAGATCGATATGATCGGTTTTCAGGCGCTTCAGCGACTCCTCGCAGCGGGCCACGATCTGATCGGCCGAAAGACCTTTCTTGCCATCGCCCATATCCCCGCCGACCTTGGTGATCAGGAAGAGATCATCACGGCGCTTGCGGTCGGCCAGCCAGTTGCCGATGACGGTCTCGGATTCGCCGCCCTCATTGCCGGGAATGAAGCGTGTATAGATGTTGGCGGAATCGACGGCGTTGAAACCGTGATCGAGAAAGGCGTCGAGCAGGTTGAAACTGGTGGCCTGGTCGGCGGTCCAGCCAAACACGTTGCCACCCAGCACGAGCGGCGCGATCTCGGCACCGGTGCGGCCGAGCGTGCGCTTTTGCATGGCGGTCTCCTTTTAGTCCTTCTTCTCGAAGATGGCCGTCTCAACCGCGCCTGTCGAATCCATCATGCCGCGATACATGCCCTTTGAGTTGAAGACATAGTCATACTGGCCTTCGCCGCCCATGACGATGACACCACCATCGCCGCCAAGGTCTGCGACCTGGTCGAGAGCGTTCTCGGCGGCCGCGCCAATGCTGTCTCCGGCAAGCTCGACGCGGGTGCAGATCGTCTTGGCGACGCCGACCCGGATGAAATATTCCCCATGGCCGGTGGCCGAGACCGCACAGACGCCGTTCTGGGCATAGGTCGCCGCGCCAATGAGTGGTGAGTCGCCGACCCGGCCTGGCGCCTTGGCCGTCATCCCGCCTGTCGTGGTGGCTGCGGCCAGATTGCCGTCCTTGTCGATAGCGACCGCGCCCACCGTGCCATGCCGGTCGGCATCGGTGCGGCTGCGGGTCTCCAGCACGCGGTCCAGCGCCTTCACGCGGCGTTCGGTGGTGAAATAGCTGTTCTCGACCGTTTCCAGGCCAACCGACTCGGCAAAGTCATCCGCGCCCTGTGCGGCAAACATGACGTGCTCGGAATGGTCCATGACCGCACGCGCGGCCAGGATCGGGTTTTTCACATGCTTCACACCGGCGACCGAGCCGGCATTGCGATCACGCCCGTCCATGATGGAAGCGTCCAGCTCATGCTCGCGCGCAGCTGTGAGGACCGCGCCCTTGCCGGCATTGAACAACGTATTGTCTTCCATGGTCAGGACCGCAGCCTGCACGGCATCGACCGAGGTCCCGCCCTCCTTCAGAACTTCGGCCCCCGCATCGAGTGCGACTTCCAGCGCGGCGCGGTAATCGGCTTCCTGCTCGTCGCTCAGATTTTCGCGCAGGATGACCCCGGCCCCGCCATGAATGACGATGCGCCATTCCGGCGTCTCGGCTTCAGCGGCGGCAGCTTCGCTTCCCGGTTCGGCGACCGTTTCAGAGCCACAGGCGACAATCATGAGCGATAGCAGAAGGGGAATGATGGCACGGGTCAATCTGAGTAGCCTCCGGTCAGCTGAACGACGCCAATTGTTCGCGGGCCGAAGAGAGCTTGGCAAGGGTTGCCGTCCATTCTGTCACGCGTTCGCGGTTTTCCTCGACAATCTCGGGCGGCGCCTTGGCGACGAAGTTCTCGTTGGCGAGCTTCTTCTCGGTGCCGGTAATGTCCTTCTGGAGCTTGCCCATCTCCTTGTCGAGGCGGGCAATCTCGGCGGCCGGATCGATGACATCCAGGATTTCCAGCGCAACCGTTTCGTCGCCCGAGGCAATCGTCACGGCGCGGGCCGGCTTGTCCTCGGTGACGGTAAAGCTGCCGAGCCGGGCGAGCTGTTTGATCGGGGTCTCGTTCTCCTTCGCCCAGGCTTTCACCTTGTCGGAAGCGCCGATCAGCGACGCGGAAATCTGCGCACCCGCCGGCACGTTGAGGACCGAGCGCGTGGAGCGGATTTCGGACACGGTGTCGAGCACCCAGGCCATTTCGGCTTCGGCCTCCGCGTTGGCCCAGGCATCCCCGAAGGCCGGCCAGTCCTGCACCATGAGGAAGTCCTCGCGCGCGCGGCTCTCGTCTTCGGTCTGCTCCCACAGCGCTTCGGTGACGAAGGGCGTAAACGGGTGCAACAGTTTCAGCGTCTGGTCGATGACCCAGCCGCAGGTCTTGCGGGTTTCGGCCTTGGCGGTCTCGTCCTCGCCATTCATGACCGGCTTGATCAGCTCGATATACCAGTCGCAGAGCACGTTCCAGATGAACTGGTAGAGCGCGTCGGCGGCTTCGTTGAACTTATAGGCCTCGAGGGCCTCGGTGATCGCACCGGCCGCCTTGCCAAGCTCGGCCGCAATCCAGCGGTTGAGCGGCAGCTTCAGCTCGCCGGGTGTCAGCGCATGGCCGAATTCGCAACCATTCATCTCAGCAAAGCGCGCCGCATTCCAGAGCTTGGTGGTGAAGTTGCGATAGCCTTCGACCGCGCCCTTGGAGAGGCGGATATTGCGCCCCTGCGCGGCGAGGCGCGCAAAGGTGAAGCGCAGCGCGTCGGCGCCATACTCATCGACCAGTTCCAGCGGGTCCATGGCGTTGCCCTTGGACTTCGACATCTTCTGGCCCTTCTCGTCGAGAACGAGCGCGTGGATGTAGACGTCGTGGAAAGGCACCTCGTCCATGAAATGGATGCCCATCATCATCATCCGGGCGACCCAGAAGAAGATGATGTCATGCGCGGTGATGAGCACGCTGGTCGGATAGTATTGTTTCAGCGCCTCGGTCTCTTCCGGCCAGCCTTGGGTCGAGAACGGCCAGAGGGCGGAGGAGAACCAGGTGTCGAGGACGTCTTCGTCCTGCACCAGCTCGGTCGGTTTGCCATAGTGACCATCGGCCTTCGCCTGCGCAGCCGTCTCATCATGGGCGACAAAAATGGTCCCGTCCGGTCCAAACCATGCCGGAATCCGATGCCCCCACCAGAGCTGGCGGGAGATGCACCAGGGCTGGATATTGTCCATCCAGTTATAATAGGTCTTCGCCCAGTTCTCGGGCACGAACTTGGTCTCGCCCGAGCGCACGGCCTCGACCGCCGGTTTGGCGAGCTCTTCGGCCTTCACAAACCACTGGTCCGTCAGCATCGGCTCGATCACCACGCCGGAGCGGTCGCCGAAAGGCTGGGTGATGAGCTTCTCCTCGATCTCGATCATCAGGCCGTCGGCATCGATGTCGGCGACGACCTGCTTGCGGGCCTCATAACGGTCGAGCCCGCGATAGGCTTCCGGCACGAGGTTCAGCGCGTCCACCTCGGCGGCGCTGGCCGTCACCTCACCCGCCGCGATGGCCTTCGCCTTGCTCGCCGCCGCCTCATAAGAGCCGCCATCCGTACGCATCTGCGCGCGGTCGTCCATGAGCCGGTACATCGGAATCTTGTTGCGCTGGGCAACGCCATAATCGTTCTCGTCATGCGCGCCGGTGATCTTCACCGCGCCCGAGCCGAAATCCGGGTCGGGATAATCGTCGGTGATGATCGGGATCAGGCGGCGATGCTCCTTCGGGCCGACCGGGATCTCGCACAGCTTGCCGACAATCGGCGCATAGCGCTCATCATCAGGATGGACCGCCACCGCGCCATCGCCAAGCATGGTTTCCGGCCGCGTCGTGGCAATCGAGATGTAGTCGCGCTCTTCCTCGAGCGTGACATTGCCGTCCTCGTCCTTCTCGACATAAGTGTAGGTCTCGCCGCCGGCGAGCGGGTATTTGAAGTGCCACATATGGCCCTTCACGTCCCGGTTCTCGACTTCCAGGTCCGAGATGGCCGTCTGGAAATGCGGGTCCCAGTTCACCAGGCGCTTGTCGCGATAGATCAGCCCTTCATTGTAGAGATCGACGAAGACCTTGCGGACGGCTTCCTGCATCTGGTCGTCCGGATTGTGCCGGTCGCCCATGGTGAAGCGCTCATTCTCCCAGTCGCAGGAGGCCCCGAGGCGTTTGAGCTGATTGATGATCTGTCCGCCGGACTGCTCTTTCCATTCCCAGACGCGGTCGATAAATTTCTCGCGTCCGAGGCTCGTACGGCTCTCATTGCCACCGGCCTCAGCCAGCTGGCGCTCGACCACCATCTGGGTCGCGATGCCGGCATGGTCGGTGCCTGGCTGCCAGCGGACATTCTTGCCGCGCATGCGCTCGAAGCGGACCAGGATGTCCTGCAACGTATTGTTCAGCGCATGGCCCATATGCAGCACGCCGGTGACGTTCGGCGGCGGGATGACGATGGAATAGGCCTGCGCGCTCGTATCGCCGGAGGGACGGAAGCAGCCTGCCTCCTCCCAGCGCTCATAGATACGGCCTTCTGCGCTCTGCGGATCGAAGCGTTGGTCGAGCATTCTTTTCGTCAGTCCATTCGTCAAAAACACAAACAAAAGGCGCGCCGGTCAGGGCGCGCCTCGTCTCTATAACAAAGTTATCGTGAGGTTCTAGCGTGCCATGCGGGCGATGCGCTGTACTTCCTCTTCGACTTTCCGTTCCACAATGGCCGGAAGGTTGGCGTCCAGCCACTCCTTGATCATCGGGCGGAGCATTTCCGTCATCAGGCCTTCCAGCGTGTTCGGGTTGTCGGTGTCCTCCGACTGCTTGACCATGAGCTTGCCAAGCGCGCTGGCGGCAGCGCCGGCGATGCGTTCGTCGGTGAGGCCTTCACTGGCGGCCTGGGTCGTTTCGGTCTTGCCTCTCAGCATGGCAGATTGTCCGGTGCTTGTGGGTTGCGGCTCTGGCTCGGCTTGCGGGGTGAAGGTCGGCTCGGGCTCTGGGATTGCTTCGGCCTGAGCTTCCGTCTCCGCCATTGAAGGTTCCCATTCGGCGGCGGGCTCGTCAAAGCTTTCCTGCGGCATATCCGCGGCAAGAACCGGCTCTTCCTCGTCCAGGTTCACGGCTTCCAGGTCGAAGTCCTCAAGTTCCTCGATGCCTTCATCGGCGTCGAAGGCCGTCGACGCTTCTGCTTCTGTGCCCTCATCGCTGGCAAGGTCGTCAAACATCGACTCATCGACATCGGAGAGAAGATCGTCGTCTTCGTCGGCCGCCCCGATCGGGTCGATTTCTTCCTGCGGATCGGAGGCAAGTTCCTCGACGCTGCCGCCGCTCTGCTCGATGACATCATCGAGCGAGAGATCCTCGAAATTTTCCTCGTCGGACACATTGACCGAAACAGACGGTTCCGCACGCGCTGCGGGCTTGCCCGAACCGCCGGCACCCTCGCCATCGTCGGCGATGATCTTGCGGATGGAGGCGAGGATTTCCTCCATGGTCGGTTCTGATTGCGCTTTTTCGGCCATTCCCAGCTCCCGAAGGTCTATGAGGTACCCCTCTAGGGGCTACATCGCGTCGGTTAATGAGGTGTTATGACGGATTCGAGCACCGAGTGCACATCCGTACTGCTATTCCCGAACGGAAAGCCCCAGACGCGCCGGTGTCAACTGCCCCATCGCGGCCAGCAGCTGATGCGCAGCGACATAGCGGTCGCGCTCGGCGGTGGCGAGCGCCAGGCGCGCTTCCAGCAGCTGCTGTTCCTGCTGCAACACATCGAGCGTCGTGCGCACACCGACAGAGAGTTCCTCCCGCGCGCCTTCATAAGCGATTTCGGCTGCGTCGACCTGACGCCGGGAGGCGGCAACAGACTGCTCTGCAGCCTCATGGCCATACCAGGCCTGGGCCGTCTGCGTGCGAATGATTCTCTGGAACTGGGCGATCTGCGTGCGCGCCCGGCTGAGCGCGAGCTTCGATTCCTGGAGCATCGAGGTCTTCGCACCGCCGGAATAGAGCGGAATGCGGGCCTGTGCCCCGGCGCTCATGCTCGTATCGGTCCAGCCTTCGGTATGATATTCCTGCAGGCCGGCCTGGCCGATAATGGAGACTTCCGGGCGCAGCGCGCCTTTCGCGACATCGACAGCCTCGCGGGCAGCCCGCTCTGCGTGCTGGGCGGCCTGCAGATCGGGATTGGACTCAAGCGCGATGGCGAGCGCTTCGTCAAACGTGTCGGGAAGGTCGGGCGCGGACGGCACGGGTGTCATGAGACCGGCTTCGAGCCCCGTCAGCTGGGCATAATTGGCAAGGCTGCCCTCCAGCCGGGCCTGCGCGGCAGCCAGTTGCGCGCGCCCGCCTTCAAGACGGGCTTCCGAGAGCGCCACATCGGTGCGCGTCACATCGCCAACGTCAAAGCGATCCTGCGATTCGGTGAGCTGACCTCTCAGCAGATCGATACTGTTTTCCCGGATGGAGATCACTTCACGGTCGCGGATGATGTCGACATAGGCCGTCACCGTGTCGAGCAGCAGCCGCTGGCCTGTACTGTCGAGCTGCGCATTCGCCGCCATCGCGCCGGCCCTGGCCTGGCGCACGCCGGCATCCAGCCGCCCGCCTGTATAAACCGGCAAGCGAGCTTCGAGCTGTGTCGAGGCCACGGGACGGTCGCCCAGATTGAAGGCGAAAGGCCGGTCGGAATCGATCGATTCGTAAACATAGCTGCCGAACAGATCGACCGTTGGGCGCCGGTTTGCGCGCGCCTGGTTGATACGCTCGCCGGCTATGGCCGCCGAATCGCGTTCCGCCTCCAAGGTGGGACTATTCTGCCAGGCCGCCAGCAAGGCATCGCGCAGCGTGTCTGCACCAGCAGGAAGCGGCATGGCCGCCGCCGCCAGACCCAGCACAGCCGTGACCAGATATCTGGACATCTTCCCTCATCCTTCTCACCTGCCGGTTTCTAACATGAAACCGCAAGTCAGTGAACAGCGTTCACTTCCTGACAGGCGTTCAAGATGGGGGCAGGCCGAGCCGCTGTCTAGAAGACAAAAGAGCGCTTCTTGTCGAAGCCGGGCAGCTTGGGTGGACAGGCATCGAAGGCGTCGCGATAGGAAACGATGTCACCGGACTTGGTATAGACGCGGCCGCGACCGAGATCGTGAGACACCGGAACCGGGACGCCGAGACGCCCGCCTTCGGCGAGCTGGTTGAACCAGGCTTCCGGGGCTTCCTCGATCATGCCGGTCACGAGAATGATGTCGAACGGGCCCTGATCCGGCAGGCCGGCCTTCAGGTCGCCATGGACAGCGACAGCGCGGTCGATGCCGAGCTTGCCGAAACGTGCCGTCATTTCGTCGACCAGCGTCTCGTCGTCTTCGAGCGCGATGACCGTCTCGACGAGTTTCGCCAGAAGTGCCGTCTCGTAACCGGCACCCGCGCCGATCACCAGCGCGATGTCGGACGGTTCCGGCTCCAGCGCCTTCAGCATCTTGCCGAGGTCGCGCGGCGTCCAGAGGGCGCGGCCCTCACTGGTCTCGATCTCATATTCGGCATAGGCGATGGACTGGTCCGGTTTCGGCACGAAAGCCTCACGCGGGGTGTGAAGGAAGGCCGAGACGATGCCCGTTTCGGTGACGTCATTCGTGCGGATCTGCGAATCCACCATGATCCGGCGCATCTTGTTGAAATCCATGGCCCCGTTCCTTTTCGCAGCTCTTCTGCCTTCGGTGATCCGCCAATATCTCAGGCCCCGCCCGCATGCAATGCGACCTATGTGCGAAAGGCCGCTTTATGCGATTGCAAGCGGTCCCGGCGGCTGCTATCTGTCCGCGTCGCTCTGATGAGGGCCCTGTGGCGGAGTGGTGACGCAGCGGATTGCAAATCCGTGTACCCCGGTTCGATTCCGGGCGGGGCCTCCAGACATTTCCCTTTCTGAAATTTTCTGTCCCGGCCAAGTCCCTGACATGCGGCAATTCTTTCAGGAAGCCCGCAAACTTCGGAAATGCGGTTTACCCGCCATTAACCAATCCCGCCGATACATACTCGTGTCTTCTTTGGAGACACCCACCATCACCCAACGCCTCGGCGGGAGTTCATCTCCCGCCGTTTTTTTGTCAGCTGCCTGCAAACGGGCGTTTGACACCGGCGTTTCGTTTGCTATTGGAGCCGTCTCGCAGGTGATCCGCGATAGCTCAGTTGGTAGAGCAGGCGACTGTTAATCGCCCGGTCGTAGGTTCGAGTCCTACTCGCGGAGCCAGCGAACTTCTCCATAGACATGATCGAAAGAGATAAGCCCGCCTCAGGGCTCGCAGGCGCGTACGCCCAGAACGGGGATGACGGTGCGCCAGCCTTCCGGCGTGGTGACGGTGAGCCGGCCCGATTCGACGCGCTGGCCGCCCTGCAGCTCATCGCCCGGCACAATGGTCAGCATGACCTGTTCTCCGCCTGGCGCGGCGAAGCCCTGTTCGGTCATGAACTCCCCAAAGATCACACCGCTATTGACCGTCTGGACGAGCTCGACGGTCTCTGCGCCGAGCTTCATGGTCGCCCGGCCCGTCTGGGACTTCTCGAAGAAGATGAACTGGGTCGCGTCCGTCTTGCTCCACAGGAACAGGCCGCACTCATTCGATTCGAGCTGCTGGGGGCCAAGCCCTGATTCGGGCACGACATTCACAGCCGGTATCAGCCCGGAGGCCGCCCCCTGCCCTTTGGCGGCTGGCTGACTCGCCGTTTGGCTTCCCGTCTCTTTCGATGTGGACGAACAGGCCGATACGGCCAGCAAGGAAAGGGAGACTGTCAGGATAAGGGCTCGTTTCATGGGGCACCGGCTCCGGCTGTCTGGCTGCTGCTGCGTTCATAGCTCCAGCGCCCATCCTCGCGCGCAAAACCGGCATTGGCTAGCAGCGTTTCGATATCGCTGTCGGACGTATCGGCCTCGACACTGATTTCGGCCTCTCCCTGCAAATGCGCGCGGCCATTGACGGAGACTGTGTCTCCATCCGGCCCGGCGCCCTGCATCACGAAACGGAAAGCGCCGTCTTCACAGGCCAGCGTGCCGGTCAGGTCCGAGAAGCTCCGGCCGAACTGGCGCGCGGCCAGAGACAGCGTGTCGGACCGGATCTCACCGCTGGCCGATGTGCAGCGAAAATCATCGATTCGCGCCGAGCCTCCCGACAGGCGAAACGTCCCTCTAATCGCGCGTAAGTCCGGCGACAGGCTTTCCAATGCAGAGACTTTCTGCTCCAGGCGGACATCCTCGGCCCGGTAAGTGCTCTCGCCGGCCAGGACGAGGGTCGCCGCGCCGCGACCGCCGGCCCCGCCCCATTGGACGTCGAGGGCTGGCTTGAAGGAGAGAAGCGACATAGGCGCCAGCGCAACGTCCACATCGCCGACCGGCTGATTGCGGAAATAGACGCCCATGACCCGGCCGTCCCACACCGTGCCTTCCGACTGCGTCCACTGCACGCCCATCGCATTGAGCGGCAGCCGGCTCAGCGCGAAGCCGAGCGGCACCTGCGACAGCGCGAAGCCCGCAAGGGCCAGCACGGCGATGAGGATTAGGACAAAGCGCATCATCCCGCCGTCTCCCCGGAAAGTTCGACCGTGGCGCGCACGCGCCCATCCTGGGCCTGGTCGAGGCTCATCCGCTCGATCCGTCCGCCCAGCCGGCCTTCGACCTGGGTCAGCCAGTAAAAGAACTGGCGCGCATCGGCGCCTTCGAAGACGAGCGCGAAACGGCCATCGTCATTGCCCTGCAGCCGCGAAATGGCGAGCCCGGAGGCCTGGGCGGCCTGAGTGACCGCCGCCTTGAACGCATCGGGTTTGAGCGCGGAGGCCGTCGAAACCGTCATGCCGGTCGTCGCCGGCGTGCGCGCCCGCTCAAGCGCGACCAGCCGCTCAAGACGGGCGAGTTGATCGGCCGCCGTCTGACGCGCCTGACGGGCCTCTGCGCGCGCATCCAGCGATGGTGTCACAATGCCATACCAGGCGACCAGCAGGGCCAGCAGACCGCCCGCCAGGGCGATCAAAAGCTTCTCGCGCAGTGACAGACCGCTCCACCAGCTGCTCATGAGCCCGCCTCCATTACGAACTCGCCAAGCACCCGGTTGCCGGACTGGCGGGCCTGGCCGAGCGAGACCGAAAGGCCGCTTTTTTCCAGGCGCTCGCCGATCGCGTCGGCTTCGGAATAGGAATCGAAGACGACCGTGGCCGTGAGCCGCCCGCCATCGGCGTCGTATCTCAGCGAGCGGACTTCCGCATTGGCCGTCGGCTGGACGGCTTCATAGAGCGCGGCCGACATGATGGTCGGGCGAACGGCCCCGACAGACCGGCTCTCCTTCTGCTGCAGACGCGTCAGCGCCGCGGGCAGATTGCCCTGCGCCTCCGGCACGGCCGTGTTCAGCAAATTGTTCGTGCGCATCCGCAGCGACTCGGTCTGTCCCTGAAGCGCCGAAGTCTCGAGCCAGACACTGCTAATCCATGTCACGGCTGCGACAGCCGCAAGCGCTGCCACTGGCCGCCAGCGGGAAAGCCCGCCTAGCTGCATGGGCTGACGCAGGCTGTAATCGCCCTGGCGCAAGGAAATACGCGCGCGTTCCGGCGCCTGCTCGTGCCAGCCGGCAAGCTGCACAAGCCAATCCTCACGCGAGCCAACAGCCGGACCTGCCGCAGTCATGCCCGCCAACCTTGCCAGCCGCTCGCCATGGACGGCATCGAGGCTGGCCGGCGCAAGTGAGGAGATCAGATCGTCCGGCGCATCCGCGTCCAGCGCAAAGGCGTCGTCGCCAGCGTTGAAGAGGATTTCCTGCGGCCCTTCCACGGCCATGTTTGCCTCTGGAAGACAGTCATGCGCGGCGATGATGTCGGCCTCCGGCAGCCCGGCCTCTTCGAGACAGCGCATCCATCGCTGCATGTCTGCGTGAGAGGCGACATGGATAGTGCGCCGCGTAGTCGAACCAACCGGGCCCAGTGCGACGTGCAGAGCCTCGACCGGTTCGGCGACATCCTCCTCAACCGCGAACTGCGCGACGCGCAGCGCCTCGGCCGGCTTGCGCGGTGGAATGGCAGCCTGATGCACCGCGACAGCCGTTCCCGGGGCAATGGCAACAGCCTCACGGACTTTTCCCGCATGGCCGGATGGACCGGTGTCGGCCGCGATCCAGCCGCCCTGTTCGCGCCAGGCAAAAAGCGGCGCATCACCGTCGAGCCCCGGAAGAAGGATGAAAAGCTCAGCCAAGATCTACCCTCGCCTTTCCAGCCGTAGCAATCTGGCCCGGCCGTTCGCCTCGATCGCATAGAGAAGCGCGACCGAGCGGCGTATTCCCCGATACTCGATCGCCGCATCGACGCCAATATGGCTGGATGCCACCGACAGCATGTCCATCCGGCGCAGATCGGGCGCGATCTCGGCAATGGCCGGCTCGGCGGCAAAGACTTCGAGACTTTCCCAGCCGCCGGGCGGGCGCTGGAAGATTACATCGCGGGCTGCCTCAACCCGAAGCGCCCCGGACATGGCCAGCGACAGGAGCGGTGCCTGCGCTTCGGTGAGCGTATTGATGTTGATGACCTGCGGCACACGCGACGGCATGGCGCAGACCAGCGGTTCGAGCGCAGCCAGAACGGACGGAGAATAGCCCCGCACAGCGCGAAGCTCCGAAAGGTTCTGCAGCGGCTGGCCGGAGGTGCGATAGGCTGGCTTTTCACTGCGATAAAAGCTGTCCTCAGCACCCCCCAGTTCCGGCGACTGGTCGGCGTCGATCCAGTCGGACAGCGTGGCGGCGACGGCTCTCTCGTCGATCCCGTCAATGTCGGCGAGGCGGACAAGCTCGGCATAGTCCTGGAGTGCGTCTGTTCCTGTACGGCCAGCCGGCGTCGGCGCGCCGAGCGCATTCACATTGAAGCAATTGCTGGCATCATGGCCACGCAGGGTGATCATGCCGGCCTCGATCGGAAATTCGAGCGGCTCTTCGAGCCTTGGCATGCCCGCATGGAGCCGGCCTTCCGTTGCGCCGACAAGATCACCGACAAGGCGTTCGCCAAACTCCGCCGATCCGGCCACGAACCAGCCGGCCTGCGTTGCGGCATCGAGCGTTTTCGCCCGCTCGGTGCTCGCCAGCACCGCCGACGAGAGTAGCACGCCGACTGCCGACATGGCTGCGACAATCATCAGCACGGTGACCAGGGCAACGCCTGCCTCATCTGTTCTCTCACCCGGCCTCATGACACATTGCTCCGGGCCGTGATTGTCAGAGCACGCCCATCCTTGAAGGTGATCTCGACATCTATTGCCTCAGGCAGGACATCGGCGGGCGGCACAGGGGTGCCCTCCCAATAGGCTGACCGTTCGCTGCCGCGCCAGAAACCGAGACGGACATCGGCGACATTTTCAAGCAGCACGCGCCGGACCATCGGCGTTGACGGTGCCGGGTCGGGCCGAAGCCAGGCTTCCCGAACAAGTTCGCCCTCATCGCTCAGCGTGTAGCGGACCGCCTGAAGATCGCTGCGCGGCGCCTGACCGGCTGGATTAAGCCAGCCGCTACGCACAAAGCTCATCAGGGCGTCGGTTCGATTGGTCTCTCCGCCGGCCAGTGTCTGCAGGCCCTGCCCGGACTCCGGCGGCGACCAGCCGCGCGCGGTCAGGGCCGCGAGGTCATTGCGGATGAAGGCCTGGGCGATGTCGATCTCACGAAGAGCGGCTTCCCGCTCGCGAACCTGCTTGCCTGCATCATTGGCGCGCAGCAGCAAACTGCCGCCGGCCACCGACACCATCGACAGGACAAGCAGCGCCACCAGCGTCTCGACCAGGGTGAACCCGGCTTCGGGTGTCTTCGCACGCTCCGTCATGACGCATCCGCTTTGAGTGTCACGAGTCGGGCAAGTGTCTGGTCCTTGTCCGCCAGCTGGACCCTTACTTCCAGGCGCAACAGACCGTCCTGCCCAGTCGGCGCGGTCACCATCATCCAGTCATAGATGCGCCCCATCTGCTCTTCCGTGCCGGCTGTCTGCCCGATCACGGCAGGCTCCGGGTCGGCCATGGCGCGCGCCAGGACATTCTCTGCTGTCGTGCGCGCAAACAGATGCGTCTCCAGACGCGCAGTATGCTGCACCGCGCCCGAGGAGAGCTGCATCAGCGGCACCGCCGCCAGTGACAGGATGCCAAGCGCGGCGACCGTCTCGACAAGGCTGAAGCCCTGATCGTCCTTATGCTGGCGCTTATCCCGCATCGGTTTCCACCACCTTCCCGTCCGGCGTCAGGCTCAATGTCCGCGTCGCCTCATCCCCGATGATCTCGAACCGGGCCGCCCGCATCTCCCCTAACGGGTTGATCACAAGCATCGCCTGCTTCTCGCGCAGACGGCGCGGGCCGGCTTCGGCGGACCGAATCTCGACATGCATGCCGTCAGGCAGGGACAAAGGCGCGAGCGCCATGGGCTGCCAGGTCTCGCCCGTCCATTGCAGCGCTTCGAGCCCTCTCTCACCGGCCTGCAAAGCGACCACCTCGCCGGTCAGGAGGCTGCGATCCGACAGGGT
The DNA here is from genome assembly GCF_002088975.1 of Henriciella aquimarina. Lineage (GTDB taxonomy): Bacteria > Pseudomonadota > Alphaproteobacteria > Caulobacterales > Hyphomonadaceae > Henriciella > Henriciella aquimarina. Next base: position 89,384 of record NZ_NCST01000132.1, read on the forward strand.
CTGGACCATCATTCGGACCTTGCGCACAGCCCTGTCACCAGAGGAGTCGCGCGCCGGCAGCGTCATCACGGCAAAGCCGGCGACGAGCGCCATGATGAAGACGACTAGCAGGACCTCGACCAGAGTCATGCCGCTCTGGCGGCTGGAGGCGGGGGGCGCGAACGTCAATCAGAGGTCCCAGACGCTGAGATCGGCATTCTCGTCTTCGCCGCCTGGCTGGCCATCGGCGCCGAGCGAAAGCAGGTCGAATGGCCGCGACGGATCTTCGGCGGGTTTGCGATAAACAAAAGGCCGCTTCCAGCCATCGAGCGGGACCTTGTTGATGTAGCCGCCCTTGCGATAGCTGCCATTGCCTTCCGCCCCGGCCGGGCGCTCGGTCAGGGCATCGAGCCCCTGCTCCGTGGTCGGATAATCATACATGTCGAGGCTGTACTGCTGCAGCGCGCCGTTCAGCGAAGAGAGCTGGGCGCGCGTCGTCTCGACCTGGGCGCCGCTGCGCGCCCCCATGACATTGACCATGACGACGGTCGACAGAAGGCCGATGATGAAGATCACGACCATGATCTCGGTCAGCGTGAAGCCGGCTTCACTGGTCGGGGCGGGTTTTGGCTTTCGGGTCATCTTGTCTCTCCTCCTAGCCGATGGCGAGTGTGTTGATCTGAAGGATGGGCAGCATGATCGCGAGCACGATGAGCGCGACGATGCTGGCCAGGAAAACGATCATCAGGGGTTCGAGCAGGCCAAGCGCGACCGTTGAGGCATTGTCGAACTCGTCCTCGAGATAATTCGCCGCGCGCTCCATCATGCCGGCAAGGTCCCCGCCGCGCTCGCCGCTGGCGACCATGTGGAGCAGCATGGGCGGAAACACCGTCTCGGCCCGCATGGCACGCGCGAGTGAAGCGCCCTCTTCCACCCGGCGGCGGACATTGGTGACCGCTTTCCTGAAGACGGCATTGGACATGGAATTGCGCGCCGCCGCCAGGCATTCCGGCACCGGCGCGCCGCTCGCCGACAGGGTCGCGAACGTCCGCGCAAAGGCAGCCGCCGCCACACCGCGCGCGAGCTTGCCGATCACCGGCAGCGACAGGATCACCCGGTCGCGCGCTTCGGCCATGGCCGGGCGGCGGAAGAGTCGGCGCAGGGCCCAGCCCGCCGCAATCAGGACGAGCAGCAGGACGAGCCCCCACTGGCGAAGGAAGCCGGATACCGCGATCACCACCTCGGTCAGCCAGGGCAGCTCCTCGCCCAGCGTGTCGAACTGCTCGACAATGGCAGGCACGACGAAAATCATGAGCAGCGTGACGACGACCAGCGCGATGACGCTCAATACGATTGGATAGATCAGCGCCGACATGATCTTGTTGCGGATCTTGCGCGCCTTCTCGAGGTGATTGGCGAGCCGGTCCATCACCTCATCCAGCCGTCCGGACGACTGCCCGGCGGAGATCACAGCGCGATAGAAAGGCGGGAAGGCTTTCGGCGCGCTGTTCAGTGCTTCCGGCACGGAAAAGCCGTCCGTGATGGAGGAGCGCACGCCCATGAAGACCTTGCGGGTCGCAGGCTTCTCGGCTTCGGCGGCGACCGATCCGATGGCCTCCTCGACCGGCGTGCCGGATTTGACGAGCAGAGCGAGCTGGCGCGTGGCGACGACCAGGTCTGCGCCTGACAGCTTCTGGTCATGCCCGCTGACGGCGCTCGCCGAGCGGCCCTTGCGGCTCTCGCTGACATCAAGCGGCGAGAGCTGGCGCAAGCGCAGTTCCCTGCGGGCCGCCCTTGGGGAATCGGCGGTGATCACACCGGAGGTGCGCTTCCCGTCGGTCCCGATCGCCTGATAGTCATAGACGGCCATGCTCAGCCCTCTTCCTTGCGGCAGACGCGGAGCACTTCCTCGACACTGGTCTGGCCCGCCACGACATAGCGCCGGGCATTGCGGAAAAGCGTGTCATGGTCGCGGAAGGCGTGGGCTTCCAGATCGTCGTCGGAGACATCGTCGCGGATGAGCTGGCGCACCTCCTGGTCGACCAGCAGCAGCTCGTAAACGCCGAGCCGGCCTTCATAGCCGGTCTGCGAACACGCCATGCAGCCGCGCGGGCGATAGAAGTCGTGGGCCTCCTCCAGTGGCACACCGAACATCGCCTTTTCGTCCTCGGTCGCCTCGTGAGCGACCTTGCAGTGGTCGCAAAGCTTGCGGACCAGACGCTGGGCCAGGACGGCGCGCATGGTCGCGGCGATCACATAGGGCTCAATACCCATGTCGCGCAGGCGTTGGATCGCTCCGGCGGCGCTGTTGGTGTGTACCGTGGAGAGCACGGGCCGGCCGGTCGAGGCGAACTCGAAGGCGACCTTGGCGGTTTCGAGGTCTCGGATCTCGCCGACCATGACAACATCCGGATCGTGGCGCAGGATGGCGCGCAGCGTCGCCGCAAAGGTGAGGCCGACCTTGTGGTGCATCTGCGTCTGGCTGATGCCTTCGAGGCCGTACTCGATCGGGTCTTCCAGCGTCATCACATTGCGCTGGCCATTGTTCAGCACCGACAGCGCCGAATAGAGCGTCGTCGTCTTGCCAGAGCCGGTTGGCCCGGTGACCAGCGTAATGCCGTTAGGCTGGGCCAGCACGGCACGCACACGCTCCAGCGTATCCTCGTCCATGCCAAGCTCGTTGAGCCCCAGAAGTGCATTGCGCGTATCCAGCAGGCGCATGGTCACCCGCTCGCCATAGCGCGACGGCAGCGTCGAGACGCGCACATCGATGGAGCGCCCGCCAATCGACAGTGAGATGCGGCCATCCTGCGGAATGCGCTTCTCGGCAATATCGAGCCGCGCCATCACCTTCACGCGGCTGGTCAGCGGAGCGGCCAGGCGCCGCGACGGGGTCAGCACTTCCTGCAACACCCCGTCGATGCGGTAGCGCACGGAGAGATTGTCCTCATGCGGCTCGATATGAATGTCAGACGCGCGCCGTTTGACGGCTTCATAGATGAGCCCGTTGATCAGTCGCACGACCGGCGCATCATCGTCGCCGTCCAGCAGGTCGGCCGTCTGCGGAATGTCGTCGATCAGCGAGAGAAGATCGTCCTGTCCTTCCATCGCCGCTTCAGTATCGCCGCCATCGACCGCGCTGCGGGCATAGGATTCCGAGAGCTCGCGCTCGAACTGTGCGGCATCCAGATGTTCATAGCGCAGCGGGCGGCCAAGTGCGCGGCGCGCCTCGACGATGGCGCGCGGATCGGCCCCGGCGCGCACACCGAGCCTGACACCGCCGTCTTCTTCCCCCATGACGACAAGGCCCTTGTCGCGGGCAAAGGCGTAGGTCAGCGTCCTCTGGGCTTGCAGAGCCGTCATCGACTGCCTCCCGCCACATTCGTCATGACACCGAGAACACGCATGCCTATTGCCCCCCTGGCGTGCTGCTCAGCACTTCGCCAAGGAACTGGCCCAGGGAGACGTCCACATCGTCGCCGCGCAGCAATTCCTGCGCGCGGATGTAATTGTAGCTGCGGGCCGTCACGCGAGAGGCGCTTTCGCGGTCACGCACAATGGTCGGCTTGATGAAGACCATGAGATTGGTTCGCGTATGGCCCTTGCCTTCCGAGCGGAACAGGTTGCCGGCCACCGGAATATCGCCCAGCAGCGGCACCTTGGAATTCACCGTCGATTCCGTCTGCTCGATCAGGCCACCCAGCACGATGATCTCGCCATCGTCGGCCAGCACGCTGGTCGAGATGTTGCGCGTATTGAGGATAAGGTCGGGCGAGACACTGCCCACCTGGCCAAACACGCTGGAGACTTCCTGGAAGATGTCGAGCCGGACCGTGTTGTCGGAGGAAATGCGTGGGGTGACTTCCAGCTTCACACCGACATCCTCGCGCTGGACAGTCCGGAAGGGGTTGCTGTTGGCATCGCCCAGAACCTCGCCCGACGTCAGCGGGACGTTCTGGCCGACGAGCAGCGAGGAGGTGCCATTATCAAGCGTCATGTTGAACGGCTTGGAGAGCACGCGCGAATTGGTGTCCTCCTCCACCGCATTCAGGATGGCGCCGAACAGCGTGTCGCCGTCCTGACCCGCAATCCCAAGCAGCGTTCCGTTGGAGCCGAGCAAAGAGCTCACCGCCGCATTCTTGAAGGGATTGTTGCTGCCATTGTCGGAATCGCCATCGCTGAAGACATCCGGGTTCAGGATTGCGCCGGCCAGGGCGAGCAGATTCGGCGCCGAGCGCGAGAAACTGGTGCTGGCAAAAGGCGTCGAGGAATCTCCCGTGCCCGAGAGAAGGAACTGGACGCCAAGCTCGCGGGCGGTGTCATCCGACATCTCCACGATAATCGCCTCGACGAGCACCTGCGCGCGGCGCCGGTCGAGCGCGTCGACCACCCGCTCCATGGCGAGCAGCGTGTCCGGAGCCGCGCTGATGATCAGCGAATTGGTTTCCGGATGGTGGGCAATCGTGGCCTGCACGGCCCCGTTTTCGGCGGGCCCGCGTTGTTCGGCCATGGTGGCGGCGATCTTCTCCAGAACCGGAACGATCTCTTCGGCCTTGGAATTGTTGAGCTGGATCACACGCAGATTGTCCCGCGTCGGCTCGGCCTGATCGAGCTTCGAGGCGACCTGCAGAGCCCGTTCGACGATCGTGCCGTCACCGCGCACAACGATGGAGTTGCTGGTCGGCGACGAGGACACCTCGAAATTCGGTACCGGCTCGCCGTTCCGCGTGCCAAGCAGGCCTCTCAGAATGTCGGCCATTTCCTTCGAGGGCACGCTTTTCAGCGCCAGCGTCTCCACGCTGGTGCGGTCATCCTTGTCGAGCTCGGAGACAATGTCGCGGATACGCGGCATGTTCGAGGCATAGTCGACCACCACGACGGAATTGGAGCGCGCATTGGCCACGACCTGTCCCTGGGCATCGACGATCGGCTTGATCATTTGCGCGGCATCGGCGGCATCGAACGTGTCGAACTGGAAGACCTGTGTGATGAAGGCGTTCGGACCGGCACCGCCCGTCGCCTCCCCTACGGCCAGCTGTTCCGGCACGATGCGGTAGACGCCCTTGCCCGCCGGGATCGCAGTAAAGCCATTTACCCGCAGTGTCGACAGGAAGACCTGGAAAACCTCATCGGTCGTCATCGGCGCCTGCGAGAGCACCGTCACACGGGTCCGCGCGACATCCGGATGCAGGATGAAGGTGTAGCCGGTGATGATGGACACGTCATCGATCAGCGCCGTGATCTCGACATCGTCCAGGCTCAGCACGTGACGTGACGCCTGCGGCGACTGCATCTCGGCATGAACCGCCGGTGCGGCCAGTGCGATCGTCGCGATTGCTGTGAGCAGTGTTTTCATGAGCCCCTCACCCTTCCTTGAAACTTATATCGATCAGACGTTCCTGCCCGGCGCGGACGATGCTCACACGCACCGTGCGCGCCGTCCTGAACCGGTCCAGCAAGGCGGCTGTCTCCAGACCAGCCACGTCTGTCCCATTGATGGCAACGAGCCGGTCGCCCGGCTCCAGACCGCCCGCGCGCATCAGCGAGGCATCGCCGCGCGGCTTAAGGGCGATCGCGCGCACGCGCCCGCCCTGTTCTTCTGGTGTGGTTTCGAGCCCGGCCACGAAGGTCGTCGCGGTCACACCCGGCGCAAAGGACGGGACCTCTTCATCCTTGACCTCACGGGTCTCGCCCTGCGCCTCGGAGGGGTCGCTAATGACGGACAGGCCGGCCTCGCGCCCGCCGCGCATCAGGGTTTCCTCGCGCCCCTCCCGCGAAATGATCACCCGGTCCGACAGGATGCGTTCTAACCGCACGCCCGGCAGGATCTCGTCTCCCAGCTCGAAGCGCGTCGCTTCATTGTCCGGCGTCACGATGGTGGCCGAGCCACCCGTTTCGCCCGTCGACATGAAGAGAGCGACGAGTTTCAGGTTCAGCTGGGTCTCCGGGGCATCCGGCACGGCATCGACCGCCTCGCCCGAGGTTTCGAACGGATTGGCCGAAGTCAGAAGGCTGAGATCCGCCTGAACACTGGCCGCAGACGCCTCGATCACGGGCGTCGGCAGCGCGCGCGGCGTCAGCGGCGACACAGCCGGGCCCGGCGCCACGATAAGCCATATGATGCGCGCCGCCAGGAAGGCCGTCACCAGAACGAGCAAGACAAGCAGGCTCACCCGCGCCACTCCGGCAAGGCCGGGCGCCCACACTGGCATCGAAAGTCTACTTTTCAACAGCGTCATTTTTTTATCGTTTTGAGGGGGCGGATTGCTCCGCCCCCATCCTTTTTTCCTTCCGGGCCATGGCGGCCCTTTTCAGCAAGTGCGGCTCGCCTGCCTCCTAGAAGCGCCGCTTCAACTCGAACGAAACAGCCGTTCCGATGTCGTAGACATCGACATCGATCCGGTCGCCGCCGCGTTCCTGATAAGCCTCGTATTCGTCACCCAGCAGGTTCTTCAGCTTGAAGGTGAATTCGTAATCGCCACCGCGATAGCCAAAGCGCTGGTTCAGAACGAAGTCGACGGTCGTCGGCGGCTCCTCGATCACGGCGGGGATGCCGAGCGACAATTCTTCGCCGGACCTGATCCGCTCGCTGGCGTGATTGATGAGGATGTTCGCCTCCCGCCCGGCTGCTTCATCGGTATAGACGAGCTGAAGGTTGAACAGATGCTGAGACTGGCCCTGCAGGCGGCGGCCATCCTCGATCTGGCCGGCGCCCGGCAGCAGGTTCGGCGTCGCCGTCGTGCCCACGAGCGCACTCGTGATCACACATTCGTCCGGGAACTGGGCACAGAAAGCATCCGAGCCGAGCCCAAGGTCTCTCGGGTTCCGGCCGGCCGTAACCTCGGAATCGGACCAGGTGTAGTTCGCCTTCACCGTGACGTCGCGGTCCTGGAACCAGTCGAGCCCGAACATCGAATAGATCGGCAGGACCTGCTCATATTCGAGCTCGGCCCCGTAAAGCTCAGCACTCGGAACATTGATGAAGGTGGTGATGTCATCATCACCGATCCGGTCGTTCACTTCCTCGATCGGGCGGTCCATCTCCTTGTAGAAGATGCCAAGCGTGATGAACTGGTCGCGGGCGAAATAGTATTCGCCGCGCAGGTCATAGTTTTTGATGGCCGCATTCACCAGGAACGGGTTACCCTGGAAGGTCACGTCCGTTTCGGTGTTGAGGAACTCGGTCGGGGCCAGTTCGCGGAATTGCGGCCGCGTGATGGTCTCGGAGAAACCACCCCGGATCTGGAGATCGTCAAACGGGTTCCAGGTGATCGTAACGGCCGGAAGCAGGTCGTACTCGTAATCGCAGCCCTCGCCCGGCTCATTGTCGATACAGGACTCGTAAGGCGGAGAATTGTCTTCGACCGACAGAAGCCGCGTATCGATTGCCTCGATTGCCCGCTCATAACGGACACCGACAGCGCCGCGCAGGAACGGCGTGATCTGGGTGTCGAACCCGGCATAGCCGGCATCGACTTCCAGCGTGGCGACATACTGCTCAGGGAAGAGCCGCCCGCCGATGGACTGGGAATCCAGCAGCCCACGCGCATAGAGATCGGCGGCGAGATAGTCGATCCGTGTGCTGGAAATCGGAAGGCCGTCGAGCGAGAAGATGCGCGAGGTCGCGAGGCGGTCATTCTCGGTATAGGCATAACCGGCTTTCAGGTCCGTCTGGCAGAACAGGAAGCAGTCTCCGCCACGCTCCAGAGGCAGTTCGAGATCAATCCCGAGGTCGGTCGAGTCATCGTCGATGGTGCTGAAGGTGAAGGTCGTGTCTTCATCGTTCGACAGGGTCTGGAAGCCTTCGCCCGTATCCTGATAGGTGATCGAGAACTGATACGGCGCATTGCGCTGCGCCTCCGAATAGGAGGCCCGCCAGGAAACGCTCAGATCCATCAGTGACGGGAAGAAGTGCTCGCCGGAAAGTTGCGTCGTCCAGAGCTGGCGCTCGATCCATTCGAGATTGTCCTGGCGCTGCAGGTTGCCTTCGATGCTGACACCCTGCGTGGTGCGCGCCTCCTTGTCGGTGGACCGCGTGATCAGCGCGGTGCCGCGGATCTCGTGATTGGAGAACAGGTCGAAGCCGACGGTCGCGAAGCCGTTGACGCCGATATTGTTCTCCGTGGAATTGAAATCATTGTCGGTCCGCACCGAAAGCCCGCCATCGGCGGCAGAGTTCGCCAGCCCGCGCGTACCCTGTTTCGTCGCCCAGGAATTGGAATAGGACGCAGAGGCCAGCACACCCATGGAGATGTCATTGCTCAGGTCATAGCGCTGGCCACCGGTCGCATCGATGGAGAAGTCGGGCCCGACCGTGCCTTCCTGCATGATCAGCAGGGAGGAGTCGTTCGTCAGGCTTCGGGCGAAATCGGCATCGGGCTCGCCATCCTCCGGCAGGCGCGGCGGGGTGCGCACATTGTCGGAAACGCCGAGAAAATCGAGGTCGCCACCATCATAAAGCAGGCCGTCCTGGAAAGTCGCTTCGGAATTGCCACCGACAGAGGCCGACACTTCGAAGAAGGCTTCGTCCGGCACCGTCTTGGTGCGGATATCGACAAGACCGCCACCGAATTCCGCCGGCAGTTCCGGCGAGAAGGTTTTCTGGACCAGAATGCTTTCCAGAACAGATGTCGGGAAAAGATCGAGCGGCGCGACCCGGCGGAGCGGCTCGGGGCTCGGCAGCGGGGAGCCGTTCAGCGTCGCGCCGGAATAGCGCTCGTTCAGGCCGCGAACATATACGAAGCGGGCATCTTCCGAGGTCGAGATCCCGGCCACCCGCGAAAGCGCGGAAGCGGCGTCCGCATCCCCGGAGATCTGGAAGTCATTAGCGTCGATGAGGCTCGAGACCTCCGATGTCGAACGCTTTTCGTCCGGAATGAACTGGCCGCGCACGACCACGCTTTCCTGGCGAAGCTCTTCGCCCTGATCGTCAGAAGATTCCTGGGCGGTTACGGGCGAAAGGCAGGCCAGCGATGCGCCCGTCAGCAACGCCAAGCGAAAATAGGTGGCAGGTTTCAACATGATTTCCCCCTGGGAGGAGAGGAGTCACCTCCTCTGCAATGTCTGTAAAAGATGAAGCAGAGCGACCCCGTTCGGGACCGCTCTGCTCTGAACTGTCAGCGGTCCTTAGTTGCTCGTGGCGTCTCCGGAGAGATCGACCGTCCAGCCAAGGAACCAGTCATCGTTGGCGTCCTCGACAGCGCCGACATAGGTGGTCGCTTCGAGCTCGCCCGTGCTGGAGACGTCGAAGACCGGAATGTCTTCGGATGCCCCCGGGACGACCCCGGTCGCACCATCGACGAAGGAGAAGCCGGTCAGGCTGTTCGTGCCGGTGACAATGTTGGCACCTGCCGGGAAGTCCGGCACACCAAGGCTCGCATCGCTCGGATTGTCGCCGTCGTCCTCGAAGTTCTGGGTATTATCCAGGAACAGCGAGGCGATAACGAAATCGCCATTGTCATAGTTCGTGAAGGTCTCATCGGTGTCGACATCGAGGCCAACCGACCAGTCAACGATGATGCCGTTGGCAATCGTGCCGGACATGCCGCGGCGGAACAGGGCGCCCTGCTGGGTTGCCGGCTCACCCGAATTGATCAGGGTGAAGTTCGAGACGCTCGGCGCGGACACAGGCGTCTTCGACGGTGCGCCTTCGCGGTTGTCAGCTTCGATGCCGCGCGGATCGCCCGACATGCTGCCATTCGTGCCCTGAACGCCCGGATAGGCGATCGCATATTGCAGCGAGCCTCTCCAGCCATCGGTCCAGTCGATGCTGTCGTCACCGACGCCCGTCACGACCACGTGATCGGCCGAAACCGTGCCGCCGAACCATTCGATGCCGTCATCGAGATTGTTGGCGACCTGGATGTGGCTGACTTCCGTGCCGGAGCCGACGCCCTGGAAGGCGATGCCGTTTAGCTCGTCATCATTGGTGAGCCGGATGCCGGCATACTGGACGCGCGTATAGAGCAGACGGCCGCTATTATCGGTGTCGTCACCCCCGCCAAAGAGGCCGGAAGCGCCCTCACCCTGCTTCTCGCAGTCAACCGTGCCGCCCGTGGCACTGCCATCGATACAGGCATTGATGCCGGCGCGGCCATTGATGACCAGACCGCCCCATTGGCCCTTCAGGCTGTCGGTTGCCGTGGTGCTGCCGTCGACGACACCCTTGGAGGTGAAGACGACGGGCGCATTGGCCGTCCCGTTGGTCACAAGACGCGACCCGCGGGCCACGATGAGGTAATCGTCGTCGCCTTCGGCAACAACGGTCACACCCGGCTCGATGGTCAGGGTCGCAGAGGCCCCGCCGGCCAGCGGGTTCGCCGGATCGGCGCCGAGGTCGGACCCGACGACAACCGTGCCATCAAGCTCGTAGATCAGCTCGTCGCCATTCGCGAGCGTGAGATCGTCCTGAAGCTCGCCGCCCGGAACCAGGCAGAGCGTCTTGCCGTCAAGCGTGCCGTCCTCGGTCGTACCGTCCGGGCACCCCGCCGGCGGGAAGAGCGTGCCCGGCTGGGCAAAGAGCGCCCAGTTCGCGGAGACGGTTTCAGACGGGCCGAACGCGCCGATATAGGTCGTTGCTTCGAGCTCACCGGCGCCCGAAACGTCAAAGACCGGGACATCAAGCTCTTCCTGCCCCGGGAAGTAACGGTCGCTCAGCGAGTTGTTGCCCGCGACGATGTCGTTGCTGGCAGCGACGCTGGACAGGTTGTTGTCGATATCGTCCTGATCGTCGGCGAAGGTCTGATCGGCATCGATGAAAAGCGAAGCCACCGTCAGGTCCGTGCCGAGCCCGGCATAGGTTTCGTCACCGTCGATATCGAGACCCGGCGTATAGCCACCGGCCACGATACCGTTGACGACGAGGCCCTGCATGCCCCGGCGAAGCAGGATGCCCTGCTGGTTGCCGTCGGAGCCGATGAGCGTGAAGTTGGACACGTTCGGCGAGGAAACCGGCATGGCCGTCGGGTTGCCTTCGCGGCTGTCGGCCTCGATGCCACGCGGATCGCCCGAAGTCGGGACATCGGAATTCACAACAGCGAATTGCAGGCTGCCCTGCCAGCCATCCGTCCAGTCGAGCGAGTCGTCGCCAGCACCGGTGATCACGACGTATTTCGCGCTGACCGTGCCGCCGAACCACTCGATGCCATCATCAAGGTTGTTGTGAACCTGGACGTGATCGACATTGGTGGCCGAGCCGACACCCTGGAAGGCGATGCCGTTCAGCTCGTCATCCGTGGTCAGACGGGCGCCAGCATATTCAACACTCAAATAGCTGATCGAGCCTGAGTTGTCGCCGGCATCGCCGCCACCGAAGAGACCGGAGGCGCCTTCACCCTGCTTTTCACAGTCGGCCGTACCGCCCGTGGCGCTACCGTCGATACAGGCATTGATCGGGGCGTAACCATTGATGATCAGGCCGCCCCACTGGGCCTGCGTGCCGTTCTCGATGATCGAGGAGTTGGTGTTGTCATCGTTGATGGCTGCGCGCGCGGTCATCCGGACCGGGGCGCTTTCGCTGCCGTTCACCTGGATCTGCGAACCGCGATTGATGACGAGATAGTCGTCAGAGCCGTCGCCGGTGCCGTCGGCTGCCGCCCCGTACAGGACCGCGCCTTCGTTCAGGGTCAGCGTTGCCGACGTGCCGTCATCTTCACCAACGAACACTGCGCCGCGGATGGCGACGGTTACACCGGCCGGAATTGTCACATCGGTGGTCAGGATCGTCTGATCGGCGCCTTCATCCCCCAGCGCACACACGTCGACGCTCGAAAAGCCTTCGGACGCAATCGCGTCGAACGTGGCCTCGGCGGTGCCGGTCGGGCAGCCGGCCGACGGAATCAGGTCGATCGTCGAGGAAGCCGGCGGTGGCGGCGGTGGCGGCGGCGGTGGCGGTGAACTCGGCGGGCTTCCTGCGCCCGGGGAGGAAATGTCTGTGTCGGAACAGCCAACGATTGCAAGTGCTGCAGCGCTGGCGAGGAAAACGAGACGCAGGCTTTTCGCCGTCTTCATAATAGCCCCCTTCGGCTTTTTGATACATCGCAAGAGCGGAAATCGAACGCCGACTCCCTGGCTCGCCGGGGCTATCGCACAGCCGCTTAACAGTATTGCGACATCACAAAACCTTCACAATGCTTGTCATAAATATGTAATATTTGTTTTCGAAGTGTCGTGATGGATCGACCGAAGTTTACATGACACTATACAGAATTCATCGTAATCATTTGATAGTAATCATATGCCGAAGTTGCCCTATTCTCCGTTAGCGGAGCGAGGGCGTGCCCCAAGGAGGGTGCGCCAAAATTATCCGGTAAAAACAGCCACCTCAGGCATGGACGCGGCAGGAAAGCCACACTTCATCCAGATTGAAAAGAATCTTGGATAAATCACTATCATTAAACGAAGAAAGCCGCCCGCGGGGGCAAATCCCGGCACAGGCGGCTTGATACGGAAGACGTTCAGCCTGCGCAGGCTCCTAAAGCGGGCTAGCTGCCTGCCTCCACAGTGCCGACGCCCTTCAGGGCAGCCTTCATGGAAATCATCATCAGCTCGCCTTCTCTCGAGAAAAAGAACGTCGAGCCGTCCGCGCTGACACCGGCGCCAAAGTCGATGCCGGGCGTATTGACGGGCGCGCCGAGGTTCTGCGGCATTTGCCATATGCCGGCTTCATCGCGCGTCGCCGTCCAGATATCGACGATGCCGAGCTTCGGCTTGCGGTGGCTATAGAAGAAGATCCGCTGACCGTCCGGCGTTACGGCAATATGGGCCTCGGCCCTGATATGATTGAAGCCCTCGGGCATCATGGAGATGGTCCACTCACCCGTCTCTTCATCCAGGGTGGCTTCAAAAATGTCATGCCCGCCGACACTGTCATAGCCATTGGAGGTGAAATAGAGACGGCCCTCCTTGTCCATGGCCGGGTTAAGCTCATCGGCGCCGGTATTGATCGCTTCCGGCAGAGGTTCGGGCGTGCCCCAGCCATCGCCATCGACGGCCACACGCCAGATATTGGCGTCTCTCTGACCGCGGTCGAACACCTCCTCATCGGAGGCATAATAGAGCATGCCATCCGCAAAGCTGAAGGATGGATTGGTAAGCTTGATGCGGTGCGGGAAATCGAGCTTTTCCGGCGCGCTCCAGCCACCATCGCCTTGCTTGCGCATTTCGAACAGGTTCGTGATATCGCCGTCTTCCTTGGCGAAGACGCGCACCGCCCCATCGGGCGACTCTGTCAGGCCATAAGCCCGCGTGAAGGCTGTCGGGGCCTCGGCGTCAGGCAGGACGGGTGTCGGCTCATCGGGCGGCGCAACCGCCTGCGAGCAAGCCGAAAGAACACATACCGAAAGGGCCAGCGCTCCAAGTTTCATCACAAACCTCCCAGAACCACGACAATCGGCGGGGTCTTACAGGTCTGTGATGACGGTTTTCTAACACCCACTGCAGTGGGTGTTGTTCGTCCGCACAAAAACCGTCCGGCGGCTGCGGGGAAACCCGGCCACCGGACGACTCATTCGATAGAAGATGCGTTCTAGTGCTGGGCGGCCTTGTTGACCGAGCCGAGCGCGATGCCGGTCATGTGGGCGTCGCCGCCCTCGGTCTCTTCCTTGCACTCGCGCAACTTGTCTGCATCGCTATCAAGCCCGAGACGTTCGGCAAACGCCACCACACAGCCATAACCGGCCATACCATAGTGCGCCATGCGCTGGTACTGGGTGATGATCATGGCGTCGCGGACATCATCGTCACCGAAATCTGCATCGAGAACGTGGGCCTTCACTTCCTTCACGAGGCCTTCCATACCCTTGCAGAATTCTGCGGTCGGCTTGGCATCGTGGGATTTGACGATATTGCCGACAACCTCAATGCCCTGCTCGATGCCTTTCACGCCGCTGCCGAGCGCCTCTTTGAGTTCGCTCGATTTGGCGACATCCTGAAGCTTGCGCGTGGCATCAAGGGCCTGACGATTGGCGCTGTAGATGTCCTGCAACTGGTCGATATAAACGTCTTTCAATGACGACAAAGCCATTCTGGCCTCCTTGCTTAATGATCTGCCAGATCAATGCCTGGCCCCGCGGTTCTGTTCCCGGATCCATCGCGTCGCGGCCTCTGTTTTGAGACACATCAAGGAACCCTCCCGCATGTTTGACAATTGCACTGTGACGGGAGGACAGGATCCGGACCCATGCCCAGGCGCAACAAGGATACGCTCGACACATACCGGCAGAAGCGGGACTTTTCGACCAGCCCCGAGCCGGATGGGAAGGCCAGCAAGAAGGCGAAGACCTCTTCCGGCAAGGAGACGCTCGCCTATGCCATCCAGAAACATGACGCCACGCGGCTTCATTATGACCTGCGGCTTGAGCTCGACGGCGTCCTGAAAAGCTGGGCAATCACCAAGGGCCCAAGTCTGAACCCCTCCGACAAGCGCCTGGCCGTGCGCACCGAAGACCACCCGCTGGACTATGGCGGCTTTGAAGGCGTGATCCCCGAAGGCTATGGCGCCGGGACCGTCATGCTGTGGGACCGCGGCGGATGGGTGCCCCACGGCGATCCGCATAAGGGTCTGGAAGAAGGCGTGCTGAAATTCGAGCTGAAGGGCGAGCGCCTGAAAGGCGGCTGGGCGCTCATTCGCATGAAGACAGATGACAGCAAGGAGAACTGGCTACTCGTCAAGGAACGCGATGAGCATGCCGACGAGGAGAGAGATCCCCGCACGGCCTGGCAGGCCAGCGTCGTTTCCGGCAGGGATTTCGAGGAAATTGCCGAGGCGGCAGACGCGGGCGATACTGCCCGCCAGACAGGGGCCAGCAAGGCGAAGGCCGTGAAAGACAAGCCATCACACAAGCATACCTCAGAGGCAGCAGACGAAGCCGCCATCCTCGGTGTGCGCATCACCCATCCCGACCGCGTCGTCTACGACGAACAGGGCGCAACCAAGCGCGAGATCGCGGCCTATTATGCCGAACTGGCGCCGCGCATGCTGCCCCATATCAAGGACCGGCCAGTGAGCCTGGTGCGCTGCCCCTCTGGCGCAGGCGGGAAATGTTTCTTCCAGAAGCATCACACCGACTCCATCCCCGAGGCGATCGGCGAAACTCAGATAAAGGAGAAGGATGGCGAGACGGCAAGCTATCTCCTTCTGAACTCCCCAGAAGCGCTTGTCTCTGCCGCGCAGATCGGCGCGCTCGAACTGCATATCTGGGGCGCGCGCACCGACAAGCTGGAACGCCCCGACCGGCTCGTCATCGACCTCGATCCGGATGAGGGCATGGCCTTCTCCAAGGTGAAGGAGGCGGCTGTCGAGATCCGCGATGTATTGGAGAAAGCGGGCCTGAAATCCTTCGCCCTGCTTACAGGCGGCAAGGGTATCCATGTGGTCGCACCGCTCGAGCGCCGGCGCGACTGGGACGAGGTCAAGCAGGCCGCACGCGGGCTCGCCAGAAGCCTCGCCGATGCCGATCCCGAGACTTATGTGGCCGAAGCCTCCAAGGCAAAGCGCAAGGGCCGGATCTTCATCGACTGGCTGCGCAATGAGCGTGGCTCGACAGCGATATGCCCTTACTCCCTGAGGGCGCGCCCGGGCGCGCCGGTCGCAACGCCTGTGCGCTGGGACGAACTTTCAGGCATCGACAGCGCGGCGCAATATACGCTGTCGAACATCCGCCAGCGCCTCTCCAGCCTCAAATCGCCCCCGTGGGAAGGGTATGACGACACCCGGCAGTCGATCACGAGCGACTTGCTTGAGCGCTTCAGGGCGCAGGACTGACAACGGAAAGTGGTGCCGGCTGAGGGACTCGAACCCCCGACCCCCTGATTACAAATCAGGTGCTCTACCAGCTGAGCTAAGCCGGCCGACTCCTGCCCTTTAAGCTGACGGCGGTGTGAGGGCAAGATTCCTTTGTAAGATCATGTGTCAGCCACAATTGAACTGGTTTACGGCACCTTTTTGCCGCTGCTGCGTTGTTCATTCAGTGTTGCAAGAAGGAGCACTGACATGAAACGGATTATTCTCGCGACCACGGCTGCTCTCGCTTTCGCTTCCGCGCCGGCTCTGGCAGACGAGGCGCGCACCCCGCCGCCGAGCGAACCCTATTATGCCCCGCCGCAGACAGGCTGCGAAACGCTGGACCTGAAAGTCTATTTCGAGCCGGGCACGGCCGAGCTGACCACCTTTTCCCGCGATGTCATCCGTGAAGCGCGCGAGCAATTGTCCGGCTGCGCCGTCGTGAAGCTGGATGCGACGGCCAAGGCCTCGGATGCCAAGACCAAGTCCGAGAAACTGTCGCTTGCCGAAGCCCGCCGTGTGACGGTCATGAAAGAGCTACAGGCCCACGGCATCCGCTCGCCCGAAACGGCCACCAAGAGCGATGTTTCGGCTGAAGCCTCCGACAGCGTAATGACACGCAATGTCGATGTGGTGCTCGAGGCCGAACCGGCCATGGTCGGCTAATCGCGAGAACATTCTTCCCGACAAGGCCCGGTGTCTCCAAGACGCCGGGCTTTTTCATTGCGGCCAGCGGCAGTGTTTCCTCCGTTTGCCCCGTTTCATTTTTGGTTTGCCGCGTTATGAGTGGCGCCGAAAACGCGTGGCGGGAAAGCCGCAAGCGCTGAAAAACGGACGCTATCATGACCGACACTGGCAAACGCCGCATCCTCGTGACCTCCGCCCTGCCCTATATCAATGGGGTCAAGCATCTCGGCAATCTGGCGGGCTCCATGCTGCCGGCCGACGTGTTTGCCCGCTTCCAGCGCCTGCGCGGACACGATGTCCTCTATATCTGCGCCACCGACGAGCATGGCACGCCAGCCGAACTCGCCGCCCAGGCCGCCGGGGTTTCGGTTCGCGACTATTGCAATGAGCAATTCAGGATCCAGAAGGATGCCGGCGACGGCTTCGAGCTGTCCTATGATTATTTCGGCCGCTCGTCCGGCGAAGAGAACGCCCGGCTAACCCAGCATTTCGCGCACGTCCTCGAAGAGCATGGCCTGATCGAAGAGCGCAATATGCGCCAGGTCTATTCCGTCGACGATGGCCGCTTCCTGCCTGACCGCTATGTCGAGGGCACCTGTCCGCATTGCGATTTCGAGAAGGCGCGCGGCGACCAGTGCGACAATTGCGGGCGCCTGCTCGACCCGGTGGACCTGATCGATCCCTATTCGGCCGTCTCCGGCTCGAAGAATGTCGAGATCCGAGAAACCCTTCACCTCTTCCTGCTGCAGTCGAAGATGCAGGACACGATCCGCGCCTGGGTCGAGAAATCGACCGACTGGCCGCCGCTGGCCCGCTCGATCGCGCTGAAATGGCTGGATGAGGGCCTGCGCGACCGGGCCATCACGCGCGACCTCTCATGGGGCGTGCCGGTAACGAATGCCGATGGCTCGATCCGGGAAGGCTTTGAAAACAAGGTCTTCTATGTCTGGTTCGATGCGCCGGTCGAGTATATTGGCGCGACCGAGGAGTGGGCCAAAGCGAAGGGCGAGCCGGATCTCTGGCGCAGCTGGTGGCGCACAGACGAGGGCGCCGACGATGTCGAATACGTCCAGTTCATGGGCAAGGACAATGTTGCCTTCCACACCGTCTCCTTCCCCGTGACAATCCTCGGCTCGGAAGAGCCCTGGAAGCTGGTCGACCGGCTGAAAGCCTTCAACTGGGTAACCTGGTATGGCGGCAAGTTTTCCACCTCCAACAAGCGCGGCGTCTTCATGGACCAGGCGCTGGACCTGCTGCCGGCGGACTATTGGCGCTGGTACCTGATCGCGAACGCGCCGGAAGGCTCTGACGCAGCCTTCACCTGGGAAGGCTTCCAGGCCTCCATCAATTCGGACCTGGCCAATGTGCTCGGTAATTTCGTCAACCGCATCACCAAATACTGCGCGTCGAAATTCGATGGCCAGCTGCCCGCCACCGGAAACGCCGGTGAGGCCGAAGCCTGGATCACCGAAGAGCTTCAGACCCGCCTGCCGCAGCTCGTCGAACACTATGAGAATATGGAGTTCCGCAAGGCGGCGGCTGAAACGCGGGCCATATGGGCCGCCGGCAACGAATACCTCACCAAGGCCGAGCCGTGGGTGAAATACAAAACCGATGTCGATGCCGCCGCAGTCGGCGTGCGCACCGGCCTGAACCTGGCCGCCCTGTTTGGCATCATTGCCCAGCCGGTCATTCCGGAAGCCGCCGGCATGATCCTCGATGCGCTGGGCATTCCCGACGAGAACCGCACGCTGACGCCGGAGAGCCTGAAGGACGTGCCGGCCCTGCTGGACGCGCTGCCGCACGGGCTCGCCATCACGCCACCGGACGTCCTCTTCCGCAAGATCGAGGACGACCAGGTGGCCGAGTGGACAGAGCGTTTCGGCGGCGAGGGCTGATCAGCCTTCCAGGGCGCTCATCGCCCTGAACAGGGCTGCCGTGCGCGGCTGCTCCTCCTTGAGAAGCTCCTCCATGACAAAGATGGTGGCTGCGCAGTAGCGGGTCGCATCCGTGTCGCTCAGGCCCTGGCCGGCCGGAAGGCCGAACGCCTCCATATGGTCGGGATTAGCCTGCAGCCTTGTCAGCATCCAGTCCATCAGGTCCTCGCGGCTGGCGGTTTTGATATCCCCGACCGGGCCTTCCTCGAAGATGGCGATCATGATGTCGGTCTCGCGCCTCTGCATGGAGTCTGAAATGACGTCCGCATCGGATGGCGGCAGGCCGTTTATGTTGCGAACACATTCCTGCGGCGCCTTGCGGACGAGTTCCTGGTAAGTGTCGGTTGTGTGCGCCACCAGCGCTTCGAGGTTGCTATCGCTGGCCGTCATCATGGCCTCGCCAAAAGCGGCAAGCAGCTTTGGACGGATCGCGGCGCCGGCCTCATAGGCGGCCTCCTGCTCGAAATTGCCCGTCTCGATGAGCAGGCCGAGCGCCTCGATGAACTCGTCATAGATATCCGGCCGGTGCGCCTTCAGGGAGACCACCATCCGCATCGTCTCATTGCCGCCATCGGCAAGGTTGCGCATCGTCTCGGCGGCTTCCTTGCGCGAGGCCTCGCTCACCTCAACCGTCTCAGAGGAGGCGGGCGATGCCGTCTCCTCCGGCACCTCCGGCGCGGGCGGGTCCGTCGGCTCCGACGGATTGCAGGCGGCAAGCCCGATCAGGAGCCATGGCGCAAGCACGGCCGCAGCAAGTCGATGGTGGAAATGTCTCATCCTGGTCCCCTTGAGATAAAGCTGATCCACTCTGACAGGCGCAGTCCCGCGGCAATCCGGGTCAGAACCCGCCCCGAAGAAAGCTAGTCGACCGGCCGGGTGACGATGAGTTCGTTCATCCGCCGTGTCCGGCGCTTGGCGAAGAGGACGTTGTGCATGCGCCAGACCTCGCCATCGCCAAGCGTCACCTCGATATCGCCAGTGACGACGAGCCCCAGGATGCGGTGTCTCAGAAAATCATCCGAACGGTAGCGGCAGCGCGCACTCGCCCCGCTTTCGGCCCGGTCGCCACTGCCCCAGAAGACGCGCTCATGCAGCTGTCCCGGCACGACTTCCCAGTAGCGCACCTTGTCGAAGCCGAAGATCATCAAGGCCCACATCACGAAGATACAGAGGCCCGTGAACAGGTAGAAGGTGTTGCTCATCCGGATATCGAGCTGACCGAGGAACTGGGCAATCGGCCCGGACAGATTGGCAAAGGTCAGCAGTATAAAACCGATCAGCAGAATCAGGCCGAAAATCACGGAATTCGCGCCCCTGAGCCGCACTGTCGTCGAAAAGATCACGAAGACCAGCGTAAAAACGAAGATCAGGCCGAGCATCCGCTCCCCGGTCTGGGTGCCGGCAATGTCCGTCCACTGGAAGAAGAAGAACAGGAAGCCCAGGAGCCAGATCGGCCACCAGTAGAGAATCGGCGAATGGGTGTAGACCTTCATCGGCTGCAGCTGATCGAGGTCCAGCCCTTCCCGCTTCTTGGGCTTGGGTGACTTGGCCGCCGAATGGCTGACAGCCGGGCCCTTGTCGGATGGCGGAGGTGTCGGAGGCGGGCCTTCCGGGGGTGGCGGCGGCGGTGTCGTATCGCTCATGGCTTCCTCCAGGCACGCATCCGTAACCCGATCATCTTAGACGACATTGGGCCCCTGACAATCACTCTCGCCCGACCCCGGCAGCCAGGCCGACCGGGATTGGTCTCTGGCCGTCACCGAAACATTTGATACATTGCAGACAGGACATGAATCCGGAGGACTCCCCATAATGATCATTCGCCGTTCGCTCGTTTCGCCCCTGCTGGCTCTCGCCGTCATGACAACTGCACCGGTGGCCCAGGCACAGGAGTCCACCCCCGCGCCGGGAACCGAGCTTATGGAGCTTTACACCTGGCTGCACCAGAACCCGGAACTCTCCTTCAAGGAAAAGACAAGCTCGGCGGTCCTGGCGGCCGAGCTGGAAGATCTCGGCTTCAGCGTGACGACCGGCGTCGGGGACGACTGGGTTCGCAACAAGTCCATGGAAGATGAAGGCACCGTGCGAGATGGCGTCGGCGGCTATGGCGTTGTCGGCGTCTATGAGAATGGCGAGGGGCCGACCGTGCTCATCCGCACCGATACCGACGCCCTGCCCGTGCCGGAGGAGACCGGTCTCGACTATGCCTCCAAAGTCACCGGCATGACCTGGACCGGCGTTGAAAGCCCGGTCATGCATGCCTGCGGCCACGATGTGCACATGACCAACTGGGTCGGCACGGCCCGCAAGCTGATCGAGAACAAGGATGACTGGTCCGGCACGCTCGTCATGATCGCCCAGCCCGCCGAAGAACTGGGCCTTGGCGCCAAAGCCATGATCGAGGACGGGCTCTACTCCGACTTCCCGCTGCCGGACTACAACCTCGCCCTGCATGTCTCCGCTTCGGCGCCAGCCGGAACGGTCGCCTATTCCAGCGGCTATGCACTCGCCAATGTCGACAGTGTCGATATTCATGTGAAAGGCGTGGGCGGACATGGCGCCTACCCGCACACCACGAAAGACCCGGTCGTCGTCGGCTCGTCCATCGTGATGGCACTGCAGACGCTGGTCGCGCGCAATGTCGACCCGCAGAAACCGGCCGTTGTCACGGTCGGCTCCTTCAAGGCCGGCGCCAAGCACAACATCATCTCGAACGAGGCCGAACTGCTTCTGACCGTGCGTTCCTATGACGACAACACACGCCAGCTGCTGCTCGATGGCATCAAGCGCATCGCCAAGGGCCAGGCGGAAAGCTATGGCGCACCGGAACCGGAGATCCGGATCGATTCCGACTATACGCCCTCGACCTACAATGATCCGGCCATGACCAATGAGGCCGTCACCGCCATCAAGGGCGCGATCGGCGAGGAGAATGTCACCGAAGTGACCCCTGTCATGGGCGGCGAGGACTTCTCGCAATTCGGGCGCACGCAGGAAGATGTGCCCGGCCTGATCTTCTGGCTCGGTGCCGTCGACCCGGAGACCTACGCCCAGTCGGAAGCCGGTGAAGTCGAACTTCCCTCGCTCCACTCCTCGGGCTTTGCCCCGGATGCGGATCTGGCGCTCGAGACGGGTGTGAACGCCATGACGGCGGCCGCGATGGCGCTGTTCAACAAGAGCTGAGCTAGAGCGAGGTCAGCCAGTCGATCAGGAGACGGTTGACCTCATCGGGGCGCTCCTGCTGGGTCCAGTGGCCACAGCCCTCCAGCAGGTGCGCGCCGCGCAGGCCCGGCAGGTTGGGTTTCATCGTGTCCACCGGGTCGCCCGGAAACATCTTGAGGACGAGATCGCGTGTGCCGCCGATAAAGAGGCTCGGCTGGTAGATCTTGTGATCGGCCAGCCGCGTCAGGAAGGCATGGTCGCGCTCATGATTGCGATAGCGGTTCAGCGGCCCGCGAAAGCCCGACTGCTCGAACTGAGACGCGTAATAGGCGACATCCTCCTCGCTCAGCCATGGCAGCGGCATGTCCGGCTCCGGCAGGCGGTGCAGAAGCGTATCGCCATGTTTCTTGTCGGTCGGCCATGTGCCA
The DNA here is from genome assembly GCF_002088975.1 of Henriciella aquimarina. Lineage (GTDB taxonomy): Bacteria > Pseudomonadota > Alphaproteobacteria > Caulobacterales > Hyphomonadaceae > Henriciella > Henriciella aquimarina. The sequence goes on from NZ_NCST01000132.1 coordinate 111,358, forward strand.
TCGGGGGCGTCGCCGGAAATGGCATAGTAGAACCGGCGAATGCTTGCCGCCGGATCGGCTTCGAGTTCGGCTTCCGGCGGGCCGATCTCCTGAAAGTAGACCTGATAGAAGAACAGGCCGCGCGCGGTGAAGAACTCGCGAAAGACCTGGATGGCCGGTTTGTCGCCCGGCGGGATGTAAGGCACCGAGAGCCCTGCCACGGCTGCGAACTGGTCGGGAAACAGAAGCGCCGAATTCCACGCAATCGGCGCGCCCCAGTCATGCCCGACCAGGAAAGCCGGCGCGCCGGGCTGCAGCGTGTGGGCAACGCCCGCGACATCCTTGGTCAGCGTCTCCATGTCATAGGCCTCGACAGCCTCCGGCCTGTCGGACCCGCCATAGCCGCGCACATCGATCGCCGCCGCCGTGAAGCCGGCCGCCGAGACAGCGTCCAGCTGATGGCGCCAGGAATACCAGCTTTCCGGAAAGCCGTGCACGAACAGGACAAGCGGCCCTTCGCCCTTCACGGCCACGCGCAAGGTAACGCCATTGGTTTCAACATGGCGGAAATCCGGTGTCATGGCGCTTCGCCCTCTGCACTCTGGTTCTGGATCGACTGGATAAAGGCGACCGTGTCGGGATGGGTAAAGATGCGGTAGCCGCGATCGCTTTCGAGCGTACTGAGTTGCTGGAGCACGCCGGCGACCTCGATCGGGACCACCTCGACCGCCTCTTCCGGCATGCCCTGCCCTGCCAGCCGCTTGGCCAAATCCTCTGCGTCGTCATAGCTCAGCAAGATCGGCGTTACGGCCTCGCCGTTCATCTGCACCTGGGCTTCGTTGTCATTGGCGGTGACAAAAAAGGCCGGGGCAGCGAATTCACCGACCTCCGGAGAAAGGGATGCCGCCTTTGTGCGATCATCGGCAGCGCCTTCGAAAAGCACAGGCCCGTTCCAGCCGCCCAGGACGTTGACCAGCGGAATCGCGCCCGGTCTGGCGTCCGCAATCTCCTGGTTCTGCAAGGCCGCCTGGGCCGCAGACGGCTCGAGAAACACCATCAGACCATTCTGGCCCTGCTCTGTCTTGCGGGAAACGGCGCGTCCGTCACTGTCCATGAGGACCACGACCTGAAAGCCGGATAGCGCCATCTGCATGGGCGACGGCGTAGAGGGCTCGGCTGCCGGTGGCGCCGCAGGCGCGGGCGTTTCGCTGCCCTGGGCATAGGCCGGGGCGGCCAGCCCACTTATTATGGCGAGGCTGAGCGAGGCGAGAGCTGTTTTCATGGGAGGCGCTTCCTTTTTCAATGGCTGCGCACGCGAGGCTAGAGAGCCCCGCGGCACAACTCAAGGAAACCCGTCTCAGCCCTGTTTCAGGGTCTCGAACGGCACGTCCTTGTCGACACGCACATCCTGGGGCAGCCCCAGCACGCGCTCGGCAATGATGTTCTTCAGGATTTCGTCGGTCCCGCCGGCAATCCGCAGGCCGGGCGCCCACATGAAGCTCTGCTGGAACAGGCCGTTGGCCGGCATCGTGTCGGTATCGTTCATAATGCCGTAATGGTCCTGCATCTCGATGGCCGAGTTGCAGATGTCCTGAAGCTGGTTGGCGGTGATGATCTTGCCGATGGAGTTTTCCGGCCCGGGCGTCTCGCCGCGCGAAAGCGCCGTCTGGGTGCGGAACTTGGTCAGGCTGTAGCCCTGGGCGGCGACATACCAGTCAGCGAGTTTCTCGCGGAAGGCCTGGTCGGTGAGCGAGCCCGTGCCGCGGGCATACTCCATGATTTCCTTCCAGTCCGGCCCCGGCGAGCCGCCGACCGCAAGGCGTTCGTTCATCAGCGTCACCAAGGCAACCTTCCAGCCGGCACCGACATCGCCAAGGCGGTCGGAGTCCGGAATGCGGACATCGGTGAAATAGACCTCGTTGAACTCGCGCCCGCCGGACGCCTGGTGGATCGGCTTGGCTTCGACGCCCTTCTGCTTCATGTCCACGATGAACATGGTCAGGCCCTTATGCTTCGGGGCCTTCGGATCGGTCCGCGTCAGCAGGATGCCATAGTCGGAATAGTGCGCGCCGGTGGTCCAGACTTTCTGGCCATTGATGACCCACTCGTCGCCATCCTTGACCGCGCGGGTCTTCACGCCCGCCACGTCAGAGCCAGCAGCCGGTTCGGAGAAGAGCTGGCACCAGATCTCCTCGCCCATCAGAGCTGGCTTCACATAGCGCTTCTTGTGCTCGTCCGAGCCAAAGGCGATGACTGTCGGGACGCACATGCCGAGCCCGATCGCGAACGGGCCGACCGGCGCGTCGAACTTGCCCTCTTCCTGGTTCCAGACGACCTGTTGCATGGACGTGCCGCCACGCCCACCCCACTCCTTGGGCCAGGTGATCTGGGCAAAGCCGCCCTCGGCCTTCGTCTTCTGCCAGGCCTTGGCGCGCTTCAGGAATTCCTCGCCAGACCCACGCCGAGGGGCGTTGGTGTCTTTCGGCTTGAGGTGCTTTTCGAGAAAAGCGCGGGCTTCCTTGCGGAACTCTGCTTCTTCAGGGGTATCGTTGAAGTCCATGCGTATCCTCCTGCGGCAAATGGCAATGCTCTTGTGAACACAGTATAGGCCGACTGACCGGCCTGCCCAGCCGTAGCGTCGGGTCAAGACGCGAGAAAACCCCAGCGCGGAAGCCCCGTGAGCGCCTAGTAATCCAGGCTGAAGCCAGGGCAGTAAGGCTTGAGCGTTTCCCGATAAGCGCGGCTCGCCTTCTGGAACGTTCCCGTCGCCATGGGATGGCTCGGATCACCGGGCTCAATGCCCTCGGCAGAGCGGGAAACCGCCTTCAGCTCATCCACCTGCGCCGAAACGTCATCGGGCAGTCCAGGTTGAAGCGACTCCAGACCGGACCGGGCTTCAGCGCCGGTCATGCCGGCCTTGCCGACCATTGCAAGCTCGAGCTTCGACATGGCCACAATGAGGGTCATGCACTTGTCTTCGTTCATCCCATCCTGAGCGATGGCCGGGCTCGTCATGACCCCGAATGCACAAAATGCCGCGAAAGCCGTTCTCTTTACAGATGCCATGGATCGGTCCTCGTTTACGCTAAGAAAGCGCAATCCGTACCATCCGGAGCGAGCGCTTCAAGCCCGCCATAGCAACAGTTTACACCCGGCCGGCCCATGCGCTGGCCCGGGCTTAAGCAGCGTTCTTGCGCTCGAGGGCGGAAACGAGTTTTTCCTTCCAGACCTTCGGCGCGCCGGCCTGTACGGCCAGCAGTTTGGCGCGACGATAGAAGAGGTGGCAATCCACTTCCCAGGTAAAGCCCATGCCGCCATGCGTCTGGATGTTTTCCTTCGAGGCAAACCAGTAGGCATCGCTCGCAGCCAGCCGGGAGGAGGCTGCCGCTTCCGGCAGCTCCGAGGCGTCCGTCGAGAGCGCCCAGGCCCCGTAATAACAGTTCGAGCGGGCGACCTGATTCTTCACATACATTTCGGCAAGCTTGTGCTTGATCGCCTGATTACCGCCGATCGGACGCCCGAACGCGTAGCGCTCCTTGGCGTATTCGGTGCCCATTTCGAGACAACGGTCGGCCCCGCCAAGCTGCTCGAAAGCCAGCAGGACAGCGGCCCTGTCGAGCAGTGCCTCATTCAGCGATGCGCCTTCGCCGGCCTCACCGATACGCACACCCGGCGCGCCATCGAACTTGATCTCGGCATGGCTGCGCGTCGGCTCCAGCGTCTGGACCGGTGAGCGGCTAACGCCCTGGGCAGTCAGGTCGACCAGGACAAGGCTGGCGCCGCCGCCTTCCTTGGCGAGGACAATAGCGTGCGTAGCGACATCGCCATCGGTGACGGGGATTTTCGTACCGCTGACCTTCGAGCCATCGAACGTCGTCTTGAGCTTGTCGGCATCGACCGGGCCCGGCCCTTCGCTGGCGGCATGGCAACCGATGACCTCGCCGCTGGCGACCTTTGGCAGGATGTCTTTCTTCTGGTCCTCGCTGGCGGCCAGCTTCAGCGCCTCGCTGAAGAAATAGACCGTGGAAGCGAATGGCACCGGCGCCAGCGCACGGCCCATTTCCTCGGCAATCACACAGAGTTCGAGCATGCCGAGGCCGAGCCCGCCATATTCTTCCGGGATCGCCGTGCCCAGCCAGCCCATCTCGACGACCTGCTTCCAGACGCCTTCATGATGGCTCTTCTTGTCGTCATCCAGCACCTCGCGGACATGCGCTGTGGTGCATTGCGCACTGAGAAACTTCCGCGCTTCACTGGCGAGGAATTTCTGGTCTTCTGAAAAGTCGAAATTCATACGACCTCGTCTCCCTGTCTTATCTCTCTCTGCCCCCACAATAGCGCACTGCCACGGCGCGGAAAGCCGTCTCGCAGCGGAAGGCCGCAAGGGCAGCGGTAGATGAAATTTGTCAGACCAGTTTCACGCTGCTTCAAGCCCGCTGTGCAAGAAGGGCTCAGGAACGGAGATCAGCATGGCCAAAGCCCTCTTTCACAAATCCCAGCGCGTATTCGTGAAACCGGTTGGAACCTGGGCCCTTGTCGAGCGGGTCATTCCCCACTGGGTCAAGGATGTCGAGGAACCCCTGCGGGTGACATACGATGTCGGCCTTGGCCGTGACTTCACTGCCGGGGACCTTGTGTCCGAAGAGGCGATGCATGGGCGCGACCGCATGCACTCCAACGACGATCTCGTCACCGAACACTGGCGCATCCAGCGGGCAAAGAACCGCTGGCAGGACGGTGACGAAACAGCCGGTCATCCTTTTCCGGGCACATTCCCTGTCGTGATGACAGACGAGAATAACTGGGGCGGCTGGCGCGTGCCCGGCTCTGAGTATGATCGCGACCCCGAAAAGATCGAATATCAGGCCCGCCTCATCGCGAATGCGCCGCGCATGCTGCGCTTCTGCCGACAGCTGGCGGAGCTCGCCGCACAGAGCCCGGAGAAATTCCCGGAGGAAATGAAGCCGGCGGCGAGAGAGTGCCAGCTTGTCCTGCGTCACGTCTATAATGTGACGGATGCGCCGAAACAGGCGGCCGAATAAACAGCTTCGCGTGAAAGAATCGCTGCGGACTGGCCCGCTCGCGATTGTGGCAGTGCAGGCAGCATCCTATCTCTTCTGGCAACACACCTTGCCACGAAGAAGGACAGAACACGATGCGCACCGACACGCCGGTTTCCGTCAAGCTTGAGAACTACAGCCCCTACCCCTTCGAGATCGAGCACGTCTCGATGGACTTCTCTCTTGAGCCGGATGCGACCCGTGTGCGCACGAAGATGCAGGTCAAGCGCCTGAGGCCGGGCGCCTTCGTGCTGGATGGCGTCGGCCTGACGCTCAATTCCATCGCGCTCGACGGCACGACGCTCAGCGAGGCGGCCTATCAGAAAGATGAGGAAACCCTCACCATCGCCAGTGTGCCGGATGCCTTCACGCTCGAAACCGACGTGACGATCAATCCGTCGAAGAACACCGCGCTCTCCGGGCTTTACATGTCCGCCGGCCGCTTCTGTTCCCAGTGTGAGGCAACCGGCTTCCGCCGTATCACCTACTGGCCCGACCGGCCCGACGTGATGAGCCGCTTCCATGTCCGCATCGACGCCGACAAGGCGAAATATCCCATCCTCCTCTCCAATGGCACACCCGGTGAGGCCGGCGCCCTTTCCGATGGACGTCATTTTGCCGAATGGGACGACCCACACCCGAAACCCTCCTATCTCTTTGCGCTTTGTGCGGGCGACTATGATGTCTGGCGCGACACCTTCACCACGATGAATGGCGACCATGTCGATCTCGGCGTCTATGTCGACAAGGGCCAGGCCGACCGCGCCGAATGGGCGATGGAGAGCCTGAAGGCCGCCATGGTCTGGGACGAAAAGCGGTTCGGGCGGGCCTATGATCTCGGTGTCTTCAACATCGTGGCCGTGCGCGACTTCAACTTCGGCGCCATGGAGAACAAGGGCCTCAACATCTTCAACTCGGCCTATGTGCTCGCCCGGGAAGACAGCGCAACCGATGCCGACTTTGAAGCGATTGAGAGCATTGTCGGCCACGAATACTTCCACAATTGGACCGGCAACCGGATCACCTGCCGCGACTGGTTCCAGCTCTGCCTGAAGGAAGGCCTGACGGTCTTCCGCGACCAGGAGTTTTCAGCAGACCTGCGGTCCCGCCCGGTGCAACGCATCAAGGATGTGATGCGTCTGCGTGCGCGCCAGTTCGCCGAGGATGCCGGGCCGCTCGCCCATCCGGTGCGCCCGCAAGCCTATGGCTCGATCGACAATCTCTACACCGCCACCGTCTATGAAAAGGGCGCAGAGCTGATCCGCGCGCTCACCGTCTTCATCGGCGATGAGGCGTTCAATCGCGGCATGCAGATCTATTTCGACGAATATGACGGCACGGCCTCCACGATCGAGGACTTCTATGCCTGCTTCGAAAAGGCCTCGGGCCGGGACCTGTCGCAGTTCCGCCGCTGGTACGCCCAGGCCGGCACGCCGGAAGTCACCGTCAAGGAACGCTGGGATGGCGACAGCGCGACGCTGACCATCGATCTGGCACAGGAGACCCCGGTAACGCCGAAACAGCCGACCAAGCAGCCCGTGCCGATTCCGCTTCGGGCCGCCCTGCTTGATGGCAAGGGCGCCCATGCCGAGGCCGAGGGCTGGGACAAGGGCGAAACGGTGATTCGCCTCGAGGATGACCGGCAGAGCGTGACGGTCCAGCTGCCGGCCGGCAGCAAACGCCCTCTCCTTTCTATCAATCGCCACTTCAGCGCGCCTGTCCGTATCAAGCGCGCCCTCAGCAATACAGACCTGCTGGCGCTGGCGGCGGCGGAAACCGATGCCTTCAATACCTGGGACAATTTCCAGACGCTTGCGAAGACAGAGATCTTCCGCCTGCTGGATGAGCCGCAATCGCCGCCTGATGAAGCGCTTGTGGACGCGCTCGCTGAAGCGGTCCGTGCCAATAGCGACGATCCGGCCTTCGCCGCGCTGCTGACTGTCCTGCCTGACATCGGCGAACTCTTCCAGGAGCGCGAGCCGGTCGATCCGGCCGGCCTGAACGTCGCCCGTAAACGGTTGCGTCAGGCCCTGGCCGAGGCCCTGGCTGCGGATGCCGAGCGTCTTCTGGAGGCCCCCTCGCCTGCCCCCTTCAAGCCGAACGCGGAGCAAGCCGGCATCCGGGCGCAGAGAACCGCCATGATCGGCCTGACCGGCGCGCTGGACACAAGCGAGGCGGCAGACCGTCTGAAAGCGCTTTTCGACAAGGCGCCGAACATGACCGAAAGCCTGGCCTGCCTGCGCGCCCTGGTCACGCTGCCCGGCAAGCCGCGCGACGAGGCCATCGAGACCTTCTACCAGCGCTGGAAGGACAATCCGCTGGTCATCGACAAATGGTTCGCCGTCCAGGCCGGACAGGGCACCGCCGAGGATGCCCGACGCCTGTCACAGCACCCGGATTACGATCTCTCCAATCCGAACCGCGTGCGTTCGGTTGCCGCCGCCTTCTCCATGACCAACCTTGCGGGCTTCCATGCCCCCGATGGCGAAGGCCACAAGGTGATCGGCGACATCATCGCCCGGGTCGACCCGCTGAACCCGGCCCTGGCCGCGCGGCTGCTGACAAGCTTCGAACAGTGGAAGAAGCTGGAACCGGTCGCACAGGCAAGCGCGAAGCGTGTTCTGGAGGAATTGCGCGATCAGGGCCTGTCGAAGAACGCGATGGATATCGTCTCCCGGGCTTTGGATTAGAGCCCGACTCACGCTCATTAACGTAAGCGCAAACATTTCGGCGGATTTTTACGCTTTGTTTGCAAATTGCGTCGGGGGCATGAGGCGGTGGCTCGATCTCGCCAGCGAGGATACGGACGGAAGACCGAGACAGCGTCCGGCCAGCGATCGGCCGGCGCGCTGAAAACCGTTCTCGCGCTGACCCTTCTTGTCCTGACAGCGGCCCTCTCCCTGATGGGCTGGAACGGCTATCAGCAAAGCAAGACCCAGGAGCTGCGCGTACTGCAGCGCGACGCACTTCTGGCCGGCGAACGTCTGAACCGCCGTGCTGACCAGGCCATCGAGCGCATGGAAAACGAGCTGCGCGCCGGCGCGCGAAGCAATGCCATTGATCCGGACTATGTCGGTGTGGACGCGATCTTCACGCTCGACAGCGCCCTGGCGTCGGACGATGCCGAGCGAGTGCGTACCGGCGAACGCGCGGCCGAAATGATCAATGCGAACCGCCGGCTCGAACTGCTCGATGATGGGCGTTTCCTGCTGGTCGATGTCCCTGCGGTGGGCAATCCCGTCATCGCCACCGTAGACGCCGGAAAATGGCTGACCGCCCCCAATGGCGGCGCGCGCCTTCTGCTCTATGGCGAGACCAGTATGTCGGTTGGCAACCGGTCGGTTGTGCCGCCGGACCGGCGCATTCTCGAACGTGGCAGCGGCTTTCGCACAAGGCAGCTGATCGACCGCTCAGCGACAGCGTGTGTCGACCTGTCGAAAGCCGGCTTTTCGCTCTGCCTGTCACGGCCAAGCCCTCTGCTGACCGTACAAAGCGGGCTCAATATCCTGCTTGGCCTGCTCCTGCTGGCCGCCACGCTTCTGGCTTTTTCTGGCCTTTACAGTCAGGCCAGCCGGCTGCCGCGCCAGGGCGCAAGCCGCCAGCCCGCGCCAGAGCCGGTATCGGTGCCGGGCGGCAAGCTCGAGATTGCGGCGGCCAATGCCAGCATGGGATTCTGGAACGTGCGCACAGGCGACGGCAAGGCCTGGCTGAGCGACGAGGCGGCCCGGCTCCTCGGTGTGCCGAGCCATGGGGACATGCCCTTCGGCGCGCTCGTCAATGCCGTCTATAGCGGCCACCGCACACTCCTGAACGATGCCATCGGCGAAGCCCGGCCCAGCCGGCCATTTTCCATTCACGTGGCTACGACCTCATCCGGCGGAGAGACCTGGCTCGAACTGCGCGGCGGCCAGGCTTATCGCGAGGGGGCCGGTTCGGCGATTATCAGCGGGGTCATGTTCGATGTCACCGAAACCGTGCGCTCGCGCGAGAAGCAGCGTAACGCCGAAGCCCGGCTGCGTAGCGCCATTGAAAGCTTCCCCTGCCCCTTCGCGCTCTGGGATTCCAACAAGCGGCTCTTCTTCTGGAACCGGACCTTCGAACGCATCTTCGGCCTCGAAGAAGTCCTGCGCCCGGGCGTCAGCCAGGAAACGGTGCTGCTGGCACGCAGCGCCAATGTGGTGAGCGAAAAAACCGATCCGAACGATGGCGGCGTCACCTTGCTCGGCCTGCGCAGCGGCGAATGGATCAAGCTGGTCGAGCGTGCGACGAGTGCCGGCACGATCATCAGCTTCGGTCTCGATATGACGAGCGATGTCCGCAACGAGGAGCAGCTGACCCGGCAGAAGAAACAGCTGAAGAACCTCGTCCAGGAGCTTGAACGCTCCGAGGGGCATAATGCCGAACTCGCACGCAAATATAATGAAGAGAAGGCGAAAGCCGAACGCTCGGCCGATTCCAAGAGCGCCTTCCTCGCCAGCATGAGCCATGAGCTGCGCACCCCGCTCAATGCCATCAACGGCTTTTCGGAAATCCTGGCCAACGAGATGTATGGGCCCCTCGGCGACAAGCGCTACAGCGAGTACGCCATGGACATACTCAACTCCGGCCAGCACCTGCTCGACATGATCAATGACATCCTCGACATCGCGAAGATCGAGGCCGGCAAGATGACCATCGATCCCAAACCGATCGATCTCGTCGATCCTGTCGATGCGGCGGTGCGCATGATCCGCCGCAAGGCCGAGGACAAGGGCATCCGCATCGCCCTGCAAGCGGAAGAAAACCTGCCCGAAGTCGATGCCGACCACCGCGCCGTGCGCCAGATGGTGCTCAACCTGATTTCCAATGCGATCAAGTTCACCGATGCCGGCGGACGCATCATCGTCGCCGTCCAGCGCCGCGGCGATCAGATCCGCGTGGCGGTGCGCGATACCGGTGTGGGCATTCCCAAGGAACACCTGCCCCGGCTCGCCAAACCATTCGAGCAGGTCAACGAGACGCGCGAGCGCAATTCCGAAGGCACCGGCCTCGGCCTGGCGCTGACCAAGTCATTCGCTGAAATGCATGGCGGCTCGCTGACCATTGCCAGCGAACCCGGCCGCGGCACCATGGTGAGCTTCTACCTGCCGGTCAGCACCGAAACGCAGACGTCAGACCGGAACGTGGCCTAGCCCTCAAGCTCGGCATCGTCCTTGTCCGGGCGCGCCACGGCATGGTCGGCGACAAAGTCCGCTCCCTTGGCGACGCAGTCCCGCCCGGCCGCCGCTAGCGCCTTGGCCCGGGCCACCGGCTGGTTGCCCGATCCGCTGACCCTCGCCGAGACTGTGCCTTTCTCGACCGGTTCCCGGCTGCGCCCGTCCATCAGGGTCAGCTGGGCTTCGCAATAGCCATCATTGCCCTTCAGGCTGAAATCGGTGACCCGCCAGTAAAGCTCATAATGCCCACTGACCCCGGTCGCGTCATCGACGGCCAGGCCATCGCCATCGGCGGAGAAGCTGTCGACCATGGTGACCTGCAGCATGCGGGTTGCCCGGTCGGCCCAGGCAATGCCCGGCACGATGCGCAGCCCGCCATCGCCGCCTTCCGCGGCAATGGCACGGCTTGCAAAGAGACGCGGCGCATCCGGCTCGCGGACGACGACGGTCGCATTCAGCGATCGCTGGCTTTGTGGCACGCCGATCTGGAAGACGGCTTCCGGGCGCGGCTGTTCGGGCAGGACCGAAACACAGCCGGAGAGGCTCAGTCCCGACAGGGACAGGACGATTGCAGACAGGGTGGGCCGGATCACTTGCGGTCTCCTTCATACGGGACGGGGTCACTGCGCAGGAGGCCCTGCGGGTTCTGTTCGAGTTCACGGGTCAGCCGGTCAAGCCGGCGGATCAGGACGCGCAGGTCCTGCGCGATCAGGCGGAAGTCTGTCACCGCATCGGTTGCCGGGCCTTCGATGACGCCGGTTGCCGCGGTAATCGCCTGTTCGCTCGATTCGATGCTGCGGCGCGCGGAATCGGACATGCCTTCCAGTTCGGTCAGCAGGTCGCTGATCTGCGTACCGATCCGCGTCACTTCCTTCTCGGCATTCGTGCCGAGGCTGTCGAAACTGCGCGAGGCGCGGTCAATGCTCTCGGCGGCCTGGTTGACCGAAGCGAGCACTTCGGAAAGGTCTGCCGAAAGATTGCCCTCACCACTCAGGGAGCTGGAGATGGCCTCGATGTTCGCAATTGTGTTCGACACCGATTCCACATTCTCGTCGCTCAACAGCTTGCCGATGTTTTCGAGCGCGAGATTGGCCCGCCCCATCACTTCATTGCCGCTGGAAAACAGCTCGGCCACCGGGCTTGATATCGACTTGATTTCCGGCACCTCCTGATTGGAGGCCCGCTGCAAGCGCTCGGCATCCGGCGATCCGGCATTGATCTGGACGAAGGTCACACCGGTGATCCCGGCAAATTCAATGCTGGCCGTGGAGTCGGTCTTCACAGGCGTTTCGGAATCGACGCGGATACGGGCGCGCACCTTGGAGGCATCGTTGCGGTCGATGCCGATGCTTTCCACCTCGCCCACCTTGATACCGATATAGCGCACCGAAGCGCCGTCCTCGAGATTGACCGGGCCGTCGAAGACAATGTCATAGACATCGAAATCCTGGTTGAACTGAGACTGTCCGAGCCACAGCACAAAGCCCAGCCCTGACAGAATTGCCAGAATGACGAAGGCGCCGATCATGGCGTAATTCGCACGCGTTTCCATTACATCACTCCTGCCGCAGCCGCCCGTCCGCGCGGGCCGCCGAAATATTCCTTGATCCACGGATCATCCATGCTTCGAAGCTCGCTCATCGTGCCGACCGCAATCACACGCTTCTCCCCGAGGACGGCAATCCTGTCGCAGGTGGCCGCCAGCGTATCGAGGTCATGTGTGACGAGAAACACTGTCAGGGCCAGTGACCGCTGCAGGTCCCGCACCAGCTTGTCGAATCCGCCCGCGGTAATCGGGTCGAGCCCGGCGGTCGGTTCGTCGAGAAAGAGGATCGGCGGATCGAGCGCCAGCGCCCGGGCGAGCGCGGCGCGCTTGCGCATCCCGCCGGAAAGATCCGAGGGAAACTTGTCGCCAGCCGAGGTTTCGAGCCCGGCCATGCGGATCTTCTGGTCTGCGAATTGCCGCATGAACGCCTTGCTGAGATGGGTGTGTTCCTTCATCGGCACCATGACGTTTTCGCGCACGGTGAGATTGGAAAACAGCGCCCCGTCCTGGAAAAGGATCCCCCACTGGTCCTGAACCGCACGCAGGGCATCGCCTTCGAGCCCGGTCACATCCTCGCCGAAGACATCGATCGTGCCGGCGGCTGGTGGCTTGAGCCCCACGATCGCGCGCAACAAGACCGACTTGCCGCTGCCCGACGGGCCGATCACGCCGAGGATCTCGCCTTCGCGCACATCGAGATCGAGATGCTCGTGCACAACGTGAGGGCCATAGGCTGTCTTCAGGTCCCGGACCTGGATGGCGATGCGCTCCGTCATATGTCGAGCTCCATGTAGAAGACCGCGAACAGGGCATCGATGACGATGATCGAGAACAGCGCCTGCACGACCGACTTTGTGGTGGAGCGCCCAAGCGACTGGACACTGCCGCCGACCTGCAGCCCCTGACGGCAGCCGATCAGGGCGACCACCATGCCAAAGACCGGCGCTTTCGACATGCCGACCCAGAAATGCTGCAGCGGCACTGTGTCCTGAAGACGGTTGAAGAAGACCGTCGGATTGATGTCGAGCGCCACCCAGCTGACAAAACCACCGCCGCCAATGCCGAAGAGCACGGCAACCAGCGTCAGGACGGGGGTCATGATGAGCATGGCAAAGGCACGCGGCACGACAAGGACATCCATCGGGTCGAGCCCGAGCGTCTGCATCGCGTCGACCTCCTGATACATGCGCATCGCGCCGATCTGGGCGGTAAAGGCGGAATTCGTCCGCCCGGCCAGAATGACGGCAGTCAGGATCACGCCGAATTCGCGCAGCACGGCGATGCCGACAAGCTCGACGGTAAAGATGGTGGCGCCGAATTCGCTCAGCGTCGTTGCGCCGATAAAGGCGATAACCATACCGACGAAGAAGGAGAGGAACCCGACAATGGGCACCGCATCGAGGCCGCTATCCTCCATGACAGAGACAAGCGCGGTCCAGCGCATGCGTGCCGGCCGGAGGATGGCCATCAGCATCGAGGTCAGCGTGTCACCAAGAAAGGCCAGCATATCCAGCCCCTCATTGATGAAGCGCATCGTGGATCGCCCGGTGCGCTCGAGCAGGTCGACGAGACCAAAGGTTTGCTTCGGCTCGGCTTCTTCTTCCGGACCAGGCCGCAACGCTTGCGCCTGAGCGACCAGGGCTTTCATGCTCTCGGAGCCGTGCGTGATGGTCACGCTCTCAAGCCCTGCCCGGCAGGCGAGCCTGTCCAGCAGGAAGGCTGCCGCGGTATCGAAGCGACCGACATTCGAGAGATCGGCTTCCAGGCGCGTGAGGCCATCGGTCTCAAGCGCCTTGAGAGACGGCTCGACGGCATTCAGCGTATGCACGCCCCAGTCGCCCTCAAGCCTGAGGGTACCGGTGCCATCATGGGTGTCAAAGTCGAAGCGTGGTGTCGTCGGCATAATTCGCTTGAGGCTCAATTCCTGTTTACCTTAACACCCGACCTTTAAGGATGGCGCAGGACCATCTGTAAAATTCAATCAAAGTCAGGCACATTTGCGAAACATGATCACACTTTCCGTCGAAACCGTTTCCTCGCCGCTCGCCAGACGCTTCTCGATCTCGCGGGGGGCGAAGACCTCGGCGGAAACGGTCCGCGTTACGCTCGAACAGGACGGGAAACGCGGCCGGGGCGAATGCGTGCCTTATGGACGGTATGACGAGACAGTCGACTCCGTCACAGCCCAGATCGAAAACCAGCGAGTGGCGCTCGAAAAGGGGATGAACCGCCAGGCCCTGCAGGCCGCCATGCCGGCAGGCGCCGCGCGGTGTGCAGTCGACTGCGCGATGTGGGACCTTGAGGCCAAACGCTTCGGCAAGCCTGTCTGGACACTGGCCGGCCTGCCCGAACCGGCGCCGCTGGAAACGGCCGTAACCATCGTGCTCGACAACCCGGCCAGCATGGCGGAGGCTGCGAAAGACGCGCCCGGCACGCTGCTGAAGCTCAAACTCGGTGGCCCGGAAGACCTGGCCCGCGTGGAAGCCGTTCACGAGGCCCGCCCGGAAGCGAAACTGATCCTCGACGCCAATGAGGCCCTTGATGGCGGTCTCTTTCCCGAAATTGCCCGCAAGGCGGCCGGCCTCGGTGTCGTGCTCATCGAACAGCCCTTCCCGGCTGGCCAGGACGCATATCTCCGCAAACGTCCGCCGGTCATCGCCGTCTGCGCCGATGAAAGCGTTCACACGACAGAGCAGATCCAGGACCTGGCCCAGCTCTATGATGCGGTGAACATCAAGCTCGACAAGGCGGGCGGGTTGACCGAGGCGCTGGCCATGGCCCGTGAGGCGAAAAAGGCCGGGCTCGGCATCATGGTCGGCTGCATGGTGGCCGGCTCGCTCAGCATGGCGCCGGCCGTCCTGCTCGGTCAGCTTGCCGATGCTGTCGATCTCGACGGCCCGCTCTGGCTGGCCGAGGATATCGCCAACGGCCTGCGCTATGAGAACGGCCTCGTCTACCCGCCCGAGACCGCCCTCTGGGGCTAGGTCGCTTCACTCTCTGCCGCCGCGAAGGCCGGCGGGCTGGGCATGCGGGCCGCGCTGGTCGCCAGGAGATGCGCCCAGATCTGGGTATTGAGGGCTCTCGAAGCCTCGTCATCAGCCGCCTCAAGGCGGGTCTGAAGCGCAATCAGTTGCTCGGACAGGGCATTGCGGGTGGCCTTCAGGTCTGAGATTTTCAGCGAGGCGGCCTCAGGCACATCGTCTCCCATACCGGCGGCCTCCAGCAGCGCCCTCAGCCGTGCGATTTCATTGGCGAGCAGGTCGGCTTCCTTGTCCCACATCTCCCCGGCCATTACCGCCATGACACCGGAAATCCCGGCATGGCCGCCGGAATAGTCGCCCTCCAGTTTCGGGGCGACATCCTGAACGAGCGTGGCGCCGATGCGCTGCAGGATCATGCCGACATCGCTCATATCTTCACCCCATGTTTCTCTGCCAGCCGCGAGGCGAGCATCAGCTCGTGTGCGGCATGGGTAAACCAGCCCGACCAGGCGAGGATCGGGTCATCATTCTTGCCGTCGGCGAAGGCCCGCGCCGAAGAGATCCAGATACCGAGCCCCTTCAAGTGCGCAAACAGGCTCCACCATTCGAACGCCTGCGGGTCGAAAGTGCAGCCCGATGCTTCCTGCCAGATGGCAAGCGCCTCCGGCCACGGAATGAACCCGGCCGCGCGCGCCTGATCGCTGGCACACCAGAGCAAATCCGTTGCCCAGGCCAGATCCTCATAGGGGTCGCCGATATGCGCCATCTCCCAGTCGAGGACAGCGCAGATATGGCCCGCTCCATCGTGCAGGAAGTTGCCGGACCGAAAATCGCCATGCACGAGGGCGAGCTTTTGCGCCGGTGGCGGCGGACTGGCAGCGAGATAGCGGATCGCGGCTTCGGCGACCGGCTGGGGCTCACGCGCATGGGTGCGGATTTCGCTGGCCCAATGGTCGAGCTCGCGTTTCCAGCACTGCCCGGCCTCTGGCGTGTCGATCTCATCGGCAATGGGCGCGCCGTCGATATCCAGCGAGGCAATGGCGCCGAGATGGCGGAAGAAATCCCGCCCCACCTCAGTGCGATAAGGCTCGACCTCTTCAATGCGGAACGGGTTGAGCGGGGTGCCGCCCTCGATCCGGCCCATGACGAAGAAGGGCGCGCCGAGCGGGCCCGGATCGGTTTCCAGGAAGAGCGCTTCCGGGGCGGGAATATTGGCCTTGCCGTAAGCGGTGCGAATGGCGGCAAACTCGACCCGGCGGTCGGTGTCGATCAGGCTGTCGGCCGGGTCGCGCCGCAGGATCAGCCCCTTCACTTTCGGCCCGGTGGCATCCTCATAGGCGATATCGACCGAATAGGTCTCCCGGCTCGCCCCGCCATGGATGCGGTTCATATGCGTCACGCGCAGATTGCCCGCGCCCGGTATGTGGGCTTCCGCATAGGCCGCGAACTTGTCGGCCAGGGTGGGATTGTCGACAGCAGTATCAGGCATCGAACAGATCCTTCCAGCCGGACGCCTCGTGCGGGCCGATGAAAAGCTGTTCCAGCGCGCCGATCCCTTCAGAGCCCTGCCCGTCCGGGCCTTCATGGCGAACCTTCGCAATCGCCTGGATGTGAAGATTGTCCGGCTGGTTCCAGGGCATGGTCAGCGGTTTGAAGTCTTCCCGGCCAATTGCATACTCGCCCTTCCAGAGGGCATGGCCCCATTCCGGATGGCCATAGCCGATGCCCTTCATCTGGAAGACGCCAATCGGCTCATAATGGATCTTGTGCTCGCGGCCATAAGGATCATGCGCGCGCATGACCGCCGAGCGGACCCGCCGCGTGCCCTGTTCGAAGTCCGGGGTGAAGACCGGATCGGCCAGCGGCATAAGGCCGTCAGCATCGACGCCGTCCATGGCGAAGATGGAGCGGGTGTTCCAGCGATCGCCGTTCTCGTCCTCGTTGACATGGAAATAGACCGCCGCATTCGGGAAGTTCATCGGCGTCCAGACCCAGTAGAATTGCGGCAGCTTCTGCGGCACGACCGGTTGCGGGTCCTGCGCGCCCAGCGGTCGCACGCCCCAGCTCCTGTCGCGCGTGCCGAAGAAATTGTCGCTGGACACCTCAATCGTCTCGCCATCCACAGTGATCGTGCCCGACCAGCGGCCGTTCTGCGTCATGCGCGTCACGTCCATCATCATCCGCGAACCATTGCGGCGGGTAAACCGCGGCTCCTCGACCGGGAAGTGGCGCCCCTCGAAGGTGAGATCGGCCGAAATGCCCTCGGCCTCCTCGAACTGGACGCGGACCGATTTCAGCGGCTGCAGGACCTCAATGCTCATCGGGCCGATGCGGACATCCATGCGCTCGAAATTCATGATGCGCGAGAGATGGACCGAGCGCTGGATGCCGTCTTTCAGGACGGAAAACGCCCCGTCCATAATGTTGAGATGCGGATAGACCCCGAAGGCCGCCCCAAAGAAAACCTCGCCATCCAGCGAATAGCCATTGAAGAAATAGCGGTCGTAGAAATTACGGTCCGACCCGGCCACCCAGACGGGCTCCGGCGTCTGGTGAATCGGATATTCGTCACCCCATGTCAGCATGTGGTTGCAGCCTCCCTTTGCGTGACCTCTTGGCGGGTCTGTATAGCCCGATACAGTGACCAAAGCGGACCGAGGGATCAATCGCTAACGCTGGGGAAAAGGAAAACGCCAATGACATCAAAGGTCTCCGTCGAAGACGCGAATGCTTTTCTGGCCGAGGCCTTCAATGGCGCTCAGAACCGGTCCGAAGTCATCCTGATGGAAGACGGCCACGCCATGATGCGCCTGACCGCCGGGCCCGAGCACCTGCGCCCAGGCGGCTACATCTCCGGGCCGACGCAGATGACCATGGCCGACAGCGTGACCTATATGGCGATCTTCACGCGCCTCGGCATTACGCCGATGACCGTGACCAGCAATCTCAATATGAATTTCCTGCGTCCCTGCATCGGCGAGGCCGTGATTGCCGAGGCCAGGCTGATGAAGCTCGGGCGTACGCTGGCCCTTGCCGAAGTGGAGATCCGGGCCGAAGGCTCCGACAAAGTCGCCAGCCATGCCATCGTGACCTATTCCATCCCGCCGGAGGCCTGATCGAAAAAATTTCGATGCTGACGCTACGATATCCGGTCGAATACCTATTCGACGCCCCGGTTCATCAGCTACCCTGCCGCGCAAGAATGATAAAAAGCGGAGGAAGTCATGGCAAAAGCGGATAACGGCCAGGCAGACGGCATACTCGACGTCCTGATCGTCGGCGCCGGCATTTCGGGGATCGGGGCCGCCTGGCACCTGAGCACGCGATGCCCGGGCAAGACAATCGCCGTCTTCGAGGCGCTCGATAGTTTTGGCGGGACCTGGAAGGTCCACACCTATCCCGGCATCCGCTCCGACAGTGACCTCTATACTTTCGGCTACCGCTTCAAGCCGTGGGTCGGCCCGCCCATCGCGACCGCCGACGAAATCCTGACCTATATGCAGGAAGTGATCGATGATAACGGCCTCGACCGTTACATCCATTACAATCACCGGATCACCAAGGCGCGCTGGTCCTCGCAGGAGAAAGTCTGGACGGTGTCTTATGAGACGCCGGACGGCCCGGCGGAGGTGAAGACGCGCTTCCTCTGGATGTGCCAGGGCTATTACGATCTCGACAAGGGCTACACGCCCGACTGGCCGGGCATGGCGGACTTCAAGGGCGAGATCGTCCATCCGCAGAACTGGCCCGATGATATCGACCTCACGGGCAAGAAGGTGGTCTGCATCGGCTCCGGCGCGACAGCGGCAACCCTGATCCCGAACATCGCCGACAAGTGCGAGCACGTTACCCTTCTGCAGCGCTCGCCGACCTATTTCATCCCCGGGCGCAACGAGAACGAGCTTGCCGATGAACTCCGGCGGCTGGACATCGACGAGACGTGGATCCACGAAATCGTTCGCCGCAAGGTGCTGCTCGACCAGCACGAGTTTACCCAGCGGGCGAAGGACGAACCCGAAGAGGTGAAGGCCGAGCTGCTGGAAGGCGTACAGGCCTTCCTCGGCGAAGACTTCGACATGAGCCACTTCACCCCGCGCTACCGGCCGTGGCAGCAGCGGCTCGCTTTCGTGCCCGATGGCGACATCTTCCAGGGCATTGCTGCCGGCAAGGCCAGCGTCGTGACCGACCAGATCGACAGCTTCGTGCCGGAAGGCATCAAGCTCACCTCGGGCGACGTGCTTGAGGCCGATGTCATTATCACCGCGACCGGCTTCAATCTGAAATTCCTCGGCAATATCCCCTTCGAGATCGATGGCGCGGCGGTCGACTGGAACGAGCGGCTGACCTGGCGCGGCATGATGATAGAGGACGTCCCGAACATGCTGTTTGTCTTCGGCTATTTCCGCGCGAGCTGGACCCTGCGGGTCGACCTGCTCGGCGATTTCATGGTCCGCCTGCTGGAGCATATGGACACCCTCGGCGCAGTCGAGATCCGTCCGGAAGTGCCGGCGGCCCAGCGTGGCATGGAGCGGACGAGCTGGATGGACCCGAATGACTTCAATCCGGGCTATCTCATGCGCGGCCAGCACCTGATGCCGAAGCGCGGCAACAGCCCCGAATGGCAGCACACCCAGGACTACTGGCACGAAAAGGAAGATCTGCCGAAGATCGATCTCGACAGCGCGGTCTTCGTCTATGAGGACGCAGACGGCCATGTCGTCGGAAAACACCCGGCCGATGCGGCATGATGCCCGGCGGGATTGGGTCCCGCCGGTACTTGTCCTATAGGAAGGGGCAAGAGGTGATTTCACGATGCTGACTGTCTTCGGTTCCGTTCTCGGCTTTCTCGGTGTGGCGCTCGGCGCCTTCGGTGCGCATGGCATGGAAGGCCGGCTGACGCCGGAATCGAAAGGCTGGTGGGAGACCGCCACGCTCTACCTCCTTGTCCACGCCGTCGCGATCCTGGCCACGGGGCTCTCTGGCAAGACCGGGCTGTTTGCCACGGGCGGCTGGGCGATGGGGCTCGGCGCCATCATCTTCTCGGGCACACTTTATGCGATGGCCTTTGGGGGCCCGCGCTGGTTCGGGGCGATCACCCCGATTGGCGGGGTCGCTCTCCTCATCGGCTGGGCGCTTCTGGCCTTTGCGGCGCTGAAATTCTGAAAATCGTAGCGCCTGCCCCACGTCCGGGGATTGGCAAGCGGAAACGAGCGCCTATGGTGCGCGCGAATTGTGAACAGGCGTAAGAATCCCAGGAGGACATCATGGCCAGTCTCTTCGACATGAGCGGCAAGGTTGCCATCATCACCGGCTCCTCGCGCGGCATCGGCAAGGCGATTGCCGAGCAGATGGCCGAACAGGGCGCGAAAGTCGTCATCTCCTCGCGCAAGCCCGGCCCCTGCCAGGAGGTCGCCCAGGCGCTCAACGAGAAGCATGGCGACAACACCGCCATCGCCGTGCCGGCCAACATCTCTTCCAAGGACGAGCTGAAGACCCTCGTCGACGAGACCCACAAGGCGTTCGGCAAGGTGGACGTGCTGGTCTGCAATGCCGCCTCCAACCCCTATTACGGCCCGATGGAAGAGATCGGCGACGACGCGTTCGAGAAGATCCTCTCCAACAACATCATCTCGAATCACTGGCTGATCCAGCTGGTCGCCCCGGAGATGAAGGAGCGCAAGGACGGTGCGATCGTCATCATCTCCTCGATCGGCGGCCTGCAGGGCTCCGACGTCATCGGCGCCTACAACATCTCCAAGGCCGCCGACATGCAGCTGGCGCGCAATTACGCGCTTGAGCTCGGCCCCCACAATATCCGCATCAACTGCGTCGCGCCCGGCCTGATCAAGACCGATTTCGCCCGCGCCCTCTGGGAGAATCCGGAGAACGCCAAGCGCGTCGAGAAAGGCACGCCCATGCGCCGGATCGGCGACCCGGTCGACATTGCCGGCGCAGCCATCTTCCTCGCCTCGGATGCCGGCAAGTATATGGCCGGCCAGACCATCGTGGTCGATGGCGGGTCGGTGATCACCTGAGCGGCCCATGCACAAGATCGACCTTCCCAATAATCCGCCGGAAGCCGAGACGGATTTCGACACCTTCCGGGCGGTCGATATCCGCGTCGGCACCGTGCTCGAAGCCGCCCCGCTGGAGGGCGCGCGCAAGCCGGCCATCCGCCTGAAAATCGACTTCGGCGAAGGCGTCGGCGTGAAGAAGAGCTCCGCACAGATCACCGATCACTACACCCCGGACCAGCTGGTCGGCCGGCAGGTCGCGGCGGTGGTGAACTTCCCGCCGCGCCAGATCGGCAAGTTCATGTCGGAGGTGCTGACGCTCGGCTTTCCCGATACCGACGGCGCCATCGTCCTCTTCTCGCCCGACAGCCCCGTGCCGAACGGGGCGCGCCTGGCATGAGCCTCGACGTCGACCTCAACCAGTTTTCCTCCCACTTCCGCCCCCTGCTTGAGGGCATTCGCGGTGGTGAGTGGCCGAACAAGCCGAAGGGCCTCGCCCGGCTCGGCATCATGCCGGAGCACTGGCTGAAACATGTCGAGCCCGGCCATGTGCGCTATGTCTGGCCGAATGACGGCTCGCACGACATCCAGCCGGACCGCGCCTTTGGCGGCTGGGTCGGCGCCCTGTCGGACCATGTCGTCTCGATCTGCATGTTCTCGGCCCTGAAGGAGGGCGAGGCCTTCACCACGCAGGACCTTCAGATCAAGCTGTTCCGGCCGGTCACCCAGGGCGATATCACCATCGAGGCGCATGTCGTGAACCGCTCGAAGACGACCGGCTATGTCGAGGCCGAGTGGAAGACTGCCGAAGGCAAACTCCTCGTGAAAGTCATCGCCTGGAAAGCGATCCGCACCGTGGAAGCGATCCATGGCGCGCGCCCGCAGGGCTGACTTGCGGGTTTTTGGTTTTGATCCCCGCTCCGGCTTCGCCTGCGCGATGGATCGCGCTCAGGCTGTTTTTCTGTCTTGCTCCCGTATCGGCGCTGACGCGCCTCACATGGATCGCGCTCAGGGCTGCGTCCTTTCTATTTGATCCCCGCTCCGGCTTCGCCTGCGCGATGGATCGCGCTCAGGGCTGCTGCCCGATCACCCCGGCGAAGGCCGGGGTCTCAGGCCATTGAAGCGGTCCGCCTGTGGCCCGGGATCCCGGCCTGCGCCGGGATGAGCGGCGTGAAAGCAGCACCAAACCCGCCACGCGGTTGCCCGCTGGCGTTCTCTCCTCGCCCCGAAAGACAGGGCCGGGCGCGTCCTGAAAAGACGCTGATGGAACTGCCAGCCTTTCGGCGTGGCTATAAGCGCCCGTTGAGGACGCGCCCTGCGAAGGGTGTCGGCCGTTCGGGTGTCCCTTCCCGGCCCATCTCGGTAACGGTCTGCAACGCCAGGCTGCTGGCGTCCGCCTTCGTCCCACACGATGCTCACCGCCGGACGGGGCGTTAGGCCCGCCCGCAGCAGAAGTCACCTCCGCACCCCCACCGCCATCCGGCCGGTCCGGACCGCCCTGTCACGGCGATGGGATGGGAGGGGTTATAGCTGGCGGGTGAGAGGGGGCGGATGGATTACATTTTCGAATTAACTGCAATTCCAACGACGTCCCGATGACGTTGCCACCGCGATTACCACGCTCGCTTCCACGCCCGGCCTGTTCAAGGCGCTCATCACCTTACAGGAGGAAACGCCAATGACACATTCCAGGAAAGAGCGCCCTGGCGCATCGGTCTTTAAAGCCGTTTGCGTGGCCGGGCTGGGCCTTGGCCTGGCCGCGACCGCCAGCGCAAAAACGGACCGGGACAGCTTCGAGGTCGCGTTCAATTATGCCCCGAACGCCCCGGTCGAGCAGATCTATACCGACTTCGTTCACACGGCCCAGCGCGCCTGCCGCATCGATCCGCGCGTAACGCCGGTACCAACCCATCTGCGGGCCCAGCGCGCCTGCGAAACCGATCTGCTCGGCAAGGCCGTCGCGAAGACCGGCCTTGAAGACCTGATCGCTCACCACACCGACCTGACCGCAACAACACCTCGGACGACCCGCACCTCGTCCAAATAAGGCTCAGGCCGGTTTCACTGGAGCCCCGTCTCACACCAGTCGCGGGGCTCCTCTTTTTTCGGGATGCGTGCGCCATCCACAGCGCCAAAGCCCGACCGCTCCTGCCCTCCCCGAAGGCATGAGCCCCGATATCCGCCCCCCTCCGCGCGAAAATCTGTGACACCCCCAGCAGAGGGTGGTTGAAAAGCGTTGGGCCTGAAGGAGTCGTCACCCTGTCAGAAACAAGGGGGACCATCCGGGCCTGAATGCGGGTATCCTCTTGCAGGATCAGAGTGAAACGATGCTTTCCATACACACTTTCGGCCCCCTGCGGCTTTGCCTGGATGGCGAAGACCTGCCGCTGCCCGCCTCGCGCAAGACACGGGCGCTGCTTGGCTATCTGGCCATTTCGAGCAGCCTGCACAGGCGCGACCGGCTCTGCGAACTTTTCTGGGATGTCCCCGACGACCCGCGCGGTGCGCTGCGCTGGTCGCTGAGCAAGCTGCGCCGGGTGGTGAATGCAGGCGAGGAGACCCGCCTGCTGGCCGACCGCGAGCGGGTCCAGCTCGATACCCCGCAGCTCTCGATCGATTTTCATGAGGTGCGCCAGATTGCCAATGGCAACGAGGCTTCACCGGAAGAGCTGGAAGAAGCCTGGGAGAAAGCCGGTCCGCTCCTGCTGGAAGACTGCGAACTGCCCAACCTGCCGAATTTCGCCATCTGGCTCGAGCAGCAGCGCAATGAAGTTGTCCGCCTGCGCATGCGGCTGGCCCGGCGTCTGGCCGTCTATCCCCCACTGCCCCCGGAAGCCGCCGAACGCTGGGCCGAGCGCTGGCTGATGGATGCGCCTTACGATCCGCTGGCCGCCCAGTATGCCGTCGCCGCCCGCCGCCGCCTCGGGCGCGAGCGCGAAGCCGGCACGCTGGCCGAGGAACTGACGCAGCGCTTCGAGGAGGCCGGCCTGGAGCCGCCGGACATGAGCATAGACCCGAGCGTGGAGACGGCCCCCACAATGCCGGTGCGCGAGGATGTCGTGCAGCTGGAAAAGCCGCGCCAGGCCATCCGCTTTGCGCGCGCGGCCGACGGCACGTCGCTGGCCTGGGCCAGTGTCGGCAGCCCGGACAACCCGCCCCTGGTCAAGGCAGCCAACTGGCTCTCTCACCTGGAGCTCGACTGGGAAGCGCCTGTCTGGAGCCCGCTCTTCCGCGAGCTTGCCCGCACCTTCCACTTCATCCGCTATGACGAGCGCGGCTGCGGCCTGTCGGACTGGACCGTGCCCGATATCAGCTTCGACACCTTTGTCTCGGATCTCGAACTGGTCGTCGATGCGGCCGGGCTCGAGCGCTTCCCGCTGCTCGGTATCAGCCAGGGCGCGGCCGTCTCGATCGAATATGCCGCGCGCCACCCCCACCGGGTGTCGCATCTCATCCTGTTCGGCGGGTATACGGCCGGCTGGCGCCATCTCGCCTCGCCCGAAGAGGTGAAGGAACGCGAAGCCGTCATGGTGCTCACCGAGACCGGCTGGGGCCGGGCGAACCCCTCCTACCGCCACATCTTCTCGCGCACCTTCATGCCGGATGCGAACACCGAGGAGCTTGCCTGGTTCGACGAGTTCCAGAGACGCACCACCTCGCCGGAAAATGCCGTGCGGTTCCTGGAAGCGTTCTCCCGGATCGATGTGCGCGACCGGCTGGCGGATGTGAAGGTGCCGACCCTCGTCATCCATTGCCGTGGCGACCTGCGCATTCCGCTGGCGTCCGGCCGGGAAATGGCGGCGCGCATTCCGGATGCGTAATTTGTCGGCCTGGACAGCAACAGCCACCTTCTGCTGGGCCGCGAGCCAGCCTCGCAGGTCTTCATCGAGACGGTGCGGCGCTTCCTGTCGGCCTGACGGGCCATGGGCTGACAGCGCGGGGGCGCGGCGAACGCTAGTGCAGTTTCAGCTCGTCGCCGACGAGGCGGACCTCGGCCGGCTTGATCAGGTCGGCATGGGCGATGTTGATGGAATGGATGACGGCTTCGATCTCGCGGCGCCAATGGTCGAGAAATTCGGCCAGCCGGGGAAATTTCGGCGCCTTGTCAACGGTCTGCCAGACGAAGCTTTGCAGCAGTTTGGGGAAGTCCGGCCGGTAATAGATGATCTCGGCGGTCAGCAGGCCGCCGCCGGACAGTTGGTCTCTGAAATCATTATCATTCATCCATACACACTCCTGTCGGTTGATTCCGATACCGGAAGTGTGGCAGACGCGCCGGAAGCGTCAAGAAAAATACGTTTATTCAGGACGTTAGCAGCACTCCCTGATGGCTGCCAGCAGCGCGTGCCCCGGCGCCCGCGAGACCGGGCATCCCGGTGCACACTTTTCGCCCTGCCGCCTGTTGACGCGAGCCCGTCCCCTTCCTAATTCCAAGCCGTTAGCACTTGCCCGGAGTGAGTGCTAAAAGTCTCAAATGTGTGGCCCAACCGGGCAAAACTGAAACGCAACCAAGCAAGAGAGAGCTCATGAAATTCCGTCCCCTGCATGACCGCGTGCTCGTGAAGCGCGTCGAGGAAGAAGAGAAAACCGCCGGCGGGATCATCATTCCTGACTCCGCCAAGGAAAAGCCGCAGGAAGGCGAAGTGATCGCCGTCGGCAAAGGCGCGATCGGCGACGACAACAAGGTCGTTCCGCTCGAGGTCAAGGCCGGTGACCGCGTCCTGTTCGGCAAGTGGTCCGGCACGGAAGTGAAGGTCGACGGTCAGGACCTGCTGATCATGAAGGAAAGCGACATTCTCGGCGTCGTCGAGTAAGGCGCGCCCCCTCTTCCCTAGAACACCAAGACCAGAACGTAATCTGAAAAGGAATACGAGATATGGCTGCTAAGCACGTCAAATTCAGCTCGGATGCGCGCGAGCGCATGCTCAAGGGTGTCGACACCCTCGCCAATGCCGTGAAAGTCACGCTCGGCCCGAAAGGCCGTAATGTCGTCATCGAGAAATCCTTCGGCGCCCCGCGCACCACGAAGGACGGTGTCACCGTCGCCAAGGAAATCGAACTGGAAGACAAGTTCGAGAATATGGGCGCCCAGATGCTGCGCGAAGTCGCGTCCAAGGCCAATGACGTCGCCGGTGACGGCACGACGACCGCCACGGTTCTCGGTCACGCCATCGTTCGCGAAGGCATGAAGCGCGTTGCCGCCGGCATGAACCCGATGGACCTGAAGCGCGGCATCGACAAAGCCGCTGCCGAGGTCGTGCGGGATCTCGCGCATCATTCGCGCAAGGTGAAAGAGAACAGCGAGATCACGCAGGTCGGCTCGATTTCCGCCAATGGCGACAATGAAATCGGCGGCATGATCGCCAAGGCCATGGAAAAGGTCGGCAATGAAGGCGTGATCACGGTCGAGGAAGCCAAGTCGCTCGAGACCGAACTCGACGTCGTCGAGGGCATGCAGTTCGACCGCGGCTATCTGAGCCCGTACTTCGTGACCAATCCGGACAAGATGAATGCGGAACTCGAAGACCCGTTCATCCTGCTCCACGAGAAGAAGCTCTCCTCGCTGCAGCCGATGCTGCCGATCCTCGAGCAGGTCGTGCAATCCCAGCGCCCGCTTCTGATCATCGCTGAAGACGTCGATGGCGAAGCGCTCGCCACGCTGGTCGTCAACAAGCTGCGCGGCGGCCTCAAGGTTGCCGCCGTCAAGGCACCCGGCTTCGGCGACCGCCGCAAGGCCATGCTGCAGGACATCGCCGTCCTGACCGGCGGCCAGGTCATCTCCGAAGACATCGGCATCAAGCTGGAAAACATCAGCCTCGACATGCTCGGCACGGCCAAGAAGGTCGAGATCGACAAGGACAACACCACGATTGTCGACGGTGCCGGCTCGAAGGACGACATCGAAGCCCGCGTCTCGCAGATCAAGAAGCAGATCGAGGACACCAGCTCCGACTATGACAAGGAGAAGCTCCAGGAGCGCCTTGCCAAGCTCGCTGGCGGTGTCGCCGTGATCAAGGTCGGCGGTGCCACCGAAGTCGAGGTGAAGGAACGCAAGGACCGCGTCGACGACGCGCTCAACGCGACCCGCGCCGCTGTCGAGGAAGGCGTTATCCCGGGTGGTGGTGCTGCCCTGCTGCGGGCCGCCCAGCACATCGATGTGAAGGGTGACAATACCGACGAGCAAGCCGGTATCGACATCGTTCGCCGCGCCCTCGAAGCGCCGATCCGCCAGATCGTCGAGAATGCCGGCCTCGAAGGCTCTGTCGTCGTTGCCAACATCCTGAAGGAAAAGGATCGCGGTTACGGCTTCAACGCCCAGACCGAGGAGTATGGTGACCTCTACAAGATGGGCATCATCGACCCGGCCAAGGTTGTCCGCTCTGCCCTGCAGAACGCGGCCTCCGTGGCTGGCCTCCTCATCACCACCGAAGCCGGTATCGCCGAAGCGCCGAAGAAGGACGAGCCGGCCGGCGGCGGCGGCATGCCCGACATGGGCGGCATGGGTGGTATGGGCGGCATGGGCTTCTAAGGTCCGCTCACGGACCTGGAAGGCCACGGCAGTGGCAAGCAAAGCCCGAGACATCGGCCCGCGCGACTGCCAACGCCAACATCCAGAACCAGACAGGGGCGGTGCTTTCGGGCACCGCCCTTTTTCTTTGCGCGACACTCTTCTGCCCGTCATCCCGGCCAACCGGAGGGCGCGCCGGGACCCAGACGGTCCCGGCGCGGGTCTTTCGGGCCCTGGGTCCCGGTGTTTCGCTTCGCGAAAACCGGGATGACGCGTATTAAGGATGACGCATATTGAAACTGTGGTGCGGGTGACATCCGCCCGTTTATGCGAAACTGACCTCGTTTCAGGAGCCCCGCCATGCCGCCTCCCGCCATGAAAGCCGCTTGCGCCGCCCTCGCCCTCAGCCTTGCCGGTTGCGCCAGCCTGCTGACGCCGGATGTGAAAGCCACGCGCGAGGCCCTTCGACCGGGCGCCTATACGCTCGACGAAGGCCATGCCGCCCTGGTCTTCCGGGTTGGCCATATGGGCTTCTCGCACTTCGTCGGGCGGTTCGACCGCTTCGAGGCCAGCCTCGACTTCGACGCCGACGCGCCGGAAAGCGCCCGGCTTGAAGCCATTGTCGACATGACGAGCCTCAGCCTGCCGGACAAGGCGTTCGCCGAAACGCTGATGGGCCCGGGCTGGTTCGACGCGGACACCTATCCACAGGCCATCTTCCGCTCGACCGGCATCACGCTCACGGGCGAGACGACCGGCGAAGTAACCGGCGATCTGACCCTGCATGGCGAGACCCATCCGGTCACGCTGGACGTCACCTTCAATGGCGGCGCCAACGACACGCTGCGTGGCGCGTATGTCACGGGCTTTTCCGCGACCGGCGCCATCGACCGCGCCGACTTCGGCATCGACAAATATCTCGGTCCTGTTGCCGGCACGGTCGATCTCAGCATCGAAGCCGAGTTTATGCGGCAATAGAATTTGGAATATTCAACAGGCGTTGAGGCTTGCGTCACACTCTCTCGCGACGTAAGGATCACGCCCATGAGCAAGATCTACAACACAGCCGCGGACGCCCTTGACGGGTTGCTCTTCGACGGCATGACGATTGCCGCCGGGGGCTTTGGCCTCTGCGGCATTCCTGAGCTTTCGATTGCCGCGATCCGCGAGGCCGGCACCAAGGATCTGACCATCTATTCCAACAATGCCGGCGTCGACGGGTTTGGCCTTGGCGTGCTGCTGGAAAGCAAGCAGGTGAAAAAGATGGGCTCGTCCTATGTCGGCGAGAACAAGGAGTTCATGCGCCAGTATCTCGGCGGCGAACTCGAACTGGAATTCAACCCGCAGGGCACGCTGGCCGAGCGCATGCGCGCCGGCGGGGCGGGCATTGCCGGCTTCTACACCAAGACCGGCTATGGCACCCAGATCGGCGAAGGCAAGGAAGTGAAGGAATTCCACGGCGAGAAGTATATTCTCGAAGAGGGCATCTTCGCCGACCTCGCCATCGTGAAGGCCTGGAAAGCGGACACGACCGGCAATGCCGTCTTCCGCAAGACCGCGCGCAACTTCAACGAGCCGGCGGCCATGTGCGGCAAGGTCTGCATCATGGAAGTCGAGGAAATCGTCGAACCCGGCGAGCTCGACCCGAACCACATCCACCTGCCCGGCGTCTTCGTGCACCGGCTCGTCCAGGGCGAGTTCGAAAAGCGCATCGAGCAGCGCACGGTTCGGCAGCGCTACGACACCAGCACGAGCCCGGCTGGCACAGGGGAGGAAGTGTAATGAGCTGGACACGTGACGACATGGCCAAGCGGGCCGCGCAGGAGCTCGAAGACGGGATGTATGTCAATCTCGGCATCGGCATCCCGACACTGGTCGCCAACTACATCCCCGAAGGCGTCTCGGTGACGCTGCAATCGGAAAACGGCATGCTGGGCATGGGCCCCTTCCCCTATGAGGGCGAAGAAGACCCGGACCTGATCAATGCCGGCAAGCAGACCATTACCGAACTGCCGCACACCGCCTTCTTCGACAGCTCGATGAGCTTTGCGATGATCCGCGGCGGCAAGATCAACATGGCGATCCTGGGGGCGATGGAAGTCGCCGAGAATGGCGACCTCGCCAACTGGATGATCCCCGGCAAGCTGGTCAAAGGCATGGGTGGCGCGATGGACCTCGTGGCGGGCGTGAAGCGCGTCATCGTCGTGACCGACCACACCTCCAAGTCCGGCGCGCCGAAGCTGATCAAGGAATGCACCCTGCCGCTGACCGGCAAGGGCGTGGTCAAGATGATCATTACCGATCTCGGCGTCTTCAACGTCGTCGAGGGCGGGCTCGAGATCAAGGAGGTCGCGCCCGGCGTGACCCGCGAAGAGATCTACGAGAAAACCGCCGCGAAGATCGTCAATTGAGCACGCTGCCACCCTGCCCGGCTTGCCAGTCGGCCTATACCTATGAGGATGGCGCGCTGCTCATCTGTCCGGAATGCGGGCATGAGTGGTCGCCTGAGGCCGACGCCGAGGCAGCGAAAGTCTGGCGCGATGCCCATGGCAATGTGCTGGCCGACGGCGACACGGTGACGGTGATCAAGGACCTGAAGATCAAGGGCTCGTCCTCGGTCGTGAAGGTCGGCACGCGGGTGAAGAATATCCGCCTCGTCGAGGGCGATCACGATATCGACTGCAAGATTGACGGCATCGGGCAGATGGGCCTCAAGACAGAGTTCGTGAAGAAGGCCTGACGGCTCCCGGGAGACGCCCAATGACAGCAACATGCCTGTGCGGCGCGGTCAGCGTGACGATCGAGGCCCGGCCGGACTTCGTCCATGACTGCAATTGCAGCCTGTGCCGCAAGGTCGGCGCGGCCTGGGGCTATTTTCCCTCTGCCGGTGTCAGGACGCGTGGTGAGACCGCCTCTTTCATGCGCCGCGACAAGCCGAATGCCGGTGTCGAAGTGCATGCCTGCAAGACCTGCGCGGCGACCACGCATTTCGCGCTGGCCGAAACGTTCAAGGCGGCGAATCCCGAAGCGGATCTTGTTGGCGTGAACATGAAGCTCTTCGCACCGGAAGACCTGGACGGCGTCGAAGTGCGCTATCCCAATGGCAGGGACTGGGACGGCGTCGGCGCCTTCGAATACCGGCGCCCGGCCATGACGATCAGCACCGCCTCTCCCTGGTAGTCAGCCGAAAAGCCATAAGGCCCGTGCCGCGTATGAGCCCTCCCGGATCGCGCGGCCATTTGCGTTGCGTCATGGATTGAAAGCGCCGGGGACTGCAATAACAGTGGGCGTCAGAGAACAAGGGAGAAAGTGAGATGGCCAAAGGTGCGATGCCGGTCCTCCTCGGGGTAGGACAGTCGATGAGCCAATGGGATGGCCGCGATGGCGCCGAGGGCGCGCCCTCCCCGCTGAGCCTCGCGCGCGATGCCGCCACCGCCGCGCTGGAGGATGCCGGGGTCGCCGCCGGCGAGATCGACACGCTGAGCTTTGTGCGGATCTTCGAGGACTCGGTGCCCGGCGCGCCGCATCCGCATGGCCACAACACCAATCTGCCCGGAACGCTGGCGCGCGATCTCGGCGCGTCGCCCAAGCGGCTGATCTATTCCGATGTCGGCGGCCAGAGCCCGCAGGCACTCGCCAACGAGATGGCCGCCCGCATCCATGCCGGCGAGGCGGAGGTGGCGCTGCTGGCCGGCTCGGAAGCGAACCGCGCCTCCAAGGGCGCACGCAAGAACGGCGTCGAGATCGACTGGGCCGATGGCAGCGAGCTCGCCTATGAGGATCGCGGTCTGGGCCCCCAGATGCTAAGCCGGCCCGAAATCAAGCACGGTCTCATCGCGCCGGCCTTCTTCTATGCGATGTTCGAGAATGCCATTGCCGCGCGCCAGGGCCGGACACGCTCGGCCCATCGCGAAGCCATGTCGAAACTCTTCCACCCCTTCACCAGGGTGGCCGCCGACAACCCGTATGCGCAATTCCCGGTCGAACGCAGCGTGGATTTCCTCTCCACGCCCTCGCCCGAGAATTACGAATTCGCCGACCCGTTCCTGAAATGGCATATCGCCCAGGATGCGGTGAACCAGGGCGCAGCCGTGCTCATCATGTCGGAAAAGAAGGCCGATGCGCTGGGCGTGGCCAAGGACAAGCGCGTCTACCTGCATGGCGGCGGCGAGGCGGGCGACGACCTGTTGTCGGAGCGCCCGATGATCGACGGCTCTTGGGCGATGGAAACCGCCATCAAGCGCGCGCTCGACCAGGCCGGAAAGACCTCGGGTGGACTCGCCCATTTCGATCTGTATTCATGCTTTCCGTGTGCTGTCTTTTCAGCAACACAGGCGCTCGGCATCGATCCGTTCACAGATGAACGTGCCCTGACGCTGACGGGCGGTCTGCCTTTCTTTGGCGGGCCCGGCAACAATTATTCCATGCACGGCCTGGCCAGCATGGCCGAGACGCTGCGCACCGATCCAGGCAGCTATGGCCTGGTGCTCGCCAATGGCGGCTGGATGACCAAGGAGGCCGTCGGCGTCTGGTCCACCACCCGGCCGGAGCGCTTCACCCCGGCGGAAAAGGCCGCCAAGCCGACAGAGACCGTCCCGCTGGAGGAGGCGCCGAGCGAAGGCACCGTGGAGACCTACACGGTCGTCCATGGCCGCAAGGGCCCGCAGCATGGCGTCATCTTCGCGCGCACCGCCGAGGGCAAGCGCTTCATCGCCACGGCCGCGCCGGAAGCGCTGGACCGCCTGCGCGAGGACACCACGCCGGTGGGCCTGAAGGTGACAGTGGAGACGAAGGACCAGGTCAACACATTCCGCTTCGCCTGACCGGGCCCGGCGTGTAGCATCGCCCTACAGACGACTCGGAAGGCGACCGCATGACACGACGACTGGCCGGCCTTGCCGGCGCCCTGGCCATCAGCCTCGCGACAGCCACGGGCTGTGCCACACAGCCTGATCCCTGCACGCCGGAATGGATCGAGTGGAAGACCGACCAGATCCTGACCCGCTTTGCCCGCTCTCACAGCGGCACGGTACAGGCCCTGCGCGACATCTCCGGACAGGTGGAAAGCCCCAATGCGCTGACCGCGATCCGCGTGGCCACGATGATCGATGATTTCGAGGCGCTGGCGCAGGATTTCGACCGCATCGTCATGCCGGAACTCAATGACGCGATCCGCCTCTGCGGCGAGCCGCGCAACTTCGTCCCGGCCTTTTCGGAATTCCTGCGCCGGGAAGGCGTCGGCGAGGATGTGATCGGCTGGATCGAGGCCATCGGCTATGTCGCGATGGAGCAGCGGAACCGGTGAACGAGACGGTCGATAATCCCCTGATCTTCGGTTTCGAATTCGACGAGGCCGGGGGTGTGCGGCGGCTGGACTGGGCGGAGGTGTCGAGCGGCCCGGCCGCGCCGGCCACAGGCCGCCGCTGGCTGCATCTCAACCGCCTGTCGCCGGCGGTGCGCCAGTGGCTGACCGAGACGAGCGGGATCGACGAGGTGATCGACGACGCGCTGTTGCAGGAGGATACCCGCCCGCGCTGCCTGGCGCATGGCGATGGCCTGCTGATCAATCTGCGCGGAGTGAACCTCAATGAGGGCTCCGAACCGGAAGACATGATCGCCATCCGCATCTGGATGACGGCCGAGGTGATCGTTTCGCTGCGCGCCTTCCACATCAAGGCCGCCCAGGATTTGCGCGACCGCATCATGGCCGGCGAGGTGCCGGCCTCGAACGGCGTCATCCTCGCCGAGCTGGCGGAACGGCTCACCGACCGGATCGAGCCGGTGGTGAGCGAACTGGACGAACAGGCCGATGAGTATGAAGACACACTGCTGGAACCGGGCGCCACGCTGCCCAAGACGGCGCTGGCGAGCTTCCGGCGCAAGGTGCTGACGCTCAGGCGCTACATCATCCCGCAGCGCGAGGCGCTCGCGCATATAAGCCGCGAAGGCCAGCACCTGTTCGATGCCAGCCAGACCCTGCAATTGCGCGAGATTGCCGACCGGGTCACGCGCATCGGCGAAGAACTCGACATGATCCGCGAGCGCACCATGGTCTTGCAGGAGCAGCTGATCGAGGAACGCTCCGAGCGGATGAACCAGCGCCTCTTCGTGCTCTCCATCATCTCGGCCATCTTCCTGCCGCTTGGCTTCGTGACCGGCCTGTTCGGTGTGAATGTCGGCGGCATGCCGGGTGTCGGCAGCCCGCTCGCCTTCACCCTGCTCTGCCTCGGCATGGGCGGGCTGACGGTGACGCTCTTCTTCCTGTTCCGGCGCATGCGCTGGCTCTGAAGCCTGCGTGGCGGCCCTAGTCCTTGCGGAAGATGACGCTGAGATTATTGGCCGGCATGTCCACGACGGTTTCGAGCGAGAGGCCAGCCGCCGCAGCCAGCGGGAGGATGTCGCGGTCAAGGTCGCGCACGCCCCAGGACGGGTCGCGGCGCTTCAGGTCTTCGCTGAAACGGGCATTGGACGGCGCAATCTCGCCTTCGCGCGCGAACGGGCCATAGAGAAACAGCTTGCCGCCCGGCGCGAGCCGCCGCCCTGCCCCGGCGATCAGGCCTTCGGCAGCCGCGAACGGGGCGATGTGGACCATATTGGTGCAGAAGATGGCCTCAAGCGGCGGCGCTGTCTCGATCTCGCCCCAGCCGGGCTGGCTGGCATCGATCTCGAGCGGGCCTGACAGCCGTCTGTCCGCCCCGGCGTGCTGCACCCAGGCGGCCTGGCTTGCCCGGCTCATGTCGTCAATGTCGGAATAGATCCAGGCGAGGCCCGGAAACCGCTCCACCATCAGCGCGCCATGCTCGCCTGTGCCGGACGCGATCTCGAGCACGCGGCCTTCCAGCGGCATGTGCGCGGCGAAGACATCGCCGATCGGCCCGGCATTTCGCGCGACCGAGGGCGAGAAACGGCGGCCGTCGACCCCGGTGTTGCGCTGTTCCAGCGCGACCGACTTGCCGCGGCTGCCGATATCGTCCCTGTCCTCGCCCATAATGGGCCTCCTAGCTGCGAGCCTTGAAGCGGCCCCGCAGGTCCGGCTTCAGGATCTTGCCATTGGCGTTGCGCGGCAGCGGCTCGGTCTGGAACTGGATCTCGACCGGCACCTTGAAGGCGGCGAGCTGGCTGGCGACATGCGCGCGCAGCTCATCCTCGGTCACACTCTTGCCAGGCGTGAGCTGGACGACGGCGCCGACTTCCTCACCCAGCACCTTGTGCGGGATGCCGACGACAGCGGCATCCATCACGGCCGGATGGTCGTAGAGCGCATGCTCGACCTCGATGGAGTAGATGTTCTCCCCGCCCCGGATCAGCATGTCCTTGGCCCGGTCGACGAGATAGAGAAAGCCCTCCTCGTCGAGGCGGGCGAGATCGCCGGTGATGACCCAGCCCTCATGGAAGGTTTCGGCGGTGGCGTCAGGCCGGTTCCAGTAGGCCTTGCAGTTGGACGGGCTCTTGCACCAGAGCTCGCCCACCTCGCCGGGCGGCAGCGTCTGGCCATCCGGGCCGACGATCTTGAGATCGACCGCGAGCGGCGGCGCGCCGGCGCTGTCGGGCCGGTTCACATAGTCCTCGCCGAGGTTCAGCGTCACCGTCGCGCAGGTCTCCGTCATGCCCCAGCCATTGCCGGGCGCGGCTTCGGGGAAGCGCTTCTTGATGGTCGAGACGAGTTCCGGCGCGGACGGGGCGCCGCCATAGGAGACGACCTGGATCGAGGAGAGGTCATACTTCTCCCGGTCGGGATGTTCGAGCACCTGCCAGGCAATGGCGGGCACGCCGCCAATCGTGGTGATCTTTTCCCGCTCGATGATCGGCAGCGCCTTGTCGGCGTCCCACTTGTACATCGAGACGATCTTGTCGCCGCGCAGCAGCGTCGGGATGAGCACGGCAAAGGAGCCGGTGGCGTGAAAGAACGGGATCGAGAGCAGCGTCGCGCGCTGTTCGTTCGGGTCCGGCTCGGGCACGGCCTCACCGCGGCGCAGGAACATGCGCGCCTGGCAGCTCATCGAGTTGAGGAAGTTCGAGATGACCGCGCGGTGGGTCGCCAGCGCGCCCTTGGGCTTGCCGGTCGTGCCGGAGGTGTACATCAGCGTGGCATCGTCATCGGGGCCGATCTCGATCTCCGGCAGAGCCTTGTCTTCCAGCCCGGCCCAGTCCTTCGGCTCGCCGACGATCTTCTCGAAATTGTGGACGCGCGGATCGTTGCGCTCTTCCTCGGTCTCGCGGGCGATGATGATGGATTTGAGGTCCGGCAGGTCGTCGAGATGCTCGCGCACGCGCTCGAAGATCTGCGGGTCGACAATGGCGACCTTGGCGCCGGAATTCTTCAGCCCGTATTCGAGCTCTTCCCCGGTCCACCAGGAGTTCATCGGCGTGACGATCGCCCCGGCGGCGAGCCCGGCGAAGAAGCTGACCGACCATTGCGGATAGTTGCGCATGATGACGGCGACGCGGTCGCCCTTCTGCACGTCGAACTTATCGACCAGCGCATTGGCGACATGGCTGACGGCCTTGAAGTGCGAGGTGAAGGTGGCGCGCTCATCCTCATAGATCAGGAAGTCGCGTGTGCCATGCATGCGCGAGGCCTCGAGAACGAAGCGCAGCGTCGGCGGGGCTTCGGGATAGTACTTCATCGATACGCCATCGATGACGCCCTCGCCCACCGCGAGCGGTGTGCCGGGCGCGGCGATCATGCGATTGGCCTCATCGATCGAAATGACCGGCCAGGACGCCTCTGTATCCGCTGCCATACTTCTCCTCCGGATGCTTTGTGTCGTTGCAACGGCAATCAACCATGAGCGCCGCCCGGAAGAAAGAGCTTCACAAGTGAAATTTCATGACAGATCGACGCGACGTCAGCTTGCCGGCTGGAGAGAGGCCGATTGTGCCGGAGTGTCTACAGCGGGCGCCAGCATCTCGCTGCCGGCTTCGTCTGCCGGGACGGGCCAGAGCAGCATCACCGCAAAGCAGGCCAGCGCGGCCAGAGCGATCACGATAAAATCCCGCATGGGCTCCATTCCTTCCCCTTGAATGAGAAGGAATGGAGCAAGGTGTGTGCCAGCCTACACG
Source organism: Henriciella aquimarina (assembly GCF_002088975.1). GTDB lineage: Bacteria > Pseudomonadota > Alphaproteobacteria > Caulobacterales > Hyphomonadaceae > Henriciella > Henriciella aquimarina. The sequence goes on from NZ_NCST01000132.1 coordinate 147,704, forward strand.
CCGGATATCGACTTATTTGCCGAGTTCGCAGAACTGCACCGTGCGGGCGGTGCCATCGGGCTCGACCAGTTCGAATTTCGGCCCGGCCAGCTCGTCGCCATCGCAGAGATAGCCCATCTGGTACATGTCGAGGACATAGGTGTTGTCGGGCTCCAGGGCGCCGGCGAGCATCAGGTCGGAGGCGGCCTGGTGGCGGCCGAGACGGAACAGGATCTCGAAACGCTCCATCGGCGAGAGGGCCTCGGTGTCGAGCGTCTCTTCGAGCTGGGCCTGTTCGGCCGAGGCCTCTTCGAGAAGGGTCGCGGCCTGCTCGGCCACGGCGCTGCCCGGATACTCGTTCACGATCTCCTCGAGGTCGTCGACGGCACCGTCGACATCGCTGCCGGCGCCATAACGCAGGGCGGCGCGCTTCATCAGCGTCTCGGCCATCTGCTCGTCACTCATGCCGGGATCGCCGAGAAGCTGGGTCAGCCGGTCGATCGCGGTCTGCTCATTGCCGGCATCGACCAGCGAATTCACCGTGCCCATGGCGAGGTCGTATTTGGACTGGCCGGCCTCCGGCGCAGACGGTGTCGGCGCGACCGTGTCAGCCGGATTTGACGACGCGCAAGCGCTTGCCAGGATCAGCACACTCGCCCCAGCCAGAATTGATCGGATCATGTCAATTTCCCCAATGATGTGTTGTCTCTACGCGCCTAACCTAATCCGGCCCACGCGGCGAGAATGTGACTGTTTTCAGGAAACACCCGGATTTTCGCACCAGCCGAGCTTTTCAAGGTGCTCATTGTCCTGGCCGAGCGTCCAGTCGTCATCATCACCCTCGCGGCAGAGATAGCCGGCGGCGACGAGCAGCTCCGCCTGCTCCTGTGTCGGCGCCAGTTCGGAGGTGCGATAGCGTTCGACCGCGGCCTCAAGCTCGCCCGTGGCGACCATGTCATCGAACCATTCCGGCAGAGTCTGCAGCCCTTCCAGCCGGCCGGCCGCCGCGCCCCAGGCATCGTCGGCATAGCCAAGCTCGGTCCTGGCGTTCGCGGCCACCGGCGAGTCCGGGGCGAGTTTCAGCGATTCGCGGAAGTCGGAGACCGCGCCGGGAAGATTGATCCTGGCCTGACGGCGCGCGGTTCCGCGCTCGAACAGCAGGCGCGCGCGCTGCTCGTCCGACAGGGCCGCCGTCTCGACGGTCTCGTTCAGGGACTGGATCGTCAGCCAGGGATGCGATTCGGCCTTCGCCTCATCTATCGCTTGGTCGAATTGGGCCGGTGTAAGTTCTACCGCCGGCGGCGGCGCGGTCTCACAGGCAAATAGGCCCAGGCAAAACAGCCCGGCCAAACAGGAACGCCACATCGTCTACCTCCAGTCAGTCTGCTTTGGCCGGACCCTATAGAGAGCCGATTCCGCGGGCTAGGCAGTTACCGAAATGTAAGGCAGTTCAGGCGCGTGCCAGCCGGTCGATCTCCTGGACATTGCCGCGTCCGAGCGCCTCGATGGCGCGGGCGGCGATGCTGCGGGCATCCAGGCCGGCCTCTTCATACATGAGTTCCGGCTTGTCCTGGTCCTGGAAGATGTCCGGCAGGCACATGGTGCGGATCCTGAGCCCGGTGTCGAGTGCGCCGACCTCGGCGAGGTGTTGCAGGACGAACGCGCCGAAGCCGCCCCGGGCGCCCTCTTCCAGCGTGATGAGCACTTCATGCTCGCGCGCCAGCCGGTTGACGAGCTCCTCGTCCAGCGGCTTGGCGAAGCGCGCATCGGCGACCGTGCAGGACAGCCCCTGCGCGGCCAGCATGTCAGCGGCCTTCAGAGCCTCCTGCAGGCGGGCGCCATAGGAGAGGATGGCAATGCTGGTGCCTTCCCGGACAATCCGGCCCTTGCCGATTTCAAGCGCTTGCGGGGTGTCCGGCATGGCGACGCCCGTGCCGGTGCCGCGCGGATAGCGGAAGGCGCTTGGCCGGTCGTCGATCTCGACAGCGGTGCGGACCATGTGGGCCAGTTCGGCCTCGTCGGAGGCGGCCATGCAGACAAAGCCCGGCAGTGCGCCGAGATAGCCGATGTCGAAGCTGCCGGCATGGGTCGGCCCGTCGGCACCGACAAGCCCGGCGCGATCGATGGCAAAGCGCACGGGCAGCTTCTGGATCGCCACGTCGTGGACGACCTGGTCATAGCCGCGCTGCAGGAAGGTCGAATAGATCGCCGCAAAGGGCTTCATGCCATCGGCGGCAAGCCCGGCGGCGAAGGTGACGCCATGCTGCTCGGCAATGCCGACATCGAACATCCTGTCCGGAAATTCCTTCTCGAACAGGTCCATGCCCGTGCCGCCCGGCATGGCGGCGGTGATGCCGACGATACGGTCATCCTTGCGCGCTTCCGCGATCAGGCTGTCGGCGAAGACCTTGGTGTATTTCGGCGGGCCAGGCTTGGACTTCTGCTGTTCGCCGGTGACGACGTTGAACTTGGCGACGCCGTGATACTTGTCGGCGGAGTTCTCGGCCGGCTCATAGCCCTTGCCCTTCTGGGTGACGACATGCAGCAGGACCGGGCCGGTCTGCATCGCCTTGCAGTTTTCCAGAACCGGCAGCAACACATCGAGGTCGTGGCCATCGATCGGGCCGACATAATAGAAGCCGAGTTCCTCGAACATCGTGCCGCCCATGGCGAAGCCGCGCAGATACTCTTCTGCCTTGCGCGCCTGATTGGCGAGGCCCATCGGCTTGACGATGTTCTTGGCGAACTTGCGCAGGCCGCGATAGGAGCGCGAGGAAACGAGCTTGGAGAGATAATGACTCATCGCCCCGACGGGCGGGGCGATGGACATGTCATTATCGTTCAGGATGACGAGCATGTTGCTGGCATCAGAGCCCGCATTGTTCATCGCCTCATAGGCCATGCCTGCCGACATTGCGCCGTCGCCGATGACGCAGACGACCTTGTTGTCCTTGCCGCGCAGGTCACGCGCCTTGGCAAAGCCGTGCCCGGCGGAAATCGAGGTCGAGGCGTGCGCGGCGCCGAACGGGTCATACTCGCTCTCGGCGCGCTTGGTGAAGCCGGAAAGCCCGCCGCCCTGGCGCAGCGTGCGGATACGGTCACGCCGCCCGGTGAGGATCTTGTGCGGATAGCACTGGTGGCCAACATCGAAGATCAGCTTGTCGTCGGGCGTGTCGAAGACCGAATGGATCGCCACGGTCAGCTCGACCACGCCGAGCCCGGCACCGAGGTGGCCGCCGGTCACCGAGACGGCATCGATCATCTCGGCGCGCACTTCGTCGGCCAGCTGCTTCAGCTCCTCTCGCGAGCGCCCCTTCAGATCAGCCGGAATCGTCACGCTGTCCAGAAGGCGGTTTTTTGCGGGGAGGGTCATCAGATGGTCCTTTCGCGGGGACGCTTTTTTCGTCTCGACTGATATTTATCTTGTTCTGTCGAGAACATAATCCACAGATTGCAGCAATATATTGGCCCGATCGCGGAAAAATGCGAGGTGCTGCTTGGCCTGTGCAGCGAGCAACTGCACCCGTTCCCGTGCGCCATCAACGCCCAGAACCGTCACAAAGTTCGCTTTTCCGGCCGCTTCGTCGCGCCGGAGCGTCTTGCCGACGACCTCCTGATCGCCCGTCACATCCAGCAGATCGTCGGCGATCTGGTAGGCAAGGCCGAGATCCTGGGCAAAGCCGGCGAGCGCATGGCGCGCCCCGTCGCTGGCATTGCCGACAATTGCCGCCGATTCGACGGAGTATGAGATCAGCGCCCCGGTCTTTAGCCGCTGCATGCGGGTAATGGTGTTGAGGTCGCGCGGGGCCTCGTCTTCCAGCATGTCGATCATCTGCCCGCCGACCATGCCTTTCGCGCCGGCCGCATCGGCCATGCGCTCGATCAGCCGGGTGCGCACCGCCGGGTCCTTGTGGGTGTCCTCGCCCGCGAGGATCTTGAAAGCCAGCGTCAGCAGCGCATCGCCCGCCAGTACGGCGGTGGCTTCATCGAACGCCTTGTGGACGGTCGGCTGGCCGCGGCGGATATCGTCATCGTCCATGCATGGCAGATCGTCATGCACCAGCGAATAGGTGTGGACGCATTCCAGCGCGGCGGCGACGCGCAAGAGCGCGGTATCGTCGGCCTCGAACAGCGCGCCGGTCTGGATCACGTAGAAGGGGCGCATCCGCTTGCCATTGGCGAGCGCGGCATGGCGCATGGCACGCATCAGATTGGCCTCGGGCCCCTGTGCCGGCGGGATGAGCTGATCAAGCGCAACGGTGACCTTGTCAGCGATTTCGGTCAGGCGCTTTTCGAAATCCATGCCGACCCTCTCAGTCGAAGCTGGCGGGTTCGGTCTGCGGCTTGCCGTCGCCGCCCTGCACGATCTGCTCGATCTTGAGCTCGGCGGCTTTCAGGCGCGATTCGCAGTGCGCTTTCAGCTTGGCGCCGCGCTCATAGATCTCGATGGACTTTTCGAGCTCGACATCGCCAGCTTCCAGGCGCCGGACGATCTCCTCCAGCTCCTTGAGGGCGGCTTCGAAACTCATCTCGTCAATTGCGTCGGACGCCTTGCCGGCCATTCCACAGCTCCCGCGGCTTTTGAATGAAAGCGGCACCCTACGCAGGTACCGCAGGCTTCACAATGGCGGAGGCTCAGGATTTGCCGCGATATTCGTAAATCCGGTAGCTCCAGTACTTGTCGCCGCCATCGCGCACGCAGACCCAGCCGAGACGCGCCATGGCCGGGCGCAGCATGCGGTTGAACCAGCCATGCGCGGCCAGATAGACCTTGCCCTCGGTGGAGGCCTCATGCAGCCGCTCTGCCGCCGCGCGGGCGCGTTCGCGGGCCTGCTTGTTGCTTTCGCCGTCGAGGCTGTGGCCATAGAGCCAGGCGGTGCGCGCGATCACGTTCCAGGTCTTGGGCAGGTATTTGCGGTTGCGGAAACGCGGCGGCGGCAGCGGCGCCTCGCAGAAGACGGGATGTGTCTCCGGCTCGCGGCCGCTGGCCATCATCGCCGTCTCGATGGCGCGGGGCGCCGTCGAACTGAGCACGATGTCGGCATCCCTGACCGCCGCCTTCAGATTCTCGGGCACGACCTGGTCGTGGGCCAGGCTGCCGGCCTCATAGCGGTCCCACCAGTCGCGGTATTCGCGCCAGTCGAGCCGCGGCCCGGCCCGGCGGTCGAGCGCCGGACGGCCATGACGTGACACGATGATCGGCCCGCGTGCAGGATTTTGTCTGTCAGTCTCGCCGCCAGTCATGGTTCACATTTGCCTAGCCATTACCCCTCGAACCGACCCTGCCGGGTCTGATCCGCATTCTCAACCGGACTAGCGGCTTAGAGGGATTGCGGGCCGGACTCAATTCTTTTGCTGCGTAGGCAGCTGGGGCGGACACGGATGAAAGGCAAGCCCGGCATCCCGCCTAGTCCGTATCGGCGCTTTCCAGCGCGGCGGCCGTGCGCCCGAACGCCTTGCCGAGGCCATTGAGGCGCCGCAGCGGGGTAAGCTCGGCCAGGCAGATCTGGTCCAGCCGGCGACGCGACTGCGTCATGAGATGGGCCAGACGCGCGGGGCTGAGGCGCTCGCCGCTTCGCCAGGCCTGCCCGAGCAGACGATCCGGCCGGAAGGCGAGCTCACGGGCCCGCACCACGCCGGAGCCGACGGGCAGCTGGTAGTTCGAATAATGGCGCTTGTAATGATCGAGCCCTGGCCCGGCATCGTAGATCTGCGGGCCGTCCTGGGCGGCCATCGTCTCCAGCATCATCTGGACCAGGATATTGCCCGGCGAATATTGCGCGAAAGCCTGCTCATAGGCGGTGATCCAGCCATGCATCACCTTGTCGGACTGCAGCAGCAGCTCGCTGGCGGCGTGCTGGCCGTCGAAATACAGGCTGACATGGCGCAGCCGGAAGCGCGGGCCTTCCGCGGCCCGCAGACGCTCCAGCAGTGCCTGCGCCCAGCGCGGGGCCAGGACATCGTGACGCCCGGTGCGACGAAACTGCTCACGTTTGAGGGCCATCAGCAGCTCGAACGTCTCGTCGCTGGCATCGTCAAAGCGGAATTCCACCTCGCCGAAATCCCGCTCAAGATTGCGGCCGAGCCGGCGCATCTTCTTGAAGTGTTTGGGCCAGCGCTGCGTCTGGTTGGCGATGAAGCCCTCCCAGTCGCCGTCGAGCGCGGTCATGTTGGCGCCCGCGAATCGCAGCCGCGTTTCGCTTTCGGCCACCTGCGGCAGCCAGCCATAGGCCGACAGGCCAAGCAGGCCGAGCCCCTTCAGGAAGGCGTGCGGCGTCAGGGTCGTGTGTTCGGAGAGGACGGGCCCGTGCCAGTCGGAAAACGGCCCGCCGACGGGCCTTGCCCAGGCGCCGGGACGCCGGTGAAGCGGCCAGAAGCCGACCGGCTCGCCGCCCTCGAAGGCCACACCGAAACGGGTGTCTGCGCGCACTTCGGCCACCAGACGGGCGAAAACCGGATCGAGAAACGGGTCGTCATAGATCGCGCGGGCATCGCGCAGCCGGTCGAACGCGATCCACAGATCGTCGGTCATCTGGTCGAGGCGCAGCAGCCGGAAATTCATGTGTGCCATCCCTGATCAGCTCGGCGGAGGTCGCCAGCTATCGTGCAAGGACTGCGCCACATTCGCGCAATAAGGGAATTCTTCCTAGAGCCCGCGCCAGAGACGCTTTTTCATGCATGGCTCGGCATTGGCCCGGTCGCAGGAATAGGTCGAGAACAGGACCGTATCGGCCCGCCCGATCAGATTCTCCGACGGCACGAAGCCGACCGAGGCCTTCTCCGGCGAGACACCGCGCGGCAGCTCGCAGCCGGCCCGGTCGATCACGCCCTGCTCATTGGGCGGACAGTGCCCGGTGGTGGAGCGGCCATCCTCGGAATTGTCGCGATTGTCGCCGATGAAGAGGTAATGGCCTTCCGGCACCTGGAAGACCGGTGTGGTGTCGAGCGAGCGGATCTGGTCCGGGCCCTGCTGCCATTGGTGGCTCAGCCAGGAATGACCGTCGATCGTCTCACGGTATTCGCGCGCGGTTTCGGTGAAATTGGCGCCATGCGGCACATATTCGATGCGGCGGACGAATTCGCGCTGGATCGGCTCGCCATTGAGATAGAGCTGCTCGTCGATCATCTGCACTTCATCGCCCGGCAGGCCGATGATGCGCTTGATCATCACCCGGTCGGTGTGCGGGTGCATGAAGACCGCGACATCGCCGCGTTCGGGCTTGCCGCCCATGACCCGGCCGTCGCCATCGGGAATGATGCGCCAGAGCCCCCAGGGCAGGCTGTAGCGGCTATAGCCATAAGCGAACTTGTTGACCGCGACCCGGTCACCGACCTGCAGGGTCGGCACCATGCTCTCCGACGGGATGACGCGCTGCTCATAGACGAGGAAGGAAAACATGTAGAAGGCCGGAATGAAGATGGCGAGGGTGACCGCCCATTCCCGCAATTCCTTGAGAATCTTGTCCTTGAGCGACCGCTTTTCCTCGGACGCGTCGGAAGTCTGGGAGGTATCGCTCATATCAACTTTGACGGCTGTTCCATGGCTGGCAGCCCGGCTGCCCTGCCCGTTATGTTTGACGTGTTGACGCGCAGGCATGCGCGCCGATCGGCCCCAAGGCTTTGAGGGGCGGCGTGCATCCGGTCAAGAGGCTGTTCGCCAGCGGCTGCCATTCCTGCCCTGTAGACCGATCCCGCCGCAGGCGCCAGATGAGGCGGCCCGGCCATGATGTCGCGCCCTGACATAGTGGGCTTCTCAGGCCCGTCTGTAAGGCAGAATTCGGTCAAGGCTGTCTCCGGGCCAGGCAATAAGACAGCGAAACCTAGCCCGGGGGCAGGAATAAGGCGACCTCAATTTCATCGCAGGCCCGAAAGGGGCATGGGGCTTACAGCGTGCGGTACCAGTCCACGCCGTCGGCATCGCGCGTGACGGTGGCCTGTCCGCGTGCGATCAGGCAGTTGAGGTGGGCAATCGCCTCGCCGGTGGCCATGGAGATGAGATCGTCCCCGATCTTGCGGCCGAACAGCACCGCGAAGACATCGACGGCGCGTTTCGGCGCCTCCTGAAGACGCTTCTTCAGCCGGGTGAGCGCCGTCTCGTGCCCGTTGATCAGATGGTCGAGGCGTGTGTGAGCGCCGCGGAACGGCTCATTATGGGCCGGCAGGACAAGCGCATCCTCGGCGAGGGCGCCTCTCAGCTTGCGGCAGCTTGCAATCCAGCCTTCCAGCGGATTGGCGTCTGGCTCCGTCGGGTGCACCGACACGTTGGACGAGATGCGCGGCAGAAGCTGGTCGCCGGAAATCATCACGTTCAGGCTCTCGCTGTAGAGGCAGGCATGTTCGGGCGAATGGCCCTTGCCCATCAGCACCGTCCAGTCATGTCCGCCGAGCCGGATGCGGGCGCCCTCTTCCAGGCGGTGATAGGCATCCGGCATGCGGCTGACCCCGCGCCCGAATCCGCCGAACTTGCGCTTGTATTCCTCGATATGATGGTCCTGCCAGCCGGCGGCGCGGTAGAAATCGATGCCCTCCTGCGGGGCATCGCGGCCGGTATCGGCGACCAGCATGCGGCAGGAGATGTATTCCAGCCGCGACATCCACAGCCGGGCGCCGGGGAATTTGCGCGACAGCCAGCCGGCATTGCCGACATGATCGGGGTGCATATGGGTGACGATGATCCGCCAGACCGGCCGGCCGTCCAGCTTGTCCTCGAAGATCTGGCGCCAGGCGCCTTTCGTGTCTTCCAGCGGCATGCCGGTATCGACAATGGTCCAGCCCGGCTCGCCATCGTCGATAAGCCAGAGATTGATCCATTTCAGCGAAAAGGGCAGCGGCATGCGCACCCAGTGGAGCCCCGGCAGCAGCTCCATCGTGTCGCCTGTTTCCGGCACGGAATCAAAGGGATATTCGAGCCCGGCTTTGACGGGCGTCTTCGACTGAAAACCATCCATATCCGGATCATCGCATGGCGCGGGGGCCGCTCCAAGATTGACCGCGGGTCAAGAGATCATGCCAGCTCAGCAGGCCACGACATTAACGGCGAGCCCGCCCGTGCTGGTCTCCTTGTACTTCGAGGACATGTCGATGCCGGTCTGGCGCATGGTCTCGATCACCTGGTCGAGGCTGACCTTGTGCTGGCCGGTGCCGTGCAGGGCGAGGCGCGCGGCATTGGCCGCTTTCACGGCCCCGAAGGCGTTGCGCTCGATGCACGGGATCTGGACCAGCCCGCCAACCGGATCGCAGGTCAGGCCGAGATTGTGCTCCATGCCGATCTCGGCAGCCACGCAGACGGTTTCGGCATCCGCACCCCAGATCGCCGCCAGCCCGCCGGCGGCCATGGAACAGGCCACGCCGACCTCGCCCTGGCAGCCCATTTCCGCGCCAGAAATGGACGCGCGCTGCTTGTAGAGAAGCCCGATGCCGCCCGCCGTCAGCAGGAAGCGGCGCGCCTTGGCATGATCGAGCACGCCATCCTCGCAACAATAGTGTCGAATCACGGAGGGAATCACCCCGGCGGCGCCATTGGTCGGAGACGTCACGACCCGTCCGCCAGCGGCATTCTCCTCGTTTACCGCCATGGCATAGACGTTCAGCCAGTCGAACAGCTGCTCGCGCTCGTTCGAGCCATGCTGGTGCTTGAGCTTTTCATAGAGGCCCGGCGCGCGGCGGCTGACCTCGAGCCCGCCCGGCAGGACGCCGCTCTGCGAGAGGCCGCGCTCGATGCAGGCCATCATCGTCTCGGCGATCTTGTCGAGGCGTTTCAGCGTCTTCTCGCGGGCGCGGCGAGCATCCTCATTGAGCAGGACCAGCTCGTCGATGCGCCAGTCATGCGCTTTACACTGCCGGATCAGCTCTTCAGCCGAGTCGAAGGGGTGCGGGGCGCCGCGGGCGCTGTCGACCAGGTCGCCCTTCACCGGCTTTTCCATCTGCGCCTTGGAGGCGATGAAGCCGCCGCCCGTCGAGAAATAGGTACGCGAGAAGACCGGCTCGCCTGCCCCGGCATAGAGGTGCAGCGCCATGCCATTGGGGTGGAGTTCGGGCACGGTCTCTGTGTTGAACTCGATGTCCTTGACCGGGTTGAAATCGATCTCAGGCCCCTCGGCGAGCTGGATGCGTTTTCCCCGCACGATGCTGCGGAAGCGGGCTTCGGCCTCTTCCGGGTCGGCGGTTTCCGGCTGCATCCCGATCAGGCCCAGGATGACGGCCTTGTCGGTGCCATGGCCCACCCCGGTCAACGCGAGCGAGCCCTGCAGCTCGATATGGATGCGGGTGGCGCCCGTCAGCTTGCCGGCGCGGGCGGCGACCTGCAGGAAACGCCGCGCAATGCGCATCGGGCCGACGGTGTGCGAACTCGATGGCCCGAGGCCGATGCGGAAGAGATCGAGGACAGAAAGCATGGGCGGCCAGACGCAACAGGAGGGGAAGACTTGAAACAGGGCTAGCCCGCGCTTGCTTTCCCGGCAAGCCGGGTGCAGCGTCCCTGCCCGCAAGCAAAAGAAAATGACCCGGGAGGAGATACATCATGACCGACTTTACCCGCCGCGCCCTGCTGCGCGGGTCCGCCGCCACCGCCGCGCTCTTGCCCTTTGCGGGGGCCTGTGCGCCGAGCCGGGGGCTGACCGCGTCATCGACACCATCGGCCACGATGGACGGGGTGCGCATGGCCGAGCTGATCGCGGGCGGCGAGATCTCGTCTCTGGACTTCACCGACGCCGCGATAGCACGGGCGGAAAAGGTCAATCCGTCAATCAATGCGATTGCCTCCAAGATCTATGACCAGGCGCGAAGCCGCGCCGCCGAAAGCCCCGAGGGCACGTTTGGGGGCGTGCCGACCTTCATCAAGGACCTGATGGACTGGAAAGGCGCGCCGAGCTTCTATGGCAGCCGCGCCTTCGAGGGCTACGCGCCGGAGGAAGACGGCGTCTTCGCGGCACGCTGGCGCGAAAT
>NZ_NCST01000006.1 GCF_002088975.1 Henriciella aquimarina
CCGGCTCGGCCACCAGCTCGGCCGAAGCCCAGAAACGGGCAGCCGCCTACCGGCTGGAAGAGCGCAGCAGCGAAGCGCCCGAGGGCGGCCGCATCGAGGAAATCTTCTATCGCGTCGGCGAATATGTGACGCCGGGCCAGCCGGTCGTCTCCATCCTGCCGCCCAGGGGCCTCAAGGTGCGTTTCTTCGTGCCGGAGGCCGAACTGCCCGAGATCAGCATCGGCAAGACGGTGCGGGTGAAGGCCGACGGGCTCGCCAGCCCGGTCGACGCTTCTGTCAGCTTCATCTCGCACGATGCCGAGTTTACCCCGCCGGTCATCTATTCCCGCGACACGCGCGGCAAGCTCGTCTTCCTGATCGAGGCGGACCTGCCGCAGGAAGCGGGCTTCCATCCCGGCCTGCCCGTGGAGGTGGACTGGTAATGGCCGAGGATCTCGCCATAGACGTGAAGGGCCTGGTCAAGCGCTTCGGCGACAAGACGGCGGTCGATGGCGTCGATATCCAGATGCCGCGCGGCGAGGTCTGGGGTTTTCTCGGGCCGAACGGCTCGGGCAAGACGACCACGATCCGCATGATCTGCGGGCTGCTGCGTGCCAGTGAGGGCGAGGGCCAGTGCCTTGGCTATGACATCCAGCGCGAGGCCGAGAAGATCAAGTCGCGCACCGGCTATATGACGCAGCGCTTCTCCTTCTGGAGCGATCTCACCATCCGCGAGAACATCGAATTTGTCGCCCGGCTCTACCGCCTGCCGAACCTGCGCCAAACCGTCGACGAGACCATTGAGGGGCTTGGCCTGCAGCACCGCCAGAACCAGCTGGCCGGCGCGCTCTCCGGCGGCTGGAAACAGCGCATGGCGCTCGCCGCTGTCACCATGCACAAGCCGAAACTCCTCCTGCTGGACGAGCCGACCGCCGGGGTCGATCCGCAGGCCCGGCGGGATTTCTGGGACGAGATCCACGAGCTTTCCATGGCCGGCATGACGGTGCTCGTCTCCACCCACTATATGGATGAGGCCGAGCGTTGCGATAAAATCGTCTACCTCGCCAATGGTCACAAGATCGTCGAGGGCACCGTTTCCGATGTCATCGAGCGCTCCGGGCTCGTCACCTTCCGCGGCGAGGGCGAAGGCGTGCGCCGGCTTGCCGAAAAGCTGAAAGGCCAGCCCGGCCTCGATCATGTCGCCTATTTCGGCGCCGCCCTGCATGTCAGCGGCGAAGACCGCACGCGCATCAAGGCCGAGATCGACCGGCACTCGAGCGAGGATGTGCGCTGGGAAGAGGTCCAGCCGAGCCTAGAGGATTCCTTCATCGCCCTGATGGCTGAAGCCGGCGAAGACACACGGGTGTATGAATGACATCCGTCTTTCTCTCCCTCAGCCGCATCTGGGCGGTCTTCATGAAGGAGCTGGTGCAGATGCGCCGCGACCGGCTCACCTTCGCCATGATGTTCGCCGTGCCGATCATGCAGCTCGTCCTGTTCGGCTACGCCATCAACCTCAACCCGAAACACCTTCCGGCCGCCATCCTGGTGCAGGAGCAGAGCCCGATTGTCCGCACGCTCGTCCATTCGCTGGAGACGTCTGACTATTATGACTTCGTGATGCAGACCGACGATCCGCGCGAGAGCAGCGATTTGCTGGCGCGCGGCGAGGTGAGCTTCGTCGTCACCATTCCCTCGGGCTTCACGCGCGACCTGGTGCGCGGCGACCGTCCGCAGATCCTGATCGAGGCCGACGCCTCCGACCCGGCCGCCGCTTCCGGCGCGACAGGCCAGGCGCAGGCGATTTTCGAAAACGCGCTGCGCCATGACCTCAAGGGTCCGCTCGCCCGGTACGCCGGGGCGCCGCCCGCCTTCGACCTCGTCATTCACCAGAAGTACAATCCCGAAGCCAAGACGAGCTACAACATCGTGCCCGGCCTGCTCGGTGTCATCCTCACCATGACGCTGGTCATGATCACGGCCATGGCGATGACGCGCGAGGTGGAGCAGGGGACAATGGAGAACCTGCTCGCCATGCCCGCGCGGCCCTTTGAGGTGATGGCGGGCAAGATCCTGCCCTATGTCGCGGTCGGGGCGACGCAGACGGTGGTGATCCTTGTCGCGGCGAAGCTCCTGTTCAACGTGCCTTTCGTTGGCGCGCTCTGGGTGCTGATCGTAGGCGGGTCGATCTTCGTCGTGGCCAATCTCGCGCTCGGCTTCACCTTCTCGACCATCGCGCAGTCGCAGATGCAGGCGATGCAGCTCACCTTCTTCTTCTTCCTGCCGTCCATCCTGCTGTCGGGCTTCATGTTTCCCTTCCGCGGCATGCCGGAATGGGCGCAGGTGATCGGCGAGGTGATGCCGCTTACCCACTTCCTGCGCATCGTGCGCGGGGTGATGCTGAAGGATGCCAGCCTCGCCCAGCTGCAGGTGCCGATCTATGCGCTCTGCGCCTTTACCGCCGTGGTCACGGCCATCGCGCTCCTGCGTTACCGCCGCACGCTCGACTGATGAGGATATGCAAGATGAAACAGATGTCCCTGACCGTTCTTTCAGCCCTCCTGCTGTCGGCCTGCGCCTCCTGGCAGCCCGAGCCGGCCCCGGCGCTCGAAACCACCAAGGCCGAGGCGTGGACCGACACGCTGAAAGACGCC
>NZ_NCST01000007.1 GCF_002088975.1 Henriciella aquimarina
ACATGCTCGAAGCCGACATGGACCTGGAGGGCGAGCTTGGCGTCGACTCCATCAAGCAGGTCGAAATCCTGTCGGCCCTGCGTGAGCAGATGCCAAACCTGCCCGAGGTCGCGCCCGAGCAGATCGCCGAGCTGCGCACCATTCGCAAGATTGCCGACTTCCTCGACCCGGGCACGACCAGCCCGGCCGCTTCTGCCGCACCCGCCACGAACGGTGTCGCCAATGGCAATGGCGCGCATACCGCCCCCGCCGCTGCAGCGCCTGCTCCAGCCCCGGCAGCCTCTGCCCCTGCAGCCCCGGCCGGCGATGACATGGCTGAACTCGTCCGCAACCTGATCGCCGAGAAGACCGGTTATCCGCCGGAAATGCTCGAGGACGACATGGATCTGGAAGGCGAACTTGGCGTCGACTCCATCAAGCAGGTCGAGATCCTGTCCGCCCTGCGCGAGCAGATGCCAAACCTGCCCGAAGTCGAACCCGAACAGATTGCCGAACTCCGGTCGATCCGGAAGATCGCCAATTTTTTTGGCTAGGGGGCGCGCCAGCGCCTGAGCGCGCTCGCCGCCCCGACCCGCCTGCCGCGTCCCAGCCCGAACCGCTCGCGCTGCGCACCGTCAGCTATGAGCCGCAACTTCCGGTCGGCCGCGTCACACCGGGCCTGCGGGAAGCCGGCCTGATCGAATATGTCGGCAGCGATCCGGCCTTCAGTCAGGTCTTCGTGCAGGCCATGCTGGAAGCGGGCTTCGTGATCCGCGAAGTCACCGCGCCTTCCGGCCAGGCCGAAGCGCTGATCGTTGCGAACGCCCTGAATGGCCCGGCGCTGGAGGCGCACACGGCCGCGCTGGCAACGGTCTCCGCGCAGGCGAAACGTCTTGAGACGCGCGGCGGCACGCTCATCCTTCTTCAGGATACGGGCGGACGCTTCCAGCCGGATGACGAGCGCGCCTGGCGCAGCGGCCTCACCGGCCTTGCCCGCACCGCCGCGCAGGAATTCCCCAAGGCGCTCGTGCGTGCCATCGATGTCGACATCGCAGACCTCGGTGCCCGATCGGCGAGCGACCGCGTGGTCGAGGAGCTGTTGAGCGGCGGGACGGCGCCGTGTATCGGCCTCTCCGCCAAGGGCCGGCTTGGCCCTGTCGAACTCGCGCTCGGCGATTTTACGCCTCAGACCGCGCAGATCGGCCCGCAGGATGTCATCCTCGTCACTGGCGGCGCCCGTGGCGTAACTGCAGACTGCATCATCGAACTGGCCCGCCAGACAGGCGCGCGCTTTGCCCTGCTCGGGCGTTCGGAGATCACGCCCTGGCCGGCAGACCTCGATCCGTCAACGGATCAAAAAGCCCTGCGCGGGGCCCTCGCCGCCCGCGCCAAGGCCGCTGGCGAGAAGATCACCCCCGCCGCTCTTAACGCCCAAGCGCGCGCACTCCTGTCCGGCGCCGAAATTCGTGCGACACTCACGGCCATCGAACAGGCCGGCGGCACGGCGCTCTACCTGCAGGCCGATGTGGCCAACCCGACCGCGCTCACCCCGGCGCTGCGCCAGGTCGAACAGAGCCTCGGCCCCATCACCGGCCTCGTTCATGGCGCAGGCGTGCTGGCCGACAAGCGCATCGCCGAAAAGACGGCAGACCAGGTCGCCAAGGTCTTCACGCCAAAGATCGCCGGGCTTGAGACGCTCCTTTCACAGATTGACGTGAATGAGCTGAAAACAATCGCCTTTTTCTCCTCCGTCGCCGCACGCTACGGCAATGTCGGACAGGCCGATTACGCCATGGCGAACGAAGTGCTGAACCGCATGGCGCAGAAGCTGAAAGCCGCCCATCCGGACGCCACCGTCACATCGCTGGGCTGGGGCCCATGGGATGGCGGCATGGTCGATGCCACGCTCAAGGCGAAGTTCGCTGAAATGGGCATTTCGCTCATCCCGCGCGAGGCCGGCGCCAAGGTCTTTACCGAGGCCCTGCTGGCCGGCCGTGACTGCCCGGTCGAGCTCATCATCGGCTCAGAGATCGCACATGGGTAAGGCGCGGTTCGAACCGATTGCGATTGTCGGGCGCGGCTGCATCCTGCCCGGAGCACTGTCGCCGGAGGCGCTGTGGCAGGCGGTCCTGGACGAGCGCGACCTGCTCAGCCCCGCCCCGCCCGGAAAGTGGGGTGTCACCGACGCCGAACAGAGCGAGATGGGCTATCGCGGCGGCTTCGTCACCGGCTTCGACAAAGTGTTCGACCCCGCGGCCTACGACCTCGGCGGCCTCGACGCCGCAGACCTCGACCCGCTCTTCCAGTGGCTGCTTCATGCGGGGCAGCAGGCCTGGCAGGAGGCGGGTACGCCCAAGGTGAAGCGCAGGAAGCTCGGCGTGATTGCCGGCAATCTCGGCTATCCCAGCCGTGCGCTTTGCGACTATGCCGGCGACATCTGGCAGGCCGGACGCTCCGATATCGACGCCTTCAACCGCTTCAACACCGGCGGCCCGGCGCGCCTGCTGGCGACCGCGCTCGGCGCGAAGGGCCCGGCCTTCGCGCTCGATGCCGCCTGCGCCTCGTCTCTCTATGCGGTGAAGCTCGCCTGCGACCGGCTGCAGGATGGCTCGCTCGACATGGCGGTCGCCGCAGCCGTCAACGGCGCGGACAATCTCATCCTGCATCAGGGCTTCAGCGCGCTCAACGCGCTCAGCCCGACCGGACGCTCTCGCCCCTTCGTGGACGGTGCCGATGGCCTCGTCCCGGCCGAGGGTGCCGCCGCTATCGTGCTAAAGCGGCTTTCCGATTGCACCAAAGACGACACCGTCTATGGCATCATTCGCGGCATCGGCCTGTCCAATGACGGGCGCCGCAAATCGCTGCTCGCCCCCGATGAAGGCGGCCAGGCCGAAGCCATGCAGGCCGCCTGGGCCATATCCGGGCTCGATCCGTCCACGGACATTGTCTTGATCGAAGCCCACGCCACCGGCACGCCGACCGGCGACAAGGTCGAGCTGAGGGCCACCGCCCAGCACTTCGCGGGGATCGACACCCTGCCCATCGGGTCGCTCAAGGGTAATCTCGGGCACCTGATCACCGCCGCCGGGCTCGCCAGCCTGATCAAGATGAGCTTCGCGCTGAACGACGGCGTCATCCCGCCAACCCGGATTGAGGGCGAGGCGCTCGACGGCTTTGCGGGCTCCAATATGGCCCCGGCGCGAAAAACTGCCTGGCCGGAGGACCGCCCGCGCATCGCCGCGATCAGCAATTTCGGCTTTGGCGGCAACAATGCCCATCTGATCCTCGCCGCCGATGATGGTACGCGCCCGAAAGCAGCCAAGCGCAAGCCGCTGAA
>NZ_NCST01000002.1 GCF_002088975.1 Henriciella aquimarina
CCGTCGGCCTGAACCGGGGCGAGCTTCTCTGGGCCGCCGAGCAGGCGCTGCGCGCGCGCTCAGCCCCTTGCGTCATCGTCGAACTCCAGGACGGGCCGGGCCTCAAGGAAAGCCGGCGGCTGCAGATCGCAGCCGAAGAGAGCGGGGCGATCGGGTTCGTCCTGATCCAGGGCCGCGCCCGGACCTCGGCGGCCGAGACACGCTGGCAATGCGAGGCGGCGGCCGGAAGGGGATGGGTATGGACCTGTATGAAGAGCAAGCGCGGGGCGCCGGGCGCCTGGCGCGTATCGTGGATGGGGAAAGATCATGCGCCGGACCTTGTCGCTCTGGCTGCCGCAGCTTCCGCTTGACCGGCGCGTGCGGCTCGGCGACGGGCGAACCGCCGGTCCCTTCGCCATCGTCGCCGA
>NZ_NCST01000008.1 GCF_002088975.1 Henriciella aquimarina
CATCGACGGTGGCGGAGATGGTCCAGCCGCCCTCGGCGCCGTGGCGGGCGAGATCGGCCAGCGTCGCGCTGCGCAGGCCGCGGCCGGGGCCGAGCTGGGAGACGGCTTCGAGCAGGTTGGTCTTGCCCGCGCCATTCGGGCCGTAGAGGCAGACATGCCGGCCATCGAGATCCAGCGAGACGGTCTCGTAATTGCGGAAATCCCTGAGGCGCAGGCGGGTAAGGGCGGTCATCGCCCCCGCTTACACCCGAAGCGGCATCAGCACATAGCGGCAGCCCGCATCGCCCGGATCGAGGATCAGCGCCGGGGAGGCCGGGTCGTTCAGCAGGAATTCGGCGTCCTCGGCTTCGATCTGGGCGGTGACGTCGAGCAGGTATTTTGCGTTGAAGCCGATCTCCATGGCGTCTTCGCTATAATCACACTCGATCTCTTCATGGCCCTGGCCGGTTTCGGCCGAGTTCACGGCGAGGATGACCTTGCCCGGCTCGATCGAGAGCTTCACCGAGCGCGAGCGTTCGGCCGACACGGTCGAGACGCGGTCGACGGCGGCTTCGAAGGTCTTGTTGTCGATGATGAGGCGCTTCTCATTGCCCTTCGGGATGACGCGCGCATAGTCCGGGAAGGAGCCGTCGATCAGCTTCGAGGTGAGCACGGCGCGCCCGGCACGGAAGACGATCTTGGTTTCCGACACCGCGATAGAGACGTCGCCATCGACCTGGTCGATCAGGCGGCGGACCTCGCCGATTGCCTTGCGCGGCACGATCACGCCTTCCAGACCGTCGGCGCCTTCCGGCGCGGTGGTGTCGGCGAGCGCCAGACGGTGGCCGTCAGTGGCGACGGCGCGCAGCACCTTGCCGCCATCGCTGTCGGCAGCATGTAGGTAGACGCCGTTCAGATAGTAGCGGGTCTCCTCGGTGGAGATGGCAAAGCGGGTCTTGTCGATGAGGCGGCGCAGGTCGGCGGCATCGACATCGAACTTGATGGCGGAATCGTCGCCAGTCATCGTCTGGAAGTCGGAGGCCGGCAGGGTCGGCAGCGCGAATTGCGAGCGCCCGGCGCGGATCGAGAGGCGGCGGTTCTCCGGGTTGAGCTCCAGCTCGACATCGGCGCCGGACGGCAGCTTGCGGACCACGTCGAACAGCGTGCCGGCGGGCGCGGTGATCGCGCCCTCGCTATCGACCTTGGCATCGGCGCTGTCGACGGCCTCGATATCGAGGTCGGTGGCGACGAAGGTCACCTCGCTGCCCTTGGCTTCCATCAGGACGTTGGACAGGATCGGGATCGTATTGCGCCGCTCCACCACGTTCTGCACATGCGACAGCGCGTTCAGCAGGTCACTTCTCTCGATCGTCAGCTTCATCAATCAGCCCATCTTGCAGCAGTCTTCTCGCTGCTTCCTTGTCTCGTCCTTCTACCCGGCCCGCCCATGCGAATCGGCCCGCTTCCTTGAGGAAGCGGGCCGGATACCCTTGTCAAAATGGGCCAAATTGCAAGCCCCTCAAAGCCGATCAGGGGCAAGAATTTTCGGAATCCGGCCTGTGGCGGCCTAGTTCCCTTCCGCCTGGATCTCGAACACCATCTCGCGGACGCGTTCGACGTCGCGAACCATGTCCGGATCGCTTTGCAGGGCCTTCTTCACCTTGCGCCAGGCATGCAGGACCGTGGTGTGGTCCTTCTTGGAGAAGGCGCGGGCCACTTGCGGGTAGGACTTGTCGGTCATTTCCCGGCAGAGATACATCGCGATCTGGCGCGGATAGCAGATCGTGCGCGACTTGTTTGCGCTTTCGATCTCGGTCTTGGACAGGCCGAAGGCGCGCATGGTCGCCCGCTTGATATTGTCCAGCGACGGGGCCTGATATTCGCCCTGCTGGCGGCGCAGCACCGTGACCAGCATCTCCATGTCGGGCTCGTCCTCGCCATAGCCGGTCTCGGTCTGCAGGCTCCAGAGGACGCCGCAAAGCTCCCGGCCGGGGCCGCGCACCGTGGACACGATCTTCTCGATCATCTCCTCGTCCAGCTCGAAGTTCGGCTGGTCCTGACGGATCATGGCCGCATGCAGGCGCACGATCTCACGGCGCATCTCCTGATCCGGCAGGCCGACCTCGGTGGCCGCCGCGCCGAGCAGTTCGCCGCGCATGCGCTGGGAGAAGCCTTTCAGGTCACCCGGCGCCTCGTCGGCGGTGAGCACGACCCGTCCGCCCTTTTTCGTGACCGAGCGGATATTGGCAAAGAAGGCGTCATCGGTCTTCTGCTTGCCGGCAATCCATTGCAGGTCGTCGATCAGGAGCAGGTCATTGTCACGGACCTGGGTCTTCAGATCGCGCGTGTCACCGGCGCGGGCGCCGTCGACAAAAGCGGTCATGAACTCCTCGGCGGTCATATAGGTGACGCGCCGGCCATCCTCGAGGTGTGCCACGGCGCCCTCGATGGCGCGCAGGATATGGGTCTTGCCCGTGCCCTGGCGGCCATAGATGAGCGAGACGTCCGCGCCGCGCTTGCCGCCGGCAACGATCTCCTGAGCGAGGCCGACAGCCCGTTTGTTGGTGTCACCAACGATCAGGGTGGCGAAGGTCATGCCCGGCTCAAGGGTCGTACGATCCGTACTCGCGGTTTCCGTGACCTTTGCCGGACGTTTCAGCTCCGCCGCCCAGGGATTGTCGACCAGGTCACGCGTGCTGGCGGGAATATCTTTCCAGCAGGTGATCCTCAGCGCCCGGCCCTTGGGGTCGGCCTTGCGCCAGATGCGTTTGAGCATCGGTCTGTGATTGCTGTTGATCCGGTCGAATGCCAGTTGGTCGCGGGCAGCGATGACGACTTCATCATCCACTTCGGCCACGAAGCGGAGATCGGAAATCCATTTGTCGAAATCCTCGGCGGATGTCTGGGTCTTCGTGTCGTTCAGCACATCGATCCAGATGTCGCGTCCGCGGTGAATGTCTTTGCCCGTCTTCCCTTTCTGGTTGTCTTCGCCCCGTCTGCTCGATTCTTCTTGCAGCCCCATTGGAACTTCCCCTTTCCTGTGTTTTGCTGTTCCACTCTCCAGTGCCGATCAGAACACACGAACCCTGTCCGGACCTTTCAGGTCCGCCAATAAAAACACGCCGTACAGGGACTAATTTCCGTCGATGGACTTACTAAAACACAGGGCTTCTGAGGCTGGCAAGCTAACTTTCTTCAAAAAAATGTCGCCTCAGCCGCTCTCTTCCGTTGACCTCCGGAAAAGGCTTTACGAATCAATTATTAACCACGGAGCTATCAGCTGTAAAAAATATTTTGAGTATTTTGTTCATGGAATGTTCTGTCAAGTTTGGGCGCGCTAATAGCCTGTGTATAAGGGCATTTTTACCAGTTTTTTCGCACCGGAGAGGCCGTCAGGACACGTACCAAAATGGGACGCAAAAAACCCGCATGGCTGAGCATGCGGGTCTTGCAAAATTGCAGTCTTGTAATGTGTGCCTGGAAGGGCTCAGCCCATCGCTTTGACACGGGCGCTCAGGCGGGAAATCTTCCGCGCCGAGGTGTTCTTGTGAATGACACCCTTGCCGGCAGCGCGCATGATTTCCGGCTGGGCGGTTTTCAGCGCTTCGCTGGCGGCCTTCTGGTCACCCGACGCGATCGCTTCCTCGACCTTGCGGATGAAACGGCGCATGCGCGAACGGCGCGCGGTGTTCACTTCCGTGCGGCGCGCAATCTTGCGCACCATCTTCTTGGCTGACTTCGTATTCGCCATCAATAACTCCTGAGTGTCCGGTCGGACGCAAGCGGCGGACATACCCAAAGGCCCTCGCGCCGTCAACCGGAACTGATAGCGGTCTCTGCATAAACCGCCGTCTTTCTGTGTGCCAGGCCGGGCCTAGCGGTTGTTGAAGTGCGGTTCGCGCTTCTCCACGAAGGCTTCCATGCCTTCCTTCTGGTCCTGTGTCGCAAACAGCGAATGGAAAAGGCGCCGCTCGAAACGGACCCCGTGACTGAGCGGGGTTTCATAGGCGGCGTTGACCATCTCCTTGGTCATCATCGCGGCCGCCTGCGGCATGGAGGCGACCTTGCGGGCGACCGAGCGGGCCTCCTCGAGCAGGTCGTCGGTCGGCACCACGCGCGAGACAAGCCCGCAGCGCTCGGCCTCGGCGGCATCCATCATGCGCCCGGTCAGGCACATTTCCATCGCCTTGGACTTGCCGGCGAACCGGGTGAGACGCTGCGTACCGCCCGCGCCTGGCGATACGCCGATGGTGATTTCCGGCTGGCCGAACTTGGCGTTCTCGGCGGCGAGGATGAAGTCGCACATCATGGCGAGTTCACAGCCCCCGCCGAGCGCATACCCCGACACCGCCGCGATGACCGGCTTGCGCATGCGGGAGGCGCGCTCCCAGTTGCGGGTGATGAAGTCATTATAATAGGCGTCGATATAGGATTGCTCGCGCATCTCCTTGATATCGGCCCCGGCGGCGAAGGCTTTCTTCGAGCCGGTGATGACAATGCAGCGGATCGAGGCATCATTGTCGAACTTGTCGAGGGCCTCGGTAAGCTCGTCCATGAGCTCATTGTTGAACGCATTCAGCGCGTCTGGCCGGTTGAGCGTCACGATCGCGACAGCGTCGTCGACTTCAGTGAGCAGCGTCTTGTATGCCATGATGTGCCCTGTTTCTGGTCCTTGCTTGCTTTTTGCGGTCTCAGCCGCAAGTCTCGGTTGGCATAAGGGAATAAGTGTACGGCGTCGATAGGGAGCAACCAGTCATGAAATTTAGCCCCACAATGAAAGCCTGGCTGCTGAGCGGTCTGGCATCAGGTCTTATCGCTTGTGCAGCGGCACCGGCCCAGGCCCAGGAGGCGAGCCCGCCGGAGGCGGCTGCCGAGGAAGACGTTGCGTACAGTGAGCCCGGCCCCGGCGACCGCATGCCGAGCGGGCGGGATTATGGCGTGCGCTCGGCCGTGGTCGCCCCGCATGCGGCAGCCGCCACCGCGCATCCGTTGGCCACCCAGACCGCGCTCGACACCATGAAGGCGGGCGGCAATGCCGTCGACGCCGCCATCGCGGCCAATGCCATGCTGGGCCTGGTCGAGCCGACGGCGAACGGCATTGGCGGGGATCTCTTCGCCATTGTCTGGGATCCGCAGACCGAGACGCTTTATGGCTATAACAGCTCCGGCCGCTCTGCGCAGGGCGCCACGCTGGAGGATATCCAGGCGAAGGCCGACGAGTATATGGAGGGCGAGGAAATCCCGCCCTATGGCGCGACGCCGGTCACCGTGCCCGGCACGGTCGATGGCTGGTTCGCCCTGCATGACAAGTTCGGTACGAAGGATGTGAGCACGCTGGTTGCGCCGGCGGTGAAATATGCCCGCGAGGGCGCGCCCATCCCGGAAGTGATCGCGTATTATTGGCAGCGCAGCGAAAAGAACTTCGAGAAGTATGCCGAGAGCGGCATGATCGAGGAGTTCGACAATGCCCGCGAGACCTATTTCTCGCCAACCCCGCGCGAGGGCTCGCTGTTCAAGAACCCGGACCTTGCCGACACGCTGGAGACGATTGGCGCGGAAGGCCGCGACGCCTTTTACAAGGGCGAGATCGCACACACCATGGCCGACTATTTCGAGCGGATCGGTGGCTTCCTGACCTATGAGGACTTTGCCAGCCATGAGGGCGAGTGGGTCGATCCGATCTGCGTGCCCTATCGCGACGAGGTGAAGGTCTGCGAACTGCCGCCGAACACGCAAGGTATCGCGGCGCTTCAGATGCTGCAGATGCTGGAGCGGTTTAACCTGTCGGAGATGGGTTATGGCTCCCCCGACAGCCTCGTCGCCCAGATCGAGGCGAAGCGGCTTGCTTTTGCCGACCGCGCCAAGGGCTATGCCGATCCGGCCTTCAGCGGGATCGACCCGGAGGTCTTCGTGCGGGAAGGTTATAATGCCGAGCGCTCGAAACTGATCGATATCGACAAACCGATGGCAACCGTCGACCCGGGCATGGATTTCGCCGCCGATGCAAAACTGGAAGACGGTGACACGACCTATCTCACCGTCACCGACGAGAATGGCATGATGGTCTCGCTGATCCAGTCGAACTATCGCGGCATGGGCTCGGGCCTTGTGGCCGACGGGCTCGGCTTCATGTTCCAGGACCGTGGCCAGCTCTTCTCGCTCGACCCCGCGCATCCGAACGCCTTCGAGCCCGGCAAGCGGCCTTTCCACACGATCATCCCGGCCTTCGCCTTCCGGAAGGACATGCCGGGCTGCCAGGTCCGCGCCGAGCCGATCGAGCAGGCCTGTCCGTATGAGCCGTGGATGAGCTTCGGCCTGATGGGCGGCGGCATGCAACCGCAGGGCCATACCCAGATAATCGTCAACCTGATCGACTTCGGCATGGGCCTGCAGGAAGCCGGCGATGCCGCGCGCTGGGAGCATACCGGCGGCTGCGAGCCGACCGATGCCTATACCGGCGACGCCTGCGAGCAGGAGATGGGCACCGTCCATCTCGAAAGCGGCATCCCGCCGGAAACCCGCGCCGAACTGGAGCGCCGCGGCTACACCGTCGAATGCTGTGAGGCCAATGGCGGGGGCTACCAGGCCATCATGCGCGACTTTGAGAGCGGGGCCTGGATCGCGGCCACCGAGATGCGCAAGGATGGCGACGCCGACGGGTTCTGATCGGATTAGCCCCACCCTGACCCTCCCCGCAAGCGGGGGGGGGGGCCGCGTTACGCCAGGAATTGAGGCTGTCGCCTGAACGGCCCCGCAGGCTCCCCCTCCTCTCTGGGGAGGGTCGGGGTGGGGCTTGCTTCTTACCCGAGCGGCCAGAAGACCGGGATAACCAGCATCGAGACCGCGAAGAGCAGCAGGTTCAGTGGCAGGCCAACGCGGGCGAAGTCGGTGAAGCGGTAGCCGCCGGCATTATAGACCAGCGTATTGGTCTGATAGCCGATCGGGGTGGCAAAGCTCGCACTGGCGGCAAACATCACCGCGACGACGAAACCGCGCGGATCCACGCCCATCGTGGTCGCCAGCCCGATGGCAATGGGCGTCATCAGGATGGCGGTGGCATTGTTGCTGACGAACTCGGTCAGCAGGCTGGTGAGGAGGTAGACCGCTGCCAGGGTGACAAGCGGGGGCAGGTGGCCGATCTGTCCGGCGATGCCGTTGACGAGGAAAGCCCCCGCGCCTGAGGTCTCCAGTGCCTGGCCCAGCGCCAGCATGCCGAAGATCAGCATTAATATGTCCCACTGGATCGACTTGTAGGCTTCCTGGTGGTCGAGGCAGCCGAGCGCGATGACGCCGGCCGCCGCGATGAGGGCGAGCCCGGCAATCGGCATCACGCCGAAGGCGGCGAGGATCATGACGAGCAGGATCGCCCCGATGGCGATCGGCGCCTTGTCGCGGCGGATGGGCCGTTCGGTCGTCTCGGTGAGATTGCTCAGCATGCCGTCATCGAACATCTGCCGCAGGCCGGCGGGCGGGCCTTCGACCAGGACGGTGTCGCCGATGTCGAAGCGGATATCGCGTCCGCCGCTGCCGATATTCGCCCCGCGCCGGTGAATGGCGATGGCATAGACGCCATAGAGACGAACGAGACCGGCGCCGACGATGGGCCGGCCGACCAGGCGGGAGTCGGGGCCGACGACCCCTTCCATGACATGGGTTTCGCTGGTCTGGACGGGCTCGAAGGCCTGCGTCTTGCCCGCATCCGGGCCGATGGCGACATTGCCAGCGTCGCGCAGGGCGAGCATTTCCGACACTGGCGAGCGCAGGACGAGCCGGTCGCCGGCCTCGAGCGTGAGGGTGGAGAGCTCGTCGCGCCGGGAGCGGTGCTGGCGCATGACGTCGATCACGGTGAAGCCTTTTTCGGCGGAAAAACCGGTCTCCTTGATCGTCTTGCCGATCAGGACGGAGTCGACCGGGATCAGCACCTGGGCGATGAAGCGGCGGTTCTTCGAGGTGGGGAGAAGGTCTGCCAGCGACTCCCGGGTGGGCAGCAGCCAGCGCCCGGCGACCACCATGTAGACCGTGCCGGCGGCGGCAAGGCAGAGGCCGGCCGCGGTGATCTCGAAAATGCCGAACGGGGCAAGCCCGGCCTCCTGCGAGACACCATCCACCAGCAGGTTGGTCGAGGTGCCGATCAGGGTCGTCATGCCGCCGAAGATCGAGGCGTAGGAGAGCGGGATCAGGAGTTTGGACGCGGCGATGCCGACCGTCTGGGCCAGCCGGATGGCGACCGGGATGAGGATCACGACAATCGGCGTATTGTTCATGAAGGCCGACATGATGATGACCACCACCATCAACGCGCCAATCGCCGCGAGAGGACTCCACCGCTTCGCCATGCGCACAATTGCGTTACCAATCGCGCCGATGACACCGGTGCGCTCGAGCGCGGCCGAGAGGATGAACATGGCCCCGATGGTGATCGGCGCGGCATTCGAGAAGACGCCGAGCGCGTCATCGACACTCAGTATGCCGAAGATGAGCAGGGCCGCCATGGCCAGCAGGGCGACAATGTCGGCCGGGATCCGCTCGCGGGCAAAGCCGGCGAAGACCAGGACGACCAGTCCGAGAACAATAGCGATCTGCACAGGATCCGGGAGGGTGAGGTCGAACATGAAGCGGAAAAACAATGTGTCAGTTTGGCGTCTGCCATCAAGAAATAATGCAAGGCGTCAATACAACCGAGTTTATCTCTTGGGGCCCTGTAGATTGGCTGACAGTCCAGGCGTGAAAAGGCGGCCGGCGGACAGTCTAACCGGGATGAGACAAGAATGCCTGACAGAGCTGTATGGATGCCCGTCTGGAATCGAGATCCCATGGACAACGGAAAAATTTTCTAGTATTTCGCGTGTCAGGCGAATATACTGGTTGCGAAATAATATTGAATTGCGTTTGGCGGTAGAAACTGCCTGCACGAAATTGTCGACGCCGCCCGGGTCCCGTCCCTGGACCTTAGAGCTAAGCCTCAAGGCTGGTCCGCTGCTGCGAACGGCGCCAGTCTTTCACAGCTGCATTGTCCCCCACTAATTGATGCCGCTGTGGTCGGGTGGCGTCGACAAGCTTTCCGCGCATCATATCGGGCTTTCCCCACGTCCGCTTCGCCCCGGGCGAGCCCGCTCAGGACGGCTCGCCGCTCTCGGCCTTCAACCGGTAAAGCATCTCCAGCGCTTCGCGCGGGCTCAGCCCGTCGGGGTCGATGGCGCGCAGCGTGGTGAGGGCCGTGTTTTCGGTCTGCTCCTCGAAGGGCGTGCTCTCTTCGGCCACGGCAGCGAAGAGCGGCAGGGCCTCGACGGCATCGGGTTTGGTCTCGAGTTTCTTCAGCACCTGCTCGGCCCGGCGCACGGCGCGGGCGGGCAGACCGGCCAGGCGCGCGACCTGTACACCATAGGACTTGTCGGCCGCGCCCGGCTGGACGTCGTGCAGGAAGACCAGCTCATCCTTCCATTCCTTGGCACGAAGGCTGAGATTGGCGGCCTGCTCCAGCTCTTCGGCCAGGCCCGTCAGCTCGTGATAGTGCGTGGCGAACAGGGTGCGGCAGCCATTGATGTTGTGCAGATGCTCGACCGCCGCCCAGGCGATGGCGAGCCCGTCATAGGTCGAGGTGCCCCTGCCGACCTCATCGAGGATGACGAAACTGTCCTGGGTCGCCTGACTGAGAATGGCGGCGGTCTCGACCATTTCCACCATGAAGGTCGAGCGCCCGCGCGACAGGTCATCAGAGGCGCCGACGCGGGAGAAGACGCGGTCGGCGAGGCCGAGCCGCATGCGCTTGGCCGGCACGAACAGCCCGGCCTGGGCGAGGATGATGGCGAGGCAGGCCTGGCGCAGATAGGTCGACTTGCCGGCCATGTTCGGGCCGGTCACCAGCGCCAGGCGCGGGCCGGCCTGACCTGTGGCGTCCAGCGTCAGGTCGTTGGCGGTAAAGCCGTCCCCGGTCTTGCGGAGCGAGGCTTCGACGACGGGATGGCGTAGGCCTTCGGCCTCGAAGACGGGCTCATCTGACAGTTCGGGGCGCGCGGCGCCCGCTTCTTCGGCCCAGTCGGCATTGGCGGTGGCGACATCGATCACGGCAAGCGCATGACCGGCCGCCGAGATGGCGTCCGACAAAGCTTCGACGCGCGCGCAGAGATCGCGGAAAAGCTCCAGCTCGCGCGTTTTCGCCGCCTCTTCGGCGCGCGAGATGCGTCCGGCGAGGTCGGACAGTTCTGCGGTGGAAAAGCGCACATTGGAGGCCAGCGTCTGGCGGTGGATGAAGGTCTCGGCATGCGGCGGCTTCATCAGCGCGTCGCCATGGCGCGCCGGCACATCGATGAAATAGCCGAGCACATTGTTGAACTTGATCTTCAGCGCATTGATGCCGGTCTCCTCGGCATAGCGCGCCTGTAGCCCGGCGATGATCTGGCGCGAGTCGCGGCGCAGCGTCTGGGCCTCGTCGAGGCTCTCGTCCCATCCTTCGGCGATGAAGCCGCCATCGCGGGGCAGGGCCGGCAGGTCGTCGGC